>PTKV01000002.1 GCA_002937895.1 Alphaproteobacteria bacterium MarineAlpha5_Bin9 | reverse complement strand
GAGCGGGCGAAGGGATTCGAACCCTCGACTTCAACCTTGGCAAGGTTGCGCTCTACCCCTGAGCTACGCCCGCATAAAAACTTTAATTTTACTAACATAAGAATAAAAAGATCTATAGAATTTTATTTAAGTAATTTTGCCTCTTTATCTAGGTTTTCTACAACATCATCCCAAACATTTAAACTTTTTTGTCTAAAAAATTTCATATTTGGAAACCACAAACTCTCAGACCTGTTTGTATTTGAGTGCCAGCACCAATCAGTAAATGCAGCTAACAAAACCCAAGTTTTTTTCCCTAAAGAGCCAGAAAAGCTAGCTGTAAAACTACCGATTGACACAACCAAATCGCAATTGGAAATTAAAGCAGCAAGCCCTTCTATATCATTAGTGTAATCTAAATCATCAAAGTAAATTAGTTCTCTGTTTTGTGCTTTCTTTAAGTCATTTAGATCTTTTTTAATATCTCCGTATTGTAAATTAATTATTTCAAACTTTTCTTGAGGAAAAATTTTAACTATATCACTAAGGGGTATGTATCTTATTGTGCTATTGATTCCTGCGGTCTTCCAAGCTATTCCTATTTTAATTCTTTTATCTTTATTAATTTTACCACTAAATAATTTTATTTTTTCAGGACTTGCTAACAACCATGATTGTGGGGGCTTTTGAAAGTCATTAATATTTTTTCTAAACTTTGCTCCTAAAGATCCGGCTAGAATATGTTTTGAATTTTTATCAAAAACATATTCCTTATCTTTGTTATTGATAAAATTAATTTTTGGAAAACTTCTTTTAAATATGTTTATTATTCTCGGATTTGCAGTTATATATAAATTGTCTTGAAAATCATAAACATCTTTAAACATTGAGCTAAATAGAACTTCTTCACCTATACCTTGTTCAGAGTGAACTACCAAAGGGTCTTGTAATTTTTTTCCATCCCATATTTTTTCTTGGGGAATTTTTAAAAATTTGTAAAATTTTTCAATAACATGTACTTTTCTTAATTCATATCCTTTCCATCCTTTTTCAAAATCGTCTACAGCTAATTGAGCCATTCCCAGGTTATATTTTGTTTTTGAGTGTTTAGGATTGTATTTAATTGCATTATTATAACTTATAATACTCTCGTGTGTTTGCCCTATTTTACCCTGAACACATCCAAGATTAAAATATGCTTGAGCATATTTAGGATCTGCTTCAATAGCTAATTTATATTGCTTGATTGCATCTAGATATTTTTCTTGTTCTTCATATACTGTGCCTAAATTATATAAAACTATTGGAAAATTGGGTTGAATTTTTAATGCTAATAAAAAATTAGACTCAGCTTTATTATATCTTTTAAGATCTTTATTTAAGGTGCCTAAATTAATTATTGCAGGTAGATAATTAGGACGGATTTTTAACATTTTGTTAAAAGCCTCTTCAGCTTCATCAAAAAAACCAAGCTTAGATTGGTTAACCCCATACCTATTAAGCAATTCTATATTATTAGGCTCAATTTTCATTAATTGAACAAAAAGCTGCGCAGATTGATTAAATTTTTCTTTTTTTTCATAAACAGTTGCTAAATTAAATAATGCTAATTTATTTTTAGGACTTTTTTTTAGCGATTCTTTGTAATAATAGTCTGCATCGTCTAAATTATTTTTTTCTAAAGAAATGTTTCCTAGGTTTATTAAAGCATCAATATAATTTGGATTTAATTCAACTATTTCTTTTAAAACAATAACAGCTTCATCAAATTTTTTTTGACTTACAAGAATAATAGATAAAATGTTTTTATATACATAGTTGTTTGGATTATCTTTTATCAGATCATTTATAATTATTTCAGCATTATACAAGTCTCCTTGCTGCATAAACGTAGATATCCTGGAAAGCTTGTCTTTCTCTTCTTTTACATTAGAAAGACCCTCAATATTAGGAATGTTGACCTTGCTCATAATCTATATAAAAACACTATATTCATTTTATTTAAATACATATATTTAATTTTGTTTTTAAATATTTTATAAACACTTAAAAGATAATATTTGATGAATTTTATGATTAATAAAGATCAATTGTTAGAAATGCTGAACTTTCATAAGTATAATTATAAATTATACTCGCACCCCCCGCTATCCACTGTTGAGGAATCAAAAAAACTAAGAGGGGAAATTGATGGTCCTCATACAAAAAATTTATTTTTAAAGAATAAAAAAAGTCAGTTTTTCTTAATTTCATGCTTAGAAAGCTCCACGATTAAATTAAAAAATATTGCTAAAACTCTTAATCTTGGAAATATTTCTTTTGCAAAAGAAGATTATTTAAAAAAAATTTTGAATGTTGCCCCGGGATCAGTAAGTCCATTTGGGCTTTTAAATGATAATGAAAAAAGAGTGGATTTTTATTTTGATTCTAAATTAAATGAATTTGAAAATTTTAATTTTCATCCTTTAGATAATAAGTATACGGTAAACATTAATAAATTAGATTTTTATAATTTATTTGCAATTAAAAAAATTAAAATTAATATTATAAATCTAGAGGAAATTTATCAAAATGTCTGAGATCAACAATACAAATAAAAATAATCATTCTATTTTTGATATTACTGAAAATGAGTTTGTAGAGAAGGTTATTAATGAATCAGAAAATAAGATTATACTAGTAGATTTTTGGGCTCCATGGTGCGGCCCATGTAAACAACTAACTCCTCTACTTGAAGAAATTGTAAAAGACTCGCAAGGAATAGTATCTTTAGCTAAAATTAACATAGACGAAAATCAACAAATAGCTGCTCAATTACAAATTCAATCTATACCTGCTGTTTTTGCATTTTATAAAAAAAAACTAGTAAATGGTTTTAAGGGTGTAATTCCAAAAAATAAAATTATTGAATTTATAGAAAAAGTTTCAGGCACCCCTTTTCCAGTTAATAAAGAGAAGGTTTATGAAAATATTGAATATAAATTTAAAAATAATGAAATTGATGACTTAAAAAACATAATTGAAGAAGAGCTTGCCAAAGATCCATCTGATAAAATAATTATTAGCTACTACATTAAATGTCTTACAACATTAAATCAGTTCGAAGAAATTAAAAATTTTATTGACTCTCTTTCTGAAGATATATTAAAAGAAAAACACATCGTTAAAGAAATAGAAAACTATAAAATGATGCTTAAGGCTTCAAAAGAGCCCTCTTCTGATATTTTATTAAATAACTATAATAAAAAGCCTGATGATATTAATGTTTTAATAAAGCTTACTGACAAGTATTTTTTTGATAAAGAAATAGAAAAAGCTTTTGAGCTTTTGTTTGATAATTATTTTAAGTTTAAAGATAAGGATAGAAATTTAATTAAAACAACCTTGATAAAATATTTTGATACCCTAGGTAATAATAATGAAAATACAAAAATATATAGAAGAAAGTTATCAAGTTTGCTTTTTTCTTAGTTTAGAAATTTATTATGATTAACTTACCATCAATAATTCCTGTTTTTCCCTTAGCAGGAGCTGTTTTATTGCCAGAGGGAAACCTGCCGCTAAATATTTTTGAAAAAAGATATATTGCTATGGTTGATTATGCTCTAGCTAATAAAAAACTAATAGGAATGATACAAACAAACGCAAAAGACAATAATAAACTTTACAATATTGGTTGTTTAGGAAAAATAACCAGCTATTCTGAAACTGATGACAACAGATATTTAATTAACCTAAGAGGTGTGTCAAAATTTAAAATAATAAATGAAATAAATAATGATAGAGGATTCCGCCAATTTGAAGTTACCTATAAAAGAATGGATTATAAAATAGATGTTAATTTTGATACGGATAATATGAAAGCTCTGTTTATAAATAGAGTTAAAAACTATCTAAAATCAAATGATATGGTAGTAGAAGATAGCTCTCTAAAAAAAATAAATTATAAAAATTTATTAATCATGATGGCAATGATTTGTCCATTTTCTGTAAATGAAAAACAGGCTCTCCTAGAAAGCAAAAACATAAATGAACTTTCAAATAAAATAAATACGCTTTTTGAATTTTCTTCTAAAAATACAAATTCAGATGAAACAATTAATTAACAAAAAATGCATAAACTTACTTGAGTGTCCTAAAACAAAAGACAGGTTGATAATTAATAGAAAAAAAAATATTTTATATAGTCCAAAATTTAAAAATCAATATTCTATAATTAGAGGAATCCCGGTTTTAATTGTCGCTAGTGTTAAAAAAGCTACTTGAGTTTAATTATATTTTTAACTTCTCTCATGTGACCAGCATAAGGTTTCCACTTTCCAATAGAACTTGTATAAATTTTTTTTCTTACTTGAGATGCGCTTAGGGTTCTTACAACAGATTTAGTTTTGTAAAAACTAAGACAATTTTTATCCCAAGATAAATTACAATATTTTAATAAATTTTTTATTTCTTTAACATTGTCATTTATTAATTTTTCATATTCAACCTCATAGAAATCAATGTTGTTTTTTTGCCAATATTCCATAAGGCTATTATAAAGCAGATAATATTCAGATATTTCTTTTAAATTATAAGAATATTCATTGCCTTTTGTTGAAAAAATACTTTTGTAAATTGAATAAATAGTATCATAGGGATTTCTTTTGCAATGAATAATTTTTGAGTTGGGCAAAATTAATCTTATAAAGCCCATCCACCTAAAATTAAGAGGGAGTTTGTTTATAATATGTTTGTTTTTAGTTGTTTTTTGTAGTCTCTCTAAATATTTTTTACCTACATTAATATAGTTAAGTGGGTTTTGAGTTGAGCTTTCATTTATAATTATTGAATCTTTTTTAATTTCAAAAAATTTTGATAAGCTTATTTCAAGATCATTAGTTTCTCCTAAGCCAGAAACACTTTTGTGGCTAATTAAAATTTGCTCTATAAGAGATGTTCCTGATCTAGGCATCCCCACTACAAAAATTGGTATATCACTTTCAAACCCTTGATTTATTCTATAATCACGTACCTTGTTGAAATTTTTTTTTATTGAAGCAAATAATTTTTTTTCTTTGCTTATTGAAAATTCAAATGTTTTTCTCTTTAAATTATTACCTTCTTTTAAGTAATTGAATGATTCATTGTATTTTTTTTTATCTGAAAATACTTTAGAAATAGCAAAATTATAATATGCTTTGTCTTCATTTTCTTTAGAGTTTTTTAAATTTCTTAACAGGTTTTCTAAGTGCGTTTTATCGTTTTGATAATTAATTAAACTAGTTAAGTTATAATGAGCTCTGCTATTTAGGTTATTGATTTTTATTGCTTTCAAAAAATTTTTTTTTGCATTATTAGTTTTCCCCTTTGCTAAACAGATTAAACCTAAATTATTATATGTTGAATCAAGTTTTGAATTAATTTTAACTGATCTAGAAATAAATTGTTCTGCCTGCTTAATGTCTCCTCTTAAATAAAATATATTACCCAGGTTGGATAATGATTCGGCTTTTTTTATGTTGAATAAAATTGACTTGTTGTAATATTGAATTGATAGATCTATTTTTTCTATTTTTTCATAAGCAATAGCTAAATAAAAATAAATATTTGGATTTTTGTCTATTTCCAAAGAAATTAAAAAATGGTTTATGCTTTTTTTATATTGTTTATTTTTTAAAAAAATTAATGCTAAATTAAGAAAAGCAATCGTTGATTTTGGATTGATTTTTATAGATTTGTTAAAATAACTAATAGCCTCTTTTTCTTTATTATGTTTAGATGAAATAATACCAAGATTACAAAAAATATTACCTAAATTCTTTAAATTCTTTTTATCAGCTAATATTTTTTTATAGCACTTTTCGGCTTCATATAATTTTCCCTCTAGCTGAAGCTGTAAACAATTTTCAAAGTTGTTTTTCAAACAATTCTTCCATGATAAGTTTTAGAGAACATTTCTAATACCCATTGCATAATTTACAATTTTATTATTAATTTTTTTATTTTTATCTATTAAGCTAAATCCAAGTTGTCTAATTTTTGAAGAAAGAAAATCATCTTTTCCAAAAATATAATTTAATTTATCTGTAACTTGGTAAAGAGAATAAGCATCGAAATATCTCTGTTTGTTATAATTATCAGTAACAAATTCACTACCATAATCTAGCCCTAAAGAATTAGCTTTAAGGATAATATTTATTAATGAATCAACATCCCTCATTCCTAAGTTCCAACCCTGTCCTGCTATGGGGTGAATAGAGTGAGCACTATCACCAACATAAACAATTCTTTTGGAACTAAAATTAGAGTTTATTTGTGCTGAAAGTGGAAAAGTGTTTTTTGAAATAATTGATTTTATTTTTCCTAAAATCGGATTTAGTTTTTCATTAAGTATCGATATTAAAAATTTTTCATTAATTTTATCTAAAGTTTTTATAAAATCTGCTTTGTGAGACCAAACTATCGAACTAGAAAAATATTTTTTATCAATTTTTTTCATTGGTAAGCACGCTAAGGGGCCGGTGTTTAAAAAAATCTCATATGCAGTGTTATAATGATCAACACAATGAAATAGGTTAACAACTATTGCTTTTTGTTTATATTTTTTTTGAAATAATTGCATTTTAAAATATTCACGTATAAAACTTTTCTTTCCATCACAAGCAATTAAAAGAGAGGCTTTGATTTTTCTTCCGCTCAAATATAACTCAACACATGAATCAGATATACTTATGTCTTTTATTTTTGCATTATGTATAAAATCAATTTTTTTATTTTTTTTTATTTTTTTAATTAAAGTTTTTTTTATGTATTTATTTTGAACTATATATCCTAAAACTGAATTTTTTCTTGGATTTGAAAAATCAATTTTATTTACATATTTTCTATCAAAAACCTTTATTGATTTAATTTTCTCTGCTTGTTTATTAATTTCGGTCCATATGCCAAATTTAGATAAAATTTGCTTGCTCCCTTCTGATATTGCCGTAGTTCTGACATCTTTTAGAGCATAATTACTTTGAGAAAGTTTATTTTTTTCAATCAATACAACTGTAAAGTCCAGTTTTGACAAGAAATATGCTATGAATAGGCCTATCAAACCAGATCCAACAATTATAAAATCACTCTTTTTTTCAATCATAATTTTCTTCGAAATATATAAAACTGATAGTATTACAATTTATAATTTATAGTTAATTTATTATGAATAAAAGTGTCATTTTTGTAATCAACTTCTTAACAGGCTTAATATTTCTTGGGATTTTTGGTTTTTTGTTATTAAGTTTTGTATCCTTTTCTCAAAACGACCCCGCCTACTCTTTTAGCATCGAAGACAACAATCTTTTAACTTACAATAATTTAGCTGGATTTTATGGGGCATACATATCGGGTTTATTTTTTGATTTGTTAGGACTTGTTGCTTATTTGGTTTTACCTTTTTTTTTAATAATTGGGGTAAAGAAGTCATTGTTTAAAAAAGTAAGTTTTATTTATGTTCGGTTTTTTTTCTTTTTATTTAGTTTAACAATATTTTGTTTTTTATACTTTGAACTAATAAATAATAAAATAAAAATAGGGGAGATAATTTCAAGTGTTTTTATTGTTGATTTTGTTTTTTTGATAAACAATACCCTTTTAATTTATATATTATATCTTTTGCTTTTTTTAATTTCTACACCCTTATATTTATTTGGTGTTTCAATCAAATTAAGATTCATTAATAAACTATTTTTAATTTTATATAGAATTATTTGGATGATGATAAAAGGCATTTTTATATTTACGAAAAAAAATTCATCTTCAGGAAAAGAAAAACTATATAAACAGAAACAAATAATATCTGATTCAGAACAAGTTAAAAAAATGAAAACAGAGCCCACTTTTATTTCAAAGAGTCTGTCAGCTTACAAAAGAAAGAGTGTTGTCTTAGAAAGTAATTCTAAAAGTAGCGTTTCTGGCGAGTATACTCTTCCTCCAGTTTCACTTTTATCTATATCAAAAGAAAACAAACCCTTTGTAAAAGAAATTGAAAAAAGAAATATAGAAAATGCTAAAAAGCTTGAGCAGGTTTTATCAGATTTTAATATAACCGGAACAATTGAGAATATCAGAACTGGGCCTATTGTTACCCTTTTTGAATTTCAGCCATCCGCAGGTATAAAGTCTAGTAAAATTATTAATTTAGCAGATGATATAGCAAGATCAATGTCTTCTGTTTCTGCAAGAGTTTCGTCACAGCCTGGAAAAAATTCAATTGGTATAGAAATACCAAATATAAAAAAACAAGATGTTTTGTTAGGAGATCTTGTTAACGATTTATTGTTTGCAAACTTTAATAGAGGTTTAATTCTTGCTTTAGGAAAAAATATATCTGGTGATAAAATTTTCACAGATCTTGAAAAAATGCCACATCTTTTAATTGCTGGCACAACAGGTTCCGGTAAATCTGTTGGTATAAATTCAATGATAATGAGTTTATTGTTCAAATTTAAACCAAGTGAGTGCAAATTTATACTTATTGATCCAAAAATGCTAGAGTTAAATATATATGAAAATATACCCCATTTACTCTCACCAGTTGTAACCGACCCTAAAAAGGCTATTTCAGCTTTAAAGTGGGTTGTTAAGGAAATGGAGGATAGATACAAACTAATGAGTTCTGCTGGGGTAAAAAATATAAAATCTTTTAACCTCAAAATTGAAGAGTGTTTAGCTAAAGGTAAAAAACTATATAGAGAAGTTCAAACAGGAATTGATGAATCTACGAGACTGCCAATTATTGAAAAAAAAGAAATTTTATTAGAACCAATGCCTTTAATAGTTGTGGTTATAGATGAAATGGCGGACCTTATGATGGTAGCTGGTAAAGAGGTAGAACACTCAATTCAAAGATTAGCACAAATGGCAAGAGCGTCTGGCATTCATTTAATTGCTGCAACACAAAGGCCTAGTGTAGATGTAATAACGGGTACAATTAAGGCCAACTTCCCAAGCAGAATAAGTTATAGAGTTGCGAGCAAGTTTGATAGTAGAACGATTATAAATGAAATGGGAGCAGAACAGCTATTAGGAAGTGGTGATATGTTATTTCTCGAAAATGGTGCAAATCTTCTAAGACTTCATGGGGGGTTTGTTTCAGAAAAAGAAATAGAAAACGTGGTTAATTTTATCAACTCTCAGTCTACTAACGAAATACAAAAAGATATTTCTGCTGATATTGATTATGGAATGTCCAATGAATTTTCTTTTGAAAGTGATATAGCTAATTCAGATGAATTATATAATAAGGCCGTAAAAATAGTGCTAGACACCCAAAAAGCATCTACCAGCTTTATACAAAGACATCTTCAAATTGGTTACAATCGGGCTGCGAGAATAATTGAACAAATGGAAAAAGAAGGGATAATTTCTGAAGCTAATCATGTTGGTAAAAGATCGGTTCTTAAAAAAAGTGTTTAGGCTTATCTCAATATTTTTAATTATTTTTTCGATAACATCAAAAACCTCTGGCAATGAAAATAGTTTTTTAAAAGATAGTGCTACAAATTATCTTAATAAATTAAACGAATTTAGTTCTACTTTTCTTCAAATAAATAACAATGACACAAGTGAGGGTAAAATATATATAAAAGACAAAAATATCAGAATTGAATATACCTCTCCATCAAACATAATATTTATTATTAAAAATAATAAAGGAGTTTATTATAATGTTGATCTTGAAGAATTACAGTATTTTAATCCAAAAAAAACAATAGGTAGTTTTTTTATTGAGTTATTTCAAAATAAAAACTATTTAAATAACACCACCCCAACAAGAGGCGAGGGGTATCTTCAGTTTGAAAGAAAAGTTATAATTGAAGAACAAGAGTATAATGCAAAAATTGTTTTTGAGATTAATCCAATTCAGATAAGAAAAATTGAGGTTGTGGGTGAAAATGAGATAATCTCTTTTACAATTTTAAGCCCTATTTATAATATTAAAATAGACCAAAAGTTATTTAGTTTGGTCAATCCTCTTTTGGATTAGGTTTTAGAAATAATAACAATTGAGTTGTTTTTAATGGATGAAATAGTCAATGTTTTATCAATATTTTGAAGCTTTTGTCTTAATCTATAAAGATGGGACTCGACTGATTTACTAAAAGTATCCGGGGCTTGATTTAAAATTTGTTCACTTATTTGATTTTTGTTAACCTTCTTGTTTTCAAATAAAAAAGAAATGATTTTATATTCCGTCTCAGTTAAGTGGATTTTTTTATCATTTTTAGAATTAAGTAAAAAATTTTGGTTTATAATTTTTAGATGTTTATAAGTAATTTCATTTATTGAAAAAAAATTATCTATCAAAGTTTCAAATTCATAATAACCAATTGGATAAGATATTTTTGGAATATTTTTTTCAACAAAATACTGATCATAATTTTTGGGAATAAAAAAACATATATTTTTTTTTGAGTTATTTATGTCAATTTTATTTTTTTTTAAAAAATCATTAAGGTTAGTTTGTTTGTTAATTATAATTAGATTGTTTTGTGATTTTTCAAATTTTGAAAAATTTTTTTGTATAAATTCATGTTTTGAAGAATTAGATAAAAAATTTAGCAAATATGAATCATTGCTGTTTTCTTGAATAAATAAATTAATTTTCATTTATGAGTTTTCTTTCCCCAAAAAAATATGTGCCTATTCTTACAAAGGTTGAGCCGCACTCTAGTGCCATTTTATAATCACTGCTCATCCCCATGCTCAGATGTTTTAATTTATTTTTAATACTAATCTTTTTAAGAATCTTAAAGTGGGTTTCGGGATCTTCTTTTATTGGCGGAATACACATTAAACCTATAATATTTAGTCCAATTTCATATTGGCAATATGAAATAAATTTATCAACATCATTAATAGCTATTCCTGATTTTTGATCTTCATCGCCTGTGTTTACTTGTATGAAAAATTTTTTATTTTTACACAAGTTAATGTGTTTGGAAAATTCTTTAACCAAGCTGTATCTGTCAAGAGAATGAAAATAATCAAAAACCCCTAAAGCTTGCTTTACTTTATTTGATTGAAGCCCTCCCACCATATGAACTTTGATATTTGGAAAATTGTTTTTAATAGATGAAAACTTGAAAATCGCTTCCTGAACTTTATTTTCACCAAAATGAATGACACCATGTTTAATTGCTTGAATAATGACTTCGTAAGAGTGGGTTTTAGAAACTGCGATAATTTTGGGCGTTGTTCTTATGTCGTCACAATATTTATTTATAACAGCTTGGATTTTCGTGAAATTATGAGGGTTAAAGGTCATTGGTTTATTTTTTGTTGTATTTTTGCAACATTTATAAAAAAAATACATTAAAATTATAAAAAAATAAAGAAATTAAAGAAAAAATCGTTAATTAATGTGTCAATCGTGTGATTGGTTCACACGAATTAATGAATATTCATTAATAATTACAAAGGAGTAATTATGAAAAAAGAACTACTAGTTGCAACAGCTCTAGTGTCTTCTATGGGTCTAGTTGCTAATACTGCTAACGCAGCATCAGCTACTTTCTCAGGACATACAAGAGTTGGTGCTACAGGACAAGACTTAGACAGTGGTGCTACTGATACTTATGGTGCAACACAACTAGGTAAGTTCTCAGTTAGTCTTTCTGAAACAACAGATGCTGGTATGAAAATTTCAACAGGATTTGATTTGACAGACGAAAGTGACGGAGCAACTGATCCTAGTGGTCTAACTTTAACTTTTACTGATGGAAGTAAATTAGATTTAATCGAAGCTGGTAATGCTGCATCTTCTAAACTTGCAAGCGTTCCATCTGCGAGTGGTGAGCAAGGTGTTTCTGCAGGAACTTTAAACGCAGCTCCTGGTGCACTATCTTATGCTGATACTTCTGACGCTGTTGGATTTGAGTGGCATTCTGCTTCTGATGCATTTGGTATTGCTGGTTTAACAGCTGGTGTATCTGCTTCATTAAATGATGATGCTTCTGCAACTACAACTACAAACTCAACTCAAAATTCATACTCTATTGGTGTGTCTTATGTTACTGACTTAGGTGACTCTTCAGTTACTATTGGTGGTGGTATTTATGCTGCTGAAGGAACAAGCTCTTCAGCTAAAAAAGACGCTGCTAGTGCTGCTGCAGTTGCAATTAGTGCTGTAACTGGTGATCTAACTGTTGGTGTTGGTTTCGCAAGTGGAGACTTCATCAGAAATGGTGGATCAGATAGAGATGCTATGGATGTTGATGGTGCTGATTTCATGTCAGCTGGTGTTAAATACGTATCTGGAGATCTTACTTTTGCTCTAGGTGTTACTCAAGGTGAAGGAACTGATAACACAGTTGGACAAATTACAGACACTACAACTGATAAAAAAGAGAGTGTTGGAGCAAGTGTTGATTATGCTGTTGCTTCAGGTGTTACTGCAACTCTTGGTTGGTCAGACTCTGAAAGCGAAAACGAAGGCTCAATCCAAACTGGTAACAGTGGATCTGCTTGGTATATTGGCGCTACAGTTAGCTTCTAAGACTAACTTACTAAATTTTTATATAAAAGCGGCTTTAAATAGCCGCTTTTTTTTGTTTATTTTATGTTCTGTTTAGAATAATTAAATACTATGAAAATTTTTTCTATTTTTATCATTTTACTTATTTGTGTTTCTTGCAACAGTGATGTTAAAGACACTTCTGAGCTTTATGCTAAAAGCCAAAGTAGGGATGCTATTATTGAGAGATCTGGAACTACTTTTAGAGCAGGTTCAGATCCTGAAGATATGAAAATACAAATGCAGGACGCTCAAAATAGATTAAGAGCTGGTGGAGGTCTGTTGGGCAAAAAACCTGCTGACATTCTAAGTCTTGGAGGTGATAATAAGAGCAGTGCAAATGTTGCTGCAGTGGGACTACCTATAAACCCATACCTTTGGAGAGGAAGTTTAGAAACAATATCTTTTATGCCGCTAATGTCGGCCGATCCTTTTGCTGGAATTATAATTACTGAGTGGTACACTGATCAACAAAATGACAATGAAAGATGCAAATTAAATATATTTGTTAAAGGGGTAGAGCTTAAAACAGAAAACTTATCTGTTAGTTCTTTTTGTCAAAATTTAAACGCAAATGGAAACTGGGTAGATCAAAAAGTGAATGATGAAAATAACACCAAGCTTGAAAATGCAATTTTAAACAAAGCAAAAAAACTTAGATTGTCACAAAGCTAAAAGTGTCTGATCGATACAATCACAAAATTTCAGAGCCTTTTTGGCAAAACGAATGGTCTCAAAAAAAAGTTTTTGAAACTGAAAATGATTTAAATAAAAAAAAATACTATGTCTTAGAAATGTTTCCTTATCCATCAGGAAAGATTCACATGGGACATATTAGAAATTATACATTAGGCGATGTAGTTGCTAGATATAAAAAAATGCAGGGCTTTAATGTTCTTCATCCGATGGGCTGGGATGCTTTTGGCTTGCCAGCAGAAAATGCTGCAATGACTGAAAAAAAGAATCCAGAAGAGTGGACTTACTCTAACATTGGCGTAATGAGAAACCAGCTGAAATCAATGGGGCTGTCTATTGACTGGAGAAGAGAAATAGCCACCTGTCACCCTGATTATTATAAACATGAACAGTCTTTTTTTATAGATCTTTTTAACAATGGGCTGGCTTATAAAAAAAACTCTTTGGTTAATTGGGACCCTATCGATAAAACTGTTTTGGCCAACGAACAAGTTATTGATGGAAGAGGTTGGAGATCTGGGGCTTTGGTTGAACAAAAACATTTATCTCAATGGTTTTTAAAAACCAGCGCTTATTCTAATGAATTGCTTGCTGATATTGAGAAGTTAGATAATTGGCCAAACAAAGTTAAAATTATGCAATCTAATTGGATTGGAAAATCAGAAGGACAACAAATAAAATTCAAAATTTCTCAAAACAACACTACCAATATTGAATATATAGAAATATATACAACAAGAGCAGACACGCTTTTTGGAGCATCTTTTTGTGCACTATCTACACAACACCCGCTTTCAATTCATTTGGCAAAAAGTGATAATAAATTAAATCAATTTATCGAAGAAAACCAAAACAAAGATCCCGATAAAGAAAAAAATGGATATAAAACAAAATTATATGTTGAGCACCCGCTTAAAAAAGATCTTGAAATACCGGTATTTGTGGCAAATTTTATTCTTATGGATTATGGGTCGGGTGCTATATTTGGTTGTCCAGCTCATGATCAAAGAGATTTGGATTTTGCGATAAAATATAATTTAAAAATTTTACCGGTTATTCTTCCCAAAAACACCAAAAAAGAAAATTTTAAAATCAATAATGTTGCCTATACAGAAGATGGAACTTTAATAAATTCATACTTTTTAGATGGGTTAAGCATAAAAGATGCACAAGAAGCAGTTTATAAAAAACTTAAAGATAAAAACCTTTCAACAAAAAAAACAAATTTTAAATTAAGAGATTGGGGACTTTCAAGACAAAGATATTGGGGCTGTCCTATACCTATGCTTTATAGAGAAGATGGGTCAATTGTTCCTGTGGATAAAAATGATTTGCCTGTTAAGCTCCCAAAAATCAAATTTATTTCGGAAGGCGGCAATCCTTTAAATACAATTGAAAACTGGAAAAACACAACATGTCCTTTAACAGGAATGAAAGCTAAAAGAGAAACCGATACTTTTGATACGTTTTTTGAATCTTCATGGTATTTTTTAAGATATTGTAATCCAAGAAGTGAGGAGGCTTTGGAAAAAGATAAAATTGATTATTGGATGCCAGTAGATCAATATATTGGCGGTGTTGAACACGCGATACTGCATCTTCTTTACTCTAGGTTTTTTGTAAAAGCATTGAGAGATCTAAAATATTTTAATTTTGATGAACCTTTTCAAGGACTGTTTACTCAAGGAATGGTTACTCACCAAACCTACAAGTTAAATAAAAAATGGCTTTCCCCTGAAGAAGTTAGATATGATGAGATTCAAAAAAAATATCTTAATGAAAAGAATGTAGAAGTTGAAGTGGGAAAAATAGAAAAAATGAGCAAATCAAAAAAAAATGTGGTTGATCCAACAGAAATTATTAAAACTTATGGAGCTGACACTGCAAGATGGTTCATGCTTTCAGACAGCCCGCCAGAAAGAGATTTAGAGTGGACAGATGTTGGAATAAGTAGTTCGTATAAATTTATAAATAGAATTTGGAGAATGGTTTCAGGTGTTGTAGATGGAGACAAATCTGGCTACTCAGATGATAACAATAAAAATCTAAACTCAAAACTTAATACATGTATAATTAATATTGAAAAAAATGTAGAGGAATTTCATTTTAATAAATCCATAGCAAACATTTATGAGCTAGTTAATAACATTCAAAAAGCTGTTGAAAACAAATCTGCAAGCTATGAAGGTTTAATCGATCTTTTTAAAAAAATGTCTCTAATTTTGCAACCTTTTGTGCCGCACCTAAGTGAGGAAATTTGGAGAAAGGTGGGTGGAAAGGGGCTAGCAGTTTCTCAAAAATGGCCAGAAAAAACTAAAGAGGTGATTGAAACAAATACAAAAACAGCAATACAAATTAATGGCAAAACAAGACTAATTATTAGTTTGCCTAGGAAATATAAAGAAAATGAGGTGTTTGAAGTAATAAAAAACGATAAAAAAATTGATAAATATATTAAAAATAAAAAAATAAAAAAAATCATATTTGTTCCTGAAAAAATATTAAATATAGTAGTTTAATCTATGAAAAAAATATTATTTTTATTAATCGCAGCCAGTCTTTTGACCAATTGTGGTAGCTTTGACTATGTATATGAAACAAAGTTTGCAAAAAGTGATTTAAAAAATAACACACAAATTTTCATTAATGGCGATAGATCTGACATAATCTATAATAAGCTGGTAGATAAAATTGGCAACAGCTCTGGAAACAAAGAATATACACTTTTTTTAAATTCAATTCAAACTGAAGCACCAGAGATAACCTCAAAAGATGCAACTGCTTCAAAATTTAGTATAGAATTTTCGATAGATTATACCTTAAATAGCAATCTTTTAAATTGTGATATTAAGAAAACAACTATAAACACTAGAAGTTTTTATAATTCAAAGTCTGAAGGCTTCAGTTTTGGAACTGATTTATCTAAAAAAGAATCTATTGAAAAAAACTTAAATAGCAATATCGAGACTTTTTTTAAAGAATTGCTGGGCGGTGTTAAAAATTTAGCTTGCATTAACTAAATGAAGCTAGACTATCAGAGTATTCTGGACGAGAATAGTTCCTGCCTCAATAAAAAAATTTATTTACTTTTTGGTGATGAGGTTGGATTAATTTCAAATCTATCTAAAATAATTTATTCAAAAAATAAAGATAACTCTGAAATAATATATTGGGATTCTAAAAAAGATAAGACAGACTTAAAAGATTTACTCCTGGAAAAATCTCTTTTTTCTAAAAATAATTTTATAATAATAAAAAATCCAAAGGAAGAATTGCTAAAAACAATATCTGAAGCAGAGCTTTTTGACTCTAAAATAGTAATACAAGGGGTTGGAATAAAGGCCAATTCAAAATTAAAAATCTACTTTGACAACCATTCTGATTATGCCAGCATAGCTTGTTATTCTTTAGATTCAAAAAAAGTTAAAATTTTAATAAATTCTTTTTTAAATAATCACAATATAAAAATGAGCAACGATTCTTATTGGTATCTTTTAGAAAATATAACTTATGACTTTCTTTCAATTCAAAACGAGCTTGATAAACTACTATCTTTAAAAGAGAGGGGTGTTACCATTGGTGACTTAAAAAAACTATTGTTTAACGGGGCCTTGATAAACTCGGAAAATTATTTTTTTTATGCGGTTGAAAAGAAAAGTTTAAACATGTTCAAGGAAATTATTTCACACAATATTAGCACAACAGAGAGTTATGAAATTTTAAATTCAATTAAAAAGTTTTTGGGAATTTTATCAAAAACTTTTTTAGATCTTGAAAAAAACTCTATGGATGAGTCAATTAGTAAAAACTTCCCAAGATATTTGTTTATGAAAAAGGCCATTTTTAAACAAACTTTAAAAAAATGTGACATGGTTAAAATAAACAAAACCTATAACATAGTTGGAAGGGCAGAATCTTTATTACGAACAAATTCTAGTCAACATAAAGAAATTCTAGAAAGAATGCTATTAAATATAGGTAGGGTTTTAAGCTAGACTTTTTTTAATCTTTTCATTATGTCATCTAGCTGATCTAAGTCTGAATAATAAAGCGTTATTGATCCAGAAGAGCCCTCTTGGTTAAAATGAATTGATGTTTTAAGGCCTATTTTCTCTGAAAGCTCTTTTTCTAAATCAACTATGTTGGCATCTTTGGTGAGTTTGGGTTTTTTGTTATTTCTTTTTTTGTGTTGTGCAGATGTTTTTTCTACTTCTCTCACGCTTAATTTTTTATCTATAATTTCATTTGCTAGCTCTAAAGCGTTGGGAACTCCTATAAGAGCTCTCGCGTGTCCCATGGAAATTTTTTCTTGTTCAATTAATTTCAAAATCTCTTCGTCTAAATCCAAAAGTCTTATCATGTTAGATATGTGGCTTCTGCTTTTTGAAACGAGACTTATTAAGTCATTATAATTTGAATTACTTTGCTTTAACAAAACTTTGTATGCTTTTGCCTCCTCTACTGGATTAAGGTTTTCTCTTTGAATGTTTTCTATTAGTGCAATTTGCATAACCTCTAGATCTGAAATATTTTTTATTACTACCGGGAGATCGTGAACCCCCGCGATCTGAGCTGCCCTCCACCTTCTTTCACCTGCAACTATTTCATAAGAATCTTGGTTTGTTTTTCTTACAATAATTGGTTGGAGTATTCCTTTTGATTTAATTGATTTTGCAAGCTCTTCAAGTTCTTGTTCTTTAAAGTTTTTTCTTGGTTGGTTTTTGTTGGACCTAATTGATGTGATTGGAACAATATTAATATTGCTGCTGTCAGTTTTTTCAACATCTTTTCTGGAAGACAACAATGAGGCGAGCCCCCTTCCTAGTTTATTATTTTCATTATTCATAGTTTCATTATTGATTAAAAATAACCTCTTTGGCAAGCTCAATATAAGCTTTTGATCCCAGACATGAAATATCATACACAAGAGCTGGCTTTCCATGACTTGGCGCCTCTGATATTCTAACATTTCTTGGGATTATTGTTTTATAGACTTTTGAACCAAAGTGATTTCTAACATCCCTTTCAACCAGATCACTAAGTGAGTTTCTTTTGTCGTGCATTGTTAAAACAACCCCTTCTATTTCTAATGATTTATTAAAACCATCTTGAATGGCATTAATAGTTTTAACCAAAGAGCTTAACCCCTCTAAAGCAAAAAATTCGCATTGTAATGGAACTATTACAGAGTTTGATGCAACAAGACTATTAATTGTTAATAATCCAAGCGCTGGTGGACAATCAATAAAAATAAAATCATATCCGATTATTTTATCTAAAATATTTTTAATTCTGCCTTCCCTGTTTTCTATATTTGCCAGCTCGACTTCCGAAGCAGCAAGATCAATTGTTGATGGAATTATATCTAAGTTTGGAATCAGAGTTTTTTTTATTGCGCTCTCTTTAAAAAGGTTTTTTGATATTAAATCATATAAAGACGGGCTTCTTTCATCTTCTTTTATGCCAATTCCGGTGCTTGCATTGCCCTGCGGGTCCGCATCAACTATTAACGCCCTTTTATTAATTGCCACCATTGCTGTGGCAAGATTGATTGTTGTTGTGGTTTTGCCAACGCCGCCTTTTTGATTTGTTATAGAAATAATTTTAGTCATATTTATTTAAGCTTGTAACAATAATTATTTTTCCTCTTTTGTCTGAAATGCTATTTTTTATATTATAGTTAAACTTCCAATATTTTTTTGCAATATTTATCTCGTCAAAAACAGATGATCCCTTTAAAAAAATAAGTTTTGTTTCTTTTTTTAAAAACCTAAAAGAGTACAAAAACAGGGTGTTTAAATTTGCTAAAGCCCTAGCAGTGACAAAATCATATTTTTTTAATGGTATTTTTTCTACTCTTTCGTGAAAAATTTTAACATTAATTTTGCATTTCTTGCATACGCTCGTGATAAATTTTATTTTTTTAGAATTTGAATCTACTAAAGACACTTTGTTATAACCATATATTGACAATATGATCCCTGGCAAACCAGCACCAGTTCCCATGTCTAAAATTGACGATGATTTATTTTTAAACAAATTATGCAGCTGTATACTATCTAATACATGGCTTTTCCAAGGATTATGAAGTGTTGAGGGTCCAACAATATTTGTATGGGAGTTGTAGGAGCGTGCTTCATTGATAAAATCTTCAATTTTGAATATTTGATTTTTTGTTAGATTAAAATCATTGATTATTTTTTTTTTATAAAACAATTAAACAACAACCTTGTAATTTTTTGATTTTTTTACATATCTTAAAAGTGTTATTAAGGCCGCAGGAGTAATTCCTGAAATTCTTGATGCTGCTGATAGTGTTGGGGGTCTAACTTTGTTTAGTTTTTCAACAACTTCATTGGAAAGGCTGGCTATAGTAGAATAATTAATGTTTTTAGGTAGAATAAGATTTTCATCTTTTTGGTAATCTTTTATATCCTCTTTTTGTCTTAATAGATAAGATTCATATTTAGATTCAGTTTCAATCAGATGTCTGTTGTCCAGACTTACGTGGTTTAGTTCAGGCCATATTTTAACAATAGTTTCAAAATTGTAGTCTTTATAAGAAAGAAGGTTGTATGCTGTTCTTCTTTTTCCATCAAGTTTTATCTTAATTCCTTTTTCTTTTAACTTTGTAGGGGTAATTGATAGTTCACGAACATTGTTAAAATCTTTTTTTAATGATTGCAGTTTTTTCAAAAAAATTTTATTTCTATTGGTTGATACACAACCAATTTGAACACCTAGAGGTGTAAGCCTCTGGTCTGCATTGTCGGCCCTTAATGTCAATCTATATTCAGATCTTGATGTAAACATTCTGTAGGGCTCTGATGTCCCCTTTGTAACCAAATCATCTATAAGCACTCCTATATATGCGTCAGACCTGTTCAAGATAAAGTTTTTATGGTTTTTACAGTTGTTAATAGCTGCATTAATTCCAGCAATTAAACCTTGAGCTGCAGCTTCTTCATACCCAGTAGTTCCGTTTATTTGTCCTGCAAGAAATAAATTGCCTATCTTTTTTGTTTGTAAATTATGGGTTAGTTGTTGGGGGTTAATATAGTCATATTCAATAGCATATCCGGGTTTTAGTATTTTAGCATTTTCTAATCCATTAATAGATGAAATAAATTCTTTTTGTATGTTTTCTGGTAAAGATGTTGAAATGCCATTGGGGTAAACTACCTCTGATTTTAATCCTTCTGGTTCCAAAAAAACTTGGTGTGAATTCTTATTGTAAAACTTAACAACCTTATCTTCAATTGATGGGCAGTATCGAGCACCCATTGCATTAATCTTTCCTGAGTACATGGGTGAAAGTTTTAAGTTGTCATTGATAATTTTATGGGTTTTCTTATTGGTGTGCGTAATATAACAAGATATCTGTTCTCTGTGGATAACACTGTTGATAAATGAGAAAGGTGTAGGAGTTTTATCAGGAAGTTGCTCCTCTAAATTATTGAAATTAATAGATTTTTTATCAATTCTTGCTGGCGTTCCCGTCTTAAGTCTGCCTATTGAAAACTTTAGTGACTCGATTGTTTTAGCTAGTTTGACTGATGGTTTATCTCCAATTCTTCCTGCTGGAATTGATTCGTTTCCAATCTTAATCATGCCTCTTAGGAAGGTTCCTGTGGTTAAAACTACTGATTTTGACAAAAGCCTTTCACCTGAACTTAAACTGACCCCGTGGATTTTTTCATCGTTAATTATTAGCCCATCAACACTTTCTTGAAGAATTTCTAGATTTCTTTGATTATTAAGTGTTTTTTGAATAAACTTCTTATATAGATATCTGTCAGCTTGAGATCTTGGGCCCCTTACTGCGCTGCCCTTACTTGAGTTGAGCATTCTAAATTGTATTCCAGCATAATCAATTGCCCTTCCCATAACCCCATCTAATGCATCAATTTCTCTAACAAGGTGCCCCTTCCCAAGGCCTCCGATTGATGGGTTGCATGACATTTCTCCAATTTTTGTAATATCATGGGTAATTAATAATGTTTTAGCGCCCATTCTTGCTGCAGCAGAGCACGCCTCTGTTCCTGCATGACCGCCCCCTATAACAATAACGTCATATGATGTTCTTTTTTTCACGTGAAACTACTTTCCAATACAAAAATCATTGAATATTATACCTAATATTTCTTCAATATCAACTTTTCCAGTAATTTTAGAAACCTCTCTAAGAGAAAGCCTTATTTCCTCAGCAAAAATATCAATATTTACTGAGTTTTTAGATTTTTCAAGGTGATATAGTGTTTTTTTTAGTATAATGCGATGTCTTTCACGTGAAACACCTTCGTTATGACCAAGGCCTTTTCTAATTATCTTTTTACTTATAGATTTTAACATTTTTGATACTCCCTTTCCCGTTTTAGAAGATATACTATGATTAATGTTTTTGTATTTGCCTTTATATATGTCATTTTTAGACTTGATTATAATTTTGTTTTTAATGTTTTTATATTCTTTAATTTCACTTAGTTTATTAATGAAAACAAGATTAACATCCGAAACAGAAGAAAGGGTTAATGTCTTTTTGATTCCAATTTGCTCAATCAAATTTTTAGAGTTTCTAATGCCGGCTGTGTCATAAAATTTGACTGGAAAACCAAGAAAATCGGTATAAAGCTCAATTACATCCCTGGTGGTTCCGGGCATATTAGTAACTATTGATATGTCTCTTTTAGCAATATTGTTTATAAAGCTAGATTTTCCTGAATTAGGAGATCCTATGATAGACACAATAAAGCCAGATCTAATTTTCTCACCAACACCATCGTCATCCAAAAATTTATAAATTTCATTAATTAAGTTCTCTATTTGTTCTTTTGTGCTTTCTATAAGGTTTTTGGGGATTTCTTCTTCTACAAAATCTATGGCGGCCTCTAGATTTGCTAGTATTTTTTTTATATTTTTTGCCCATTTGTTAATTTTCTTACTCATGGCTCCATTTAGGTGGTTTATTGCCTGCTTTCTTTGTTCTTCTGTTTCTGCACTAATTAGATCTGCTATTGCTTCAACTTGGGTCAAATCAAGTTTGTTGTTTTCAAATGCTCTTTTTGTAAACTCACCAGGGCCTGCCATTCTGTGGTTTTTAAACTCACCTAACCTGTTTAGAGTTTTTTCTATTACTGCCTGGCTACCATGCAAACTTATTTCAAACATATCTTCGCCAGTATAAGATTTGGGCGACTTGTAAAAAACTGTTATAGTGCTGTCTATTTCTTTGTTTTTTTTATCTAAAATTGTATTTTTATATGAGATGTTTTGTTTAAAAATTCTTCTGGTTGATATTTTTTTGAGTGTTTTCTCAGCGTTTGGTCCTGACACACGCACAACAGCTATTGCAGATTTTCCGCTTGCAGTAGATAGTGCAAAAATTGTATCTTTAAACGATTTCATTTTTAATTAATTATGGGAAATAAACATAACATAGAAACAAGTCCATTACTTTCAGATAGTCCTGGGATGGGTTGGAATTTTGATAACACATATTTATCACTAGGAGACGAGTTTTTTTCAGTGGCGCCTCCAACAAAGTCTAAAAACCCTGCTCTTGTGCTTTTAAACAATGAATTGGCAAGTGATTTAGATCTTTCCTTTAGTGGTGTCTCAAGTGAATACTTGGCGTCTATTTTCTCTGGAAATCATCACTTAAAAGGATCTGAGTTTATATCACAAGCCTATGCAGGACATCAGTTTGGTCATTTCTCCATTTTGGGCGATGGTCGTGCTACTCTGGTTGGGGAACATGTAACAAAAAAAAACACAAGGTTTGATATACAACTTAAGGGCGCGGGAAAAACTCCTTACTCAAGACAAGGTGATGGCAGGGCGGGCCTTGGTCCTGTTTTAAGAGAATATATAATTAGTGAAGCAATGGATAGTTTAAACATTTCCACCTCAAGAAGTTTGGCAGTGACTTCAACGGGTCAAAAAATATATAGAGAATCTGAGCATCAGGGGGCTATATTAACAAGGGTTAGTTCAAGTCATATAAGAGTAGGAACGTTTGAATACTTGGCAGCAATAAATAATTTTGACGGTTTAGAGAGGCTTTTAAACTACACAATAAACAGACATTTCCCAGAGCTAAGTTCTGCTGAAAACAAGGCTCTTTCTGTTTTGGGTTTGGTTATAGATAAACAAATAGACTTGGTTGTGGAGTGGATGAGGGTGGGGTTTGTACATGGGGTTATGAATACCGACAATGTTTCTGTATCCGGTGAAACAATAGACTACGGCCCTTGCGCGTTTATGAACTCTTATAACCCAAAAACTGTTTTTAGTTCTATAGATTTAAATGGGAGATATTCTTTTGGAAACCAACCAACAGTTACATATTGGAACATGATTAAGTTCGCCGAGTCATTATTGCCAATAATTAATCCTGATCCCAAAAAATCAGCTTTGGCTGCACAAAAAAAATTAGATTGTTTTTCAAAAAAATTCTCTAAAAAATGGGGGGCAATGATGCTTAAAAAAATTGGGATTCAAAACAACAAAGAGGGCGACCTGGGGTTGTTAAAAAAGTTGCTTGAAATTATGGATAAAGAAAAATTAGATTATACAAACACGTTTACTGATTTGTATAATATTAATAATCAAAATCTAAAAAACCCCTCTCTGTTTAAATGGGCGCAAGAGTGGTTAAGTCGTGTTAAAAAAGAATATAAAAATATTGAGCATGCTTTTGAGCTTATGAAGAAAACCAACCCATATATAATTCCAAGAAACAATAAGGTTGAAGAAGTGCTTCTAAGCGCTATTAACCACCAGGATTATTCTCCTTTAAAAAAATTTTTAATATATTTAAAAAAACCTTATGAACACAAAAAGGGGTTAGAAGAATATTGCTCCGTTCCAGTTGGTTTTGATAATAAATATAAAACATTTTGTGGAACCTAATTAAACCTATATAAGGTAAAAATCAAAAACATGTATAAAAAAATTGTTATAAACCAAGTAGGTGCGCCAGAAGTTTTAAAGGTTGTTGAGTATACTTTAAATGAAAACATGCTTCGTCCACACGAGATTAGAATTAAACACCTTTCTATAGGGGTAAACTTTATTGATACCTATCATCGCTCAGGGCTATATCCTGCCAAACTTCCAATAACGCCTGGTTTAGAGGCGGTTGGCGAGGTTGTTATGGTTGGAAACAAGGTTAAAAGGTTTAGGGTTGGGGATAGGGTTGGATACTGCGCGCCTCCTTTAGGGGCCTATTCAGAGGTTAGAGACTTTCCAGAAGAAAAAGCGTTCTTAATTCCTAAAGAAATATCAAGTGATGATGCTGCTTCAATTTTGTTAAAGGGTATGACCGTTGAATATTTGTTTAATAGAACTTATAAAATTAAACCTGGTGATACGGTTTTGTTTCATGCAGCAGCTGGGGGCGTTGGTTTAATTGCGTGTCAGTGGGCGCGATCTATAGGTTGTAAATTAATAGGCACAGTTGGTAATGAGGAAAAAGAAGAGGTTGCAAAAAAAAACGGTTGCTCACATGTTATAAACTACACAAAGGAAGATGTTGTTAAAAGTGTAATGGAAAAAACTGATGGCAAAGGGGTTGCTGTAGTTTATGATGGTGTTGGAAAAGATACGTTTGATATATCTATAGACTGTCTATCAAAAAGGGGTTTGTTTGTTTCCTTTGGTAATGCCTCTGGAATGACGCCCGTTACAGATCTTTTTAAGTCGTTTCATCCAAAAAACCTTTTTTTTACAAGGCCTAGTTTGATGGTTTATAATGAAAGCAGGGAAGAACTAGAAAAAAGTTCGGACACGCTATTTAGAATGATTTTAGAAAAGAAAATTCAAACACTTATATCACAAAGATACAGTTTATTAGATGCAACAAGGGTCCACAAAGATTTGGAGTCTAGAAAAACTTTTGGATCTCTTATAATAAAACCTTGATTATTTTGTGCCCATACTTTGAAAAAAGTCTTGATTGTTTTTTGTTGGCTGCATTTTATCAAGCAAAAATTCCATTGCTTCTGTTGTGCCCATTGGGGCTAATATTTTTCTTAGAATAAATATTCTCGAAAGATCGTCTTTTTCTAATAATAGTTCCTCTTTTCTTGTTCCAGATTTTCCAATGTCTATTGCGGGATAGGTTCTTTTTTGACTTAGTTTTCTATCTAAACATATCTCGCTATTTCCTGTTCCTTTAAATTCTTCAAAAATTACTTCATCCATTCTGCTCCCGGTGTCTATCAGGGCTGTTGAAATAATTGTAAGAGAACCCCCTTTTTCAACATTCCTCGCGGCCCCAAAAAACCTTTTAGGTCTTTGAAGAGCGTTGGCATCAACGCCTCCTGTAAGAACCTTCCCGCTTGAAGGAACAACTGTATTATATGCTCTACCAAGCCTTGTAATTGAATCTAAAAGTATTACAACATCGTTTTTATGTTCAACTAATCTTTTTGCTTTTTCTATAACCATTTCTGCTACTTGAACATGTCTTGATGCTGGTTCATCAAATGTAGAGCTTATGACCTCTCCTTTGACAGATCTAGCCATGTCAGTAACCTCTTCGGGTCTTTCGTCAATTAACAAAACTATTAATTTTGTATCAGGATTGTTTTGAGTAATAGCATTTGCAATTTTTTGCATTATTATTGTTTTTCCAGTAAAGGGTTGAGCAACTATTAATTGTCTTTGTCCTTTTCCCAAAGGCGCAACAATATCTATAATTCTTTCAGTTAGATCTGGGGTGGGCTTATCTTGTTCTAAAATAAATCTAGACTCAGGATACAAAGGAGTTAAATCTTCAAAATTTATTCTATTTCTTATCCCGTCTGGATTATCATTATTTATTGTATTAATTTTAATTAGTGCAAAATACCTTTCATTATTTTTTGGTGCTCTTATTTCTCCTTCTACACTATCACCCGTTCTTAGACTAAACTTTTTAATTTGACTGGGACTAACATATATATCATCTGGTCCTGGTAAATAGTTAGATTGTGAAGATCTTAAAAAACCAAAACCATCTTGCATTATTTCAATAACCCCGCCACCATTAATAGATGATCCATCCTGAGCAATTTTTTTTAAAATTGCAAACATCAAATCCTGTTTTCTATATGAAGAAGGACTTTCTATTTTAAGCTTTTCAGCTTCTTTAATTAAATCTTCAGGATCCTTTTTTTTTAAATCTTTTAAATTCATGGAAATTATTGTTGAGGAAGTTTGTAATTATAAATTTTTATCACAAATGTCAAAATATATTTTAAATATATTTATTTAAATATATTTAATATTTGATGTAGTTGGGCCTCTGAATTGGTTTAATTCTTAAATTTTACCATAAAAGTTAACATTTTTTGTATTTGAATAACTTTATAAACATCTGGCTAAAAACCTTAATAATTTGATTTTTTATATGAAATAATTGAATTTTTTTGCCACAAAAAATAAACAGAAAACAAAAGCAATTCTAATAAAAGACATATACATAATAAAGAATAACTTTTTACATAGATAACAAAAACCTTATAAACTATGAATAAAGTTTATAAAAAACAAGGCAATTAACAAAAAAAATTAATAATGTTAATAAGTATTATAATTATCAACAAACTTATCATAGGTTAAATGTTTATTTTAGCATCAACTAGTAAATCTAGAAAAAAAATTTTAGATAACTGTAAGCTTCAATATATTTGTAAAAAACCCAGATGTAATGAAGAAATAATCAAAAAAAAACTTATGAAAAAAAGCTTAGACCCAGAAAAAATATCATTAAGGCTGGCTATGGAAAAAGCCAAGAGTATTAGCAGAATGAACAAAAAAATTATAGTGGTGGGATCTGACACAGTAATTGATTTTGAAGGCAGTGTTATCGATAAAGCAAAAAACATGAGTGAGGCCTATACAAAAATAGAAAAGCTTTCTGGGAAAAAACATACGATTATATCTTCTGCAGCCGCTTATTTTGATTCAAAACTTGTTTGGAAGGTTAGTGAAAAAACATTAGTCTTCATAAAATGTTTAGAAAAAAAAGAAATAAAAAAATATTTAAAAATCCACGGCAGAGGAGTTTTAGAATCCGCAGGCTGTTATAAAATCGAAAATCAAAATAACTTGATTGAAAAAATAGAAGGTGATTTTTTTAATGTTATGGGCTTCCCACTTTTCCCCTTTTTAAATTTTTTAACCCTAACAAATAACAAAAAAAATGTCATTTAAAGAAAATAAAGATGCTTTTGTTGTAGGCGACAATGTTAGTAAAAGTCTTTCACCAACTATTTTTAAATACTGGTTTTCCAAATATAAAATTTTAAGTAATTATACTTTTTTAGAAACAAATAAAAACAAAGCAAAAGAAGAAATTCTTTTAAAGCTCAAAAACAAAAACATACGTGGCTTTAACGTTACTATTCCTTTTAAGGAGTTTTTGTTAGACTTTGTGCATTCTTTAGATCCAGACGCTGCTTCAATAGGCGCTGTTAATTGTGTATCAATAAAAAACGAGCAGATTTTTGGCCAAAACACGGATTGGACAGGTTTTTTAAAAACACTTAACAGAGCTGGGTTTGAAACAAACAAAAACAAGTCTGCTGCTATTATTGGGTTTGGAGGCGCCGCTAAAGCAATATTATACGGATTATTAAAAACTGATTTACAATCAGTTTATATTTTTAATAGAACCAACTTAGAAAAAAGGGGGCTGCTCGAAGACAACAAAATAACCTTATTGTCGTTAAACGATCTTACAAAACACCTGAATGACGTGTCTCTTATTATAAACACCATTCCAATAAATTGTTTAAAAGGTTTTAACAAAAACAAACTTCCATCAAACAAAACTATAGTTGATATAGTTTATTCACCAAAAGAAACAGATTTTTTAAAGTCTTTTAACAGCAGTAATAAAAAGATATATGGAATTGACATGCTTGTCTTTCAAGCTGCAGAAAGCTTTAAACTCTGGTATGGTTTTTTGCCAGAAGCCGATCAAGAACTTTTCACATTATTAGAAAAAAAAATAAAATGATAGTAGTTGGCCTTACCGGAGGAATTGCTAGTGGAAAATCTACAATAATAAAACTAATCAGAAAAAAAAATATACCAGTACATGATTCTGATCTTTGTGTTAAAAGAATCTATCAAAAACCATCAGACAGCCTTTTGTTTTTTTTAAAAAAAATAGGTCTTAAGCGGGCTATAAAAAGAAGAAAAATTGACAGAAAAAAAATTAGCAACATTGTGTTTAAAAACAAAACAATACTTTATAAGCTTGAACAACACATGCACATGAAAATTGAAGTTTCAAGAAACAGATTTTTAAAGAAGCAAAGAAAACAAAGAAAAAAAATGGTGTTTTTGGACATACCCTTGCTTTTTGAAAAAAAATTAGATTATTTGTGTGACTATACTTTCTTACTATTTTGTCCTATAAAAATAAGAAAAAAAAGGGCGTTATCAAGAAGGGGGATGAATATTAAAAATTTCGAGAGGATAACAAAAATTCAACTTCCTGATAAAACCAAAATAAAAAAAGCTAACTATGTTTTTAATACCTCAAAAAGCATTACCAGGACAAAAATCGATATTTTTGAGGCAATTAAAAAAATAAACAAAAAAAGGCTTCATGAGAGAAATAATATTAGACACTGAAACAACCGGATTAGATTTTAAAAGGGGAGACAGGGTAATAGAAGTAGCCTGCATTGAGCTTTTCAACCACATTCCAACAGGAAAAACTTTACAATTTTATTGCTCAACAGAAAAAAAAATAGATGAACAGGCATCGAGGGTCCACGGTCTTACAAATGCTTTTTTAAAAAAATTTCCCCCTTTTGAAAAACAGGCCAAAAACCTTTTAGCTTTTATTGGAGATGATCTGCTTGTAATTCATAATGCAGATTTTGACCTAAACTTTATTAACAATGAACTAGTAATAAGCGGGCTTTCAAAAATAAAAAATAAAGTTCTAGACACCGTGTCGTTTGCCAGAAAAAAACTTGATACTAGAAGCGCAAGTCTTGATTATTTATGTAAGCGGTTTTCCATAGACACCTCGGCACGGAAATTTCATGGCGCATTGCTAGACTGTGAACTGCTTTCAGAGGTTTATATTGAGCTTTTAGGAGGAAGACAAAAAAAACTAGATCTTCAGAAATCTAAAAACACCCCCGACAAACCAAATGAAAAAAAAGATTTTGGTAAACACAAAAACACCCAAATTAAACTTTCTAAAGAAACCATTGATAATCACAAAGCTTTTGTTGGCAAAATTAATAACTCGATTTGGAAAAAAATTAATTACTAATAACCAACTATGAGCATATGTGTTGTTTATCCATCCGGCAAACTTGGGGACCTTATTTGGCACCTTCCTTTTTTTAAACACATCTCTAGCCACACAAAACAAAAAGTATACCTCATAACAAGATCTTCAACCAGATCAAAACAGCTTTTAAAAAATGAAACATACATCAAAGACATATTTTATAATGAGTTTAAAAAAGGAACAACAAACTACTTTTTAGAAGTATTAAAGATTAAAAATTTTTTTAAACAACAAAAAATCAAAGAAGTTTGGATACTTGATAAAATTTCAAGACCTGCCATAGCAGCAAAAATTTCAGGAATTAAAAAAATTTATGGTTATGGGGTTGGGGCACAAAACTTCTATATAACAAACAAAAGCCGTTTATCAAAAAAAGATCTTTTTTTACATTATATTGAAAGGGGGGTTAAATTTTTTAAAACAATAAACATACCCATAAATTATACTCCACCATCAATTAATATTGATCAAGATCTTTTAAAAAAAACAAAAAACCTTTTCTCAGGACAAACAAAAAAAACAATAATAGTTTACGGCGTTGATTCTGGGGAGATGTGGAAATCCTGGCCCCAAGAGCGATATGTAGAACTGATAAAAAAAATAAACCACCAACATAAAAACATATATAATGTTTTAGTGGCCTCTCCAAAAAACATTAAATATGCAGAAGAGATCTTAAAAAATACAAATATTAAGGAAGCAAACAACCTTTCTTACTTGTTGATAGAGGACGTTGCGTGTTTGTTGAGGTTGGCTGATTTTTATATTGGAAATGATAATGGTTTGTTAAACCTTGCAGCAGCTCTTAATACAAAATCTATTGGCATATTTGGAGCAACGAGATCTCTTAGTCACTCTGAGTTAATATATCCGGTAGTTTCAAAAACTGGGGAAATATCGACAAAAACGGACAGGCTTTTAGACAGCAGGGGGAGGGTGATAAAGGACAAGAGCCTTATGCTAAGGGTTGGTGTAGAAGATGTATTAAAAAAATTTAATTTTTTGTTTGAAAAAAAATAATGTTTTTTTATGTATAGTATAATCTTGAATAAAAAAAATTAGGAGATATAAAAAACTATGAATTACGGAGACCTTCAATTTTATGACATAATAATTTTTGCCGGAATTGCAGCCTTTTTAATTTTTAGACTCAGGAGCGTTCTTGGAAAAAGATCTGGCTTTGAAAAACAAGCAGCAGAAAAAAACAACTATGGAAAAAATAAAAACGTTCAACAACCCATAAACATTTCACCACCAGCATTAGAAGAAAAATTTATTGCTTTAGAAAAAGCCTACAAATTAATAGAAAACTTTGATCATAAAAACTTTCTTCAAGGGGCTAAGTTTGCCTTTGAAACCATTATTAACTCATACAACAAAGGAGATCTTCTAACGCTTAAAAACCTTTTAACACCAAGTGTTTATAATGTTTTTGAAAATGAAATAAAAAACAAAAACAACAATCCTGATTTTCAAATATTTTCTTTAAGCATTGAAAAAATAGAATCTGTAGTAGTAGAAAAAACAAAAATCATAATTAAAGTTCTTTTTATAAGCGAACAATTTAAAAACGATGACGAATCAACAATAATAAAAAAAGAAGACACCTGGTCTTTCGAAAAAGAAATTAACTCAAAAAACCCTAACTGGTATCTTTGCTCAACCTAATTTTGAAAAATTATAGAAACCTATCTTATAGAATAAGAAAAAATGAAGGTTTTAGCAGAACTGTTTATAAAGATATTCTTGGAAACAAAACAATTGGATATGGACACCTGATAAAAAATAAAGAAAAATTTAAAAATAAAAAAAAATATTCAAAAAAACACCTTTTAAAACTTTTTGAAAAAGATTTTTCTATTGCTGTAAAAAATTATTACAAGATTTTTAAAAGAAAAAAAATTCCAAGAAAGTTCGAAGAGGTAATTATAGAAATGATCTTCCAGCTTGGAATAAAAAACTTTGTTAAATTCAAGAAGTTTAATTATTTTATACTTAAAAACAAACCCCACCTAGCATCTTTAGAAATGATAAAAAGCAAGTGGTACAAACAAACACCAAAAAGAGTAGAAAAATTAATTTCTACATTAATTTATTAGTATGAAAAAAGAAGATGTTTTTTTAAGATCTATTGGAAACACAAAACCATTAAAAAACAAAAAAACAACCAAGTTTAAAGAAAATAAAAAAATGAATGATATACAGATATTAAAAACACCACTAAAAAAAATAGAAAACTCAAACAGTCCCAAGGTTAACAACAAACTAAGGCCAGAAATAAACAGCCACATTAATAAAAAATACAAAAAGATAGATTTCAAAGTAGATTTTCATGGAATGAATTTAAACGAAGCTAAAGATTGTTTTTTACAAACAATTCAAAACTGCCAACTCTTAAAAAAAAGAAATATTTTGTTTATAACAGGAAAGGGAATGCGCAATACAAAAAACCACGAGATGCCAAAATTATATTATGGAAAGATTAAGAACGAACTCAGGCACTGGGTTGAGGAGAGCGCGGTTTCAAATAAAATACTTAGTGTTTCACCCGCACCAACAAACCTAGGTGGAGAGGGCGCCTGCATAGTGGTTTTAAGAAAATCTAAGAATTAATTTTTTTTAAACTAAAAACCAAACCCTTGTTTTTGATCTTAAACCTTTCTGGAAAACCAATTTTATTTTTGCCTCTTTCTATAACTATATATTCAAGGTCTTTTCTGCTGTGATCCGCCCACAGGTTATAATAATCATTTATTAATATTTTATTTTTAACTTTTTTCATTTTATAAACCCTTCTTCCATCAATGGTTGTAAAGTTATTTTCATTTGAGAAAAATATGTTTAGCATTGAAGAAATTGGATCTGTGGTTTTTTCAAAGTTAGTAAAGTCTATTCTTAATTTTTCGGTTTCTCTAGGTTTTAGGATAATATTAATTGTTTTTTTATCTTCAAATAATATTTTTACCACCTTTTCTTTTTTTTTAGTCTGCCATTTTTGAGAGTAACTTGAAGAAATAAACTTGTTTTTCTCTAAATAACCAACCGATAAATATTCACCTGAAAATCTATACAAAACAGACAACAACCCCCTATCTTTTAATATAATTTTACTTATATATTTTTCTTGATCATTGTTTAATGTCCATATCATTGTTCCTATGTCTATTGAGCCAAATTCTATTTTATAAATATTTTGAACTTCCGCAGCCCTTGAAAAGCCAGACATAAAGATTAAAAAAATATAAACTATAGTTTTAGTCAAACAAAACCTCATAAAACTTTACTTGTTGGCTAGTAAATTTAAAATTAGATTCATTTTTCAAAACAAAACTTTTTTTATTGTTTAGATAGTTTATTGATCCTTTGTTACCAATTAAAATAAAATTACTACTGAAGTTTTTTGGAAGAGCGTCGGATATTTGAAAGTGGTGTTTAATTTTTGTTAGCGGCTTATAGGGAGTATAGATATTCATATTTTCATTTTTATATATATATTTAAGGTTAGCAAAAAGTAATCTATCCTCAATAACCAAGTTTTTAATTCCTTTTTCATTAACTTCTTCTAAAACACTTTTTATTTTATCAGTGTAGTTAATTCTATCAAAAATTTTAATGTTTGAACTAAATCCAATTAAAATAAAAAAAATTAAAACGAAAAACCCACTTATTAGATTGTTAAAATATAACAAAGTTTTATTGTTTTTATAAACCACCGCAACAACAAATATCGATAAAGAGACAAGTGAAACAGCTGCCCAATTAGCGTGTGCACGCACCAACAGGCTTTCTATGGTTACAATTACAATTGCCGGCATAGAAAAAGATAATAAAAATATTAAATTATCATCTTTAAATTTTTTTATATAAAGAAGAAAAGAAAAAAAGATCAAAGGACCCAACATAACTATTTGAGTTAAAAGAAATTCAATCGCTCTATAGATGTCTATATTTATGTTGTTCAAAGAGGCGTTTTCAGCCGTGTGACCAATTGTTATCCAACCATTATAATGGTTCCAAAAAATATTTGGAGAGCATATTAAAAAAACAACCAAAAAGAAATAAAATAACTTTGTTTTTGATTTAAAAAACACATCTCTATATTTTTTTTCAAAAATCATTAAACAAAACATACTTATAACAAAATAAATTGCTGCATATTTAGATAGAAAACAAAGGCCCAAAATCACACCAAGAACAGTAAAGTTTAAATAACTAGGATGCTCTTTTGTTTTAATTAATTGCAACAAACCCAACGACCAAAACATAATTAGCATAATGTCTGTGCTAATTATAAAAGAAGAAACCGAAACAGCCGGCAAAACAAAGAAAGATAGCGCACAAGCTATACCAGTTTTTATGTCATAAAGCTTTTTGCCTATAAGAAAAATAACATATGAAGTGACACAATAACTAAAAACCGGAATTAATTTTAATGCAAAAAATGAACTTCCAAATATAAAAACATATAAACTCAAAAACCAGGAAAGAAATGGTGGTTTTGAAAAATACCCTAAAGAAGGACTAAGTGACCAGAGCCAATATTGAGCCTCGTCACCATATAAACCAAAATTGGTAAAATAAATTGCGATTAATTTTGAAAACAAAATTATAAGGCATAAAAAAAAACTAATTTTTAAATTTTTGTCCATTAAACCTTAGATCATAATAATAATACAAAACATAGTTTAGAATTAAAACAAAAATTCCAGAAAATAACACATCACTAAAAAAGTGACCCCCCTCAAGAATTCTTATTATTCCAATAGTTACTCCTAAAAAAATGGATGCCCATAAATATACACCTTTCTTCATCAAAAGGAAAAAAACTATTATTGAAAAACCAACAGCAGAGTCGCCAGAAACAAATGAACAGTTTGTTGCACAATGATTGGAAATTTTAAACCATGGTGTAAAAATGTCGCCACCACCGAATTCAAATATTTCGTTAGGTCTTGCTCTGCCCCACATGCCTTTTAAAACAATATTGATAAAAAAACCTAAAATAAAAATAAACGAAATCCAAATATATATTATTTGATTCCAATTAAATTTATGACCAAAAAATAGTTTTTCTACCGGCACAAACAAAGAGACCACAGGAAGAAAAAACAAATAAATTATTATTAATCCAATTATAATTTTCCTAAAAAAAACACTAACTATATCATAGCTTTGTATTGCAAATTGATTGTTTCCTAAATAAAAAACACCACTTATGAATATGTCTATATCGGGGCCAACAGTAACAAAAACAGAAATAAAGAAAAAACAAACTAAAACCAAAAACATTTTATTTTCAATCTTTACGAATTTATTTTTAGTATAAATTTTAAAAAACTTTTCTAAAAAAATTTTTGATAATTTGAATCCAACAAAAGCAACAACCCCGCCACCAATTATATCTGTTATGAAGTGGGCCCCAACAACCACACGACTAAAGGCGACAATACTTGCTAAAAAATATATTAAATATTTTATTTTTGGAAAAAAGAGAGCAAACACCAAACCTACAACAAATGCAGTTGTAGCATGTCCAGAGGGGAATGAGTGAAAGTTAGAATCAAGAGTGAAAAAATTTAAAGAAAAATCATTTTCTAAATTGCCAGTGTTTGGTCTTGGCCTTCCCAAAACATGTTTAAAGATTTGAGCTAAAACTCCAGAAAATAAAACAGAAAAAAACAACAAAAGTCCAGAATCAAATGTTTGTTGAAATAAAACTTTATAGGTAATAAATTTTTTATTTTTTTTTAAAAAATAAAAAATTATTAATAAAAAAATTGAAAATAAGAAATACCATAACGAATTTCCAAGAGCGGTTATGTTTATAAAGAATTTTTTTAAATAAATTTGTTGAAAAATATCTTTAAAATATAAAAAATAATTGTTAAAACCAAGTTCCAAATTATAAAAAATAAAAATATATAAAAATAAAATCGAAAAAATTAATATCTCATATCTAAAATTTTTTACCATCGTTGATAGTTAGGCAAGGTTGAATAAAAATTCAACTATTAAAGTATAAATTTTGAGAGATCTTGGCTCTTGATAAGCTCTTCTAGGTGATCTTCAACATACTTTTTATTAATATCGACTTTTTTAGGCCCAATATCAGAGGCGTTATAACTAATATCTTCAAGTAGTTTCTCCATAATAGTATGCAATCTTCTTGCCCCGATATTTTCTATGTTTTGATTAATTTCACTAGCTAGCTCTGCTATTTTTTCTACACCCCCATCATCAAAGATTAGCTCAATTTTTTCAGTTCCTAAAAGTCCAACGTATTGCTTAATTAGACTATTTTCAGGCTCTTTTAAAATTGAAATAAAATCTTTTTTTGATAGGCTTTCTAATTCTACTCTAATTGGAAGCCTTCCCTGAAGTTCCGGCAGCATATCTGATGGCTTTGCTATATGAAAAGCCCCTGAAGCAATAAACAAAACAAAATCAGTATTAACAACACCGTGTTTAGTGCTTACCGAAGTTCCCTCAATGAGCGGAAGAAGATCTCTTTGAACACCCTCTCTTGAAACATCGGCCCCACCACCTTTAACACTTCTTGATGTTATTTTGTCTATTTCATCAATAAAAACTATTCCATTTTGTTCAACATTTTCTATTGCGTTTTTGATTATTTTTTCATTGTCTAATAGTTTTTCCGTTTCTTCTTTTAGTAAATGTGCATGAGAATCTTTTACAGAAAGTTTTTTTACTTTTTTTGGTTGAGAAAAAGATTTTCCGAAAACATCACCTAAGTTTATCATTCCCATTTGTGACCCCGGCATCCCAGGAATATCCATAGTTGGAAGACTAAAAGATGAATTATTTGAAACTTTTATCTCGATAATTTTATCGTTTAATTCACCGTTTCTTAATTTTTGTCTAAACCCCTCTCTAGTTTCTTTTGAGGTTTTGCTTCCAACAAGTGCATCAAGAACTTTTTCTTCTGCATTTTTTTCTGCATGAGCTCTTACCTCGTGACCCATTTTAATTTTAGTTTTATTTATACTTACCTCAACCAAATCACGGATAATCTGCTCAACATCTCTACCAACATATCCAACTTCAGTAAACTTGGTTGCTTCAACTTTTATAAAAGGAGCGTCAGCTAATTTTGCCAAACGTCTTGAAATTTCAGTTTTTCCACAACCTGTTGGCCCCACCATTAAAATATTTTTGGGTAAAATCTCCTCTTTTAGTTTTTCCGGAAGTTGCTTTCTTCTCCATCTATTTCTAAGAGCCACAGCCACAGCTTTTTTCGCATTTTTTTGTCCTATTATAAACTTATCAAGTTCCGATACAACCTCTCTAGGACTAAAACTCGATTCCATTAGAACTTAATTCTTTCTAAAACTATATTATGATTTGTATAAACACAAATGTCCGCAGCTATTTCTAAAGATTTTTTCGCTACTTCCTCAGCCGATAGGTCTGTATTTTTGATTAAAGCTTTTGCTGCACTAATAGCATAAGATCCCCCCGAACCAATTCCTAGTATATCATCGTCCCCCTCAATTACATCACCAGTTCCTGATAACAACAAACTTATGTCTTTGTCAGCAACAATCATCAAGGCCTCCAATCTTCTTAGGTATCTGTCAGTTCTCCAATCTTTTGCTAATTCTACACATGCTCTTTTTAGTTGATTTGAATATTGTTCTAATTTTTCTTCAAGCCTCTCAAAAAGAGCAAACGCATCGGCAGTAGAGCCGGCAAAACCGCTAATAACGTCCTGTTTTTCTCCTAAACGCCTTACTTTTTTTACTGATGACTTGATTATAGTGTTGCCCATGCTGGCCTGCCCGTCTCCAGCTATTACTACCTCATTACCTTTTCTTATGCTTATAATGGTTGTGGCTTGAATTTTATCGCTGTGTTTCATGGCTCTTATTTATCAAATGGCTATTTTGAAATAATTATCAAGTGATAGATCTAGAATTAGTTTGTTTATGCTGATAATAAGCGAAATTAAATGAGAGAATCAAACATAAACAGAAAAACCAAAGAAACAAATATTTCTTGTTTAATTAATATTGATGGTACCGGCGTATCTAATATCAAAACTGGAATTGGGTTTTTTGACCACATGCTTGAAATTTTTTCACACCATAGTTTAATTGATGTTAATCTTAAATCTGACGGAGATTTAAACGTAGATCTTCACCACACAGTTGAAGACTGTGGAATAGTTTTAGGACAATCAATGTTGAAAGCGCTTGGAACAAAAAAAGGAATAAAAAGATATGGTTTTTATTATATTCCTATGGATGAATGCTTATCAAGATGTGTTATTGATTTTTCTGGTAGGCCAGAGTTTGTCTGGAAGGTTGAGCTTGGGCTAAACAAAATTGGAGAAATGGATACAGAATTATTTGTTGAATTTTTCAAAGCCTTTGTTAACGAAAGCAAATGCAATTTACACGTTGAAAATCTTTATGGAACAAACAACCACCATATTATCGAATCCTGTTTTAAGAGCTTTGCGAGAAGTATTAGAATGGCAGTTAAAATAGATCAAAACATAAAAGATATAATTCCCTCCTCAAAAGGTACAATATAATTTTCTACAATGAAAGATATAATTGTTCTAGACTATGGTCTTGGAAATATAAAATCAGTTTATCAAGCTATTAAAAAAACAGCTTTTGAAAATAAAATTTCTGCTAAGGTTAAAATTTCAAACAATGTTTCGGATTTAGATTCTTCATCCCATATAGTTTTGCCAGGACAAGGCGCATTTAAAAGTTGCATGGACGGACTAAAAAGCATTCCTGGAATTATTGACACATTAAAACAAAATGTATTGGTTCAAAAAAAACCTTTTTTTGGTATTTGTGTTGGAATGCAATTATTGGCTAAACAAAGTTATGAAAACGGGAAGCACGAAGGGCTTGGTTGGATAGACGGTGAAATTTTGAAATTGCCTGAAAAAAAACTTAAGCTCCCACACATTGGTTGGAACGAAGTAATATTAACTAACCCTAAAAATATTTTTGAAAACTTCATTAATAACGATTATTATTTTGTTCATAGTTATTATTTTAATTGTAAAGATAAAAATAATGAAATAGCAAAAACAAACTATGTAATTGATTTTTCTTCAATTGTTGGAAAAGAAAACATATACGGAGTTCAATTTCATCCAGAAAAAAGCTCTGACCAAGGGCAGGCAATAATTTCTAAGTTTTTGAGTTTATGAGTAAAAAAATAAAAATTGATATTCCTTTAAAAATTAATGATATTGATCTCGCAGATCTCTGTAGTATAACTGAAGAAGCGATAAAGGTTGGAGGTGGATTTGGGTGGTTAAAATCACCCCCACAAGAAGTTCTGAAAAAATATTGGAGAGGGGTGCTTTTAGTGCCTCATAGAAAATTAATTCTAGGCAGGTTAAATGGGGTTGTCGCAGGAACACTTCAGCTTGTTTTTCAACCACCCAACAATGAGGCCCAACAATGTATAGCACAAATTTTTTCACATTTTGTCGCGCCTTGGGCAAGGGGTTTTGGTATTGCTAAATCTATGATTGATAGTGCTGAGAACGAAGCTTTAGAATTTGGTGCAGAATTTATTCAACTTGACGTAAGAGAATCACAAAAGGCCGCAATAAAATTATTTGAATCAAAAAAATATAAAAAGTGGGGTGTAAACCCCCACTATGCTGTAATAGATGGTAAAAACCTTAGAGGCTTTTACTATTATAAAAAGATAAAATGAAATTAATTCCTGCTATTGATCTAAAAAACAACAAATGTGTTCGTTTAAACCAAGGAAGGGAAGATACATCAAAAATCTATAGTGAGAACCCTGTTGAACAGGCAATGTTTTTTGAAAATCAAGGATGTGAAAAAATACATATTGTTGATTTGGATGCAGCTTTTGGAAGACCAGAAATAAACAAAAAGACAATATTGAACATTAGGGAATCTACCTCAGTTCCAATTCAACTTGGAGGAGGCATTAAAGATAAAGCTATTGCAAAATATTGGCTTGAAAACAAAATTAACTATCTTGTTTTGGGTTCGATTGCTGTTACAAATAAAAAACTTGTTGTTGAAATGTCTCAAGAGTTTGAAAACAAGATTTATATAGCAATGGATGTTATAAACAACAAAAAGATAATGATAGATGGTTGGACAACTGATTCGAAATTAAATCTTCAAGATATTAAAAAAATTTACAACAAGGTTCCAGTAAGAGGGTATATAATTACAAACATAGATAAAGATGGCATGATGGAAGGCCCAGATAAAGAGTTTTTAATTTCTCAATCTGATATTTACATGAAGCCTCTAATTTTTAGCGGGGGCTTTAGTGATTATGAAAGTCTCGAATTTATATCACTTCTAAATAAAAAAAATAAAACAAAAAATAAAATCGAAGGCGTTATTTTGGGTAAAGCTTTATATACAGGCGATATAGAAATCGGCAAAGCAATAAAGATATTAAATAAAAATGCACAAAATTAGAATTATACCCTGCTTAGATGTTAACAATGGAAGAGTTGTTAAGGGAATAAACTTTTTAGATTTGGTAGATGCTGGCGATCCAATAACTCAAGCTGAGTATTACTCAAAAAATGGCGCAGATGAGATCTGCTTTCTTGATATAAGCGCATCAATTGAAGGAAGACCAACAATTATTGATGTTGTTGAAAAAACAGCTGAAAATGTTTTTATTCCATTGACAGTTGGCGGAGGGATAAAAAGTATTGAAAATATTAACAATCTACTGAAAGCTGGAGCTGATAAGGTTTCAATAAACACAGCTGGAATACTAAATCACAAACTAATAATTGATTCCGCTAATAAGTTTGGAAGTCAGTGTATAGTGTGTGCCGTAGATGCAAAAAAAATAAAAGATAGCTGGAAGGTGTTTTCACACGGTGGAACTATAAACACTGGGCTAGAGGCTATAGAGTGGATGCAAAAATTACAATCATATGGTGCCGGGGAAATATTGCTTACATCCATGGATAAAGACGGAACCAAAGATGGGTTTGATTTAGATTTGTTAAATTTAGCTACAAAATCCTTAGAAATACCTGTTATAGCAAGCGGTGGAGCTGGGAGCTCACCACACTTTAAAGAGGCTATTTTAAAAGGTGGGGTGAATGCCGTGCTGGCAGCTTCTGTTTTTCATTTCAATGAATTAAGTATTAAAGAAGTAAAAAATTATTTAAAAGAAGAAGGTATTAAGGTTAGGTTTTAAAAATGAAAAATTCAGGTAAATGCTTTTTAGAAGAACTTTATTTAATCATAGAAAAAAGAGCAAAAACTGGAAAAAGCAATTCATATACTAAAAATTTATTAAAGAAAGGTCAGAAAAAAATATCTAATAAAATAATTGAAGAAAGTTCAGAATTGGTAGTTGACTATCTTAAAGGTTCAAAAAAAAGGACAATAGAGGAAGCGTCAGATTTAATTTATCATTTGTTGGTTTTACTTTATTCAAAAAAAATTACTTTAAAAGACATAAAAAACGAACTAAAAAAGAGAAGAAATGTACGACAACAATAATATTTTTGCTAAAATTGTAAGAAAAGAAATACCGTGTGATAAAATACATGAAGATGACCGGGTTTTATTCTTTAAAGACATTAACCCCAAAGCCAAAATTCATGTTTTGGGGATACCAAAAGCCAATGTAATTAACTTCGATGATTTTATTGATAAGTGTAGCCCAGAGGATGTTGTCCATTTTTTTAAATCAGTATCTAAAGTAATCGATAATCTTGATATAAGAGAATCTGGCTATAGAATAATATCGAATACAGGTGAAAACGGTAATCAAGAAGTTCCACATTTTCACATACATATTCTTGGAGGGCAAAAGATATAAAAATATTTATAAAGAATTATTCTGTTAAAACTACATAGTTTACAATTTCTTTGACACCCTTAATTTTTTTAATTGATTCAATAAGTGTATCTAATTGTTCTTTTTTTGAAGTTATGCCAGCTACATAAATTTTGCCTCTTATTGTTTCAAAATTATATGAAATTCCCCTTAACCCTAAATTTTTAACTGCCAATCCTCTTGCTTGTGTACTAATCCAAAGATCATTACTATATTCTGAAAGGGTTACACTTTCACCTACTTCAATTTCATTTATAACCTCAACAACCCCCTCAACCTCCCAAACTTTTTTAACTGCTGCAATTCTTAGTTCTTGGGTATCCACAATTCCTGTTAATAAAACCCTGCCCTGTATTACAGTTGTTTCTATATCTAAAAAAAGATTTTCTTCATGTGATAAAAATTTTGCCGAAATTTGAATTTTTATTGAGGCATCATCAACAGTTTCTCCAAGACTTTTATCACCTTCAGCTATTACCATTGTAGAGGCGCCACCACTTGCTAGAATTCCAGTTGGAGAACAGCTATAATTAAATACAAACAAAGGGAAAGCTATTATAAAAAGAAATAATTTATACATTTTTGATTTTTAAAGCCATTTTGTATACATCTTTTTTAGAAATATTTGTTAATTTATGAACTATTTTTACGGTTTCAGTCAAACTAAATTTATTTAAAAGTTTGTTTATTTCTGTTTTTATTGAAGAATCTAAAATATTATTTTTTTTGGTTTCTATAGGGCTTATTACTAAGGTAAACTCTCCTTTTAAAAAAAAGTCTTTATAATTTTTTGACATAAGTTTTTTTACTGACCCTCTTATTGTTTTTTCATTTATTTTTGATATTTCTTTACAAACCGCGATTTCTATATTTCCTAAGATGTCATTAATATCTATCAAACAATTATCTATATTTTCTTTAGAGGCAAAAAAAACTCCAGTTAAGGAGTTTGTTTTAATTTTTAATAAAAAAGACCTTCTTTTAGTCTTTTGCTTAGGGGCAAATCCGTAAAAAGCAAAATTATTTAATGGCAAACCTGATAGATGAAGGGAGGGAATTAAACACGAGGCACCAGGAATACTAGTAACAAATACATCGTTATTTATACAATATCTAAGTAGTTTATACCCAGGATCAGATATCAGGGGGGATCCAGCATCAGAAATTAAGGCTATGGAACAATTTTTAAAATATTTAGATGTTTTTAAAATTACCTTATCTTCATTGTGGTCATGGAGGGAAATTAATTTCTTTTTTATGCCAAAATTATTTAATAATTTAAGAGATATTTTTGGATTTTCACATATTATGAAATCAACATTATTTAAAACACTTAGAGATCTTTCGCTTATGTCCATAAGATTGCCAATTGGGGTTCCTATGATATACAAACCAGGCTTTAAGTTTGTGTTCATATTTTTGTTATTTTTCATATTAACTTCTTGTACACTACGTAATAGCCCAGTTGAAGAAGTAATAAAGGAAAAAAAACAAGATGATTCTTATAAAAAAACTGAACAAATTGATACAAAACCAAATGAAGCAATTAATTCCGAAACTAACATACCAGTAATTTTAAAAACGAAAATAATTTCAGAAATAGAGGTTGTTTTACCTTTTAATGAAAACAAACATATAAGTAATCATTTGATTTCTTCTTTAGAATTATCAATTCATAGAAAAGAAATTAAAGATATTTATTTTAATATTAATGAATATCACAATGATAGCGACCTTATAAAAATTTTAAGAGAAAAATCTAAACCAGGAAAAATTTTTTTAGGACCCCTAACCTCTTCTGATACATTGATTGCTAAAGATTTCTGTAATGACGGTTCAATATTTTTCTCTTTTGCTTCTGATAGAGGCCTCGCGGGAGATTGTATATATTTGGTTAATTTTTTTCCAGAGGACGATCTTAGAACATTATTTAATTTTTTTACAGAAAAAGATAGGATTGCTCTTTTATATCCTGAAAATCATTATGGAAAATATATTAATGATATAGTTGATGAATATTCTTTTAATAGTCCTGCACTTTTGGTTAATAAGGTATCATACAAGGAAGATTTAACTGACTCCAGGGATGCCGTAAAAAAACTTGGCAAATATGAACTTAGAAAAAAAGAACTTGATAAACAAAAGAAAATTTTACAATCTAAAAAAGATGAAATTTCAAAAAAAGCACTAAAAAAAATTAGAAAATTTGAAACAATTGGAGAATTAGATTTTACTCATGTTATTATAGCAGATCATAATATACGATTGTTAGAAATAGCACCCCTTCTTCCATTTTATGATATAGATCCTAATAAAATCCAATTTGTTGGCACTGGAGTTTGGGATGACCCAGTTTTTTTTAATGAGCCATCTCTGCAAGGAGCAATATTTTCAGGCATCCCAAAGAGTAATAGGGATGATTTTTTTGAAGAATTTAAAAGCTTTTACCAAACAAAACCAATAAGAACTATAACAATTATGTATGATTTATTAGGTCTTTTAGACCATATAATTAAAAACAAACTTACAAAGGAATCAACTCTTAAAATGTTAAATAACCAAGGAATTTCTTTTCAGGGAATTGATGGAGTATTTGTTTTTGAAAACAACTTAATAAAAAGAAATTTAAATATTTTAAAAATTTACAAAGGCGAAGCAGTTTTTGTTAAATAATTGATAAATTTATTAATCGCAATAGATCTATGACTAATATTATTTTTTTCCTCAATAGTCATTTCAGCAAATGTATTTTTTTTACCCCTAGGTATAAATATTGGATCGTATCCAAACCCACCCAGCCCAAGAGGCTTTTGTGAAATTAAACCCTTTACAATTCCATTAAAAAAAATCGTTTTTGTATTGTTTATAGTAAATGCTATAGATGAATAAAAATAGGCATCAAAATCCATTTTCTTTTTTGTTATATCTAAAATGTATTGTAGGCCTTCAGATTCTGTTTTGAAGCTCTTTAAAAATTTTTTAGATGCTATGCCAGGCATATTTTTTAAGGCACTTATACAAATACCAGAATCATCTGCAAAACATGGAATTTTGTAAATCTTGAAACCAAAATTAGATTTTATCGATGCATTTTCATTAAAAGATAAGCCACTTTCAGTCGGAAAACTAACCTCCTTATTTTTTTTTATGGTAATAATTTTTATGTTGTAGTTTTTTAATTTGTTTTTTATTTCTTTTATTTTGTTTTTATTGCTAGAAAAAAATAAAATTTTTTGCACTTTTATAATTTTATAATTTCTTTTTGTTTTTTTATAATTGTATCAATCCCTGATTTCGCCAGCTCAAGCATTGTGTTAAATTGTTTTTCAGTAAAAGTACTCTCTTCTCCAGTAGCCTGTATTTCAACAATTTTACCACTTTCTGATATAACAAAATTTGCGTCAACTTCTGCAGCTGAATCCTCCTCATAATTTAAATCTAACATTTCTTTTGAGTTTACAATTCCAACAGACACTGCAGCAACCACTTCATTAATTATATTTTTTTTTATATTATACGAGCTCTTCAGTTTGTTTATTGACTGAAAAAGCGCTAAAAATGATCCACATATTGAGGCGGTTCTGGTTCCGCCATCAGCTTGTATTACATCACAATCAATTTTTATTTGTTTTTCTCCAAGATTTTCCAAATTAGTTACCGCTCTTAAACTTCTTCCAATTAATCTTTGAATTTCTTGCGTTCTTCCACTTTGTTTCCCTTTTACAGATTCTCTGTCCATTCTTGAATTTGCCGATCTTGGTAACATGCCATATTCAGCTGTTATCCAACCCCTACCAGTATTTTTTAACCAAAAAGGCACTTTTTCCTCTATTGTTGCAGTACAAATAACATGAGTATTTCCAAATTTTACTAAGCAGGAACCTTCAGCATGCAAATTTATATCAATATCAAAACTGATATCCCTTATTTCATTGAAATTTCTATCTTGTCTCATGTTTTAAATAATTATTTATTAATAATTTTATTAATAAGTTATATTGTATATTAAAAGATGTCTAAAACTTTATATTTACAAATAAGCGAAAAGTCAAAAAAAGTATTTAAATCCGTTGTAGAAACTTATTTAAATACCGGAGAACCAGTTGGCTCTGAAACCTTATCTAAAACAATGGGTATAGACATTTCTTCTTCTTCAATAAGATCGATCTTAGCCAATCTTCAAAGAGATGGCTTTTTGTTTGCCCCACACATATCATCGGGGAGGGTGCCTACAGATAAGGGCATAAGATATTTTGTTGAAGGCTTGCTCGAGTTTGGAAGGCTTTCAAAAAGCGAGCAACAAAATATAAAGACAAAATGTAAGGCTAAAGGAGCACTATTCGAAGATGTTTTGGGAGAAGCATCTAAAACTTTATCAGGACTTTCAAAGTGTGCTGGCTTTGTTGTGGCCCCAAAATATCAAAATAAGATAAAGCACATTGAATTTATAAAGCTTGATTCTAATAAGATTATGTCAATAATTGCAAACGAAAATGGCTTGGTTGAAAATAGAATCTTAGAACCAAATTATGTTTATGACGATTCTAATTTACGCAAAGTTTCAAACTATTTAAACTCCAAGTTTAGTGGAAACACTTTTGAAGAAATAAAACTGAAACTAAATAAAGAGATAAAAAATTCAAAATTAGAGCTAGATACAGTTTCAACGAAACTTGTAAAAGAGGGAATAATACAAATACCACCAAACAAAAGTCAAAACCCATATTTATTTCTTCATGGACAATCAACCTTGCTAGAGGACGACTTAATCTCAAAAGACCTGGACAAAATAAGAACTTTGTTTGATGACATAGAAAACAAGTCAAACTTTCTAAATATTTTAGAAAGTACAAATAATGGGCAAGGAGTTCAAATTTTTATTGGTTCTCAAAATAATTTGTTTAACCACTCTGGTCTTTCTATGGTAATGGCTCCATATAAAAATAATGAGCAAAAAATTATAGGCGCAATCGGAGTAGTTGGATCAATGAGAATAAATTATGCAAGAATTGTGCCTTTAGTTGATTATACTTCAAAAATAGTTGGGAGAATATTAAGTTAAATGAATAAAAAAAAATTGAACAATGAACAAAACGACACAAATAATGAAAAAGATATAGATGAAAATAATGATTTAAACAAAAAAGATCTCGAGAAAGAGACAGAAGTAGAAACAGATCTTCAGAATAAATTAGATTTATATTCAAATCAAATATCTGAACTCAAAGATGAAAAACTAAGATTGTTAGCAGAAATGGATAATATTCGAAAAAGAGCAGATAGAGAAAGACAAGACTCTTTTAAATATGGTTGCAGTGACTTAGCCAGGGAAATACTATCAACAAATGACAACCTTACTAGAGCTCTTGAAAACATTCCTAAAGATAAAAAACAGAATCAATCAACAGCAAACCTCATAAAAGGACTTGAAATGGTTCAAAAGGAATTTTTATCAATTTTAGAAAAGTTTGGTATCAAAAAAATCAATTCTTTAAATCAAAAATTTGATCCTAACTTACACCAGGCAATGCTTGAGGTTGAAACTGAGGATGTGGAACAAGGTGTAGTTGTTCAAGAAATTCAATCAGGGTACAAAATATACGAAAAACTTCTGAGACCTTCAATGGTAGGTGTTTCGAAAAAAAAACAAAAACCAGACCAAAAAGATAATAAATAGCAACAATATCAAACAAATGGTTGTAAAATAATTTTTACTCCCCATATGTAAGTTCTAAGATAAAAACAAAGGAATTCAATTATATGAGCAAAGTTATAGGAATAGATTTAGGTACAACAAATTCTTGTATTGCAGTTATGGAGGGAAAAGAGGCAAAGGTAATACAAAATGCTGAGGGCTCAAGAACAACACCTTCTATGGTTGCTTTTACTGATAAAAAAGAAAGGTTAATTGGCCAATCCGCAAAAAGACAAGCTGTTACAAATCCCGAAAACACCCTCTTTGCTATAAAAAGATTAATAGGAAGAAATTTTGATGATCAAAGTATTAAAAAAGACTTAAGCCTTACCCCATTTAAAATAATCAAAGGAGATAATGGCGATGCTTGGGTTGAATCTAGAGGAGAAAAGTATAGCCCAAGCCAACTTAGCGCCTTTATTCTTCAAAAAATGAAAGAAACCGCTGAAAGTTATTTAGGTCAGAAAGTTACTCAAGCTGTAATTACAGTGCCAGCTTATTTTAATGACTCTCAAAGACAGGCAACAAAAGATGCAGGCAAAATTGCTGGACTAGAAGTTTTAAGAATTATTAATGAACCTACAGCCGCAGCTTTAGCTTATGGTCTTGATAAAAAAAAATCAGGAACAGTTGCAGTATATGATCTAGGCGGGGGAACATTTGATATTTCAATTTTAGAAATTGGGGACGGAGTTTTTGAAGTAAAATCTACTAATGGAGATACACATCTTGGAGGAGAAGATTTTGACCTAGAAATAATAAACTATTTAGCTGATGAGTTTAAAAAGGATAATGGCGTTGACTTAAGAAAAGATAAACTTGCTTTACAAAGATTAAAAGAGGCCGCTGAAAAAGCTAAAATAGAATTATCAAGCAGCACTGAAACAGAAGTTAATCTACCCTTTGTTACAGCTGATCAATCTGGCCCAAAACATTTAAACATTAAACTTTCAAGAGCAAAATTAGAAGCTGTTATAGAGCAACTAATTTCTAAAACCATTAAACCTTGTGAGACAGCTCTTAAAGATGCTGGTTTAAAAGCCTCTGATATAAGTGAAATTATATTAGTAGGAGGTATGACAAGAATGCCAAAAGTAATTGAAACAGTAAAAAATTTTTTTGGTAAAGAGCCAAGCAGAGGAGTTAATCCGGATGAAGTAGTGGCTTCCGGCGCAGCTATTCAAGCAGGTGTTCTTCAGGGAGATGTAAAAGATGTTTTGCTGTTAGATGTTACACCTTTATCTTTAGGTATTGAAACTTTAGGTGGTGTTTTTACGAGACTAATTGATAAAAATACTACAATCCCCACCAAGAAAAGCCAAGTATTTTCAACTGCTGAAGATAACCAAAATGCTGTAACAATAAGAGTGTTTCAAGGTGAAAGAGAGATGGCTAGCGATAATAAGCTTTTAGGTCAATTTGATTTAGTTGGCATTCCCCCTGCTCCAAGAGGCATGCCCCAGATAGAAGTAACCTTTGATATTGATGCTAACGGTATAGTTAATGTTTCTGCAAAAGATAAAGCAACAGGAAAAGAACAACAAATTAAAATCCAGGCTTCTGGAGGTTTATCAAATGAAGAAATTGAAAAAATGGTAAAAGAAGCAGAGCAAAATGCGGAATCTGACAAGAAAAAAAGAGATTTGGTTGATGCAAAAAATCAAGCTGATAGCCTAGTACACCAAACCGAAAAAAACATTAAAGAACACGGCGATAAAATTTCTGATCAGGATAAACAAAATATTAACAACGATTTAGAGGGTTTAAAAAAAGCTAAGGATGGCGAAAATCTTGAAGAGATAAAAGAAAAGACTGAAAAATTGGTTCAGTCATCATTAAAGCTCGGAGAGGCGATTTATAAGCAAACACCACCAGATCAAGGAGCCCCTCAAGAAAACACAAAAGACAATGATGGAGACTCTGCAGAAAAAAAAGATGATAAGGTGGTTGACGCAGATTTTGAAGAAGTTGACGAAAATAAAAAATGATAATACTTAGATATAATTAAAAAAAATATTTATGTCTGATAAAGATCTTTATGAAATACTAGGTGTTTCTAAAGACTCATCCCAAGAAGAAATTAAAAAGTCCTATAGAAAACTAGCAATGAAGTATCATCCCGATCAAAACAAAGGGGATGTGAATGCAGAAAAAAAATTTAAAGAAATAAGTGCTGCATATGAAATATTAAAAGATCCTAATAAAAAAAATGCATACGATCAATATGGTCACGATGCATTTAGACAAGGAAACATGGGCGGAGGTTTTAGGGGGTTTGATGACTTTGCTAGTAGTTTCAATTTTTCTGATTTTAATTCAATTTTTGAAGATTTTTTCGGCGAAGGTTTTAGCTCTTCAGCAAGAAGAAATGGGCCTCAAAAGGGAAGTGATCTTCGCTATAATATGTCAATTGCGTTAAATGATGCTTTTAGCGGGAGAAAAACTCAAATTAGAATACCAACCCATATAAAATGCACAAAGTGCAAAGGAACAGCCAGCGCAGATGGATCAGGCCCTTCTACCTGCACCACGTGTAATGGTTATGGAAAAGTCAGATCAAGTTCAGGATTTTTTTCTATTGAAAGAAGCTGCCCAAATTGTGGAGGAGAAGGAGCTACTATACGTAACCCATGTTTAAAATGTAGTGGAACAGGAAGAACTAAAAAGCAAAAGACTATTTCTATAAATATCCCACCTGGTGTTGATACTGGAACAAGAATTAGAGTAACTGGTGAGGGGGAGCCAGGTTTAAAGGGCGCTTCGAATGGTGATTTATATATTTTTGTTGATGTTAAGAAAGATAAATTATTTGAGCGCGAAGAGGAAAATTTGTTTTGTAATATCCCTATTTCAGTTACTCAAGCAATTTTAGGAGGAGAGATCGAAGTTCCAACTATTGAAGGTAAAAAAGCTATTTTAACCATTCCCCCAGGAACTCAATCAGAAACACGATTTAGACTTAAAGGTAAGGGAATGACTATTTTACAACAAAAATCTAGGGGAGATATGTATGTTGAAACTAGTGTAGAAGTTCCTATAAACCTTACAAATAAACAAAAAGATATATTAAGAGAGTTCGAAAAAGAAGGCGGCACATCCAAAGCACACAGCCCAAAATCACAAAGTTTTTTTTCAAAATTAAAGGAAGTTTGGGAGGATTTAACTTAATCTCTTTTCAATTGGCGATCTCCAAAGTATATGCATTAATATGAAAAAAATTAAAGTTGCTATAGCAGGATGTCTAGGCAGAATGGGCCAAGAGTTAACAAGAAAAGTTAGCAATCACAAACAAATAAATTTTGTTGGTGGTTTTGATGTTAAAAATGACAAAAATTTTATAAATAAGATTTTTAAAAAAGCAGATATAGTAATTGATTTTTCATCTACAAATGCAATTAAAAATAATTTAAAATTAGCTCTTTTACATAAAACCAGTCTTGTCATAGGAACTACTGGTCTTAATCAAAAAGAATATAGTTTGTTAAAAAATGCTTCAAAAAAAATACCAATTTTATATTCTTCGAATATGAGTCTTGGGGTAAATCTTCTTTTTAGTTTAGTTCAACAGGTAGCTTCAATATTAGATAAATCTGACTATGATATTGAAATATCTGAAACACATCACAAACATAAAAAAGATGCGCCATCTGGCACTGCTCTTTCTCTTGGTCAATATGCTGCTAAAGGAAGAAAAACAAATTTTGAAAAGGTAAAGGTTTTAGATCGAACCCAAAAAAGCAGTGTTAGGAAAAAAGGAAATATCGGTTTTTCTGTTACAAGAGGCGGTGAAATTGCTGGAGAGCATAATGTTAGTTTTATAGGAGCCAATGATAGAATAGATCTTTATCACAAAGCTAATAACAGATCTATTTTTGTTGAAGGAGCCATAAAAGCAGTTATTTTTCTTTCTAAGAAAGAAAAAGGATTTTTCAATATGAAAGATCTTTTTTAATAAATTTTTAATTATTCTTTAATTTAATTTTATATGCACAATCTAAAAATAGATAAAATTTTTAAAAAACTATCAAATGATATATCACAGCCCAAAACTGAGCTAAAATATAAAAACCCTTACACATTTCTAGTTTCAGTTATCTTATCAGCACAATCTACAGATAAATCAGTAAATCTTGCCACTTTTGATCTTTTTAGAAAAGTAAAAACACCAGAAGCAATGATTAATTTAGGAGAAAAAAAATTAAAAAGCCACATAAAAACTATAGGTTTGTTTAACAATAAGTCGAAAAATATAATATCTTTGTCTAAAATACTTGTGGACAAATATAACTCTAAAATACCAAGCGCATTTAATCAACTAATTAGCTTGCCCGGTGTGGGCAACAAAACAGCAAGTGTATTTCAAAATGAAATTTTGAATATTCCTCGTGTAGCTGTAGATACGCATGTTTATAGAGTTTCTAATAGAATTGGCCTAGTTAAAACCAATAACCCTGATGACACCCAATCTAAACTAGAATCTATAATTCCAAAAAAATGGCTAAAAAGCGCTCATCATTTACTAATTTTGCATGGAAGAAAAACTTGTAAGGCAATAAAACCAAAATGTGATAATTGTTCACTAATTAAACTATGTGAGTATAAGAGTAAAAAAATTAATTATGAAAATAAATAAAGTTTTAGTAGCAAATAGAAGTGAAATTGCAATTAGAGTCTTTCGAGCTGCAGAAGAATTGGGAATTAAGACAGTTTCAATTTATTCGAAAGAGGATAGATTTGCTCTTCATAGATTTAAAACTGATGAAAGTTATTTAATTGGAGACAACAAGGGCCCAATACAAGCATATTTGAACGCAGACTCCATAATAAAAATTGCTAAGGAATCTAAAGTTGACGCTATACACCCTGGTTATGGATTTTTATCAGAAAATCCTGATTTTGCAAAAATTTGTGAAAAAAACAATATTATTTTTATTGGTCCAAACAAAACAGTTCTTCAGAAGCTTGGAAACAAAACTGAAGCAAAAAAAATTGCTAAAAAATTAAAAATAAACACAATTAATTCAATATCAATAAAATCAAAAAATGCATCTTCAATTAAAAATGCCATAAGAAAAATAGGCCTACCCCTCATTGTAAAAGCTAATTGGGGAGGTGGAGGCAGAGGAATGAGAGTTATTCATTCGCTAAAAGATGCTGTTAATAAAATTTTAAGTGCACAAAATGAATCTAAAAAAGCATTTGGAAACGATGAAGTATTTTTGGAGAAATATATCGAGGACGCTGCCCATGTAGAAGTGCAAATCTTGGCCGACAAACATGGAAGTGTAGTTCATTTGTATGAAAGAGATTGTTCTTTACAAAGAAGACATCAAAAAATAATTGAAAGAGCTCCCGCAAACTACTTAAATGAATCAATTAAAAATTCTTTGTACCAATCAGCGATTAAACTTGTAAAAAGTGTTAATTATAATGGCGCTGGAACAATTGAATTTTTAATTGATAAGAAAAAAAATAAGTTTTATTTTATTGAGGTAAATCCAAGAATTCAGGTTGAACATACTGTAACAGAACAAGTTACAGGAATAGATATAGTTAAAGCTCAAATTAAAATAGCTGAAGGAAAAAAAATAGGATCAGTATCTGAGCTTCCAAAGCAGCAAAACATAAAAATAAATGGACACGCTATACAATGCAGAATAACAACAGAAGATCCAAGAAATGATTTCTTGCCAGATTATGGAAAAATTATTGCATATAGGTCTGCTTCAGGCTTTGGAATAAGGTTAGATGCTGGAACGGCAGCTGTTGGAGCATTAGTTACGCCTTATTACGACTCACTTTTAGTAAAGATTACTTCTTGGGCAAAAAACTTGGAAGAATGCCAAAAAAGAATGGATAGAGCCCTTAGGGAATTTAGAATAAGAGGTGTAAAAACAAATTTAATTTTTTTAGAGTCCCTAATAAATAACAAAAATTTTGTTAATTTTAATTACAATACTAATTTTATTGATTCAAACAAAAGCCTTTATAATTATTCAAGTAAAAAAGATAGAGCATCAAAGCTAATATCATATTTAGGAAATATAATAGTGAATGAAAATAAAGAAGTTTCTGGTAGACCAATACCAGAAAACTTTATTGAACCCAGTGTTCCTACTTCGGAAAACGGAAAAAATAAAAAAAACTATCCAGAGCTATTAAAAAAATACAAACCGTTAAAATTTATAAAATATATTAAATCTCTAAATGAAGTTTTAGTTACAGACACAACAATGAGAGATGCGCATCAGTCACTTCTGGCAACAAGATTTAGAAAGCAGGATATAACCAACATTTGTGACTACTATTCTAAAGATCTTTCCCAATTATTTTCTATAGAATGCTGGGGAGGAGCAACTTTTGATGTCTCTATGAGATTTTTAAAAGAAGATCCTTGGGAAAGAATATCAGACATAAAATCAAAAACTCCCAATATATTAACACAGATGCTATTAAGAGGCTCTAATGCGGTAGGGTACTCCAACTATCCTGATGAAGTCATTAAATTTTTTATTAAAACTGCTTCAGAGGCTGGGGTAGATGTTTTTAGAGTTTTTGATGCTTTGAATTTATCAAGTAATATGCAAGTTGCAATTGAAGAGGTTTGTAAAAATGAAAAAATTTGTGAAGGAGCTATTTGTTTTACAAATGATTTTACTAATAAAGGTGAAAAAAAATATACTTTAAAGTATTATATAGATTTAGCAAAAAAACTAAAAAAAATTGGCGCACATATTATAGCAATTAAAGATATGGCAGGGCTTTGTAAGCCAAATACAGCAGAAATTTTAGTTAAAGAGCTTAAAAATAGTGTTGGTCTGCCTGTTCATTTTCATACCCATGATACCAGCGGAACATCTTCTGCATCAATTATGTCAGCTGTAAAAGCTGGTGCTGATATAGTAGATTTAGCCTTTGATTCTATGAGTGGACAAACTTCACAACCACCAATTGGATCTATCTTAAAAGCCTTAGATAGTTCAAAAAGAAAATCATCTATTTCAGAAAAAGCTATTCGAAGTGCATCTATATACTGGGGAGAGGTTAGGAAGAACTATTTTGCTTTTGAAAGTTATGAAAAAGGGGTTGGTTCTGATGTTTATCTTCACCAAATGCCAGGAGGTCAATTAACTAACCTTCTAGAACAGGCAAGATCCTTAGGCATAGGAGCAAACAAATGGGGACAAGTTTCTAAAAAATATGCAGAAGTTAATAAGTTATTTGGAGACATCATAAAGGTAACGCCCACTTCTAAAGTTGTAGGTGATATGACGTTGTTTATGATTGCTAATGATTTAGAGATTTCAGACGTATTAAATTCTAAAAAAGAATTATTATTTCCTGAGTCAGTAATTAAATTTTTTCAAGGAGATCTTGGCATACCTTATGGGGGCTTTCCTAAAGAGTTAAAAAATAAGATATTAAAAAATGTTAAAAAAATTAGCAAAAAAGAATTATCTAAATTAAAAAAAATAGATTTTAAAAAGGAAAAAAACAAACTTAAAAAAATTCTTGAAAAAGATATTTCTAATGAGGAGCTTGCTTCATATTTAATGTATCCAAAAGTTTTTTTGGATTATAAAAAATTTAAGATGGAGTATGGAGATTTGTCAATTTTGTCGACTCCTTTATTTTATTATGGTCCTGAGACCGACAAAGAATATAACCTTATTATAGATAAAGGTAAATCTTTGATATTAAGATATTTAACAAAAAGTAAAACAGATAAAAATGGAATATGTTCAGTTTTTTTTGAACTTAATGGTCAACCAAGAACAATTGATGTCGAAGATAAAGAATTTTCTAATACAGTTTTTAAGAGAAAAAAAGCGACATCAAAAAATGACATTGGCTCTCCTTTACCAGGACAAGTATCCCAAATACTCATAAAAAACAATGACAAGGTAATAAAGGGGGACAGACTTATAACTATAGAGGCAATGAAAATGGAAACAGTTATTTTTGCTGAAAAAAGCGGGATTGTGTCCAATCTTCAGGTTTCGATTGGTGATAATATAGAAAGTAAAGACCTTTTGCTTTCAATTGATTAACTGTTAAAAAGTTCTTTGTAACAATTTTCTATATTTTTTTTCCTTTCAATTATTTGACCTTGGGTATTTCGCAATTCAAAATACTCTGATGCTTGATTCTTGGAGTTGGAATTTATAAAAATAAATAATCTGCACTTACTTGTATCAAATCTAACTACTATCATTTCTCCATCTTCTCTGATTAGGTTTGGATTACCTATTCTTTTTGTTAATTCTTTTATTTCTACACCTAATAAATCTGTAGTAATAATTTTTTTTTGCTCAATAATTATTTCAGTTTCATTTGATTTTTCTTCTAAAATTTGGGTTTTTTGAGTTTCTACTTCCTTTTCTTTTTCTATATCGTCAGGAGACTTTAAGATTTTTTTAACAGAAGTTTCTATACTTTTAGTCGCTTTTGTAACTTCTTTAGCAACTTGTACAGTAGCACAACCTGATAATACAAATAAACCAAATAATAAAAAGATGTATATTGCCCTCATTTAAAAAAGAATGTATTTTCTTATTATGCTTATATTAATCAAATCTTCTTTCATAGATTATAAATTAACTATTTTAAGAAATAAAAAAACATCTGACCCTATTTTTAGGCAAACTATGAATGAAACAAGCTATTTAATAGCCTCTAAAGTATTAGATTATATTAAATTTAATAAAACACCAATAAACACTCCGTTGAAAAAAACTTATGGATTAGAAGTTTCCCAGCCTATTGTTATAATTCCAATTTTGAGAGCAGGACTTGGCTTGGTTGAGGGCTTTATCAAATTTTTACCAAATGCTGAAAAGGGTCATATAGGTTTATATAGAGATGAGCAAACTTATAAGCCAGTCGAGTATCTTTTTAAATTGCCTAAAATTAAAAAGCAGCTTTTTATAGTATTAGATCCTATGTTAGCTACCGGTAATTCATCTCTAGAGGCAGTAAATCTTATTGTAAAATCTGGGGTAAAAATATCAAATTTAATGCTAGTTTCCTTATTATGCGCACCAGAAGGCATTAAAACAATTGAAAAGAAGTATCCAAAACTAAGAATTTTTACAACATCGGTGGATAAGGGTTTGGATAATAACAAATTTATTGTTCCAGGGCTTGGAGATGCAGGGGATAGGTATATGGGCACATAAGCAGTGATTATCATAATTTATCCACTATCTTATTATTTAAAATAATTTTTTTTTACAGTAAAAATGTTATCAATAATATATCTATAATTCATAAAAAAGGGAGTTTTTTGGTATGAATAAAATTTTTAGTATTTTTTTTATCTGCTTCGCACTTGTCTTCTCTTCAAGCGCTTTTGCAAATAAAATTGGAGTTGTATATGACTCCGGAGGTAAATTTGATAAATCATTTAATGAACTAGCATTCAGAACCGCTGAAAGAGTTAAAAATGAACTTGGTTGGGGTATGGTTGAATTTGAAGCTTCAAACAATACTCAAATTGAACAAGGTATGCGTAAAATTGCAGACAGAGGAGCTTCTCTGATTGTTGCAATGGGATTTGCTCAGGCTGATGCAGTTGCAGCTGTCGCCCCTGATTATCCAGATACAAACTTTGTAGCAGTGGATGTTTGTTGGGTGGATGATCCAGCAGGAAACATTTACCAAGCTTGTTACAAAGAACACGAAGGTTCTTTTTTAGTTGGTATGATTGCTGCAATGGCATCTTCATCAGGAACAATTGGTTTTGTTGGAGGAATGGATATTCCTTTAATTAGAAAATTTCAAGGTGGATACGAGCAAGGCGCTTTGTATGTTAATCCTAATATAGAAATATTAGCAAATATGACTGGCACCACTCCTGAAGCTTGGAATAATCCGACTAAAGGTGCTGAATTAACTAAAGCTCAAATAGATGGTGGCGCAGATGTAGTTTATCAAGCGGCAGGCGGAACAGGAATTGGTGTTCTTCAAGCTGCTGCAGATGCAGGCATCATGGGTATTGGTGTTGATACTAACCAGAATTGGATGCATCCTGGAAGCATGCTTACATCTATGTTGAAGCGTCTAGATCTTACAATTTTTGAACAAGCTGAAAAAACTGCAGCTGGCACGTTTGAGCCAGGAATTCATATTCTTGGACTTGCGGAAGGCATGGTTGGTTATGCTACTGAAGATGGAATGGTAACTCCGGCAATGGAATCTGCAGTTGAAGCTGCTGCTGCTGAGATAGTTAGTGGTTCTATGCAAGTTGCAGACTGGTCACAGGAATAATAAAAATATTGTAAAATTTTTGGTGAGACCTAAGATTAAGAAATAATTTTATGGTCTCACCTATACTTGAACTCAAAGATATAAATAAATCATTTGGCCATGTTCAGGCTAACAAAAACATAAATCTGATAATAAATAAAGGCACGATTCATGGCATAATTGGAGAAAATGGAGCTGGAAAATCTACTTTAATGAGTATTGTTTATGGTTTGTATCAAGCAGATTCAGGAACCATCAATATAAATGGAAAAAATGTTAAACTAAAATCTCCAAGAGATTCGATAATAAATGGAATAGGCATGGTCCATCAACATTTCATGTTGGTTGAAAATTTTACTGTTTTAGAAAACATTATATTAGGGTTTGAGGGCGAGCTAGTATTTGGAAAAAACTTAGAAAAAGCAAAAAAGAATCTTAGAAATATTTGTGATACTTATAAACTTAATATAGATCTTAATTCTAAAATTTCTGATTTATCTGTGGGTTTCCGACAAAGAGTTGAAATTTTAAAATCTTTATATCGAGGGGCAGAAATTCTTATCTTAGATGAGCCAACAGGTGTTTTAACTCCGCAAGAGGTTGATGAACTTTTTAAAATTTTACGTTCTTTAAGAGATGAGGGAAAAACAATAGTTTTAATTACACATAAATTAATTGAAATTATGGATCTTACAACTGTGGTTTCTGTAATGCGTCAGGGTGAAATAGTTGGTCATACGAAAACAGAGAACACCAACAAAGAGAAATTAGCTGAAATGATGGTTGGCAGAAGTGTTTTATTAAGGCTAGATAAGTCATTTGCTAAAAGAGGTGATGTTATATTTAAAGTAAAAAATTTAACAGTAAAAGATGATTTGGGTGTTACACGCGTAAAAAATGTAGATTTAGAAATTCATTCTGGGGAAATTTTAGGAATTGCTGGTGTTACAGGAAATGGGCAAACTGAACTACTTGAGGCACTTTCTGGAATTAGAAAAGTTGATTCTGGGGAAATACTTTTAGAAAAAATTAAAATTTCTGATAGTGAAAAATTTCTTGATCCTAGACAGCTTAAAGAAAAAGGTTTGGCTCACGTTCCTGAAGATCGTCAAAGAATGGGGTTAGTTACAGATTTTAAAGCTTATGAAAACCTAATATTTGGATATCATGATCAAAAATCTTTTTCATCATCTTCAATTCTTAATCATAATGATATTTTAGCCCATTCAAAAAAAATTATGAAAGAATACGATGTTAGACCACAATCACCACATTTAATTACTTCAAATTTTTCAGGAGGTAACCAGCAAAAAATAATTTTGAGTAGGGAGCTTAATGAAAATCCAAAAGTTTTACTAGTAGGCCAACCAACAAGAGGCGTAGATATAGGTGCTATTGAATTTATTCATCAAAGGCTTATTGATATGAGAGATAAAGGAGCGGCTATACTTTTAGTTTCTGTTGAATTAGACGAAGTTCTTTCTTTGTCAGATAGAATTTTGGTTATGTTTGATGGTGGTATAGTAGGAGAAAAAATTAATAAAAATGTTACTGATCGTGAGCTGGGCTTGTTAATGGCTGGTGTAGTTTAATGACAACGCTTGTAGACAAATCTAAAGTTCCTTGGTGGGTATCAAATTTAATTGTTCCTTTAGTTAATCTTACATTAGCCTTAATTGTATCCGGATTATTTATTTTTATCGCAGGCGAGAATCCTTTTGAAGCAGTAAGACTTATTATTTTTGGTTCTTTTGGTTATATAGAAGGATTTGCTTATACTTTATATTATACAACTAATTTTATTTTTACTGGATTAGCATTTGCAGTAGCTTTTCATTGTAGACTTTTTAATATTGGAGGAGAAGGACAGGCATATATAGGTGGCCTAGGGGTTTTTTTAGTTGCTATTAATTTTAGTTTTTTACCAGTGCCGCTTGTTTGGTTGCTTTCTATTTTTGGCGCAGTTCTATTTGGAGCCGCATGGGCTTTTGTCCCTGCCTATCTTCAGGCAACAAGAGGAAGCCATGTTGTTATAACAACAATCATGTTTAATTTTATAGCATCTTCTTTAATGGTTTTTTTATTAGTTGATGTTATTCGAGATACAGCACAAATGGGCCCCCACACTGTGGCTTTACCAAAAGAACAGTGGTTTCCTGGTTTTAAAGATCTCGCAGCTACATTTGGGATAAAGATAAGATATTCACCACTTAATATTTCTTTTTTATTGGCTATTATTGCTTCATTTTTTGTATGGTTTTTAATTTGGAAAACAAAGTGGGGTTACGAAATGCGTGCAGTAGGTCATAATACACAGGCAGCTATTTATGCAGGTATATCACCTTATAAAAATATTATTATAGCGATGTGTGTTTCAGGAGGACTTGCAGGACTTTTAGGAGTTAATGAAATTTTAGGTGTTCATCATAAAATTGTTGCAGGTTTCCCTGCTGGATATGGTTTTACAGGCATTGCGGTTGCTCTAATGGGCAGAAATCATCCAGTAGGAATTTTTCCAGCAGCATTTTTGTTTGGAATATTATACCAAGGAGGTTCTGAAGTCACATTTGATATGCCTAACATAACAAGATATATGTTTGTTGCAGTTCAAGGTTTAATAATCTTATTTAGCGGAGCTCTAGAAAATTTATTTAGACCACAAATAGAAAGTTTTTTTGTTAAAAAACTCAACCATGGGGTAAAGATTTAATGGAGTATTTATCTGATATTGCATCTCTAATAAATTCTACCCTTAGAATTTCAACTCCTTTGGTTTTTGCAGCAATGGCTGGACTTTTTGCTGAAAGATCAGGTGTAATTGATTTTGGTTTAGAAGGTAAAATGCTAGCCGCAGCATTTGTATCTGCAGTTGGTTCTTATTTTTTTGGAAATCCTTGGCTTGGGTTATTTTTAGCAATAATTGCATGTGTAGGACTTTCAATGCTGCATGGTTTTGCTTCAGTTACACATAAGGGTGATCAGGTAGTTTCATGCGTTGCTATAAATATTTTAATGATTGGATTAACAACAGCTTTGGCTGCCGCCTGGTTTGGTCAAGCCGGATTAACACCAACTCTTGGTAATGACGAGAGATTTCTTGAAATAACCCTTCCATTTGCTAATTCTATAAGAGATGTTCCTATATTAGGAATTATATACAGTGATATTTTAAGTGGTCATTATATATTTGTTTATATCGCTTATTTAATTGTGCCAGTTGTTTTTTGGATTGTTTTTAAAACTAGTTTTGGTTTAAGATTAAGAGCAGTAGGAGAGAATCCAAGCGCAGTGGACACAGCTGGTATTAATGTTTTTTCAATGAGATATAAGGCTCTAGCAATTAATGGAATTTTAATAGCATTTGCCGGAGCTTATTTGTCTACTGCAGTTAATGCAAATTTTTTTAGAGAAATGTCAGCAGGCAGGGGTTATTTGGCGTTAGCAGCACTAATATTTGGTAAATGGCATCCAAAAACTGCATTAATTGCTTGCTTGCTTTTTGGGTTTACAGATGCACTTCAAATAAGACTTCAAGGAGTAGAACTTCCAACAATTGGAACAATACCTGTTCAGCTTATTCAAGCCATTCCATATGTTCTTACAGTTATTCTTCTTGCTGGATTTGTTGGTAAGGCTATGGCCCCCAAAGCTATTGGACAGCCATATATAAAAGAGCGTTAAATATTTTTTTTACCAGAATTTATAGGTATTGCTATATCCATCATTTTTGGATTTTTTAATTTTAGATTTTCCATTATTTTTACATATTCCTGAACAGAATTTACTTGAAGTCTAGGATTATATTTTTTTTCTTCACCTATAGTGCTAACATTTTCGCCTTTGTAGTCATGAGCAGGATAGATAAATGTTTCTTCAGGTAATTTTAAAATTTTATCAAACAGTGAATGATATTGATCATAGGGGTTTCCATTTTGAAAGTCTGTTCTTCCCGTACCTTTTATTAACAATGTATCACCTGTGAAAACTCTATCATTCATTAAAAAACTATAAGAGTCATCCGTATGCCCTGGTGTGTACATGGCTTGTAATTTAATATTTTCTATTTCTATCTTCTCATTATCTTTAACATGCATAGAAATTACTTCTGCTGGAGCACCTTCACCCATTAAAGTAATACACTTTGTTCTTTTTTGCAGCTCTCTAAGACCTGATATATGATCAGCATGAATATGAGTATCTATTACTTTTACGAGTTTTAGCTCTAATTGTTCCAACAACTGAATATATTGATTAGTTTTTTCAAATACAGGATCTATAATTAGGGCCTCTCTACCCTTACCACTTGAGATTAAGTATGTATATGTAGATGAAACACTATCAAAAAACTGTCTAAAAATCATAAAGAAAAATTATCACTTATTATTATCAACTTATTATAGTTTCCAATTTGTATTATCAATTACTAAATCACTAAATTCAAAAGCTGGCGCTACAACACATCCAATTAAAGACCATAAACCCTTTGACTTCATTCCAAACCAAGTATTTGCACTAACAATATAATGATAATTAAACTTTGAACTTGCTCCGAGTATAACTTTATTAATTTTTATTTTATCTTTACTTAAAAAAATTTCTATTGGATCACCATCATAAAAATGAAGTATCTCATTCTTTTTTAGCTTGTGCCAATGAGAAGTTTCCCCTTTTCTTAGTAGATAATAAATTAAACTAACAGATCCTTTTTTGTCTCTAAAACTTTCAGAGTAGAGTCCTCCCTCAGGGTGAGGTATAAGTTTAAGTTTTTTTATTAATAATTTTTCGTTATTATTCATCTTTACAAGAGATGGCCTAATTTTTTCTCTTTTGTTCTTAAATAATCTTTGTTGTGATTATTGGTATTTGATTTTATTGGAATTCGTTTGTTAATTTTAATGCCTGTTAATTTTATCGCATTAATTTTTTTTGGATTGTTGGTAATTAAATTTATTTTTTTTATTCCAAAAAATTTAATTATTTCAGTAGCTATTTTATAGTTTCTTGGGTCTTTATCGAAGCCTAATTTATGATTTGCTTCAACTGTGTCAAGTCCTTGATCTTGAAGCTTATAAGCTTTTATTTTATTAAGCAAACCTATATCTCGTCCTTCTTGTTGAAGGTATATAATTGCTCCTGATTTATTTTTTTTTATTTTTTTTAAAGACTCTGTTAATTGAAATCTACAATCACACCTTAAGCTAAAAAAGGATTCTCCCGATAAACATTGTGAGTGTAATCTAATTAGGCTTGGTGATTTATTTTTTAAAACTCCTAATACAATTGCTAGATGCTCCTTTTTTGTTTTTTTCTCCTTAAAAGCATAAAGTTTAAAATTCCCATATTTTGTGGGCAGTTTACACGTTTCAATTAATTTTAATGACTTTTTATTCAATTTTGTTCCTATATATTTTTGACATCTATATATTTGTATTTAATTGTAAATTAGTTTTTTAAGTATTTTTAGCTGGTTTTCCCTTGATATATACTTGAGAAATACACCTATCATCTCCTAGAGTTTGAATATAAAATAGTTCTTCCTCTAAACTATTCAAGTTATTTTTTCTTATTTCAAGAGATGAGGTGGCTCTAGAATCAATTACAACTATATCAGCATCACTTCCTTTAGATAGGGTCCCTATTTTTGATTCTAAAGATAAGCACTTAGCATTACCAAGAGTAATATGATAAAAAGAATCTAACGAGGAAATTTTATTTTTTTGTAATTGGCATATCTTATAAGCCTCATCTAGAGTTTTAAGCATATTGAAACTTGTTCCTCCACCAATATCTGTTGCCACTCCAATTTGGATATTATTTTTTTTGTTAATTTTTTTTAGATCAAACAAACCGCTTCCAAGAAAAAGATTTGATGTTGGACAGAAAATAACTTTAGAATGAGATTCATTTAGAAGATCCAGCTCACTTTCTGATAAATGTATACAATGACCAAAAAGACTTTTTTTCCCTAAAAAACCATAATGTTCATATATAGATGTATAATTTTTGAATGAAGGATAAAGTTTTTTTACCAATTCAATTTCCTCAAAATTTTCAGACAAATGAGTTTGCAAATAACATTCAGGGTATTCTTCTTTTAAAGTTTGAACACTTTTCATCTGCTCAATAGTTGAAGTAATAGCAAATCTAGGTGTAATTGCATATAAACATCTTCCATTATTGTGCCATTTATTAATTAACTTTTTTGTTAACTCATATCCTTTTGTTGAATTTTCTAACAAGGTTTTGGGAGCATTACGATCCATTAAAGTTTTTCCACCTATTACCATCATATTTCTTTTTTTGGCTTCTGAAAAGAAGGCTTCAACAGAATTTTTGCTAGTAGTACAAAAACTAGCACATGAAGTAGTGCCATTATTAATTAACTCATTAAAAAAAATCTTTGATGCTTTTATAGAGTATTCTTTATTTGAATATTTTTTTTCCTCTAAAAATGTATATTTTTTTAACCATTCTAATAAATTTGATGCATATGAACCAATTATTTTTGTTTGAGGATAATGCAAATGGGGATCTATAAATCCTGGCATTAATAACTTACCCGAATGATCAAATATTTTAATGTTTTTACTTATTGTTTTTTTTATTTTTTCATATGATTCTACTTTCTCAATTATTCCATTGTTAATTAATATTGCCCCACTCTCATTATATTCATATGATGAAGAATCATTTACATTTTTTGGTTGTCTTAAAAAACTTAGAGTTCTTCCTTTTAAAATAATTTTACTCATTAATAATTCTCTCTTTAGACGATACAAATAATATTGTATATAGTACTAGCATGAATTTTAAATTGTTCAAAAATTCTTGGATGAGTTATTACAAACGTGGGTTTCTAACAGGTCTAATAGTTATTTCTATAATTCTATTTATAGATCAAATTCTTGAAAATCCTCTTTTTTTCCAAAAAATTTATAATATGCAAATTTTTTTTATAATTTTATCTAATGTGTTTTTTGGGGCTATTTTTTGTGGTTTAATAAGTATAGTAATTTTATTACTTTTGTCATTAATTACTAAAGAAAAGTAATGTATCATAGTTTTGTTGGGTTTTTTTGATTTATGTATACTTTTTTAGGATCAAAGACTTTCTTTTTATCTTTAAATTTTAATTTTAACTTACCCAAAGAGTTTAAGGGTATAGATCTATAAAAACATGATCGATAGCCAACATGACAACTTGCTCCCCCGACTACTTTTACTTTAAGTAAAACACAGTCTTGATCATCATCAATTCTTACTTCTTTAATTTTTTGAATAAAACCACTAGTCTTACCTTTATGCCAAATTTTTTTTCTACTTCTAGAAAAGTATACTGCTTGCTTAATTTCTATACTTTTTTTAAGGGCATAAGAATTCATGTAGCCATGCATTAATATTTCTCCAGTTTTATAATCTGAAGTCACAACAGGAATTAATCCATTTTTATCAAATTTAGGTGCAAAACTACTAGACTCTTCAACTTGCTTAATGCTTTTTCTTTTTTCAAAAATAATTTTCATAATTTAAATCAGTGATATAATTTCTTTTTTTAAATTTGTTATAACTTTTTCAACTTTTAAGATTGTAGTATTGGAGCTGCCTAGTTTTCTAACAGATACAGTTTCTTCTTTTTCCTCTTTTTTTCCAACTGCTAAAATTATTGGCTTTTTTTGATTGCTATGTTCTCGAATTTTATAACCAATTTTTTCATTTCGTATATCAAGCTCAACCCTAAACCCCTCCTTAATAAATTTACTTTTTAAGTTTATAGCATAATCATTAGAATCAGAGGTTATTGTTGCTATTACTATCTGTGTTGGAGCAAGCCATAGAGGAAGGTTTCCCGCATAGTGTTCAATTAAGATTCCTGTAAAACGTTCTAATGATCCAAACAAAGCTCTGTGAAGCATAACAGGAGTTTTCTTTTGACCATCTTCAGTAATATATGAGGCACCAAGTCTTTTGGGTAAATTAAGATCAACTTGCAGAGTTCCGCATTGCCAATCCCGCCCTATTGCATCTCTTAAAATAAATTCTAATTTAGGACCATAAAAAGCACCCTCCCCAGGATTAAGCGTATATTTTAATCCTGTTGCCTCCATTGCTTCTTTTAATGCGATCTCAGATTTGTCCCAAATATCATCATCACCAACACGCTGTTGTGGTCTGTCAGAAAATTTGATTCTAACATCTAAAAATCCAAAATCCTTATAAATACTTAAAATAAGATCACAGATACTTTTGCATTCAGAGGTTATTTGTTTTTCAGTACAAAAAATATGGGCATCATCTTGAGTAAAAGCTCTAACACGCATCAGTCCATGCAGAGCACCAGATGGTTCATATCTATGAACCTTTCCAAATTCTGAAATACGTAAGGGCAGATCTCTATAACTTTTCAACCCTTTTTTATAAATTTCAACAGCTCCTGGACAATTCATTGGTTTTATAGCAAAAACCTTTTCTTCTTTAGGATCTGTTGTAAACATGTTATCTCCAAATTTTTCCCAATGTCCTGATGCTTCCCACAAAGAACGATCAATTAATTCAGGTGTATTTGTTTCTACATACCCCTCATTATTTTGTCTTTCTCGCATGTAATTAATTAATGATTGAAATAAATACCATCCTTTGGGATGCCAAAACACAGCTCCAGGAGCCTCTTCTTGAAAATGAAATAAGTCCATTTCTTTTCCTAATTTTCTATGGTCTCTTTTTTCGGCTTCTTCAATTTGATTTAAATATTTTTCTAATTCATTTTCATTTCTCCACGCTGTGCCATAAATGCGTGTAAGCATTGTGTTTTTTGAATCTCCTCTCCAATATGCCCCAGCTACTTTCATAAGTTTAAAGGATTTTCCAATAAATTTGGTAGAAGGCATATGAGGCCCCCTACATAAATCGAACCATTTTCCTTGATTATATATTGATATCTCTTCAGATTTTTTTAAATCTTTAATTATTTCAATCTTATAATCTTCCTTCTTTTTTTTAAAAAGATCCATCGCTTCTTTTTTTGTTAAAATTTTTCTTATAAAAAATTCATTTTTAGATATTATTTTGTGCATTCTTTTTTCAATTTTTTCTAAATCTTCTTCGATAAATGGTTTTTTTTTATAAAAATCATAATAAAATCCATTTTCAATTGTAGGACCAATTGCAACTTGAGTGTCTGGAAATAATTCTTGAACTGCTTCTGCCATTACATGAGCGCAATCGTGCCTTATTAGCTTTAATGCTTTTTCATTATCTTTTTTAATGATATTAATATGACAATCAGCATCTATTTTATAACTTAGATCTTTTATAATTCCATTTACTTCAATAGCTATAGCTTCTTTAGCCAGTGACTTAGAAATATTTTCAGCAATGTTTTTGCCTGTTGTTCCTTTTAAGATTTTTTTTATACTCCCATCAGTAAGTTTTATTTCAACTTGTTCCCCCATTTTTTTAGATACTTCTCCAGATTGTTTCATTTTCTTTATCTTCTATTTCAATTCCTTTATTTTTCAATTTTTCTCTTATCTCATCAGCTTTTTTGAAATCTTTATTTTTACGAGCTTTATTTCTTTCGTTTATCAACTTATTTACTGTTTTGTCATCTAAAATTTCTGATCTTCCATAGTTAAGCCATTCATTGGGGTTTTTTTGAAATATTCCTAAAATATTACCCGCTCCAATAATACTTGATTTGATAAATATTTTTTCATCTTTACTTGCGGTATTAAGATTTTTAATAATTTTATTTAATTCAGCAAGTGCCTGAGGGGTGTTCATATCATCACATAAAGCATTAAAAACTTTTTCAGGGATATCGATTTTATCTGGTATTTCAATTTTCTCAAGTTCTTTTAATGTGCGATAAAACTTATCAAGAATATTTTTAGATTGATTGATTGCGCTAATAGTCCAATTTAAAGGTTGTCTGTAGTGAGCTGAGATAAGGGTGAGTCTTAAAACTTCCCCATCATAGCTTTTTATAAGATCATTTACTAAACGAATATTTCCCTGTGATTTTGACATTTTTTCTCCATCAACAATTACAAAACCATTATGCACCCAATATTTTGCAAAAGATTTTGGATTGTTATTTTTATGCGCTGCACAAGATTGAGCTATTTCGTTTTCATGATGTGGAAAAATTAGATCAACTCCGCCACTATGAATATCAAAAGGGATGTCTAAAGTTTTTTCTGACATTGCAGAACATTCAAGATGCCAGCCTGGCCTGCCATATCCCCAAGGAGAATCCCAACCGGGAACATTATTTGCACTTGGTTTCCACAAAACAAAATCGGTAGGATCTTTTTTAAATGGAGCTACCTCAACCCTACTTCCAATAATTTGTTCTTCCCTATTTCTTCCTGACAACTCACCATATTTTTGAAATGAAGGAACATGAAACAAAACATGTTTATCTTTTTCATAAGCATTATTATTTTTAATAAGTTTTTGAATTAACTTTATCATGTCAGAAATATATTCTGTTGCTCTTGGCTGGATATCAGGCTTAATTACACCAAGATTAATCATATCTTCATTATATATTTTTTCAAATTTTCTTGTTATTTGTTTAAAGGGAACATTTAAATCTTGAGATGTTTTAATAATTTTATCGTCTATGTCAGTTATATTTGAGACATAAGTTACTTTAGGATAAATTTTTTTTATTATTTTCGTTAATAAATCATTGACTACAGCCATTCTTGCATTTCCAATGTGCGCATAGCTATATACCGTAGGACCACAAGCATAAATTCTAACGTGAGACGAATCAATCGGGATAAATTCTTCTTTTTGATTTCCCAAACTGTTATAAATATATAACTTAGTCATATAATAAATTTTTACTTTACATTATTCAGAAAGGACTTTTAAACTTTAAATTCTAGTTAATAAATGAAATAAAAAAAGCCCCTAATTATAGAGGCTTTTTAAGGTTTTTTTAAAATTATTTAGCCGAAGCTTTAACAGCAGCATTCCAAATAAATAAACCAAATAAAATTTTATTTATGAAGTCTGCTAAATTGTAAATTATATTTAGCGAATTTACATCAATAGCTCCCATCATGGTTCCTGAAATATATCCAAGAGGATAAATTATCCAACCAACCAAAACTACTATTCTCATTGCATTAAAACAGGTTTTTACAATTTCGTTGTTCATAGATGCTTGACTTGCTTCACCACGGAAAATTTCCCAAATAATGATTGCCCATCCAGCAAAACCAATAATTAATCCCATAAGAGGACTAATCCATTGATTTTCACCCATGTAACCACCAATTAACATAATTAAAGTTCCAACTAGTAATCTCCAAAATGCGTTTGAAGAAACAGCAATACCTGCTGCGACTAGTATTATGTAGAATTCAATCATTTGAAGTGGAACTGTTAATAACCAGTCTATATATCTATACACAATAGGTGATTCACCTGTATGAACCCAATAATCTCTCATATAATAATAATGTATTGCCGCTATAAGAGTTATTAAACCTGCAATTACTAGTGAGGTTCTCCATTCAGATTTCACTCTTAAGCCTTCGTAAAAAAAGAAAACTGTTGCAGCAACCATTCCAACAGATACTAGCCAAAATGTAACTCCAACAAAATCTGAAGCTTGTAAAAAAGTTTCCATAAATACTCCCTTCCACATGAGTATGGTAAATAAATTATTTATCTACCTGATTTTTAAATTTTATATAATTGATTAATATAGTTCAAGTAATGTTTTTGTTTATAAAATTTTTTTGATTTTAATTTTTTGTTATTTATCTATGTTATTAAAATAAAACATTTTTGATATGCAATTTTTGCATATTTATAATAATTGTAAAATTTATTTTATTGCTTATTTTTTAATTATGATTAATCAAAAATCAATAATTATTAACAATCTGATTGAATATTCTTCTAAAGCAAAAATTTTAAGCAAGGAGGAAGAATATAAATTAATTAAAAACTGGAAAGATTTAGGTAATGAGGAGGATCTTCAAAAAATTTTAAAATCATATTTAAGGTTGGTAGTATCTATAGCAAGAAAGCATATTAATTATGGTCTACCATTTGAAGATTTAATAAACGAAGGAATAGTTGGAATTATTCATGCATTAAAAAAATTTGATCTTTCAAAAGATTTTAGACTGTCTACTTATGCAAGTTGGTGGATAAGGGCAAATATCCAAGATTATATATTAAAGAATTGGTCTATAGTTAAAAATGGCTCAACAGCTGGACAAAAAGCTCTTTTTTTTAATCTAAAAAAATTGAAAAAGCAAATTACAAATCCATCAATTGATTTTATGGGAGAGAATGAGTTAAAAATTATATCAGGTATTTTAAAGGTTAATAAATTTGATATTCAAAATATGGAGTCTAGATTACAAGCAGGTGATCAATCTTTAAATCAAACTGTATATGAGGATCAAAATAGAAATATCGAATTAATTTCTTTATTAAAAGATGAAAATCCAAATCAAGAACAAACAACTCAAGCAAGTATTGATGGTAATTTGAAAAAAAAATGGATTAATCAGGCCCTCAATTATTTAAAAGATAGAGAGAAAATTATAATTACTTCAAGAAAACTTGAGGAAAAAGCGAAAACTCTTGAAGAACTTGGAAACGACCTGGGCATAAGCAAGGAAAGAGTCAGACAAATAGAAAGAGCAGCCCTTTATAAGTTACAAAAAAAATTATTAGAAATTTCTAATCAGCCAAAAGATTTTTTTATAAATTAATAATTCAGCTTTATTTTATGAGGCACATTGTGCTCTAATGAAATTAATGCTTTTTTAAAGCTAGGAGGTCCTTTTGGAACATAATTATTACTAAAAGCAAATCCTTCCTTTGGTCTCCAAAATAGACCAGTATTTAGCTTTCCATCACCATTTTCATCATGATAAACCACAATTGCTAAGTTGCCCTCGTGAGTTTTTATTAGGGGAATGATAGTTTCTCCTTTTGTGGCTTTTTTCCTTATAGTTTCAAAAGCCTGATCTTCTTCAAGGAATGATTTTTTATCAATATAAATTTTTAAATCAATTTCTCCCTCTCCATGTTCGACATTTTCTACAATTATTGTTCCGTGAGAAAACAGACTGGAACTGAACAAAAAAAAACAAAAAATAACAACTATTCTTTTGGTATAAATATAAAACATATAATAAAATAATGATAAAACGAAATAATAAATTTTACAATAAAAATGAGGAAAATTTGTCCAAAACATACTTAAATAAATTAATTCACTCAGATAAACCTATTATTATTTATAAGATAAAAAGAGGTTACTATCTTTTTAGTGATTTTAGTGAAAAAATTATTTTAAGTAGGAAAAACATAAATCAATTTTTTATAAAAGTTCAAAATCAAAAAAATAAAAAACATTTTGGATATGTTGGTTTTTTTGGATATGAGATTTTATGCAATCTTATAGGAATAAAAATAATTAAGCAAAAAAATAATAGTTTTCCAATGGGAATATTTTATAAACCAAAAAACGTTATATTTTTAAAAGAATCTTTTATAAATAATTATAGTTTGAAAATTAAACATAGTTCAAGTTTTAAAGTCAATCTATCTCTAAAAAATTATACTAAAGTATTTAACAAATTTGTAAAAAAAATTAAGAATGGAGAAACTTATCAAATTAAAATTTGTCAAAAATATATTAATAAATCCAAAATAAATTCTTTTTCATTGTTCGTAAAGTTAATGAAAACTAATCCTTCTCCCGAGGCATTTTTTATTAGAGACACTAATTATTCTATCATTAGTTGTTCACCTGAAACGCTTATAGAAAGAAAAAATGATATTTTAATAACAAAGCCTATAGCTGGAACAATGAAAAAAAATAAAAAAAGCAGTTTAGCAAAAGCGAAGAAGTATTTTAAAAATAATATTAAAGAGTCAAAAGAACACAACATGATCGTAGATATGGAAAGAAATGATTTATCTAAAATATGTAAAAATGGAACTGTAAAAATAAAAAAATTAAAATACATTGAGGAATATAAAGATTTGTATCATTGTATAACAAAAATTTCTGGTATATTAAAAAAAAATATTTCCACAAAAAAAATTATTCAGGCTATGATGCCAGGCGGATCTGTTATAGGGTGTCCAAAAATAAATACATTAAATTTACTCAATAATTATGAAATTGAAAATAGAAACATTTTTACTGGAAGTTTTGGATATATTAAAACAAATTTAGATATGAGATTTAATGTTATAATAAGATCCATTTTACATTATAAAGGCAAATCGGAAATTTCTGCCGCAAGTGGTGTAGTAGTAGGAAGTAAAGCTAAAGCAGAGTATAATGAAAATTATATTAAAGCTAAATCCTTAATAAATTTGTTTAAAAAATGATATATATTATTGATCATCAAGATTCCTTTACTTTTAATCTAGTTCATCTTTTAAGTAAGTTTGATGAAGTGTATGTAAGCAACTATTTTGATATAAATTATAGGAAACTGTCCAAATCAAATTTAGTAGTTTTTTCTCCAGGTCCGGGAGAGCCAAAAGATTATCCTATTACATCAGATATTTATAATAGGTTTAAATCCAAAAAAAAGCTTTTAGGAATTTGTCTTGGGTTTCAGCAAATTTTATTTAATGAAAAAGGAAAAATTTGTCAGCAAAAAAAAATTTATCACGGTCATCAATCAAAAATAATTGTTTTAAAGAATAGTAAACTTTTTAAACATAAAACTATTTATACTGTAGGCAGATATCATTCTTTAAAATTATTTGAGCCATATTATTCTGATCAAATTAAAATTACCATGAGGTGCACCACTACAAAAGTTGCTATGGCCTTTGAAGATAATATTAATAAAGTTTATGGTTTTCAATTTCATCCTGAATCTTTTTTAACTAAAAATGGAAAAAATATTATTCAAAAAATCATATTCGCATAATAATTATAAAGAAAAACCATTTGATTATTTATGGAATAAAAAAGGAGCTTTTACGTCTGTTGCTGTTTATGGAAGATCAAAAAAATTTTTACATTTTGATGAACATATTTATAATTTAACAAGATCTTTAAAAAAAATTGGAGTCAAAGTTAATTTAAAACCATTCTTAAATTCTTTCATTAAAAAAAATTTTAAAAATAATATTAAATACCATCACTTGTTTCGTGTGGCTGTGTCAACAAAAACAATATCAATATCTTTAAGAAAAATAAATTATAATACAAATTATGTTAAATGTGTTTTGATAAATTATCAAAGACCAAATTATAAAATCAAAAATTTGAAATACAAAAAAACTTTTGATTTTTTAAAATTAGTCAATAATAGAAACACAGAATGTATTTTTTATAAAAATAAAATAATATTAGAAGGAAGCACAACTAATATAGTTTTTATTTATAAAAATCAAATTTTGACACCAAAAGAGGGTTGTTACCATGGTATCTCATTAAAATTTTTTAGTAAAAAATTTAAAATAAAAAAAAAGAATATTTTTTTACAAAACTTAAACAATTATGATGAAATTATTTTATTAGGTTCTGGCAGAGGGGTAGTTTCTGTTGATGAGATTCCACAAATTGGATGGAAAAAAAGAGATAATTTATTTTATAATAAGTTTTATCAATTCTATAAATCGTATATAAACAAAACTCTTTCAAAGAGACAAAAGTAAAATTATGAAAAAAAAACCATTAATCATGGGAATATGCAATGTAACAAAAGATTCTTTTAGTGATGGAGGAAAAGCTTTTACAAAAGTTGATGCACTTAAACATATTCAAAACATGTATAATTGTGGCGCAGATATTATTGATATTGGAGCAGAAAGTACTAGGCCAGGAAGTGAACCTATTTCTTATAATCGTGAAATAAAAAAACTAGCACCAATTCTAAAAGTTTTACCAAAAAATAAATTTTTTATATCAATAGATACTAATAAATTAGAAACTCAAGAATTTGCTCTTAAAAATGGCGCACATTTTATCAATGATATTTATGGTGGGAGTAATGATTTATTTAAACTTTCAAAAAAATATAAAAATGGTCTAATTTTAATGCATACCCCTGGATCACCAAAAATAATGCAAAGCAAAACTAATTCATATAATAATGTATTAACAGATATTAAAAAATATTTTCTTAAAATTACAGATAAATTAAAAAAAAATAAAATTTCAAATAAAAAAGTTTGGTTTGATCCAGGAATAGGCTTTGGAAAAAATCTAAATCAAAATTTGCTTATTTTAAAGAATTTAAAAAAATTAAGAATACAAAAATATGGTTTAGTCATAGGCTCTTCAAGAAAAAGCTGGATAAATAAAATTGATAATTCAAATGTTAGTGATAGATTAGGAGGATCTATAGCTTCAGCTCTTTATGCATTTACACAAGGAGTAGATATTATTAGAGTTCATGATGTTTTAGAAACTAAACAAGCTATAGAAATTTATAATAAAATTTTATGTTCAAGATAAAAATAAAAAAATTAAAAGTAATGGTAAAAATAGGAACTTCTGTAAAAGAAAGAGAAAAAAAGCAACCGATATATATTTCAGTTGATTTTTTTTATAAACCTAAAAATAATAATTTAGATAATATAAAATCTTTAATTAGTTATTCAGATGTAATAATTTTTATAAATAATTTTTTAGCTCATTCTAGTTATTTTACTTTAGAAAAATTAATAAGTGAATGCTCATATAAAATTAAAAAAAAATTTAAAGTTACAAAGGTTTTTGTTGAAGTTGAAAAACCCAAAATTTCTAAATTAAAAAAATGCTCATCAATCAGTGTATCTAAATAAAACGTATATAGCTGTAGGATCAAATATTGGGGATTGGAAAATCAATTTTAATCAGGCTTTGAAACATTTATCAAAGTATGGCATTATAACTAAGTTGTCTTCTACTTATGTTTCCTATCCCTATGGTTTTAAAAATCAAAAAAATTTTTTTAATTCTGTAATAGAATTTCAAACAAATGAAACTCCATATAATTTGTTACAAAAAATAGAATTGATAGAAAAAATAATGATGAAAAATAAGACAATAAAAAATGGACCAAGAAGAATTGATTTAGATATAATTTTTTATAACAAATTAAACTTATCTGAAAAAAAATTGAAAATTCCCCATAGTCAAGCACATCTAAGAGATTTCGTTTTGATGCCATTAATTGAAATAAATCCACATTTTATCCATCCTGTTAAAAAACGATCTTTGATTAATTTATATAAAGATCTTGATAAAAAGTATGTTTTTAAGGTTATTAAGAGGCAGATAGGATCTTTAGCAAATTATTAAGTTTGTTTTCACACAAATTGTTGTTTTGATCTTTAATTCCTCTAGAGATATCTATTCCATTGGGTTGGGTGTGTTTAATTATTGCTTCTGCATTTTTTTCATCAACTCCTCCTCCTACATAAATTGTTTTATGGAGTTTTTTTAGTTTTAAAATCTGATTTTTACTCTCTTCAACTGTAAATGTTTTAATATTATTTTTAGTGTAAACATTAAGATCATAATAAAATACATTTATTAATTTTTCTATTGATTTAAAATAGTCAAAATTGAATGTTTCTGGGTTTACCGAAATTCCAATTCTTAATTTTTTAAAAACTGTTTTTAAGGTAATAAGATCGCTTTTTTCAAAAAAATATGAACAGGCAATTGTCTTAGGTTTTGTATAATCAATTTGTTTGATCAATTCTAATGTGCTTTGATATCTTGAGAGAAGAACAGTTTCTATTTTGTATTCATTGCATTCTTTAATTAATTCTTTTATGCTCTCATCATCACAAGTATTTGGTCCTAACAAATTGTTACTAGCAAAACCAAGTGTTTTAATGTTGTTTTCAGATGCTGTTATAATAGATTCAGATGATGTAATCCCACAAATTTTAAGATCTATGGAGGTATAATTATTCATATAAAAATTATTAATTATTTTTTTTATTAAAAAATTCTTCTGAAGCCAAATTTTCAAGCTCTATTAATTTTTCCTCAATTACATTTCTAGAAATTTTTTGACTAGAATTTTCAAAATCATCTAATAGCTTTTTTATTATATCCTCGTCTCCGGGCTCTTCTAAATCTGACAATCTTACTTGTTTAACATATTCGTCAACATTTGAAGGTTTAATAATTTCAGCTGCCCAAAGACCAATCAATTTATTCCTTTTAGCTCTTATTTTAAATTCAGATTCTTGATCATTAATATATTTGGCCTCAAATCCTTTTTTTCTTTCATCAAATGTATTCATATTTAATTAATTTATCCTTTATATAGCTTTTTTTATAGAGGTTCTTATATCATAGGTCTATATATTTTTAATTATAAGGTTTATAGATATATAGAATATAATGACTAATAATTTTCTATTAAAAGAGATAAAAGACACAAATATTAAAAAAATTTTTACAAAAGACTGCCTTTCTTTTATTGCAGAGCTTGACTCCTTGTTTGAAAAAAAAAGAAAACAACTTTTAGAGTCAAGAGTTCAAATTCAAAAAAAAATTGACTTAGGGTGGCTTCCTGATTTTCTTGAGGAAACAAAATCAATCAGAGAGTCTAATTGGAAAATTAAATCTACACCCCATGATTTGCTAGATAGGAGAGTAGAAATTACAGGACCACCTGCTAGAAAGATGATTGTAAATGCTCTTAATTCAGGGGCTCAAACTTTTATGGCCGATTTTGAAGATTCTCTATCACCAACTTGGGACAATATTATTAGTGGACATTATAATTTATATCTTGCTAATAAAAATCAAATTAATTTTATAGATAAAAAAAATAACAAAGAATACAAACTAAATAAGCAACACGCTGTTTTAATAGTTAGACCAAGAGGGTGGCATTTAGTTGAAAAAAATTTTAAAATCAACAATTCTTCTGTTTCTGCATCAATTTTTGATTTTGCAACTTATTTTTTTAACAATTATAAAAATCTTTTGCACAAAAAAACTGGTCCTTATTTTTATTTACCAAAAATGGAAAATCATAAAGAGGCAAGGCTTTGGTCAGAGATATTTAAATTTACAGAAAAAAAATTTAATCTTGAATCTGGAACCATTAAGAGCACAGTTCTAATTGAAACTATACTAGCAGCATTTGAAATGGATGAAATTTTATATGAACTTAAAGAGAATATTGTAGGTTTAAACTGTGGAAGATGGGATTATATATTTTCTTTTATTAAAAAATTCAAAAAAAATAAGAACTTTATTTTACCTGACAGGTCTTTGGTTAGTATGAGGGTTCATTTTATGAAATCGTATAGTGAGTTGTTAATAAAAACTTGTCATAGAAGAAGAGCTCATGCAATAGGCGGCATGGCAGCTCAAATTCCTATAAAAAATGATGATGAAAAAAACAATAAATCTATTCAAAAAGTTTATGATGATAAATTAATAGAAGCATATAATGGTCATGATGGAACATGGGTGGCTCATCCGGGGCTGGTCAAAATAGCCAAAGATGTGTTTGATGCTCAACTAGCTTTTAAGAATCAATTAGGTAATTTAAGAGAGGATATAGACGTAAAAGCTAGTGATTTGTTAAAGCTTCCTGTTAAAACATCAGGAGGAAGAGTTGGTGTAATAACAGAAAATGGAATTCGAAATAATATTAGTATAGGTTTATTGTATATCGAGTCATGGCTAAGAGGTAATGGGTGTGTTCCTCTTAACAATTTAATGGAAGATGCTGCAACTGCTGAAATTTCTAGAGCTCAAATATGGCAATGGCTTAATCATAAAGCTATCACAAAAGAAGGAAAGATTGTTAATTTAGATTATTATGAAAAGTTAGCCGAAGAGGAATTAACAAAAATCAAAACTTTTATAGGTAACAACAATTATCAAGAAAGAAGATTTAAAGAAGCAAAAGAAATTTTTGATAAAATGATCAAATCCAGTGAATTTGAAGAATTTTTAACTCTTCCCGCTTATGATTTGTTAAACTAAAAAGCATTATTAATTTTTTAAGGTATTATTTGTGCCATATCGTGATTTATTATTAACAATATCTGTCCCATTTTTGTGGGGCGTCGGTTTTGTAATTTCTAAGCCAGCAATGGAATATTTTCCGCCTATGCTTCTTAATGGTTTGAGGTGGAGCATTACAGGAATTATTCTTTGTTGGTGGTTTCCATTTCCTAAAGAAAAAATTTGGCACTTATTATTAATTTCTTTTATTGGATGTACAATCCAATACACTTTGACTTTTTCTGGATTAAATTTGATTGAAGCTTCTTCAGCTGTTTTATTAGTTCAGTCAGAAGTTCCTTTTGGGGTTTTAATAGCAATGATTTTTTTAAAAGAAAAACCTAAAAAAATAAATTTAATAGCACTTTTATTTGCTTTTTGTGGTTTATATATTTTAACAGGTTCACCAACTCTTGAGAATAAAATTGAAGGAGTTTTATTGGTATTGGGAGGGGCATTAACTTGGTCAGTCGGACAAGTTATTGCTAAGCCAGTTAGTCAAACAATGAATGGAATCCATTTAACGGCATGGCTAGGAATACTAGCTGGACCTCAACTAATACTAGCTTCTTATTTTTATGACGGAAATAGTTTTAATTATATTTATTCTGCAAATTTAAATTCTTGGTTAATTGTAATTTATTTGGGCATTATGATGAATATAGTTGGATATAGTACGTGGTACTATGTCTTAGGCAAATATCCTGTAAATAAAGTTATCTCAGCTCATTTGCTTTTACCAATAATTGGCGTTTTAACTGCTATAATTTTTTTAGGAGAAAGGCCAGAAAATCAAGTTTTTATCGGAGGAGCTGTTGTTCTTATTAGTGTAGCTATAATTTTATATAATAAAGAATAAAATTATTAGACCTATCTAATTTTTCAATTATAAAGAATAAATATGATTTCAGAACCCCAATCAACTTATTTCAAGAAATTATTTATAGCTGCTAAAAAGGTTAGGGATAATGCTCACGTTCCTTATTCTAAATTTAAAGTTGGAGCCTCTATATTAACAAACAAAAATATTATTTTTTCAGGGTGTAATGTTGAAAATGCAGCTTACCCCCAGTCTCAGTGTGCTGAGGCAAGCGCCATAGGATCAATGGTTAGCAGTGGTCAAAAAAATATTTTAGAATTACTTGTTATTGGATCAGGTGATTTGCCTTGTTCTCCATGTGGTGGATGTAGACAACGTATAAGAGAATTTGCATCTTTGACAATACCAATACATATTTGTAATACTAAAGGACATATTAAAACCTTAAAACTTAGCGATTTGTTACCGGATTCTTTTGGTCCTGAAAATTTGTAATGCTTAAGTCATCCAAAGTTTTTTTAAAAAAAACTAAAAATATTAAACCAGACGTAGCTGTAATTTTGGGAAGTGGACTTACAAATTTTTTCGAAAAAAAAAATATTATAAAATTAATATCATATAGAGAATTACCCAACTTTCCCGAGCCAACAGTAAAAGGCCATTTAGGTAAAGTTGTGTTAGGTAAAATTAAATCTCATAATATACTTTGTTTGCATGGAAGGTCTCATATTTATGAAGGCATCAACACAAACTCTTTAAAAACTCCTATTAGATTTTTAAAAGATATAGGTTGTAAATTAATAATAATTACAAATGCTGCTGGGAGTATTCATAAAAGTATTAAGCCAGGAAGTATAATGTCTATCAAAGATCATATAAATTGGAGTGGTTTTAACCCTTTAATAGGCCCTAATGAAGATGATTATGGACCTAGATTTTCTGATATGAGTGATCCCTATGATAAGTTTTATCGCAAACAACTCAAGAAAATTGCTAAAAAAATTAATCAGAAAATTTACGAAGGGACTTATTGTATGTTTTCTGGACCAAGTTTTGAAACACCTGCAGAAATAAAAGCAATGAGAACTTTGGGAGTATCTGCTGTTGGAATGTCAACTGTTCCAGAGGTTATTATAGCAAATCATTGCTCATTGCCAGTTGTGGCCTTAAGTGTCATTACTAATCAAGCTGCAGGAATATCTAAAAACAAACTAAGTCACAAAGAAACTCTTGAGCAAGCTGCACTAGTTGAAAAAAAAATCTTAAAGCTAATTAAAAATTTTATTAAAGAATTAATATTTTATGATACCACAAGAAATAATTAGGAAAAAAAGAAATAAATTAAGTCTTTCAGATCAGGATATTCATAATTTTGTTGGCGGTATAATAAGTGGAGATTTTTCTGATGAACAGATAGCCTCTTTATCTATGGCTATTTTTTTAAATGGTTTATCTGAACATGAAACAATTCAACTTACTAAAGAAATGACAAACTCAGGTGATATTTTAGATTGGAAAAATTATTTAGATCCAGAGTTGGTTTGCGATAAACATTCAACAGGAGGAGTTGGAGATAAGGTTAGTATTATTTTAGCACCAATTCTAGCTGCATGTGGAGTCTACGTTCCAATGATTTCTGGTCGAGGACTAGGTCATACAGGCGGAACTTTAGATAAATTTGAATCGATTCCTGGATATAATACAAGACCTGGAATAAAATTATTTCAAAAAGTTGTAAAAGAAGTTGGCTGTGCTATTATTGGACAAACTGAACATTTAGCCCCAGCAGATAAAAAACTATATGCAATCAGAGATGTTGTTGGTACGGTTGAATCTTTACCACTTATTACATCATCGATTCTTTCTAAAAAAATTTCTGCTGGATTAAAAAATCTTATTATTGATGTTAAAACAGGAGATGGTTCTTTTAATGCAAACAAAGAAGTAGCAAAAGAACTTGCTGATAGTTTGATAAAAGTAGCTAGGGGAGCAGGCTTAAATTGTAAAGCTATTATTACTGATATGAATCAGGTTTTAGGTTTTAATGCAGGTCATTCAATTGAAATAAAAGAGGCTATAGAATATTTAATTAATAAAAATAAAAATGAGAGATTAGAAGTAGTTACAAATGAATTGTCATCAAGTTTACTTTCGATGGTAAAAAATATACCAAAAAAAGAAGCTCTCAAAATTATAAATGAAAATGTTGACAATGGTAGAGCTGCAGAAAAATTTGAAAAAATGGTTTTTTCTCTTGGAGGAAAAACAAATTTTATAAATTCATATCAAAAAGATCTTAATAATTCATATTATAAGAAAGATATTTTTTCTTCTCAAAATGGTTTTGTTAATTATATTAGTTTAAGAAAGCTTGCTTTAATATTAGTTAATCTTGGAGGCGGAAGAAAGAAGGCCGATCAGAAAATAGATTATTATGTAGGCTTTGAAAATGTTTTAGAATGTAATTCAAAGGTTGATAAGAAAACACCATTATTAACTGTTCATGCTAAAACAAAAGAAGAAATAGATGTATTTTATGAAAAAATTCAAGAATGTTTTATTATTTCTGATAAACCAATAGTTAAAAATCCAATTATATATTCAATATAAAACCCATGAGTTCTCAGATTGAAGTAAAAACAAAATTAGTAAAATATCTTTTAAAATATGGTTATAGAAATGATTTGATAAAAGATGAATTAATATCCGCAACATCATCTCTTGGGAAAGTTTCTAATATGCAAATTTCCCCTGAACAAAGTCAATTTTTAGAGTTAATTGTCAAAATAATAAATGCTAAAAATTGTCTAGAAATAGGAAGGTTTACTGGCTTAGGGACACTATCTCTTGCAAGAGGAGTTTCCGAAGATGGTTTAGTGACAACAATTGATAATTCAACTGAATTTGAAGAAATGGCAAAATTTTATTGGCGTAAAGCTAAGATTGAACATAAAATTGATTCAATAATAGGACAGGCAAATGAAGTTCTTTTAAGCTATCTAGATAAAAAAAAAATATTTGATTTGATATTTATAGACGCTGATAAAAAAAATTATGACAACTATTATGAAATTTGTCTTAATCTCTTATACTCTAATGGTGTTATGATAATTGATAATATGTTGTGGGGTGGACAAGTCGCAAATTTTGAAAGTGATGATAAAACAACTAAAACAATTCATAAATTAAATCAAAAAATTAAAGAAGATACAAGAATTGAATATTCGCTTTTGCCAATTGCAGATGGGTTAGTTTTTATAAGAAAAAAATAATCATTCTATTGAATTTTGTTTTTTAATTACCATATTAGAATTGTTCAATATGCCATAATGGGTATTGACAAAAAACTTGCTTTAAAAGGAGTTATTTATGAATAGAAACCTATCCGTATGGAATTCTTTAAGACCTTTCTCTGTAGGATTTGATTCAATTTTTGATGAATTTGATAGGATGCTTGAATCCTCTGATAGATATTCATCAAATTATCCACCCTATAACATAAAAAGATTGAGTGATATCAATTATAAAATTGAAGTTGCTCTTGCTGGTTATAGTAAGGATGATATTGAAATTGAATTAAAAGAAAACACGCTTACCGTTCGCAATAAACAAAGTGAAAAAACAATTGATGAAAAAGGTAATGGAGTAATTCACAAAGGTATTTCAACTAGACAATTTGAGAGATCTTTTACTATATCAGAAGATATTCAAGTAAAGGAAGCTGAATTAAAAAATGGACTTCTTTCGATTGATTTAGAAAGAATCATACCTGAAGAAAAAAAATCTAGGTTAATAAATATAAATTAATCCAAGGGTAGGGGGGCGGAAGCCCCCTTCTTTCAATTCAATATTTTAAAAATTAAATTAAATATTATTCTATTAAAGTTCCAACTAGATGAATTCTTTCAATTTCTCCACCATTGAAAAAATTGTGATATTTTCTATTATCAGTTATGTAAATGGAGCCATCTGCAGGCATATGGAAGCATTCATCTTCAATAACCATTCTGCAACCAGGATTTGTAATAATAGGAATATGCAATCTTCTCTCAGGATCTCTGTGCCAACTTAAACAAGATCTAGGTGGCTTCATTAAAAATCTTAATCTTCCAATTGACCATTTTTTAATAATTTGATTGTAAACTTCTTCAACATATGTTTTTTTAAAAATTTCACAAATCTCTGTATACCTACTTTCATCAATTTTATTAGATCTTTCTTCTTCCTCCCACTTTTCGCTTGGGTATGTCCAATAAAGACCTCTAACATTTCCACCACTTATCGAGCTAGGATCATTTGGCATTTGGTTGATACATATTGCATTAAAATCATGAAGATTTTGTTCGTCTTTTTTCCATGTTTTTATATTTTGAATTATTTCAAGGTAACTTTGTTTTAATTGATCTATTTCAATTTTTAGATCTGATATTTTTTGAACGTATTTCATAGATTGTTATTTTTTAAACTAAAAATATATATAAAGCAAAAAAAACATTTATAATCTATAATAAAATATTTATTCAAGGTTTATTATTAAAAAATATAAAAAATTTATATATTAATGATTGCTATAAAATTATGACAAAACAACAAATAAGAATTCTTTCAAGAAAAAGTGATTTGGCTCAAATTCAAGCCCAATTAGTAGGCCTTGAAATAAATAAAAAATTCCCAGATATTAAAATTATATATTTAACTAAAACAACTGAAGGGGATATTGATAAATCGTCCCCTTTATCTGAAATGAAAACAACAGGTGTTTTTACTGATGATCTAAGGCAAAGTTTAATTAAAAATAAGTGTGATATAATAGTTCATTCATGGAAAGATCTACCTATAGACATTGAACCAAGCACAACTATTGCTGGTTCAATAAGGAGGGCTGATGAAAGAGATATTTTATTAGTAAATAAAAAAAATCTTAAGAAAATAGAAACAAGTAAAAAAATAAAAATCCTCTCTTCTTCTCCAAGAAGAATTTATAATTTAAAAGATTTTATTCAAAATTTTTTTCCTTATAACTGTAATGAAATAGTTTTTAATAACGTCCGTGGCAATATACCCACTAGATTAAAAAAATTATTGAACGGTGACAATGATGCATTGATTGTTGCTAAGGCAGCAATTGATCGCCTACTTAAAAATCCATTTAAAGAATTCCAGGAATTATCAAAAGAAATAAAAAGTTATATTGACCAGTGTTTATGGATGATAGTTCCATTATCAATCAACCCTTCAGCCCCAGGTCAAGGAGCTCTTGCTATTGAAATAAAATCAAATGACAAAATTACAGAAGCAATAGTTAAAAATATTTCTGATCCATTATCTATTATATGTGTAAAAAAAGAAAGAGAAGTGTTAAAAAAATATGGAGGCGGATGTCATCAAAAAATTGGAGTTAGCTTATTCCCAACTTTATTTGGTTTAGTAAAATCTGAAAAAGGAGAATCAGAACAAGGAAAAAAATTTTATGATTGGTCAATTTTAGAATCTAAAAAAAATGAAAATTTAATTGTAAAAGAAAATGAAATTTTCCCAGAAACTATTTCTAATTATAAGTTTTTTAAAAGAAATTTGATTAAAGATTCTATTCATAAGATTAACTCTCTTAACAATTACTGCATATGGATTTCCCGAAAATCTGCTTTACCAAAAGAATCATCTTTGTCTTCTTCAAATATAATATGGGCTAGTGGATTAAAAACTTGGAAAGCTTTATCTATACGAGGTATTTGGGTTAATGGTTGTTCTGATAGTATGGGTGAAGATTTTAACCCAAATATATCTTCTCTATGTCAATTGCCATGGATTAAATTAACACATTCAAAATCGGTTGAGAGTATAATTAAAAATGTCATCCACACATATGAATTGGAAGAAGAAGAAAATTTGCCTAATTTTGCTAATAAAAAATATTTTTATTGGATGAGCTCAAGTGCCTTTAAACTTGCAATTATCAAGGATCCCAAGGTTTTAGAAGCATTTCATGCATGTGGACCAGGTAATACCTTCAAAGAAATGAAAAAAATGATAAAAGACCCAGCTAAATTATCAGTCCACTTATCATACGATCATTGGAGGAGAAAATTAATAAATGTCAGATAAATTATTAAGATTAAAAAAAAATGTAATTTTGCGCAATATGTGTGCAGAAACAAGTTTTCTATCTGATCAATTAATTCAACCAATTTTTATTTCTGAAAAAGTATCTGATAAAAAATCAATACCTGGACTGGGAGATAATTTTGTTTTTAATATTCAGGATGCGCTTAAACAAATTGAAAATGATTTAAAAAATGATTGTCGTAACTTTCTTCTTTTTTTAATTCCATCAGAAAAAAAGGAATTGGATTTTAATTTAAATTTTCAATCAGAAGCAATATCCCAAGTAAAAAATTTTTTTAAAGATGATATTTTTTTATGGGCTGATGTTTGTCTTTGTTCAATGACCACTCATGGACATTGTTGTGTATTTGATAAAAGTCAAAACATTGATATCAAAAAATCTCTTTCTTCATTATCTAAAACTGCAGTGACATATGCAGATGCAGGCATAGATGGAATTGCTCCTAGTGACATGATGGATGGAAGAACAAATAAAATAAGATTAGCTCTTGATGAAAATAATTATGATTTAATCCCTATCATGAGTTACAGCTCTAAATTTGCAAGTAATTTTTATGGACCATTTAGAGATGCTGCAGATTCCACTCCTTCTTTTGGAGATCGTAAACATTATCAACTAGATTATAGAAATAAAAATGATGCCCTTAGGGCATCAACAAGATGTGCTGAAGAAGGAGCTGATTTGTTAATGGTTAAGCCAGGCTTATATTCTTTAGATTTGATACAGCCTATTAATAATTTAACAGGGTTGATGGTTGGTGCATATCAAGTAAGTGGGGAGTATGCCGGTATTAATTTAGCATCTGAAAACAATTTGTTAGAATTAAATAAAGGATTATTTGAAAGTTGGCATGTAATGAAAAGAGCAGGAGCTCAATTTATTATTACCTATGGAGCTAGAAAATCTAAGGAGTTAGGCTTTAGTGTCAAATAAGCTTTTTATAAATTCAATAAACAATATACCTCAATCTACTCCACCTATATGGTTTATGCGTCAAGCAGGAAGGTATCATAGTCATTACAAAGAATTTAAGAAAAAATATTCATTTGAAGAACTTTGCAAAAATCCAGAATTATCATCAGAAATTGCATGTGGTCCAATTAATGAATTTGATTTTGATATTGCTATTCTTTTTAGTGATATTCTATTTGTTTTAGAAGGATTGGGTATGTCATTAAAATTTGACCCTGGCCCTATATTTTCCCAACAATTAGTTAAAGAAAATTTGAGTCAATTTCAAAATATTGACAGAGCAATTGAACATCTTCAATTTCAAAAGGAAGCTATTAGATTTACGAAAAATAAATTAACAAATAACAAAAGTTTAATAGGCTTTGTAGGTGGCCCTTATACGCTTTTAAAATTCGCTATAGGCAAGGCAAATAAAGCTATATTAAAAAAAGATTCTTTTGAAATAGACTTTCTAAATAATACTTTGGTTCCATTATTAATCAAAAATATTCAATTGCAATTAGACTCAGGCGCTGAGTTAGTTATGATTTTTGATAGTGGATTAAAAGATATTGATACCATGGAATTTAAAAATATATATTTAGATATTTTGAAAAAAATAAGTGAAAATTTTAAAAATAATGTTGGTTATTATGCAAAAGGTTTAGAAAATAATTATTGTAATTCTCTATTAAAACTAAATTTTGCTGGAATTGGTTGTGATAGTGCAAATGATTTAAAGCAATTTTTAAAATCAAAAAGCAAAGGATTTATCCAAGGAAATTTTGATGAAACAAAGATGCTTTTAAATAAACATGATCTCAAAGAAGAATTATCTAGATATTGTGATAATTTGTTAAAATTAGATATAAATGAAAGATCTGGGTGGATATGCGGATTGGGTCACGGTATTAAAAAGGACACTCCTGAGGAAAATGTTCATTTATTTATTAAGACAATAAGAGAAAATTTTAAATAATAGTCATGGTTAAATATGTTGGTGAAAAAAACTATCAACATGGCAGTCATGAAAAAACTGGTGTTTTAATTACAAATCTAGGAACGCCTGATGCACCAACAAGTAAAGCTTTAAAACCTTATTTAAAAGAATTTCTTTCTGATCAAAGAGTAATAGAGATCCCAAAACTTATTTGGCAAATTATTTTAAATTTAGTTATATTACAAATACGCCCACGACGCTCTGCAGCAAGTTATAAAAAGATATGGACTGATGAGGGATCTCCACTACTTCATATATCAAAAAAACAAGTAAGATTAGTTGAAGAAAGATTAAAAAAAGAATTCCCAAATACAGTATTTTCTTTAGCAATGCGATATGGTAATCCATCCATTCATAGCGCTTTAGATAAATTACATAAACAACAAGTAAGGCGCTTATTGGTTTTGCCACTTTATCCGCAATATTGTGCTGCCACAACAGGTAGTACATTTGATGCTGTTTCATCCATTTTGCAGAAATGGAGATGGATTCCAGAATTACGATTTATCAATCAATATTTTGAGGAAAATCTTTTTATAAAAGCAATTGGAGATTCAATTAAAAAAGCTGAAAAAAACAAAGGAAAACCGCAGAAAATAATTTTTAGTTACCATGGAATACCAAAAAAATATCTTCTTGAAGGCGATCCCTATCACTGCTTTTGTTTAAAAACTTCACGCTTGGTTCGTGAATATCTTAATTATAAAGAAGAAGATATTATTACTACTTTTCAAAGTCGCTTTGGAACACAGGAATGGCTTCAACCATATACCGATGAAACTCTAAAAAAATTACCCAAAGAGGGAATAAAAAATATTCATATACTATCTCCAGGATTTAGTGCTGATTGCTTAGAGACACTAGAGGAACTTCAAGAAGAAAATAAAGAATATTTTATGAAAGCAGGAGGAGAGTCTTATTATTATATTCCTTGCCTAAATGATAATCCCGAACACATCGAAATGATAAGCCTTTTGATAAGTAAACATACGAAGGGGTGGAAAGTTTAATGTCAAATTCACATATTATCAAAGCTGAAGAATGGTTTAAGGAATTAAGAAATAATTTAATCAGTGATATTGAGAAAATTGAAACATCAAAATTTGTTATAACAAAATGGGAACATAGCCAAGAGGGTGGAGGCAAGATGAGTAAAATCAAAGGTTCCGTTTTAGAAAAAGGAGGAGTGAATATCTCGAATGTTGCTGGTCGATTTAGTAAAGATTTTTCTAAACGAATGCCAGGCACGGATAATGATGATTCTTACAAAGCAACAGGAATAAGCGTAGTGCTTCATCCTTGTTCCCCACATATACCATCGATGCATTTTAATACACGTTATTTAGAAACAGAAAAAGTTTGGTTTGGAGGCGGTATGGACATAACTCCTTGCTTGCCTTTTATTGATAAAAATGATTATCACATTGAATTAAAAAAAATGTGCGATCAACATAATGATAAATATTATCCTAAATATAAAAAATGGTGTGATGAATATTTTTTCTTACCACATCGAAATGAACCAAGGGGTATCGGAGGTATTTTTTTTGACAATCTAAATAATAATGATTGGGATAAAGATTTTAATTTTATTAAAGATGTTGGATTATTTTTTAAAAATTATGCAATCAATATAATAAAGAAATACAAAGATAAGGAATGGAATAGCAAGGAAAAGGAAATTCAATTAAAAAAAAGAAGTCGTTATGCAGAATTTAATTTATTGCATGATAGAGGAACACGTTTTGGTTTAGAAACAGGAGGAAATATTGATGCGATTTTAATGTCGATGCCTCCTCATGCAAGTTGGGATTAAAATATGATATTTAATATTATAAAAGTCATTCATATTGTAAGTGTTATCTCTTGGATGGCAGGATTATTGTATTTACCAAGACTATTTGTTTATCATGCAAATTCAAAAATTGCAGATGAAACTTCCAATACATTTAAAGTAATGGAAAGAAGACTTTACTGGTATATTTGTACTCCGGCCTTGTATATTTCTTGGATTACCGGTCTTTTTTTGACTTACTATATAGGTATTGAAGTTTGGCTGATATTAAAAATATTATTGGTTTTTGCACTTACATTATTTCATTTTGTTTGTGGAAGATGGCTTGCTGGTTTTACAGATAATAGGAATTTACACTCAGATAAATTTTATAGATTTGTTAATGAAGTTCCAACAATTATTCTAATTATTGTAATCACATTAGTAGTTTTTAAGTTTTAATATTAAATTAGAATAATTCTAAAAAACTTTATTTTTAGCCACAAAATATCATTCTTTTTTAAAAAGTTTAATTTACATTATTAGACTCTATAATCGAATTAAAATTTTTAAATTTTATTAAACTTAATTCAAAAAAGGAAAATTATGAAAAAACTATTATATGTTACCATGATGGCAATGTTGGCATTTAGTTATGGTAAAGTAACTCTTGCAGATGGGCATGATGTTTATGGACCTTATCCAATAACTTTATTAGGCTATTCTGGTGATAAAACAAATTCTGTAAAATATACAGGGCAAATGGCAAGACATGTTTTGCATGACAGTTTAAAGGCTCTTGTTAAAACTGGTGATGTAAGCAAAATGATGGCTTATTATAACGGAGAAGATGGGTTAGAAATTGTTGCACCTAAATCCAAAGATGATTTTTTAATTAAACAAACTATGGTTTCAGAAATTGGAAGTGGTAATCTTTCTGGCAAAATTTTCAAAGGATCTATTGCTGGATGGGGCAATCTTACAGGTGCAGAAGTATTAGAACATATGATTACTAAAGCAGGAGAAGTAGAGGGCGGCTTTGATCCTAATACTGGCTTTGATTATACTCAATTAATTTCTAAATTTGCCATGGGCGCTGTTTTTTATAATCAAGCAATAAATAATTATCTTGGAAAGAAAATGGAAATTGGACAAAAGCCAAACAACAAACCCTATAAGGACGGAGCTTATTATACTGGAAAAGAACACAGTTGGGATGAGGCTTTTGGCTATTGGGGATCTGCGGCTCATGCTTTGACTTTAAGTGCAGAACAAAATTATAATTTAGCTAAAAAGAAAGATATGGCATCAGCTGACTTCAATGGAGATGGTGTTGTAGATCTTTATTCCGAATATACTTTTGCACATGCATATTATGCTTCTAGTTACGATAAAGGTGGAAAAACTAATTATCTTGCAACTATTAATCAAGCATTCATAGATGGAAGGCAAGTAATTGTAGATGCTGCAGGAAAAAATCTTAACTTCGATCAAAGAACTAAGCTTCTAGTCCAAAGGGATATAATTGCTGAAAATTGGGAAAAGGTAATAGCTGAATCAGTCTTTAAATATGCTGGATCAACTTATAAAGATATCATTGCTCTCGAAACAATTCTTGAAGCAAATGGCGATACAACTGATGCATTTAGAAAATATGCTAAGCATTGGGGTGAGCTTAAAGGTTTTGCTTTAGCGCTTCAATGTGGACCAAAAAATCTTGGTGAAACAGCTGTTAAGATGAATAGAATGATGGGTTTTGGACCTGTTTTACTGAATGCTTCTCAAGTTGTTGGGGTTGATTCAGATGGTAACTTTATTAAAGATCAAGCACAAGACTGGGGAGAATTTAAACTTCATATGCTTAAAATTCAAAAATTAATGGTTGATGAATTTGGAGTAACAGCGAAGTCAAATGACCAGCTTGCTGAAATGTCAGCTCTAGCTGACTCAATGGGAAGTTCTGACTCTGCAGAAAACGATTAATATGTTATAATAGTGTGGCTTTAATAAATAGCCACACTAAATATTATCTACTATGGATATTTTATCTGATTATATATCTTTGATAACCAATCAATTTATAGATCCAAAAAAAAGGATTTATATTTTTTATATATTAATTTCTATTTTTATAGCCTTTCTTTGGTTTATGGTTAAAAAAAAACTTTCATTTAATGAAACCTTAAAGAAAATATTTGACTATAAAATTTTCTTTTCTAAATCAGCAAAATCCGATTATAAAGTTTTTTTGTTAAATCAATTAATAATGATGATAATTTCACCATTATTGATTACTCAGCTTACAATAGCAACAGCTTTATATTTTTATTTCCATTCAATTGATTGGATAAGTGTAGGCATGTTCACAAGTGTATCTAAAACTTATGTTGTTTTGGCATTTACTATTTTTCAATTTACAATTGATGATTTTAGTAAATATATAATACATCGATTTATGCATAAATTACCAATACTTTGGTCACTTCATAAAGTTCATCACTCAGCAACAGTTTTAACACCTATGACAGTTTTTAGGACTCATCCTTTAGAGGGCATAATTTTTTCTTTAAGAAGTTCAGTTACTCAAGCAATAAGCATTTCCTTGTTTGTATTTCTTTTTGCCGACTCAGTTAATTTATTTACTATTCTTGGGGTTAATGTTTTTGTTTTTATTTTTAATATTTTAGGATCTAATTTAAGACATTCTCATATTGGAATCAGATACTGGAATTGGGTTGAATATATCTTCATATCTCCAGGACAACACCAGTTACATCATTCTATAGCTAGAGAACATCATGATAAGAATTTTGGAGCAGCCTTAGCTATTTGGGATTGGTTATTTGGATCACTTCATCATTCTGTAGAATTTGATACACTTAAATTAGGTTTAGAGAAAAATCAAAAACAAGAAACTCATTCTTTATTAAACTTATATTTAAATCCACTAATTGAAATCAAGAGTTATACTTTTAATAAATTTAATAAGATTGTTTTTCATTTAAAGAAGCGAAACTTAAAGGAGGATTATAAATGAAAATTATTTTTTATAAGTTATTAGCAATTATTTTTATTTTTATTCATATTGAAAAATTATTTGCAAATGAAATCAATATTTATTCTCATAGACAACCTTTTTTAATAAATCCTTTTTTAGAACTATTTACTGAAGAAACCGGCATAAAAACTAATGTTATTTATTCAAAAAAAGGATTGGCCCAACGTTTAAAATCTGAAGGAGAAAATAGTCCTGCTGATGTTATTTTAACAGTAGATATTGCAAGACTTTATATTTACGACGATCAAAAACTTTTATCTTCTATTAAATCAAAAAAACTTGAAAAAAACATACCAAAACATCTTAGAAGTCCCGATAACACTTGGTTTAGTTTTTCGAAACGATCAAGAATTATAGTTATAGACAAGAATAGAGTTAATGCTAACAGTATAAAAAGAATTGAAGATCTTGCCAATCCCGAATGGAAAGGAAGAATTTGTTCCAGACCAGGTAGTCATGTTTATAATCGCGCACTTATGACTTCAATAATTGCTGCTCATGGGGAAGTAGAAGCAGAAAAATGGGCGCAAGGATTAGTAGATAATTTAGCTAGACGCCCTCAAGGAAATGATAGGGCACAAGTAAAAGCTATTTATGAAGGTGAATGTGATATAGCAATAATAAACAATTACTATTTTGGCAAACTTAAATTTTCTGAAGATCCTAAACAAAGAGAATGGATAAAAAATCTTTTATTAATTTTTCCAAATCAGGACAATGGAGATAGAGGTGCCCATATAAATATATCTGGAGGAGGAGTTGCTAAATTTTCAAAAAATAAAGAATCAGCAATAGCATTATTAGAGTTTTTGACTAGTCCAAAAGCTCAAAAATTATACGGAGAGATTAATTTTGAATATCCTGTTAATCCTAATATTTCTCCATCAACTGAATTAATCAGTTGGGGAGAATTTAGAGAAGATAAATTACCTATTATAAAAATAGCAGAACTAGCTCCTTTGGCTCAAAAAATTATTGATAGAGTTGGTTGGTAGTTTATAGTTCTAGTATTTTGTATAATTTTAATATTTGGTCAATTTCGGTAACAATTATATCTTGTTTGATAATCGCCCCTATATTGGCAATTTTTTATTCAGCATTTGCAGGAGATGCATCTCTTTGGTCCCATTTATTCTCGACAGTACTTCCTAGGTATATATCAAATACTTTAATTCTTTTATTTGGAGTTGGGTGTCTTAGTCTTTTTTTTGGTATATCAACAGCATGGATTGTAACACGTTACAAATTCCCTTTTAAATTTTTTTTTGAATGGGCTCTGTTGCTACCTGCAGCAGTTCCGGCTTATATCATAGCTTATACATACACTGATATATTTGAATATGCAGGACCAGTTCAAGGAGCTTTAAGGGATTTATTTGGTTGGAGAAATGCTCAAGATTATTGGTTTCCTAATATTCGTTCAATGGAGGGAGCTATTTTTGTTATGTCATCAGTTTTGTATCCTTATATTTATTTAATGACTCGTGCATCTTTTATCTCTACCCCTATTTCATTTTATCATGCAAGTTTAGTTCATGGAAAGAATGTTTTTATTCATGTAGCCCTTCCATTGGCTAGGCCTGGAATTGTTGCTGGATTAGCATTAGTATTAATGGAAACTATTTCAGATTTTGGAACAGTTGATTATTTTGCTTTAGAGACACTAACCCTTGGAGTTTTTAATGTGTGGTTAGGCATGAATAGTTTATCTGGAGCGTCACAAATATCTTGTGTACTTTTTATTTTTGTAATAGTTCTTTTATTCTTAGAATTGATAGCTAGAAAACGCCAAAGATTTTTTGAAAAAAGCAGTGGTCAAAATAATATAGAAGCAATTCATGCAAAAGGATTTTTTAAAGTAATTTGTTTTATTATATGTTTTGCTCCTTTTTTGTTTGGTTTCATTATTCCAGTAGGAGTTTTGTTAAATTTTGTCCTAAAAGGTTTTGCAGTTATAAATTTTGAGGCAATTTTTTCTACTTCTATTACAAGTATATTAGTCGCAATTACTGCATCATCAATAGTTATGCTTCTTTCAATTTTTATGATTGTTGTAAATTATTATAAATCAAATCCTATTACTCGTTTTCTTATTTTTATCTCATCTTGTGGTTATGCTTTTCCTGGAACAATATTAGCAGTTGGAATTGTTGTTTTTGTAGGATGGTTAAATGACATAATTTATTTTCGCTTGAATTATTATACTGGAAGTCTGATAGTTTTGTTTTTTGCTTACACAATACGTTTTTTGGCTGTTGGTAATGGAGCCATGAGATCAGGAATACAAAAAATAGATCCCAGTATTGTTAATGTTAGTAGAACTATGGGTCATAAATTTATAAATATAGTTTTTAAAATAGTTTTACCACTGGTCTACACTAATGTTTTAGTAGGTGGAATTTTAATTTTTGTTGATATTCTTAAAGAGTTGCCAATAACATTATTGTTAAGACCTTTTAATTTTGAAACATTGGCAACATATGTTTATCAATATGCGTCTGATGAAATGTTAGAAGAATCTTCTCTAGCGGCCATTATAATTATTCTAGCTGGTTTAGGGCCAATAATATTTTTAAATTTTACTATAAAAAAATTTTCCTCGAAAAAACACAGTATAACTTCTGCTGAAGTTTATACATCAGCAGCACATAGTTAATATCTAATTTTTATCAAAGACAAATATTTCTTTTACATCTATTTCTATTCCAACTGCTGTAGATTGTTTTGGATTAAAGTTAGGAGGCATGTGACTATGGACGTGAATAATGTTATTGTTTTTATCTAAAACTGAAAGATGAATAAAGCTATATGATCCCATTAATTTGGAAGCCATTACAATTCCTTTTACACCATTAACTGGTGTTTTTTCTTGAGATAATTTTATTGCTTGGGGACGAATGTGTATATCAACATTTTTGGATTCAAGATGTTTGCTAATAGGTATTTGACCAACAGCAGTATCAACAATTGAATTTTCGACAATGCCAGAAAATTTATTTGTCTCTCCAAAAAATTCTGCAACATATGAAGTTTTAGGTTTATTATAAAGATCATTTGGAGTTCCTGATTGAATTATACTCCCATCTTTTTTTAAAATATAAATTTTATTAGAAATAAACATAGCTTCAAAAGGATCATGTGTAACAATAATTACTGAAGTATTAAATTTCTGTAATAAGTGCAAAGTGTCATCTCTAATTTCTTCCTTTAGATTTAAATCTAAATTAGAAAAAGGCTCATCTAATAGTAAAAGTTGAGGCTTTGATATTATTGATCTGGCAAGTGCTACTCTTTGTTGCTCCCCACCACTTAATTCATGAGGATACTTTTGTAATGAATTTGTTAGTTTTATTAATTTAAGTATTTCGTTTATTTCTAAGTTAGCATTTTTACTATTAATAGCAAATTTTAAGTTTTCTTTAATAGTTAGATGAGGAAATAATGCAAAATCTTGAAACAAAAAGCCAATATTTCTTTTTTCGGTATTAACATGTATGCTTGATGAACTGACAAGTTTGTCATTAATATAAATTTCACCCTCTTGAGCGCTTTCTAAGCCGGCAATGAGTTTTAATAATGTTGTTTTTCCACTTCCTGAAGGCCCCAAAATGCAAGTAATCTTATCATCCTTAGTTTCAAGATGTATATTTTGTAATATATTATTATCTTTAATTTTATGATTTAAATTTTTAATTTTTAAAGTAGACATTTTAATTAATTCTATCATTAATACAAAAATAAAAATATTGAATATTTTTAATTAATTTAGGAAAAATAGTTATTTTTATCTAAATATTTTTTAGAATCATTATAAAAAAGCTAAGTTTTTATAGAAGGGTATTTAGATCTTACCTCAGGTATCCATTCTTTTAATTTATTTATTCTATTTTGTGGCGATGGATGTGTGCTAAAAAATTCAGAAGGGCTGGCCCCTCCTTCTTTCTGCATACGTTCCCATATTTTATAGGACTCATCAATATTATATCCTGCTAAATTTGAGAAAATAATTCCTAAATAATCTGCCTCTGATTCTTGTTTACGATTAAAAGGTAAGTCTAATCCATAGGTTCTTAGTTGTTTAGAAATACTTGGCAATCTTTGCCCTAATACTAATCTTTCTAAGGCATATGTCCCAGCGTCTACAAGAATAGCAGTACTCATTCTTTCAGAGGAATGCCTAGCAACTGCGTGTGCTATTTCATGACCCATTATAGATGCTATTCCATCATTATTAGAGGCAATAGGCATTATTCCAGTGTAAAAAGCGATTTTACCACCAGGCATACACCATGCATTTTTAGTTTGATCATCGTCAACTAAAACAAATTCCCATTGAAAATTACTAGTTGGGTCTTCTTCGCCAAGATTGTTATAATATTTGTTTATAGCATCTTTTATGTTAAATCCAATATCTACGATATTTTGTGATTCATTTGTTCCAGTTATTAATTTTGTTTGTGATTTAAAATTTTCATATGCAGGGAAAGCTTTTGAATATAAATAGTCATCGCTAAAAATTTTAATTTGTTTTCTGTCAGACATTGCTACCTCAGCACATGATGGCAAGATTAGAGCTGAACTACACATACATGATGCGCCTAATATAAATTTTCTTCTAGAAAAATTGGAAAAATCTGACATTTATATATATAAATATAGAAAATTTATATGAACTCAACAAAACTTATTCCAAAAGCAGAAATCCATGTGCATTTAGAGGCAACGATAGCTCCAGATTTGTGTAAAAAATTTGCCAAGCGTAATCAAGTAGCATTACCTAACGATATTTTTGGTGATCATTACGCTTATGCTTGGGAGGATTTTTATGATTTTATAAAAAAATATGATGTTGTAACTTCTGTAATTCATACACCTGAAGATTATAGTGAGCTTACATATAATTATTTAAAAGAATGTGCAGAAAATAATGTAATTTATGTAGAGGCTATGATTTCATCTACACATGCTAAAAAGAAAGGAATGTCCTATCATTCTTTTTTGGAAGGTGTTGTTGATGGAGCCAATCAAGCTAAAAAAGATTTTGGAATAATTTCTAAATATATTATGAATGGAATTAGACATTTAGGATTTGAATCAGTTCACCAAACTGCATTAGAAGTTTTAGAAAACCCTCATATTGATTTAGTGGGATTTGGATTAGCAGGTGATGAATTACATTTTCCACCAAATCTTTTTGTTAAAACTTTTGATATGCTTAAAGAGGCAAAATTTCCTATAACTGTTCATGCAGGAGAATGGGATGGCCCAGAGAATATTCGTAAAGCTATTGAATTACTTCACCCTACTCGTTTGGGACACGGGGTTAGATCAATTGAAGATTTAAATCTTATTAACTATATTAAAGATAAGAATATAGTCTTAGAAACATGTCCAACCAGTAATATTGCTACTAAAATATACAATAGCTATAAAGATCATCCTGTTAAAGAGTTGTTTGATAAAGGTGTAAAGATTACAGTAAATTCAGATGATCCGCCATTTTTTAATGCCTCAATTGCAGGAGAATATGAAGTTATGCGTAGTTTAGGATTAAATGATGAAGAATTAAAATCTCTTACAAAAAATGCCATTGATAGTGCATTTTGTAAAGAAGAAATAAAAAAAGAATTATTAGGTAAAATTTAAATCAAGGATGATAATTTTACTTTAGGTCTTGCACCATAGTGTGAGATCACTTCTGAAGCAGCAATTGAAGCTAATCTTCCAGATTCTTCTAGACTTTTTTCATGAGTATATCCAAATAAAAAACCAGCAGCATATAGATCACCTGCACCTGTTGTATCTATTACCTGAGAAACTGATTTTGGCTTTATTTCTATGACTTGATTGCCATTAATAATTAATGAACCTTTTTCTCCCATAGTTAAAATGGAAAGAATATTTAATGATTTAGCATAAGCAATACCATCCTCTATGTTATTTGAATTAACCATTGAACTAAATTCATCATTGTTTCCAAATAAAATATCTATGTTGTTTTTAATTAAACTTTTATAAGATTCTCTATGACGATCAACGCAAAATAGATCGGATAAAGTAAATGCTATTTTTTGATTGTCAGCCTTACAAATATCAACCATTTTTTTCATTGCTTGTTTTGCGTTTTCATTATCCCATAAATACCCTTCAAGATATGCTACTTGATGATTTCTAATATTTTGTTCTTTTATATCTTCTGGACTAATTAAAGTTCCTGCCCCTAAATATGTGCACATTGTTCTAGTTCCATCATTCTCAACAAAAATTGTACAACATCCAGTTGAGACTCTAGGAGAAGTAAATCCAAGAGGAAAATTTAAACCTTCTTTAATCATATCTTCTTGTAAATACTTGCCTATTTCATCTTTTTTAATTTTTCCTATAAAGCTTCCATTGCCTCCAAATGAAGCAATACCAAACATGGAGTTTCCCACAGAACCACCACCAACCATTTTTGTAATTTGATATTTTTTGTGAAGATTATTTTTAAGATCTTCATCAATTAAATTCATTGAGTCACGGTTTAAGTTATTATTAATTATTTCTTCTTTTGATGATGGTATTAGGGCATCAACCATAGCGTTGCCTATTCCAACTACATTTAGTTTTTTATTCATAATTGCTTTCTCTCATAATATAAAAAAATAAATAAATTTATATTAAAATTTTTTTAAATGGATTTATTTTTTGAATAAACAGGTATAATTTGAACTAAAATAACTCCCAAAAATATACAAATGCAACCGATTATCTTAAAATTATCTAGAGTTTGCCCCATAATTATCCATCCTGCTATGGCAGCAAATACAGCTTCCATAGATAGTATAATAGCTGCTGGTGCTGGATTAGCCTTACTTTGAGCAATAATTTGTATAGTGTATGAAATACCTGTAGATAACACTCCGCAGTATAAAATTTCAATCCATTCTAATTTTATTTTCGATATAGTTGGAGTTTCGAATAATATAGCAATAAAAAAAGAAAATATTACCACTATAAAATATTGAATAGATGCAAAACTAAATGGACTATAAAATTTTTTCATAAAAACATCTATTAGAATAATATGTATTGCAAAAAAAACACCTGACAAAAATAATAAAGTATCATACATTTTAATTTCTGATGATTGATTTGATGTTAGTAAATATGAACCATAAATACACAGCAATACTGCAAACCAAGTGATCCAATAAATTTTTGACTTAAAAAAAAATCTTGATATTATTGCAACAATTGGAACATATAAGGTGGTTAAAAAAGATGCATTTGCTACTTGTGATTTTAACAGGGCATATTGTTGTAAATTCATTCCTACAAAAAAAACTGAACCAGTAATTACAGAAATTATTAATAATTGTTTGTTTTTTAAAACTATAATCAATGTCTTTTCATAAAATATAGCAATTGGTAAAACTATTAAAAAACCTAAAAATGTTCGTGAAAAGCTAAAAGTAAATGGGCCAATATTGTCCATTCCCATAGCTTGACTTACGAAAGCTGTTCCCCAAATAAAAGAAGCAAAAAGTAAAAGAATGTTAGCCCTAGTGTGGCTCATAGGACACTATTGTTTGTTTAGTTGTTTGGCTTTTTCTTTATTTGACCACCAAGACTCTATTACAAGTCCATATAGAGGAATTTCTTCAGGATATTCTAAAAAATTCCAATAACCTATTCTATCAATATTGCTATGATGTTTTGGTATAACATAATGTCCCCATAGTAAGACTCTATCTAAAGCATGAACCGCAGCTGTTAATTCTTCTCTGGATTTTGCCCCAATAAGTTTTTCGATCAAAAAATCAACTACTTCACTATCCACGCCAGCGTAGTTTTTACTTCCCTCTTTTTTGCCTACTTCAGAACCCCAATAAAACTGTTGTTCATTTCCAGGACTCAAGCTTACTCTCCAAGTATTGCTTATCATGTCAAAATCATAATTAAGAAGTCTTGATTGATATTGAGAAGAATCTACTATTCTTACTTCCATTGTAATTCCTAAAGTTTTTAAAGTTTTTTGAAAAGCCAATCCTATTTTTTCTAAAGATGGGCTTATTATAAGGAATTCAAATTTAAATTCTTCACCATCTTTCATTAACTTATTATTTTCTATTTTCCAACCTTCATCAGATAATATTTGTTTAGCTATTTTTAAATTTTCTCTTGGCATTCCAGAACCATCAGATTCAGGAGCTTGATATGTTTTTGTAAATATTTCATTAGGAAGTTGAGACTTCCAAGGATTTAATAATTCTAATTCAAGTTCAGAGGGTAATCCTCTAGAAGCTAAAGGAGAATTCTCAAAATAACTATTTGTTCTTTTATATGCCCCGTCATACAGCACTTTATTCACCCAATTAAAGTCATAGGCATAACTTAAAGCCTGTCTTACTTTAGGATTACTAAAAATTTTTTTTCTAGTATTAAAAACTAAAGCATTCATTCCAGTTGGTCTATCATTTTTCATTTCTTTTAGAATTACGTCACCACGGTTTAGAGCTTCAAATTCATAACTAGTTTGCCATCTTTTTGCATTATATTCTCTTCTGTAGTCATACTCCCCTACTTTAAAAGCTTCTAACAGAACATTACTGTCTTTGTAATAATCATATGTAAGAGTATCAAAATTATATTGTCCTTTGTTAACTGGTAGATCTTTAGCCCAATAATTTTGAACTCTAGAATAGACAATTCTTTTTCCAGGATCTAATTCTTTAATTTTATATGGACCACTTCCGATAGGAATATCTAAAAATGTTTTAGTAACATCTAATTTTTCATAATAAGATTTTTTTATTATTGGAAGAAACCCTGCAATAATTAATGGCAATTCTTTATCTTCATTATTTACAAAATTCATTTTGATCCCATTAGCATCTACCAATTCAGTGCTAACTACTTTACCATATGTTTTTTTTTGGTTAGGCGTGCCTTTAGTTTGAAATGTTTTAAGGCTAAATAATACATCTTCACGAGTTATTGATGAACCATCATGAAATTTTGCTTTTGGATTTATGAAAAAAGTAATTGAAGATCGATCTTCTGGCATGCTAACATATTCAGCTATAAGTCCATATAAAGTAAAAGCTTCATCCCAAACTCTTCTCATTAAAGTATCATTAATGTATCCTAATCCAGCTGCTTTCGAACCTTTAAAAGCCACCCTATTTAAATTATCAAAAGATCCATAAACACCGTATCTTAAAGTTCCTCCTTTAGGAGCTAATGGATTTACATAATCCAGATGTGTAAAATCAACGTTATATTTTGGGGATCCGTGCATTGCTAAGCCATGCATTTTTTCAGCATTTGCATAAAAAGAAATAAAAAAACAAATAAAAAATATATTAAAAAAAATTTTTCTAAATAATGAACTCATTACTCTTTTATAATCATTCTTATAGATTCTTAAACAATGATTATTTAAATACTATATTTTATTGAAGAATAAACTATATTATAAAGAACAATGAAAATACTAAACTCTGAAATAACGCCATATTCTAGTTATATTAATAGAAGGAAATTTATCAAAAATACTTTATTAACCTCCTTAGCTATTAGTTTTAGCAAGCCTTTATTTTCAAAACATTCGGAAAGTCCATCTACTTATAATAAATTTTTAGAAGAAAATGATAATCTTAATACCTATCATGAAATAACTAACTATAACAATTTTTATGAGTTTGGGACTAGTAAATCAGATCCAGCAAAGTATTCTCAATCATTTAAACCGTTACCTTGGCAATTAGCAGTTGAAGGTTTAGTTGAAAAGCCTAAGATTTTTGATTTAGAAAGTTTGCTAAAAGGTATTACTATTGAAGATAGAGTTTATAGATTAAGATGTGTTGAGGCATGGTCTATGGTTATACCTTGGCAAGGTTTTTCACTTAGCAAACTAATCGAAAAGGTTAAGCCTCTTAGTAGTGCAAAATATATTCAATTTGAAACTGTCTATCGTCCTGAGGAAATGCCAGGTCAAAAGAAATTATTTAATGAAATTAGAGGGATACTTCCTTGGCCTTATGTTGAAGGCCTAAGAATGGATGAAGCCATGCATCCTCTCACAATTCTCTCAACTGGAATGTATGGACATAACCTTTTAAATCAAAATGGCGCACCTTTGAGATTGGTTGTGCCTTGGAAATATGGATTTAAATCTATAAAATCAATAGTTAAGATTCGTTTTATGGATAAAGAACCCAATACAACTTGGTCCGATGTCAATCCTTATGAATATGCTTTTTATTCTAATGTTAATCCTCAAGTTGATCACAAAAGATGGACACAAGCAACTGAAAGAAGAATCGGGGAGTTTTATCGTAGACCAACTTTAATGTTTAATGGTTATGAAGAAGTAGCAGAGCTGTATAAAGGAATGGATTTAAAAAAATATTTTTAAAAGAACTATGATTTTATCCACAAAATCAATTAAAAAATTTAAACCATATATTTTTATATCTTTACTTACACCAAGCATAGTTTGGTTATATCAATTTATTGCAGGTAATTTAGGAATTAATCCAATCGATGAATTAATGGATAAGTTAGGTGAGTTTGCTTTGCAATTAATAATTCTTACTTTGTTTGTTTCTTCGTTGTCGAATTTTAAAATATTGAGATCTTTACAGTTAGTAAGAAGAATGATTGGCTTATTTTCCTTTTTTTACATAGTCTTGCATTTTATAACTTATATTTTTTTAGATCATTTTTTTAATTGGGAGTTTATTTTAAAAGATCTTTATAAGAGACCTTTTATTCTTTTAGGTTTTATTAGTTTTGTTTTACTCATACCACTAGCAATTACTTCAAATAATTACATGTTAAAAAAACTGAGATATAAACTATGGAAAAACATACATAAATTAATATATTTAGTATCTATTCTTGTAATTTTTCATTATTTTTTATTAACGAAATCAGATGCTATATATCCTTTAATATATTTAATTTTAATTCTTATTTTATTAGGCTGGAGACTGATTCAAAAAATAATAAAAAATTAATTTTTATCCAAATCTATTTTTGGATTCATCTCCATTCCTGCGGGGGTAATATTTCTTGGAAGAGGAACGTATTGAGATTCAATTTTTGGTTTATCTCTTTGACTCAATCTATATATGCCAAAAATGCTCAGAATAATATGTATTAAAAATAAGTGGACAAAGAAACCATCTGGACCAATATACTCCATAAAAAAAGAAGAAAAAATTGGACCAAATATTGCCCCAATACCAACCACTAATGCAAAAGAAGAGGCCACAGAAACAATTTCATTTTTATTTAAAAAGTCATTTATGTGAGCAATCGCAAGTGAGTACATAGGTAAGCACATACCTGAATAACAAGCTAAAATAATATAAAAAATTATTATCGAAATGTAAGAAAAACCAATTATCATTAATGATAAAATTGCGGCTAAAATATTAACAATAATTAGTAAAATTCTCCTATCTATTTTGTCAGAAATATACCCTATAGGCCATTGAAATAGAGCTCCAAAAAAACTGATTATAAACATAAAAATAGATATATTAATTGTACTTAAATTTTTTGAAATAGCATATACTGCTCCATAACCAAAAACTGAACTATGAGCTAGACCAATAAGTAAGCCCGATACTAAACCCAATGGAGAGAGTTGATATAATTCCTTAATAGTGATTCTTTTAGGATGGATAAATTCAGGCGCTGAACTAATTGATAACAAAATTGGTATTAACGCCATAGAAAGAAGAATAGAAATTAAGATAAATAAATCATAATTTTTAGGATCACTTAAGTTTAATAAAAAATTACCCAAACCAGTAAATAAAAAAGTAATAATCAAATATATAGATAATATTTTTCCCCTTGTTTTATTTTCAGATTTATCATTTAACCAACTTTCTGTTATAATAAAAAATCCAGCAAAACATATTCCAGTAATTATTCTTATCAAAAACCATATCTGTACATTTATGAACAAAGAATGGATTAATATTGCTACTGAAGCTATTGACGCAAGTGCTGCAAAAACCCTTATATGTCCAACTCTTTTAAGCAGCAGAGGTATTAATAAAGATCCAATTAAATAACCTACAAAATATCCTGTAATAATAAAACCTATAGATCCTAAAGAAAAACCTTCTACTTTAGATCTAATACCCAAAAGAGTTCCTTGAAGCCCATGTCCCAGGCAGATTAATGAAAAACCAAAAAATAATGCCCAAGTATTTTTAACTATATTAAGCATAAAATAATTAATTTCTTTAATATTAGAAATCTACGTGTCAAATGTTTTATAGATTTTCTTTATCTTCTTCTGTGGGTTTAATTCCTACATCAACAGCTGGATCAATATCATTATCATCTTCTATAAGAACACTATCATCATCTAAAGATTCATTTTCGGAATCAATATTTAAATTTTCTATGTCAAGATTTTCATCTTTCTTTTCTACATTTTGTGGATTATCATTACTTAAAGGGGTGGAGTTAGTACTTCCTGGTTTTCTACCTCTTCTAGGTCTGAATAAGGTACTTACTTCAATCTCTTTTTCACATTCAGGACAATCTAGTTTCTCTCTTCCTAAGTCATAGTATTGTTTATTACACATTGGGCAAATTCTTTTTAATCCCCATTTTTCTTTATACATTTTTTATATTTTCTTTCTTTTTTATATAAATTTTATCACAGTAATTACAAACAACTCGGTCTTGTTTTTTAAAGTTAAAATATACTGCTGGATGTCCTAAACCATCTTTCTCTCCATCGCAACAAATAGTTTCAACATCAGCATCTATAACTATTATATTAGTTTCTTCCATACACCTCTAATAGAAAATTTTGCTAATTAAGTCTATATATATAAATTATTAAATTTGAAAATATAATAAACTTATACCTCCTACAATTAAAATAGCTGGAACAAGTCTTTTTTTACCTTGCTTTTCTTTTAAAAATATTATGCTAAAGATTGTTGCAAAAATTACGCTTGATTCACGTATTGAAGAGACATAAGCGATAGTCAAATATTGCATAGACCATACTATTATCCCATAACTTAGTATTGCCAAAAATCCTGCTAATATTCCCCAACAAATAAATTTCATGTTTATCTCATTCAATGAAATTTGATTAGAAAAAAAAGAAAATATTAAAACTGGAACTCCGTTCAAAAGTAGCATCCAATAAAGATAACTATATTTATTCTCACTAAGTCTTATACCATATCCATCAACCAAGGTATAAGCTGCTATAAGTAAAGCAGTGCTAATAGCTAAAAAAAAAGCTGGTAAATTTAATTTAAACGATTTGCTATATGAAACAAAAAAAATTCCAGCTGAAACAATTATTATTGCTAACAATCCTAAATAAGATATTTTTTCAGTAAAAAAAATTAATGTTAAGATTGCTATAATTAATGAAGAACCACCTCTTGCAATAGGATAAACTAAAGATAAGTCCCCATATTTATAAGAGAAGACAACACTTAAACGATAAAAACCATGAAGAATTACACTTGCAAAAATAAAATACCAAATTTCTATACTAGGAAATGGTACAAAAAATATTAAGGGAATAAAAAAAATAATTTCTACGATGCTAGTTATTGACATAATTCCTAATGAGTTTTTTGATTTAACAATCGAACTCCAACCAGCATGGCACAGGGCTGCCAACAGAATTAATATGAAAATAGAAGTTGTTGAAAGCATAAAATTACACTAAATATATTATATTATGATTGATAAAATTAACATTAATAATAAAATTTATCCAATAAAGTTAAAAAAAAATGTAATTGTAATTTGTTTAGACGGTTCACAAAAAGAATATTTTGAATCTGCATTTAAAGAAAATTTAATGCCAAATTTAAAAAAATTAATTGATCAAGGATTATTTCTTTTAGCCCAAAGTTCCATTCCAAGTTTTACAAATCCAAATAATATTTCTATAGTAACTGGGCAACCAAGTTCAGTTCATGGAATTTGTGGTAATTTCTTTTTTGACTCGGAATCACAAAAAGAAGTCATGATGAATGATCCAAAATACTTAAGAGCTCCAACAATATTTGAAAAGCTAAATAAAGAAGGACTAAAAATTGCTTGTGTTACAGCTAAAGATAAACTTCAAACTCTATTGGGAAGTGGTTTAAATTTTAAAAATAAAAAAGCAATTTGTTTTTCTGCTGAAAAATCCAATATTGCATCAGAACTTAAAAATGGAATAACTAATGTTAATGACTGGTTACAAAAAAAGGTTCCTGAAGTATATTCTCAAGAATTATCTGAATTTGTTATGGCAGCGGGTGTTAAATTATTAAATGAATTTAAGCCTGATATTATGTATTTATCAACTACTGATTATATACAGCATAAATATAAACCTGGTCACTTATATGCAAATAAATTTTACCAAATGTTTGATTATTATATTGGGCTTCTTAATTCAAAAAAAAGCTCTTTAGTTATTACTGCTGATCATGGTATGAAATCAAAATCTAAAAAAGATGGTTCGCCTAATGCTATTTATCTCCAAGACATATTAAGTGATAAACATAAAAATGACTCAACACGTGTAATTTTACCAATTACTGATCCCTATGTCGTTCATCATGGCGCCCTAGGCTCTTATGCAACAGTATATTTAAAAAATTTGTCTAATATTGATAATATAATTAAAACAATAAAAAATATCGAAGGAATTTTTGAAGTTTTAAAAAAAGATGAGGCTTGCCATAAATATCATTTACCACATGATCGAACTGGAGATATTGTATGCATGTCAGATGAAAATATGGCAATTGGTTCATCAAGAAAAGAACACGATCTAACTAATTTAAAAGAACCTTTACGTTCTCATGGAGGGGTATTTGAGAGAGAAGTACCATTTATAACCAATTTTAAACAAATTAAATTACAGTCAGATCAAAAACTTTATAATTATGATGCTTTTTATTATGCTATGAATAATGCTGGAGAAAACTTATGACAAAATTTTTTAAAAAAGAATCTATGAGAATAGGAGGGAAAAAAATAAATACTGACGAAATAATTAATGTTCAATATCCTTATACAGAAGAGATTATAGGAACAGTGCCTGCAGGTAAGGCTGAGCATGCTAAAAAAGCATTTGATATAGCTACAAATTTTAAGTCAAAATTAACTAAATATGAAAGACAAAAAATTTTACAAAAAACAGCGGAGATATTAATTAAGAGAAAAGAAGAAATTTCCGATTTAATTACTTTAGAACTTGGAATTTCTAAACAAGATTCTTTATATGAAGTTGGTCGATCTTTTGATGTTTTTTCACTAACATCTCAACTTTGTATTTTGGATGATGGTAAAATTTTTTCATGTGATTTGACGCCTCATGGCAAGGCTAGAAAAATTTTTACTATACGTGAGCCATTAACTACGATTTCAGCAATTACTCCTTTTAATCATCCACTAAATATGGTTTCTCATAAAATTGCTCCAGCAATAGCAACAAATAATAAAGTTGTATGTAAACAAACTGAATTAACACCTATGACTATAATGATTCTTGCTGATATACTTTATGAAGCAGGACTTCCTCCTGAAATGTTTTCTGTTGTTACGGGGTGGCCAGATGATATTGGTTTCGAAATGATCACAAACCCCAATATTGATTTAATTACATTTACAGGAAGTGTTGGTGTTGGAAAGTATATAGCTGAAAAAGCAGGGTATAAGAGAACTGTTTTAGAGTTAGGAGGAAACGATCCTCTAATTGTATTAAATGATTTAAGTGAAGATGATTTAAAAAAAGCAGCAGAATTAGCTGTTACTGGAGCTACAAAAAACTCAGGGCAACGTTGCACAGCTGTAAAAAGAATTCTTTGTCAAAATAAAGTTGCTGATAAATTTGTTGAATTGACTTTAAAAAGAGCGAAGAAAATTAATTTTGGAGATCCAATGGACTTGGTTACCGATTTAGGTACTGTAATTAATGCTCGAGCAGCGACTGTATTTGATAAGCGAGTTTCAAAGGCTGCTGAAGAAGGTGCAAAAATTTTATATCATCCTGGCACCAAAGGTGCTTTATTACCGCCAATTGTAATTGATAATGTTAATGCAAAGAGCGAATTAGTTATGGAAGAAACTTTTGGACCTGTAATTCCAATAATTAGAGTTCCTGACGAAGATGATGAAGTTATAAAAATTTCAAATTCCACGGCATTTGGCTTGTCTTCTGGAGTTTGTACAAATAATTTTATTCGTGCAAAAAAATATATTAAAGGTTTAGATGTCGGAACAGTTAATATTTGGGAAGTGCCAGGCTATAGAACAGAAATGTCCCCATTTGGAGGAATTAAAGATTCTGGTTTGGGTTATAAAGAAGGCGTTATTGAGGCTATGAAAAGCTTTACAAATATTAAGACATTTTCATTGCCTTGGTGAAATAAACTATAAGTTTTATAGTGCTGTTTTAAAAAAAAGATATTTATTAAACTCTTTTTTAAAATCTATACTTACTCTCGCATGAACTTTACCCTGCTTGCCCATAAAGGAAGCAGTTTGATTAATTGGGAAAACACCCTCATGCCATATATTAGGATGAATATATAAACCTTGAGAGCCTTTAAAATAAAAAGCTTTAAAATCTTCTATTTTTATATCATCTCCTGGAAGTGCTAGAGGCGATATGAAAGCTTCGGGTTTTTTGGGGAAAAATAATTGTCCTCCATCTGGATGATAATTAGCATGCCATAAAAAAATTTGATTTGGATTTCTATAATTTTTATTAGTAGAATTTTTTCTTGTTAAATTTGAATATCCTAAAATATATTTACCATCTACTTCATATTCACTTTTATGTGCAACAGCATTATTCCGACCATAGAGTGTATCTCCCTCCCACCAAGTATCGAAAGATCCTTCAGTATATCCACCTTCATTACCAGTTCCTTTATCAATTTCACGCCATCCTTGTTTTGGCCATGTGACAATTTCAATTTCACTTTTTTGATAATTATCTATTAAATAGCCATATTCTTTTAAACTTTCATTTGTTGCTTCAATAAGTGGAATTTCAATAGCTTCAGATACAGACATTTTAATTATTAGATTTTGATTTGTAATTCATTTAAAACTTCTTTTATTGCATCAATTGTATCATACATGTCTTGTTCATTTAAGTGACCAATACAACCTATTCTAAATGTATTTGCAACAGTTAATTTACCAGGATAAATTAAAAAGTTTTTTTGGCTTAAGGCATTATAAAATTTTTCAAAATCAAAATTTATTGGCTGCATAAATGTAATAATGATAGGTGCTTGTAATTCATTTACAAGTAATTGTTTAAACCCAATTTCCTGCATACCATTACATATTATTTTACAATTATTAGAGTATCTTTTATATCTTCCTGCAACACCACCTTCCTTTTCATGCTCTATCAAAGCTTGGCTGAAAGCAGCTAAAACATGAGTTGGCGGTGTAAAACGCCATTGTTTGTTTTTTTCCATTGCTTGCCATTGGTCATATAAATCAAGACTTAGTGAATGACAATTACCCTTAGCGATTTTAATTATGTCGGTTTTTACTAAAATAAAACCAACACCAGGAACACCTTCTAAACATTTATTTGAAGATGCTGCTACAGCATCAAATTTTATTTTTTTACAACTTAAGGGCAGAGCACCAAATGCGCTCATTGCATCTATAAATAGTGACAAACTTTTTCTTTCAATTAAATTTGCTATTTCTTCGATAGGATTTAGGATACCAGAAGTTGTTTCGCAATAAACTACAAAGACATGTGTTAAATCAGTATTAGAATCTATTATTTTTTCAATTTCATTTAAATCATGTGTTTTATCTTCTGCTACTTCATATTCAATAAAGCTTCTATTAAGATATTTGCACATTATTTTCATTCTATGACCATAAGCCCCATTGATTAAAATTAATATTTTTGAATTTTTTGAAGTAAGAGAGCTAATCATAGATTCCACAGCAAAAGTGCCGCTACCTTGCATCGGTACACATTGATAATCATTTTCTCCATCAATTAGCTTTATCAGTGAGTTACGAATTGAATGATTCAAATCTATAAAAATTTTATCACGCGAACCCCAATCGTGAAGCATAGCTTCTTTAGTAGACAAAGAAGTTGTTAAAGGTCCTGGTGTAAGTAGTTTTTTATCCATATATTTATTTTAGTTTTTATTTTATTTTTTTTCGAAATCTACTCTACCAACAGAGACAGCTAGTTTAGCAAGTTGTTTATCAATCCACAAAGGATTTTTTCCAATTTCTTGATTTTTTTCTTTTCGTCTTACTGCGTTTCTGATTAAAATAGCTCCTAACCATCTAAATGGTTCAGGAGGAAACATTTTTAATGGTCCTTTACAGAAATTACTTTTTGTCCATTCATTTTGTTCCTCAAGTACCATGCTACTTAAAATTTCACCACCCATATAACAAGTAAGAACTCCGTTACCAGAGTATCCAAAAGCGTAAGAAATATTTTGATTTTTAGGATGATATCCAAAGAATGGAAATCCAGTTTTAGTTCTTTCTGATGGACCGTTCCATGATTGAGTAATTTTAACATTGTTTAAGGATGGATAGAAACTTTTGAAAGAATTTTTCAAGTATTTTTCAACAGTGCTTGGACCATCAAATGAATTAATTACTTTATTTTTAAAAGAAAATGTATTTCCTCCTTTTCCTAAAATCATTTTGCCATCAGGAGTAGTTCTACAATAGTGGGTGAATAAATTTGAATCCAAAATAACTAATCCATTATTTAGCCCCAAATCTTTTAATTCATTCTTTATTGGTTCAGTTATTATCATATCTGAAGAAACTAAAATTACACTTCTTGACAAAAATGGTAATAATGTAGGTGTCCATGCATTCATTGCAATAACTAGTTTATTACATTTTACTGAGCCTTTCTTGGTTTTTACAATTATTTTTTTTCTATCGCTGTAAGAAAGAGCAGTACTTTTTTCATAAATTTTGATACCTTTGTCTTCAGCTGTTTTCTTAAGCCCTCTCACTAAAAGCGCAGGCTGTAAACTTCCTCCAATTGGAGAATAATAGCCATCAATAAATTTTTTAGACCCAGTTAGGTGTTGAACTTTTTCTTTTGACAATCTTTTCCAACTATTTATTTTATTTTCATTAAGATCTTTTATGAGATCTTCAAAAGCACCTTTATGAAATTTATTTGTTGCTCCATATAAAACTCCATCATCTCTTATTTGTGCATCAATATTATTTTCTTTACAATACTCTTTAATATTTTTTACAGCTGCTTCAGTAGCTATTACAATTTTTTTTGCATCTTCTAGACCAACTATCTTTTTTATTCCTTGAAACTTTGTTGATTGAGGAATCATACAGCCACCATTTCTTCCAGAAGCCCCACTTCCACATAAATCTTTTTCAATTACCACAACATTAATTTTGGGTTTTTTTTCTTTAATCTTTAAAGCAGTCCAAAGACCTGTAAATCCACCTCCTATAATGCAAATATCTGTATTGAGATTTAAATCTAATTGATTAATTTTTAAATCACCCTCTTTTTGTAAGGCCTCAACAAACCATGGTGATTGATAGTGATGCTCCATAATCTTAATCTATTTATGTAGTTTTTGTTCGCCACTTTTGGAATTTAACTAATATTTTCTTAGTTACAATAACATAAATAATTCTAACAGCAGCATTTGTATAAAAGATCATCATCCCCATAGCAGCCGCAGGCGCAATGTCTCCTGCATCATCCATATTTAGTACTGCAACAGATGCTAAGTTTGTTTTTGAGCTATAAAGAAAAACAACAGCTGATACGGTAGTCATAGCATTTACAAAGAAATAAATACCAATTTCAAAAATTGC
>PTKV01000019.1 GCA_002937895.1 Alphaproteobacteria bacterium MarineAlpha5_Bin9 | reverse complement strand
TGGCGCGCTCTGCAGGATTCGAACCTGCGACCCTCGGTTTAGAAAACCGATGCTCTATCCAGCTGAGCTAAGAGCGCCTCTTGATACTATTTATCATAGAGAGCATTTTTTAGATAGAATTTTTAAAAATAAATATTAGTGAGTCCAAGGTTCTTTTTTCTTGTAATCAAAGTTTGATGCATATGATTTAGGTGTAATTTTTCTTTCGTCAGGTTCATAAACTATAAATTGAACATTATTGTTTTTTGCCCAATTTATTGCATTTTCTTTATTTTCAAAAAATAATTTAATTTGTTTATTTGTGTCATTCGAACTTGTCCACCCCATTAATTTATCTTTTGAAGTGGATATATTTGAAATATATTCGGCGATCCATTTTTTTGAGCTAGATCTTCCTGATTGCATAGCAGACTTTGAAGGTTTATAAATTTTGAATGTCATTAGAAATCCATAAGTGAATGAATATTAATTCCACGTTTTTTTAGAAGTTTTTCACCATTTAAATCTGGAAGATTTATAATAAATCCTGCTCCAATAATATTTTTATTATTAAATTTATCAATTAAGTCTAAAGCAGCAATTGCTGTGCCACCAGTTGCTAAAAGGTCATCAATAATAAGTAAGTTTTTATGATTATCTAATGCATCTTTATGAATATGCATTTCGGTACTTCCATACTCAAGGGTATATTTTACTTTATAAGTGTCTCCAGGTAATTTATCAGGTTTTCTTAAAGGAATAAAAGCGGTATTGAGATTGTAAGCAATTGCTCCTGCCATTATAAATCCCCTTGATTCAATACTTAGTATTGCATCAATTTTTTTATCTTTCCAAGGATTAGTCATTTCAGTAATTACCTGAGAAAATAATTTTGAATCTTGAAGTAAAGTTGTAATATCTCTAAATTTAATTCCTTTTAAAGGATAATCCAATATTGTTCTTACATATTCTTTCATTTAAATAATTTCATTTCATTAATATCAAAAATAGTAATGGGTGCAAAATTAATTTCACAATCATAGCTGCGAGAATATGGATATTTATTAAAAGAGGAAGAAATTTCTCCATTAGTATTTAATATATTTTCATAGAAAGAAAGCATAAGTTTATTTGGATTTGCATGAGGTGCTATACTTCTAATATACCTAATATTTCTATCGATATTAGAGCTATCTATGCTACACATTAAGTATGTTGCGGTTGCCATAGATCTTGAAACTCCACACCAACAATGAATGACAATATTTGTATCATTTTTCCAAGTTTTCAAAAAAGATGCTACAGAATTTGCATTTAATTCTGAAAATAAAGTTTGTTTTTTTGGATTGACATCTCCAGGTAATCTATACAAAGGGCCTTTGTCACTTATACTAACTATATCATCAAAACCTAATTTAAGATGATGCTTGATTCCATTAGGGGTTTCGGGTTCAAAACCAGGGTCAATAACTGAAATAGCATGAGAAGGTTTAATGCTTTCTGAAACATTTTTAAAATCAGATAGAGAACAAACTACAATCATAAAAAAAGGGGTGATAAATTCACCCCTCCTTTTTTATATTATTTAAATTTATTGAGCAATAGAATCAGCTAAAATATCATTTGCTTCATCATTTAATTTATTTAATGTTGATATAATATCTTCTCCATTAATAATTGCCGCATATGCTTCTTCTATCTCTCCTCTAACAGAATAATATCCTGGAACAGAAGGTTCACCCTTGCCATATTGAATAAAACTTAGCGAACGATCATACTGAGGTAATGAATTTCTTTTCTCTAGAATTAACGGATGATTTCCAGAAGAAGCCCTAACAAATCCATATCCACTCTCTGTTGACCATACAGCGGAATTTTCAGTATTTGATATATATTTCATCCACTGATAAGCAGCAACCATTCTGTTTATGTCACCTGTATCTCCCATGATCAGACCGCCTCCATACAAATTTAGAACTGGCACTGATGTTGTATGAGGAACTTTAGTTACTTCCCACTGACCATTATAACCTTCCTCAATTGCTTTTTGATAATAAGTTATTCCAGAAGTAGATCCAGCTGAGAACATAACTGATCCTAGACCTAAATATTGTTGATCACTATATTTACCTCTAGTTACCTGAGCGCATCCTTTATTTGACATACCTTGAATAAATTCCATTGCTGCAATAGCTTCAACACTATTAAGACTATATTGCCCCGAATTATAATCAAAAACATCACCACCATGAGCAAATACCCATGCAGCAAAATTACTAGCATCAGTATCAATTTCATATCCTAAGCTCGGAGTATCACCTACTCTACCACTAAATGTGCTATTAGTAGCAGCACAAGCAACTTCAGCAAATTGTGCAGGTGTTTCTGGTTCACTCATACCTAATTCATTTAACCAATCTTTATTGTAATAAATTAACTCAAGAGATTTACCAACTTCATGTAGCAATTTTGGAATAGTATCAAAATAAGGAGAAAAACCAACAGTCCAGTTTGCTCCCCAGTCATTAATATCATCTTGGGTTACTCCCCATTTAGCACTATTAGCAAAAGGTTTTTGATCTAGTGCTGCACCAATCATATACATATCAGCTGCTGCATTACCATATCCTCTTGCTACGTCACCAATATCAGAAGTGCCAGCTGCAGTCATCATAGCAGATTGCACTTTTCCATAATGACCTTTGTATACTACATTTACTTTAATTCCAGTTTCAGCCTCAAATCTTTGAGCTCTAGCTGTCATGGCATCTAATCTCTCATCAGAATATTGAACCCAAAAATTAATTTCTTGACCAACTGGATTAGCATTTTCAATCGCTGATTCAGTAATATGACCACCAGCATTTATTTGAATTGAAAATAAACTAAAAATAATAAATAAAAATAATTTTCTCATATTTCACCACCAAAAAATATTTAAATAATACACACTTATTATAAATTTATTACAATTAAATTTAAATTTTATGCACATTATTGTTTAAGACCAAAATTAGAAATACTCTCAAGAAATAATCTTTGAGTAAAGAAATATAGCGTAAGTATTGGTAAAATAGATATAACACAGGCAGCCATTAAAAGATTAAAATTAGGCCCTACTTCTCTAATGAAGCCATAAATTGAAACTGTTACAGGAAACCAGTCATCTTTGGTTAATATAAGGAGAGGCCATGCAAAAGCATTCCAAGATAAAATAAAAGAAAATAAACTAACTGTTACTATTATAGGCAAACTTATTGGTATAACAATTTTATATAAAAAATATAAATGAGTAGCTCCATCCATTTTTGCAGCATCCCATAATTCCTTAGGAATTTTTTTAAAATATTGTCTTAATAAAAAAATTACAAAAATATTACCCATGAAAGGCACTGTTAAACCTTTTAAAGTATTCATCCATGAAGATCCAAAAGGTAAAGGGAAAATGTCCCCTCTAATTATTAATAAATGAGGTAAGAGCATTATAATTTCTGGTATCATAAGAGAAATTAGTAAAAAATAAAAAATAATATTTTTAAAAGGAAAATCAATTCTTGCAAAGGAATATGCAGCTGGAATACTAGTAAATAAAATACCAAAAACTGTAATTGATGCGATAATCAAACTATTGATTGTATATTGCTGAAAATTATTAGAAGTCCAAACTTCAAAATAATTTTTAAAAATTAATTTTTTTGGAAATAAATATTGATTAGTAGCTTCACCAGATGTCATTAAGGATGTTGAAATCATATAAAAAAAAGGATAAATTGAAATGATAAAAATGATTATCAAAATTAAATAAGGAATTTTGTTTTCTGAATATAAAAATTTATTCATAATTTAATCTTTTTCTAAATAAAACATATTGAGATATCGCTAATACATTTAACAATATAAATAGCACAACTGCTTCAGCTGCAGCATATCCAAATTTTACTCTATCCCAAAAATGATCGAATATTTCTATTGTAACAACATTCATGGTACTCCCTGCAGATGAAGTTTTCATAATGAAAATATGATTAAAAGCCTGAAAAGTATTAATGAAGCCAGTTAATAATAAAAAAAATATTATCGGGGTTAATAGAGGTATAGTTATCTTAATAAAAATTTGCCATCTAGAAGCTCCTTCTGATTTGGCTGCATCGTATAATTCGGTTGGAATAATTGATAATCCTGCTAATAATATGATTGCATAGTAACCAGTATAAGACCAGATGCCATATATAATAGCTGAAGTAAGAGCAAGACTAGGACCTGCTAAAAAACCATTAATTTTTACACCAAATAAAACTTCTGTAATTGGTCTTTTATCAAATAACCATAACTGTGGATCGTATCCAAATAAACCTATAAACTCGTTTAACAAAGAATTTTCAGCTTTTCCAAAAATAATAAAAAAAACAGCTGCTCCCATAACTGCTGGGGTAATATAGGGGAAAAGAAGAATCATTTGGAAAAATTGCTTGCCTTTTAATTTTTGATAAAGAGCAAATGCTATAATTAATCCTAAGCCAACCTCTAAAGTTATAGTAAAAAAAGAATAATAAAATGTATAAATTAATGAATTTAAAAAATCTTCATCACCTAATATTAACATATTAGACCAGCTTGAATTAATAATAAAAAAAGCAATTAAAACTAATAATAAAATTGAAATAAAAAAAATTGCTTTGTGTTTAATTCTTTCTTTAAATTCACTCCATAACCAATATGAAAAAATTAAGATTAATAAACCTAAAACAAATAAAAAGAAGGAGCTAATATCTCCTAGTATTTTATAGTAATTTTCAAATCCTAGAAATCTTCCTTTAAAAACTTTCCATTTATGAAAACTCATATAAATACCAAAAAAAACTGGGAAAATACCAAATATAGTAATTAAAAATACTGCGGGGAATATAAATAGATATCCAGTTATTTGATCTGAATATTTTCTAAAAAAATACATATTATTAATTTATTAAGATAGTATACCTATAAACATTTCATTTTTATTGCATAACTATATAAATTGATAATAAAAAATATAAAATATTTTATTTATGGAAAAAACTAAAAAAATTGGACTAAAATTATCATGGGCTTTTTATGATTGGGCAAATTCAGCCTGGTCAGCTATGATAATTACTTTCGTATTTTCAAGGTATTTCGTTGATGTATTATCATCAAATCCACATATAGGAACATTATATTGGACTTGGACAATAGGAATATCAAGTTTGGTAGCTGCACTAATGAGCCCAATTTTTGGAAGTATGTCCGATCAATCACAAAAATCAAAGAATTGGCTAATAATCACAACTTTAATTTATAGCATTATATGTTTTTTATTTTGGTTTACACATCCTATTAACGGATTAAATATATTTATATTATTGCTATTTATATTTATTGGTAATTTATCATATGAAATTTCACAAATTTTTTATAATGGCCAATTAAAAGTTATTGCAGTTGAAGAAAACTATGCAAAAATTTCAGGTTTGTCTTGGGGACTTGGGTATATTGGAACAGTTATTATATTCATTTCATATTATGCAATTTTTTTATTACCTGAAGGAAATGTTTTAAATTTAAATAAAGAAAATTATGAACATATAAGAATAAGCTTTCCAATAACTGGTTTATGGATTTTGATTTTTTCTATTCCATTATTTATAACCTTTAAAGAAAAAAAACAAAATATATTAAATAATTATCTAAATTTTAAAGATTCATTAAAACAAATAATTTTTACTTTGAAAAATATTTCAAGATATAAAAATTTACTTTGGTTTTTAATTTCAAGATTATTTTATATGGATGGAATCAACGCAATATTTGCTGTTGCAGCAATTTATGCAACAATAGTTTTCGGAATGGATACTTCTGATATAATTTTATTAGGTATAGGTACAAACTTAGCAGCTGGTATTGGTAGTTGGGTTTTTTCTTTCATTGAAAAAAATTTAGGTTCAAAAAATGTTATAGTATTATCTTTAAGTATTATATTTGTAATAAGTACTATAATTTTATTTATTAATGTAAAAATACAATTTATTATTTTAGCTATAATTTTAAGTTCTTTTTTTGGACCAATTCAATCAGCAAGTAGAGTATATTTTGCCAAAAATATTCCAAATGAAAAAAAATATGAATTTTTTGGATTTTATTCATTTTCTGGTAAAGTAACTGCTTTTATAGGTCCAGTTATGTATGGAACAGTATCTTATATTTTTAAGTCTCCAAAAATGGGAATGGCTTCTTTATTAATATTGTTTTTAATAGGATTAATAATTTTGTTAAAAGTAAAAAATGATAAACAATAATTTAAATAGTTTTTAATAAATAATTATCAAAGAAATAATCAAGCCAACTACTAATTGGTTTATTATATTTTAATCTTAAACTTATTTGTTTTATTATACTTTGAGCTCCTCTAGCCCTTAATCGATGAGGTGAATATAAAGAAACATAATATAACCAAAGTAAATGCAAACCTAAATTTACCTCAGGATGAAACTGTATTGCATATGAATTTTTATATTTAAAAGCTTGGTTTTGAAAATTTATTCCCTTAGCTAACAGTTTACATTCATAAGGCAATTGAAAACCTTCAGTATGCCATTGGAAAAAAATTTTTTGATCTTTAAATAAATCACTACCAAATTCTGTCGGTAAAATTTTAAAAAAACCTATTTCAGATATATCATTTTTATGTTTATTAATTTTTGCTCCTAAATTTTTCGCAATTAATTGTGCACCTAAACAAACACCTAATAGAGGTTTATTTGATTTTAATGCAACATTGATCCATTCAATTTCATAATTTATAAATTCTAAATTGCAATCATTTGAGCTCATAGGTCCACCAAAAATAATTGCTAAATCATGATCATCCATGTTCTCTGGAAGTTTTTCACCCATACAAGGTCTTTTAATATCTAATGAAAAACCTCTTTGTATTAATTTACTACCAATATCACCAGGCCTTGATCTTTCTTGATGCAGTATTAATAATGCTTTTTTTTTATAATTGCTTTTTTTAATCACTTTTTTTTACTATTAGTTAACTGTTATAATTTTATTTCCAACAGTAATTATTCCTGAATTTATAATTTCACCTCTGATTCCACCTCTTTTTATCAAATTTTTAACTAGATTATTTTGATTTAAAGAATCTTGTAAATATTTACATGGATCACACAAACGATGAACTAAAATAATAACTTCACCTATCTTAATTTTATAGCCTATTAAATTATTTAAAGCAATTCCATAAGTTATTATATTTCTTCTAAAATCAATGTAATCAATTGACGAATTAGAAATTTTGTTAAAATAATCTATTTCTTCCTTCTCAATTAACGTAATTTGAGTATCTTTTTGACTAGCTTCAGAAAAATATCTATCTTTAACAATCCCCTTATTTTCAATTAAATCAATAGATTTTAAATCCTCCATTTTATTACCTGATTTTTTGGTAATACAAATTTTAAAAACAATTCCCATAAATATAAATTAAACAAGACAAAAATAAAAGCAAGATAATTTGTGGTCGGGGAGAAAGGATTCGAACCTTCGACCCCCTGGTCCCAAACCAGGTGCGCTACCAGGCTGCGCTACTCCCC
>PTKV01000018.1 GCA_002937895.1 Alphaproteobacteria bacterium MarineAlpha5_Bin9 | reverse complement strand
GGTCGGGGAGAAAGGATTCGAACCTTCGACCCCCTGGTCCCAAACCAGGTGCGCTACCAGGCTGCGCTACTCCCCGTGTAATCAGCCTTATAATGATAATATAATTAAACACAATTAATTACTTTTAATTTTGATTAATTTAAGCTATTTTATTATTTATTAGGGGTGCTTAAATGCTGAGATTTATACCCTCTTAACCTGATCTGGATAATGCCAGCGGAGGAAAAAATGAAATTAATTATTTATTTTATCTTTTTTTTATTAATATCATTATCATTAAAAGCTCAAAAACTTACAATTTATACTTATGACTCATTTATTTCTGAATGGGGACCGGGGCCAATAATTGAAAAAAAATTTGAAGAAAATTTTAATACTGAAATAGAATTTATAGCTGTTGATAGTTCTGCAACACTTTTAAATAAAATATTGCTGGAAGGTTCTGCAACTAAAGCAGATATAGTATTAGGTTTAGACATGAACTTATTTTATGAAGCCGATAAATCTAATTTGTTTACCATACACTCGATAGATAATTTAGAAAATAAAATATCTATACCAATTAAATGGAATAGTAAAAAGTTTATCCCTTATAATTATGGTTATTTTGCTTTTGTTTATAATAATAAACTATTTAAAAATCCTCCAAAATCAATGAATGAATTAATAAATTATACTAAAGCACGTATAGTGATTCAAGATCCAAGAACATCCACTCCAGGATTGGGTTTATTAACATGGATGAAGGCAATTTATGGAGAAGATGCATATAAAGAGTGGGAAAAGTTAAACAAAAAAATTATCTCAGTAACTAAAGGCTGGACAGATTCTTATTATAATTTTTTTATGGGAGGAGAGGCTGATATTGTATTAAGTTATAGCACTTCTCCAGCTGCACATATTATGTTTGAAAATAATTATGACATTTCAGCAGCTATTTTTGAAGAAGGTAATTATATTTCTATAGAATTTGCTGGTATTTTAAAAAAATCAAAAAATAAAAAACTGGCTAATGAATTTCTTAATTTTATGATCACTAATGATTTTCAATCAATTATACCTTCTACAAATATAATGTATCCAGTTACTAACATTGACAATCTTCCAGAAGCATTCAATAAACTTGAAATACCTAAGGTATTATATTTAGATCCTAAAATAATTAATGCACAAAAAGATGATTGGATCGAAGAATGGCTTAACGCATCTTAAAAAAAATTGTACAATAGATATAATTATTCAGTATTAGGTTTTTTTGGTATAGTTTTAACTTTACCTTTTATAGGAATTTTTTTAAAAATTAATTATGATTTAAATTCAATAATTATTTTTTTAAAAAATAACTATACCCACAGATTAATTTATTTTTCCTTATATCAAGCTTTTTTATCTGCATTAATAAGCTGTCTTTTAGCAATACCTTTATCACTATCTTTAAACAGACATAAAAATAACAAAATTGTTAAATTTGTAATTTCATTATGTGGATTTTCTTTCGTAATGCCATCAATCTTAATAGTTTATTCTGTTATTAAACTTTTTGGCAATAATGGATTTATAAATGTCTATTTTAATTTTTATAATTTTTTTTCTATTGAAACAATATATGGTATTAAAGCAATATTAATTGCCCATGTTTTATTAAATACACCTTTTGCAACTAGACTTTTTTTTAACAATTTAAATAATATACCATTAAAATATTATGAAATATCAAATTCTATTAGGTTACCGTATCTTGCTCATATAATCAATTTAGAGATTCCATTTATAAAACAAAATTTCTTTACAACATTTGCAATTATTTTTTCAATATGTTTTTTAAGTTTTGCAATAGTTATGGCTTTAGGTGGCGGACCTATGTATTCAACCATTGAAGTGGCAATTTATCAATATGCATTGTATGAATTAAATTTTAATAAAGCAATTATTTTGAGTTTTATTCAAATTATTATTTGTATTTTTTTTGTATTTATAGGCTTTTATAATTTAAAAGGGTCTAACTTTTTTGAAGTTGACATTCATATTTTTGTGCACCCACATAAAGATATTAGATTAGTAAAAGTATTTGATTTTGTTACAATTTTATCATTTAGTTTGTTTTTATTTTCACCAATTATATTAATTTTTATTAATTTTTTTAATAATATTTTTTATAATATTTTTTTAGATATTAATTTTATTAAAGCTTTATATAATTCACTTATAATTGCTATTATAACTGGATTTATAGTTAGTATATTTGGATTTATTATTACAATCTTACTAGTTTTAAATCATAAAAATGTTTTTTTTCAGCAAGTATTATTTCTTTTGAGTTCTTCAATTATAATCATTTCTCCAATTATTTTTAGCTTAGGATATTTCATAATTCTTCAAGAATTAAGATATATAATCATAATTAAATTTTTTGTAATAATCTTAATAAATTGCATTTTCTTAATTCCATTTTCAATATTAATTCTATTCAATAATTTAAAAAATATTTATTTAAATTATGAGGATATTAAATATTCATACAGGATAAATACAATTGATTATGTAAAAATATTATTACCTTTGATTAAAAAAAATTTACTCTATGTTTTATCTTTTTCTACAATAATTACTTTTGGAGATTTTACTATTATTTCTTTTTTTAAAGATCAAAATTTTGAAACACTACCATCTTATTTATATAAATTAATTTCAGTTTATCGATTTGACGAAGCATCTTTTGTAGCAGGACTAATTTTATTTATTAGTATATTTTTATATTTTGTAATTGATAACTTTAATTATAAAGATAAACCTGCCATTAACACATGAAGATAAATACTAGCTATATAACCAATAAAAATAACAGGTGTCCATTTAAGATGTCCAAAAAAAGTATAATAACCTCTTGCTTGACCCATTAGAGCTACTCCTGCAGCAGATCCAATAGAAAGCAAGCTTCCTCCTACTCCAGTAGTTAAAGTGACTAAAAGCCATTGATCAATAGACATTTCTGGTCGCATAGTAATTACTGCAAACATAACAGGAATATTATCAACTATTGCAGATAAAATTCCAACAATAGAATTTGCCAATGTTGGACCAAGACCATCATATAAAAATTCAGAAACTAAAGATAAATATCCAATAAAGCCTAAGCCACCAACACTTAAAATTACACCAAAAAAGAAAAGTAATGTATCCCATTCAGCTCTAGAAACTTTTTTAAAAAAATCAAATTTTTGTTCTTCAGTTTTAATATTATGAGTAATCTTTAAATAAAAAGAAAAAATTCCTAATAATCCTAGACCAAACATCATTCCAAGCATTGGGGGTAAGTGCAAAATATTATGAAAGTTTACTGCACTAAATATAGTAAAAAGACCTAAAAAAATAATAACCTTACCACCTCTTTTCATATATACTTTATCAGTACTAACTTTTGGCTTCTCATCAGGGACAAAAAAATACATAATAGCTGCTGGTATTACATAATTGATAACTGAAGGAAAAAATATTTTAAAAAATGTAAAAAATTCAACAATACCAGCTTGCCAAACCATTAATGTAGTAATATCACCAAAAGGACTATAAGCTCCTCCGGCATTGGCGGCAACGACAATATTAATACATCCTATTGATAGGAACTTAGAATTACCCTTACCACAAGCCATTAAAACTGAACACATAACAAGTGCTGTAGTTAAATTATCAGCTATTGGTGAAAGAAAAAATGTTATAATACCAGTGAAAATAAATAATTGGCGAAAACTAAAACCTCTTGATGTAAGATGGAAACGAACTACATCAAATACTCTTCTTTCTTCAAGTGAATTAATATAAGTCATTGCAACCAAAAGGAATAAAAAAAGTTCAGCAAATTCTAATATATTATGTTCTAAAGCATGTTCTATTTCATGAGAGAATTCTTTATTTGTTGAAAAATGAAATGCTATTATTGCCCATATAACAGCAGCAGATAAAATAACAGGTTTTGATTTTCTTAAATGACTAAATTCTTCAGCCATTACAACAGCGTATGCTATTACAAACGTAATTAAGCTTAAAATTCCTACATAAGATGTTGTTAAATTTACTTCCATATTTATAAATTAAAATTTATTACTTCTTTATCAATGTTAAAATCATATAAATTGTTATGTATAGCTTCGTCAATAGAAACATGCTTCTTTCTTTCTTTTGCCTTTTTAAATAATTTAACACTATGAGCATATGGAATAACCTCATCTTTTTTTCCATGTATTATTAAAAGAGGTGATAATATTTTATCAATTTTACTATAATTATCAAATTTATCTAAACTAAATAATTTTACAGGATAAATTGGATACTTTAATTTTGCTATATCAGGTATTGAAGTGAAAGGAGCTTCTAAAATAATTGATTTATATTTTTTACATGTTCCAATTTCAACTGCTACACCTGTTCCAAGAGACTCGCCATATAAAACAATAGTTTCATCCTTATGACCTTTATAATTTAGCCAGTCTAAAGCAGATTTACCATCAATATATAAATTTTTTTCAGTTGGTTTTCCTTCATTTCCACTATAACCTCTCCATGATAATAATAATACGCCCCATCCTCTATCAATATATCTTTTTATTCTATAAGCCCTCTCTCCAATATCATATGAATTACCATGAAAATAAACTAGCACAGGGTAATTCATTAAGGAAGGTTTTGAATACCATGCTAAAAGTTTAATTCCATCAGAGGTGTCTATAAATACTTTTTTAACATTAGAAAGGTCATATAAAGATGGATTTTTAGGAATTTTTCTTGAAATATTAAAAGTTATTTTTCTTTGAATAAAAAAAAGTATAATACCTATAAAAATATATAGGAAAATTATAGAAAATATATATTTAATCATATTATTAATTATATAATCTATTTAAAAAATGTTAAAAAAAATTCAACCTTTTAATCCTCTAAGCAATTATAATTTAGCTATTAAAAAATTAAAAAGTCACAATATTCGTCCTACAAAACAAAGAATGGTGCTATCAAAAATTTTATTTGAAAAGGGAAATAAACACATAACAGCAGAAGAGCTCTATGAGGAAGTTAGAAAACAAGAAAGAAAGATATCCCTAGCTACAATATACAATACATTAAAACAATTTTGTAAATTAGGGCTATTAAAAGAAGTAATTATTGATCAAAATAAATCAATTTATTGCTCTAATAATAAACAACATTATCATTTATACATAGAAGATGAAAATAAAATTATTGATATTCCTCATAACAAAATTAATATAGATTTTAATGTTCCTGAAATACCAGCTTGTTTAAATCTTCACAATGTAGATATAATTATTAAGATAAAAACAAAAAATAATTAAAATATCTTTGATGAAAGATAAAAAATTATGGAGTCCTACTTCAACAAATACAAACTTAACAAAATATATAAATTTTTTAAAAAAAAATAAAATATATAAATACAAAAACTACGAATTACTTCATAAATGGAGTGTAAAGAACAAAGAAAAATTTTGGGAGTCAATTTGGAAATTTTCTAAAATTAAAGGAAAAATTCACAAAAAAATTATTAATAATGAAAAAAATATATTTAAATCTACATTTTTTTATAAATCTAAAATAAATTACACAGAAAATTTGATCCAGAAGAATAATAATGATGATGCAATAGTTTTTTATTCAGAAAATAAAAAAAATAGAAAAGTATCTTGGCATAAATTAAAAGAGTTAGTTGATAGTTTATCATTTTTTTATATATCAAAAAATGTTAAAAAAGGTGATAGAATTGCTGCAATACTTCCTAATATTCCTGAAACTATTATTTCTTTCTTAGCAGCTGCCAAAATTGGTGCGATATGGTCTTCATGTTCTGCTGATTTTGGACCTAAAGCTATTATAGATAGATTTAAACAAATTAAACCAAAAATTTTAATAATTACTGATTATTATTATTATAATAATAAAAAAATTAATACTTTAAAAAATATAGATATAATTTTGGATAATATAAAAAGTGTTAAAGAAGTTATTATTATTCCATATCTACTTAATAAAAAAGAATATAAAGTTAATTTTAAATATCACAATTGGATTGACTTAATAAAAAATAACAAAAATTCAATTTTGTATAAAAAATTTCCTTTTAATACACCACTATATATACTTTTTTCTAGTGGAACTACTGGAGAACCTAAATGCATAGTTCACGGTGCTGGAGGTTCATTAATTCAACATAAAAAAGAACAAATTATTCACTGTGATATCAAACCCTCTGATAAAATATTTTATTTTACTACATGTGGATGGATGATGTGGAATTGGCTTGTAAGTGCATTATCCGCAAATGCTACCATTTATTTATATGATGGTTCTCCATTTTTTCCAAAGATGGATTGTTTATTTGAAATAATTTCAAAAGAAAAAATCACTTTTTTTGGTACAAGTGCTAAATATTTAGATACATTAAAACAAAATAAAACTATGATTAAAAAAAAATTTGATTTATCTAAACTTAAAACTTTAGCTTCTACTGGTTCTCCACTCCTTCCGGAAACCTTTGAATACGTATATAAAAATATTAAAAAGAAAGTACATTTGACCTCAATTAGTGGTGGCACTGATATAGTGTCTTGCTTTGTATTAGGTAATCCAAATAATCCAGTTTTTTCTGGTGAAATTCAATGTAAGGGACTTGGTATGGATGTAAAAGTTTTAAATAAAGATGGGAAATCTATCCAAAATAAAAAAGGGGAATTAGCTTGTGTGTCAACTTTTCCGTCTAAACCATTATTCTTCTGGAATGATATGAATAATAATAAATACAAAAAATCATATTTTAATAAATATAAAAATATTTGGCATCATGGAGATTTTGCAAAAATAACTAAAAATAAAGGAATTATTATATTTGGAAGATCTGATTCAACTCTTAATTCAGGAGGAGTTAGAATAGGTACTGCTGAGATATATAGAGTAGTTGAAAATATAAAAAACATAAATGAAAGTATAGTTGTTGAACAAAATAAAAACGAAGATAGCAGAGTGATTTTATTTATAAAATTAAATGCAAAAAAAATATTGGATAATAAAATGAAAGATTTAATAAAATATAAAATCAAAACTGAATTATCACCAAAACATGTTCCTAAATTTATACTTCAAGTAGATGATATACCTAAAACAAAAAATGGTAAAATCGTAGAATTAACTGTTAAGAAAATTGTAAATAATGAAGAAATTGATAATTTAAGTTCATTAATAAATCCAGGAAGTTTAAAAAATTTTAAAGATAGAAAAGAATTAAAATAACAGAGTTATTAATTGGCGACCCCTAGGGGAATCGAACCCCTCTTTTCAGGATGAAAACCTGATGTCCTAACCGATAGACGAAGGGGTCAGGAACATTTTAGCTTATAATTTAATTTAAATAAATTTTCAAATATATTAATTTGAAATAATAGCATCATAAATAATTATTTGAGGTTTTGAAGACCCTTGGAAATACTCCTTTGTTATAGAGCAAAGAATATCGATTTTTTTATTCTTATAATTTAAAAGATTATCACCTAAAGATTGATTAATGGAATTAAAGCAAATTCCTTTAATATGATTGCTATTAGAATGAGAAATATTTAATAATAGATGTTTGTTTTTAATTTTTTTAACAAAATCAATTTTTATATCTTTAATTATGAATTTTGGTTCTAAATTACCATTGCCAAAAGGTTCTAATTTTTCAATATCTTCAAGAAGAAATTCGTTAACATTTTCTGTTAATATAATATTATCACAATAAATTAATTTTTCTTGATAGATATTATCGAATTTAGATATAAATTCTTCAGTAAAGTTAATAAATTTTTTAAGATGTTTTTTATCAATTTTTAAACCACCAGCCATCTCATGGCCACCACTACTTATTAGAATTTTTTGTTTTTTTGCTTGATCCAATAAATTGAATAAATTAAAATTTTCAATTGATCTTGCTGATCCTACACCTAAATTATTTAAAAATGAAATAATAATTACTGGTTTTGAAAATTCTTTTACAAGCCTACTAGCAACTATTCCTAAAATTCCTAAATGTAAATCTTCTTCGTGAACAATAATAATTTTTTTGTTTTTATTTTTAATAGCTTTTGAATAACATTTTTCATAAACTTGATTTTCAATTAATTTTCTTTTTTCATTAAATATAGTTAATTTTCTTGAGATTGATTGGATATCAGAAATATTATTAGAAATTAAAATTTTAAATGCCAAGTTTGAATTGTCTATTCTACTAGCTGCATTTAATTTTGGTCCAATTATATATCCCAGATCTGAAGCTTTAGGCTCTCTAAATAAATTTGAATCATCAATTAATGTATTGATAGCAATATTATTTCTCTTCTTAATTATCTCTAATCCCTTATTTACAAATAACCTATTATAATCTTTTAGAACTACAATATCGCATATTGTACCTAGGGCCACTAAATCTAGATAATATAAGAGATTTGGTTCTTTTAAATGATTTTTTTTAAAAAAATTGATATCTCTTAATTTCTTTCTTAAACCAAGTAAAAGCATAAACGTAACTCCTACTGCTGCAAGATTTTTATATTCGCCTTTTTCATCAAATCTATTTGGATTTATAATTGAATACACGTTTGGAAAATAACTTTCACTAATATGATGATCAACAATGATTATATCTAAATGTTTATATTTAGAATTATTAAAAATTTCAAAAGCATTAGTCCCACAATCTAATGAAAAAACTAAATTTATATTATCTTCAATAAAATCATTCATTATTCTATTATTTGGTCCATAACCTTCAGTTAATCTATTGGGAATTTTAATTAGAGGTTTAATTTTAATTGAATGAAAAAATTTTGATAAAATTGCTGAAGATGTTGCACCATCAACATCGTAGTCTGCTATAATCCCAATTTTTTCATTATTTTCAATTGCAGTTATTATTCTGTTTATTGATTTATCCATATCTTTTAATTTAAAAGGATTAGGTAAATCTCTATATAAATCTGGGTTTAAATATTGTTCTATTGTTTCTTCATTGATCTCTCTATTGATCAATAGTTTTGATAATGTAGGCGAAATGGAATATCTTTGAGAAATCATTAAAGTAGTTCTTTCATCTGATTCTAAAAGAACCCATTTGTTGCCAAGCAATGATATATTTGATTTCAAAATATATTAATTTTTACTAATCATTAAAATTACAACTTTAGAAACTAAGAAATCAGACTTTTCTAGCTCTTTGATGCAAGATGATAGAAATTTATAGTTTGTTTCATGTGTAGTAATAATTACTGGCACATTATTATCTTCAGACTCAGTATCTGGTAATTGCAAAATTGTCTCAATAGAAATATCCTTAAAATTAAATGTAGTTGTTATTTTTGCTAATACTCCAGGAATATCTTTAACAATAAATTTTAAATAAAATGAAGAATTTTGATTGTTATAATCCAAAAAGTCATAATGATTTAGTTTATTTATATCAATTGTTTGTAAGTCATTATTTTTAAGATCTGCAATCATAGTTAAATCTGAGATTATTGAACTTGCTGTTGGAATGCCTCCAGCCCCTTCACCTTCTAAGAATAATGTCTCTAATTGATCTGTAACAATTTCTATACCATTAAAAACTCCATTTACATTTGCAAGTTTACTATCATTTTTAATTAGCATTGGTTCTACAGTAGCTAAAATTTTGTCTTGGAACTTTTCTGCTTTTGATATTAGTTTTATTTTATATCCAAGTTTATTTGCAAATTTTAAATCTTGAACTGATAAATTTGATATACCTCTGTAATTTATAAAATTAAAATTAAATGTAGAGCCAAAACATAAGACACAAAGTAATGTTAATTTATGAGCTGAATCAATACCCTCAATATCATTTTTTGGATTTAATTCTGCAAATCCTAAATTTTGAGCTTCTTTAAGTGCATCTTTAAATTCAATATTTTTATTATTCATTTCAGAGAGAATATAATTTGTAGTTCCATTTAATATTCCGGAAATTTTACTAATTTTGTGTAAATTTATAGATTGATGTAGTATTTTAATAATTGGAATACCTCCTGCAACAGCTGCTTCAAAAAGTAACATGATTTTATTTTTATTTGCTAGAACAAATAATTCATTACCTTCTTTAGCTAATAAAGCTTTGTTTGCTGTAATTACGTGAATTTTCTTATTTAATGCACTTTTAATTAGTTCAAAACTAATACCTTTTTCTTCTCCAATTAATTCTATTAAAACATCAATCTTATGATTTAAAAGATCTATAGGATTATCTTCCCAAATATATTCAGTAATATCAAATAATCTTTTTTTATTTTTATTTAAAGCAGATATTGCAATTATATTAAAATCTATTCCACTCTTAGAAAAAATAAATTTTTTATTTTTATTAATATAATTAATTAAATTAGAACCTACTGTCCCTAAACCAGCTATTGCAATATTAATATTTTTCATTAGCTTATATTATATCAAGAATCCTCTGATATTTCCATTTTTTCAAATTCAGGCACAGTATCTATATCAGGATAGCTACATGATAAACATAATAGAAATATAATAATTAAATATTTTTTCATAATCAAATTAAAGCATTTTTTAAATCAAATTTATGAATTATATTCATATTTTGTACAGCTTGACCACTTGCACCTTTTATTAAATTATCAATCATACTTACAATAATTATTCTTTGATTTGAGTTATGATTAAATAATTTTATCAAACAATTATTAGTATTTATAATTGAAAAAAAATCTGCTGGTTCATTTTCTGTCAAAACTTTTACAAAAGGACTATTGTTAAAATGATCTTTTAAAAAGTCATAAATTTGTTTTTTAGAATATCCATTTGAAATATCACAATATATAGTTGACATCATTCCTCTAAAAATAGGTAATATATGAGGATTAAAAGAAATAATAATTTCATTATCTGTATTTTTTTTTAATTCTTGTTTTATTTCGCAAATATGTCTGTGTTGATTAGTATTATAATTATAAAAATTAAATTTATTATCTTTAATTAAATTATCTAATTTATAATTTTTGCCAGCACCACTATATCCAGATTTAGAGTCAATAATTATATTTTCAGTTGTTATGAGAGAATTTTTTACCAAAGGTATTAATGGAATTAATACTGATGTAGGATAACAACCAGGTACTGCTATATTATTAAAATCTATTATTTTATCATAATATATATCTGATAAACCATAAACAAAATCTTTTAATATTTCTGAACATTTATGATCAACGTTATAATTTTGTTTATATATTATTTTATCATCTAATCTAAAATCTGCAGATAAATCAATTATTTTAGTTTTATTAAAATTATCTTTAATAATATTCTGAGATACATTGTGAGGCAAAGCTAAAAAAACAATGTCATAATTTTCAAATTGTAGACTTTTTAAATCTTTGATTATAGGTAATTTTTTTAAATTATTACTAAAATTATAAAAATTTGAAATATTTTTTCCGCTATTATTCTGACTTCCTAAATATTCAATATTTACAAAAGGATGATTAGATAAAATCTTAATTAATTCAATGCCAGTATATCCTGTGCAGCCCAAAATGGCTGCGTTAATTTTATTATTCATTAAAATATTATCTTTTTGAGAATTGATAACTACGTCTAGCTTTAGCTAAACCGTATTTTTTTCTTTCTACTACTCTTGAGTCTCTTGTTAAAAACCCTACTTTTTTTAAAAGTGGTCTCAAATTAATATCATATAAACTTAAAGCCTTACTAATTCCATGTCTTAGTGCGCCAGCTTGTCCTGAATGACCTCCTCCTTTAACAGTAGCATTAATGTTAAATGATTTTTCACCTTTAACAATTACTAATGGTTGATTTACTACCATTTGTAATACTGGTCTGGAAAAATAATTTTTTATAGTTTTACCATTAATTGATATTTTTCCTTCACCTTTTTGTAACCAAACTCTGGCTATAGAGTTTTTTCTTTTTCCAGTAGCATATGATCTACCTTTAGAATCTAAATTATTTTTTACCTCATTATTATTTACTTCAATATTTTCATTCATACTTTAAGCTACTTTATTTTTTTTATTAATTTTTGATATATCAACATGAATAGGATCTTGTGCTTCATGAAGATGATTTGAGTTTTTATATATTTTGCAATTAGATAATTGCTTCTTTCCTAATGGACCATTTGGTATCATTCTTTTAATGGCTAGTCTGATTAAATCAGAAGACTTACCTTTTTCTTTTAATTTAATTGAATTTGTTACTTTTAAACCACCTGGGTAACCTGTGTGTTTATAATAATTTTTATTAGCAGACTTATTACCTGTTAAAATAACATCATCAGAATTAATAATTATTAAATTATCTCCACAATCCTGATTTGGCGTATAATAAGTTTTATTTTTACCTCTTAAAATATTAGCGGATATTACAGCTAAACGACCTAAAACTGCATTTTTAGCATCAATTAATATCCATTTTTTTTTAATATTTTCTTTTTTAATAGAAAAAGTTTTCATGAAAGAGCACATATATATTACATAAAATTAAGTCAATCTTAAATATTGTCAAATTTTCAATTTTATAAGGTTTTTAAGATTATTAGATATTTCATTCAAGGAATCTATGAATAAGGTATTAGATTTATCATCTTTTACTTGATAAGATTTAATATTGAAGTTTTTATTTTTCATTATATTTTTAGCAGTAATTATAGAATAGTGAGATTTACCATTTGTATGAAGCAAAGATTTTAGAATTTTTAAATTCTTTATATTTGAGTGATTAAAGTATCTTCTTTTTGAACCATTTAATTTTGTTGATAATCCTTCAATATTAGAATCCCAATATCTAATAACATGTGTATTTATATTAAGTAATTTTGAAACTTCAGATATAGAAATATAATTCTTTTTATTCATTTTCTTTGTTTATTTTTTTTAATAAATGTTTGCTTGGAATAAATGATATAACTTTTCTGCTTGGGATCATTACTTCTATTTTTGTTTTGGGATTTCTTCCAAGTCTAGAATTTTTTGATTTAACTTTAAATGTTCCAAAATTATGAATTTTAACATAATCATCTTTAATTAAACCTAGAATTATTTCTTCAATAATATCATTTACAAGATCACTACAATCTTTTTTTGATAAACCAAATTCATTTAATAAGAATTCTGATATATCATCTCTGGTTATATTCTTAGACATATTTATTCTTTATTAAGTTGATGGATAATTTTACTATTAATATCATTTTTAATAAATTTATAACAGTTTTCTAGAGCTTGTGAAAAAGCATATGCATTGGCACTTCCATGACTTTTAATTGAAATTCCATTTACTCCTAGAAGCATAGCTCCATTATATTCTTCAGGATTTATTATGTCTTTAAGTCTCTTAATATCATTTTCAATAATTTTATATGCAAATTTATTTAAAATAGATTTTTTAAATAAATTTTGTAAGTTTTTCATAATGTAATTTGATAATCCTTCAGCTGTTTTTAATATCATATTACCAGTAAACCCATCTGTAATCATTATATCAGATTCTCCACTAAATATTTTATCAGGTTCTATATAACCTATAAAATATTTTTTTAAAAAACTTGAATTGATTAAGTTAGCACATTCTTGAATATATTCCTTCCCTTTGTTATCTTCAGTTCCTATATTAAGTAAAGAAATTTTAGGTTCAATATTAGGTTTAATGATACTATGATAGCAATAACCCATAAAAGCAAATTGAAAAAGATTTTTTGCACTGGGGCTTATATTTGCACCTAAATCTAGAATAATTGAAAAACTTTTTTTATTTGGTATCATAGAACAGATGGCTGGTCTTTCTATTCCTTCTAACATACCTAAAGATAATTTAGATAAAGTCATTATTCCACCTGTATTGCCAGAAGATACAAAACCTGAAAATGGTTTTTGTTTTATAAATTCTAAACCCTTTCTAATACTACTATTCTTTTTACTTCTAATTATAATAGAAATTGGATCTTCATCATTTATATTTTCATCAGTATTGATTACAGAATAGTTTGATAATTGAATATTGTTTTTACTTATTGTTTCCCTGATTATATTTTCATCGCCAAAAATATATAAATATACATTATTTTTATTATTTAAAAAAATTTCGGATCCCTTGAGTGTTTTAAAAGGAGAATTTTCACCTCCCATTGCATCAATTGCAATGGTTATATTATTATTATTCATTTAAACTATTATGATTTAGGATTATTTTCTTTTTCTTTTTCTTTTTCTTTTTTAAAAATAACCTTTTTCCCATTATACATACCTGTAGAGGAATCTAATTGATGAGATAATCTTGGTTCTCCAGATTCTTTATCAATAATTATATTCTTAGAATTAATTCTATCGTGAGATCTTCTCATATTTCTTTTTGAAGATGATGTTTTTCTTTTTGGTACTGCCATTTCAATTGTTCTAATATTGATAATTTTAAGTATTGCAATAGGTTTTTTAGTTTAAATTATTAAATTTATAATTAGTTATTATGTATTTTTTATTATTAGATATGTTCATATCAATGAATTGATATAAATATTCAGCAAAAAATTTAAGATTTTGAGATTTATCATGGATATTTATTGAAATTATATATGATTTAAATAAAGAAAAATCTTTAGATCTAAATATTTTATCCAATTTTTTTATTCTAAAATAATATTTTTTTACATATTTTTTTACATACTTACCAATACTTGCATCCCCTATTCCAGTATTTCTAATAGAAATATCTAGATCTTCGATAAATATATTCATCAATTCCTGTTTGATAATATTTGATTTTGAATTAAAAATAAAAAAAATAATAAAAAGATGCAAAGTTAAAAGCTCAAAAGAGGTATTAAATTCCTTATTAAATAATAAATTCTTATTCATTGTTAAATCCTTGACATTTTTGATAATTTTGGAATACAATATTGAAGCTTCTTTATTTTGGTTATTTCCTTTTAAATTTAAATAATGTAAAATCATAAAATGACTAATTTGAATAAAATATTGATTTTCATTTTTATACTTTTTTTATCAAATTGTACAGAAAAATATACATATACGGGCAAAGTATTTAATAATGAAATTGATTTTACCCAATTACAAAATAAAAATGATTTAATCAAAATTTTAGGAAAACCAAATTTTATTGATCCTATAGAAAAAAAATATCTATATTTTTCAGAAAAAAAATTAGAAAAAAATTTTTTTAGTGAAGAAATCGTAGATAGAAAACTAATTGTTTTTAATTTAAATCAAAATGATACCATTAAATCATTTTCGGAATATAATTTAAACAATGAAAATGAAATTAATATAGTTAAAGAAGAAACCTCAAATACATTAATTGAACAAGGTCTATTAGAACAAATATTTGGTGGCGTTGGTACTACACCACAAGATACTCAATAAAAGTTATATTGCTATTGAAGCTAACAAAAGCAATGCTACAATATTTGTAATTTTAATCATAGGATTTACTGCTGGTCCCGCAGTATCTTTGTAAGGATCTCCTACTGTATCACCAGTAACTGCAGCTTTATGCGCCTCACTTCCCTTGCCACCATGATTACCGTCTTCAATATATTTTTTTGCGTTATCCCAAGCTCCACCACCTGCTGTCATACTAATCGCTACAAACAATCCAGTAATAATTACTCCCAATAACAATGCGCCTAAACATGCTAATGCAGCAGTCTGATCAGCTATAATAAATATAACATAGTAGACAATAATTGGCGACAGAACTGGTAACATAGAAGGTATTATCATTTCCTTAATCGCAGATTTAGTTAAAATATCAACACAAGTTCCATATTCAGGTTTTCCTTTACCTTCCATTATTCCAGGAATCTCTTTAAACTGTCTTCTTACTTCTTCAACAACTGAACCAGCTGCTCTACCAACTGCTGTCATACTTAAAGCACCAAATAAATATGGCAATAGTCCACCAATCAAAAGACCTGCTACAACGTAGGGATTTGATAAGTCAAAAGAAATATTTAATCCGTAATGAGAGATATCTTCCGTATAAGCAGCAAATAATACAAGAGCCCCTAACCCAGCTGAACCAATAGCATAACCTTTGGTAACTGCTTTAGTTGTATTACCAACTGCATCTAAAGCATCTGTAGTTTTTCTAACATTATCATCTAATTCAGCCATTTCTGCTATTCCACCTGCATTATCTGTAACAGGGCCATAAGCATCAAGTGCGACAACCATACCAGCTAAAGCTAACATAGTAGTAACAGCTATCGCTATTCCAAATAAGCCTGCTAATGAATAAGTAGAAATTATTCCAGCAACAATAATAATTGCTGGTAAAGCAGTAGCTTCTAAACTAATTGCTAAACCTTGAATTACGTTAGTTCCATGACCAGTAGTTGATGATTTTGCTATACTTTGTACCGGTCTATAATTAGTGCCTGTATAATATTCTGTAACTATAATAATTAAGCCAGTAATTATTAAGCCTAATATACCACAGTAAAACAAAGAAATTCCTCTAATACCTTCTCCTAATTCTGTTAAATTAGTGTTAAGTCCAACTACATGATCTGTTATAAAATAAAGCAATATTGCTGACAAAAAAGCAGACACAAAAAAACCTTTATATAAAGCCATCATAATATTTTGACTTTTACCTAATCTTACAAAAAAAGTACCTATGATGCTGGCTAAAATACATACTCCAGCAATAGATAATGGATACATCATCATTTTTGTCGTTAACAAATCACTAAAATAAATTGATGCAAGAACCATTGTTGCAACAACAGTTACCACATATGTTTCAAATAAATCAGCCGCCATTCCAGCGCAATCTCCAACATTATCTCCAACATTATCTGCTATAACTGCTGGATTTCTAGGATCATCCTCAGGAATACCTGCTTCAACTTTTCCAACTAAATCAGCACCAACATCTGCACCTTTTGTAAAAATTCCACCACCTAATCTTGCAAAAATTGA
>PTKV01000017.1 GCA_002937895.1 Alphaproteobacteria bacterium MarineAlpha5_Bin9 | reverse complement strand
GAGGGAGGGATTTGAACCCCCGACACAAGGATTATGATTCCTCTGCTCTAACCAACTGAGCTACCCCGCCAGTAAAGAAAACTTATATATTAAATGACTCTCCACAACCACAAGTACTTTTTTCATTGGGATTGTTAAAGACAAATCTTGAAGATAACTTATCTGATGAATAATCCATTTCACTACCTAATAAAAACATAGTTGCCTTAGGATCGATAAAAACTTTTACTCCCTTTGATTCAATAAGTTCAAAATCTCTAGTAGACTTGTTTTTAGCATATTCAAGCTTATAAGAATATCCTGAACAACCTGATTTATCTACTCCAACTAATACACCTATAATTTCACTATTTTCATTTTCAGCAGATTTTAAAATATTTTTAATTTGTTCAGCTGCTTTATCAGTAATCGTTAAAATATCATTCATAATTCATTTTTATCAAATTTTAAAAAATATCTAAAGCTAATTTAGCATCTTCTGACATTAATTTTTTTGTCCAAGGTGGTTCCCAGACCAATTCTACTTTAATGCTAGAAATTCCTTCAATTTTTTCAATTTCTTTTCCAACTTTATGAGGCATTTCTCCAGCAACAGGACAATTTGGAGAAGTAAGTGTCATTTTAATACTTACCTCATTTGTTTTAGAGATTTCAAGAGAATATATCAATCCTAAATCTAAAATATTAACTGGGATTTCTGGGTCATAAACTTGTTTGATTTTTTCTTTAATTTCTTCCTTAGTAATTTTTTTCTGGATTATATTTGTAAATTTTTTATAATAAACTGAATTTTTATCAGGTAAAAAATCTGAAAGATTCTTATCTTTTTTCATCAGTTAAAAAAATTAATTAAATTAATTATTCCATCATGTAATTTATCTACATCATTTTTAGAATTATAAACTCCAAAAGAAGCTCTTGCTGTAGAATCAATTTTTAATTTTCTATGAAGAGGTTCAGCGCAGTGTTGACCTGTTCTTAATGCTATATTTTTTTGATCTAAAATTAATGCAATATCTTGTGGATGAATATCCTGAACAGTAAAACTAAGAATGCCTCCTTTATTTTTTGAGTGTCCTATAATATTTAATTTATTAATTTTACTTAGTTTTTCGATTGCATAATTATATAGCTCTTTCTCACATTTTTGTATTTGGACTAAATTTAAACTTGATACAAAATCTATAGACTTTCCTAAACCTATAAGTTGAACTATTGGGGGCGTGCCAGCTTCAAATTTTTGAAATCCTTTTGCAAAAGTAGTTTTATCAGTAGTAACTTGATCAATCATTGATCCACCACCTTGATATGGTTCAAATTTTTCGAACCACTTATCTTTCATATACAAAACACCTATTCCTGAAGGACCATAAAGCTTATGCCCTGAAAAAACATAAAAATCACAATTTAAATTTTTTACATCAACAGGTGAATGAGCTACCATTTGACAACCATCTAACAATAAAGGAATATTATATTTTTTTCTATAGTTGTTTAAAGTTTCTGTATCAGTGATAGATCCTGTAACATTTGACATGTGTGTTAAAGAAATAAATTTAGTATTTTCATTTATTTTATTTTTTAGATCTTGCAAATCAAGAGATCCTGTTGAAGGATTAATATCAACAAATATAATTTTAAAACCATATTTTTCAGATGCAATTTGCCAAGGAACAATATTAGCATGATGCTCTAAATGAGAAATTATAATCTCATCTCCAGGTTTAAGATATTTTTGGCAAAAACATGAACATACTAGATTTATGCTTTCTGTAGCACTTTTTGTAATAATAATATTCTCAGAGCTTTCAGCGTTTATAAATTTACCAATTTTTTTTCTATTTTCTTCGTATTTAGTCGTAAGTTGGGAGCTTAATTTATAAATTCCTCTATGTATATTTGCGTATTCATATGAATAACATTTCATTATTTCATCAATAACAATTTTTGGTTTTAATGATGATGCTGCAGTATCAAGAAAAACTAATTCGGGATCTTTTTCAAAAACAGGGAATTCTTTCTTTATATTTTCAAACATTAATTTAAATTTTTTTTAATCCAATTATCTGCATTAACTCTTACATCATTAACATAATTCTTATTATCTAAACTATCGATAATATCATTGTAAAAAGATTTAATTAAAAAGGATTTAGAAAGCTTTTTTGATAGACCCCTAGATCTTAAATAAAAAATTTGATTTTTATCAAAGGAGCTAATAGTTGATCCATGAGAACATTTTACATCATCAGCATAAATTTTTAATTCAGGTTTAGAATAAAATGAAGCTTTATCTGAAAGTATAATTCCTTTACTCAATTGATATCCTTGAGTTTTTTGTGCAATATCTTTTACATAAGTTTTACTTAAGTATGACGCTTTAGCATTTTCTCCTAAAATACCTTTATACGTTTGATTGCTTGAACAATTTGGAAAAAAATGATTTATTTCTGTTTTATTATCAATAATTTGTTCTCTTGCTCCAAAAAAAATTCCTCTTAAATTTATTTCAGAGTTTTGACCATTTAAATTTCCATAATGATGATTTCGTGTATTTGAACTACTAATATTGAATACACATTGATTAAATGAAGTTTTTTCTGAACAATTAATAAAAGAAGTTACTTTAGATAAAGAATCTTCATTAGAATTATGTAAAACATAGTGATTTACATTTGATCCCTCATCTAAATCAAAAAAATTTAATAAATTGTTATAAGATTTATTTTTTGAATTTATATTTTCAATTATTGTAATTGAGACATTTTTTCCTATTCTAAAATAATTTTTTGCAAAAATAGCTTTATCACTATATTCATGATTTATTGTTAATAATTGAGAATCATTATTTTGGATAATAATCTCAAAGCCACTATTCAAAAAAATTGTATTTAGATTAAGTATAAAATCACTAGATATAGCTTTTTTGTCTTTTAAAATTAACTTATCAATTAAATCTAAATTATCATATAATGTATTAAAAATTATTTTGTTTTTTTTAAAGTTAGTTAATTCATATAATGTTGTGTCGGAAATATTTAAAATTGAGTTTTCTATATTATTATTTTCAGCATGAATTATATTATTCTTTAATTTATCAAATTTAAAGATAAAATTGTTTAGAAAGCCTTTATCTAAATGCTTGATACTTTCATCTTTGTTAAAGTATTTACTATCAATTTTAATTTTATTTAACAATTTTTGCTTAAATAAATCTATATTTGAATACTTATAACCTAATAAATTAGATTTATTTTTTAAATATATATCTTGAAAATTTTCCATTTATTCAAATGATTGATATCCAGACTCTTCTATCTTTCTAGCTAAAGATTTAGTTCCTGATTCGACAATTTTACCATTTTTCATTATATGTACTTTATCAGGGGTTATTAGATCTAGTAATCTTTCATAGTGAGTAATAATTATGAATGATGATATTTCTTTTTTTAATCGATTAACACTATCTGTTACAATTTTTAATGCATCAATATCTAAACCAGAGTCTGTTTCATCTAATATTGCAAGTTTTGGTTTTAAAATACTCATTTGTAAAATTTCATATCTTTTTTTCTCACCTCCAGAAAAACCTGAGTTTAATGATCTAGATAACATTTCATTAGGAATATTTAGTTCTTTAGCTTTAGATCTAATTAGTTTAGCAAATTCCAAAGAATCAAATTCTTTCTCTTTTTTATATTTCAACTTTGAATTAATAGCTGACCTTAAAAAAGGAGTAATGCTAACGCCAGGAATTTCAATAGGGTATTGAAAAGCTAAAAATAATCCTTCCTGGGATCTTTCTTCAATGTTTAATTCAAGAAAATTTTTTTGATTAAATATTATATTTCCGTTTTCAATTTCATATGTCTCATTTCCAGCAAGCACATTTGCTAATGTACTTTTACCAGATCCATTGGGCCCCATAATTGCATGAATTTCACCTTCATCAACACTTAAAGAAAAATCTTTTAATATTGTTTTGTCTTCTACTGAAACACTTAAGTTTTTTATATCTAATAACATTTATCCTACACTTCCCTCTAAAGATATAGATACTAATTTTTGAGCTTCAACAGCAAATTCCATTGGTAATTCCTGTAATACTTGTTTACAAAAACCATTTACAATTAACGATACAGCCTCTTCTTGAGAAAGACCTCTTTGACGACAATAAAAAAGTTGATCTTCATTAATTTTTGATGTTGAAGCCTCATGTTCCACAACAGCAGTTTTATTTTTAGATTCAATGTTTGGGACTGTATGAGCTCCACATTTGTTACCTATTAACAAGGAATCGCATTGGGTATAATTGCGGGAATTGCTTGCTAAGCCCAAAAACTTAACTTGACCTCTATACGTATTTTGAGAATTACCAATTGAAATTCCCTTAGAAATGATTTTACTTTTAGTATTTTTTCCTGTGTGAATCATTTTAGTTCCTGTATCAGCTTGTTGATAATTATTAGTTATAGCTACTGAATAAAATTCACCTATTGAATTATCACCTTTAAGAATACAACTTGGATATTTCCAAGTTATAGCTGAACCAGTTTCAACTTGAGTCCAAGAAATTTTACTGTTTACCCCCTTACAAAGCCCTCTCTTGGTTACAAAGTTATATATCCCCCCCTTTCCTTTCTCATCTCCGGGATACCAGTTTTGAACTGTAGAATATTTTATTTCTGCATTGTCAAGAGCTATCAATTCAACATTAGCTGCATGAAGTTGATTTGAATCTCTTTTTGGAGCAGTGCATCCTTCAAGATAACTTACATAACTTCCTTTATCAGCTATTATTAATGTTCTTTCAAATTGTCCTGTTTCTTCAGAATTTATTCTAAAATAAGTGGACAATTCCATCGGACAAATAGTATTTTCAGGAATATAAACAAATGATCCATCAGTAAAAACAGCTGAATTTAATGCTGAAAAAAAATGATCGCCGACAGGTATAACTGATCCAAGATACTTTTTAATTAAATCTGGATGATTTTTTATCGCTTCACTTATAGAACAAAAAATAATACCTTTTTTTTCTAACTCCTCTTTGTAAGTTGTTGCAACTGAAACGCTATCAAAAACTGCATCTACTGCTACTCCTGCTAGTTTTTTTTGTTCTTCCAGAGGAATTCCTAATTTATTATAAGTTTCTATTAATTTAGGATCTACTTCATCAAGAGATTTAGGTTTTTCGTCGAGACCTTTTGGTGAAGAATAATAATAAATATTTTGATAATCTATATTAGGAAAATCTATATTAGCCCATTTAGGCTCTTTCATTTTTTTCCATCTTTCAAATGCTTTTAATCTCCATTCAAGCATCCACTTTGGTTCTTTTTTCTTATTTGAAATAAAGACTATAGTTCTTTCATTTAAACCTTTTTCTGGCTTATCTTCTTCAATCTCAGTTATAAAACCATATTTATAACTTGAGTTTTTAAATTTAGCTATTGCTTCATCATTAGTATTTTTCATAATATGTTATGTATATATATCAAAAAAATTATATTTTTAGCCTTAAATTAACTATTTTTAGAATAGATTCTAATATTATTGCTCTTTTGACACCCATCCCCCTCCAAGAACTTGATTTTTGTAATAAAAAACGCAAGCCTGACCTGGAGAAGTTGTAATTATTTCATTATCAAATTCGAAAATTCCTGATTTTTCTTTAAGCTTTAATTTACCGGGCATATCACTTTGTGTGGATCTCAACTTTGCCGTGCATTTTATAATTTTTTCCTTTGAAAAATTATCACCGATCCAATTAACTTCTTTAAGAAAAACTTTATATTTTTTTAATAATTTTTTTTCACCTAAAATTACTGAGTTATTTTTTTTATCTATATTTATAACGTATAATGGTTTTGGATTTCCATTTATTCCAAGTCCCTTTCTTTGACCAATAGTATAATTAACAATACCATTATGTTCACCTATAATTTCCCCTTCTGAAGAATATATGTTCCCCTTCTTAAAACTTTCTGGTTTAAGATTTTTGATTAAATCTCTATAAGAATTACTTGATACAAAACATATATCTTGACTATCTGGTTTGCTTACAACTGATAAATTATATTTTTTAGCTAGATCTCTTATTTCTGATTTATAGTATTCTCCTATAGGAAATCTTAAATAATCTATTTGATCCTTAGTAGTGGCAAATAAAAAATAACTTTGATCTTTTTTTAAATCTTTAGCCCTATAAAGTTTAGCATTTTTCAATCCTCCTACCCTTCTTATATAATGACCTGTAACAAGAGCGTCAGCTCCAAGTTCTCTAGATGCTTTTAATAAATCTGTAAATTTAACTGTTTGATTACACTTTATACAAGGAACTGGAGTTTCTCCTTCAGAATATGATTCTATAAAATTATCTATTACATTATTAAAAAAAGAAGATTGATAATCAAATACTTTATGAGAAATATCAATTTTTTTTGATACACTGATCGCATCTTCTATATCTTGACCTGCGCAACAAGACTTGGGATTGTTGGATGTATTTTGATTATATAATCTAAGAGTAATGCCTATAACATTATATCCCTGATTCTTAAGTATTGCTGCAGCTACAGAACTATCAACACCTCCAGACATAGCTACTACTACTTTAGTATTTGATGGTTTTTTGTCGAATCCTAAACTGTTCATTATTATTATATAATCTATATTTACAAATTTAAATTAGTTCAATAATAGCATACTTTATATATGGTTGATCTTTTAATATCAGGTCCAGAAGGTAAAATAGACGCAAAATATCATCATAATAATGATAATGAATCTCCGATTGTTATAATTTTGCACCCCAATCCATCTAGAGGTGGAACTATGAATACTAAAATTGTATACGAAATGTATAAAACTTTTATTAGTAATGGCTTTTCAACAATTAGATTTAATTTTAGAGGAGTTGGCAAAAGTGAAGGAATTTTTGATGATGGTGAAGGCGAATTAAGTGATGCGGCAAGTGTTTTAGATTGGTTACAACAATATAATACTAATTCAAAAAAATGCTGGGTTGCAGGTTTTTCTTTTGGAGCTTGGGTAGCTATGCAACTTTTGATGAGAAGACCAGAAATAAATCATTTTGTTTGCGTTTCTCCACCTGCAAATAATAGAGATTTTAGCTTTCTAGCTCCATGCCCATCCTCTGGTCTAATAATTCAAGGAGATAAAGACAATATTACATCTTATGATTCATCTAGAATTTTATCTGAAAAATTACAAAAGCAAAAAAAAGTTGAAATCACCTTTAAAGTTATTAAGGGAGCTGACCACTTTTATGAGAATCATAAATTAAAATTTAATTCCATTCTTAATGAATACATAGGGAATATATTAAATAAATAATTTAAAGCTAGTAATAAAATCATAATTTTAATATAATTATTTTATTGGAATGTATAAATCTGAATTTATCAACGAGATTAATTCTAGAGGTTTTATTCATCAAAGTAGTGATATAGAATCTATTGATCAAATTATGAGTAAGCAGTTTATAACTGCTTATATAGGATTTGATCCCACTAGTGATGATTTGCATGTTGGCAGTTTACTCCAACTTATGCTTTTAAATTGGCTTGAATATTATGGACACAAACCTATTTTATTGATGGGTGGTGGAACTGCTCTAATTGGAGATCCTTCAGGTAAAGACGCTCTTAGAAAATTTTTAACAATAGATAAAATTAAAAAAAATATTTTATCTATAAAATCTAGCTTAAAATATTTTCTTGATTTCAAAAAAAATGCAAAAATACTAAATAATTATGAATGGCTTTCTTCGCAAAACTATATTGATTTTTTAAGAAAGGTTGGTGCAAAAGTAACAATAAACAAAATGCTTACATATGATTCAGTCAAATTAAGATTGGATAGAGAGCAACCTCTTACTTTTTTAGAATTTAATTATATGCTACTTCAAGCTTATGATTTTTTACATTTATACAAAAATTATAATTGTATATTGCAATTGGGCGGATCTGACCAATGGGGTAATATTATAAACGGTATTGAACTAATAAGAAAAACTCTAAATAAGCCCTCTTTTGCTATTACCTCACCCTTAATAACTAATGCTGATGGCACTAAAATGGGTAAAACAAAAGATGGGGCAATTTGGATAAATAAAAAGAAGCTATCAAATTTTGATTTTTTTCAATATTGGAGAAATACAAAAGATCATAATGTTGGAAATTATTTAAAGCTTTTTACTAAAATTGAAATGAATGAAATAAAAAAGCTATCTGAATTGAAGGGAAAAGAAATAAATGAATCAAAAAAAATACTTGCTTATGAGATAACTAAGATCTGTAGAGGCAAAAATGCAGCAAACCAAGCGTTAAAATCTTCTTCTAAAATATTCGAAAATAATACAATTGATGAAAAAATAAATACAAAAATAATTTCTAAAAATAAAATTATTAAAGATCAAATAAATTTAGTAGATATAATTGAAACGTTAAGTTTAGTAAAAAGTAGAAGTGAAGCAAAAAGAGTAATTAAATCAGGTGGTGTAAAGATAAATGATATAAAAATTAATCAATTAAATAACTCTTTAAAAGAATTTGCTAAAAAAAATGAAATTAAAATATCAGTTGGGAAGAAAAAAATAGGATTTATTAAATTATCTTAATTTTATCCACGTGCTTTTAACCTGCAAATAATTATCTAATGCATGATAGGAATTATCTCTCCCTATTCCTGACTGTTTATACCCACCAGCCGGAATAGTTGTATCTACATCTTCTTCGTAATTATTTATATATACTGATCCTGCTCTTAAACCTTTAGCTATTAAATGAGCTGTATTAATATTATTTGTCCATACTGCAGCAGCTAATCCATATTCAGTATCATTAGATATTCTAAGAGCTTCTTGGGGATCCTTAAATGAAATAGCAGATAAAACAGGACCAAAAATTTCTTCTCTAGCAACTTTCATATCATTAGAAACATCATCTAAAATAGTTGGCTCATAATAATATCCTCCTGTATTAATTCTATCAACTTTTCCTCCTACAGCTACTTTTGCTCCCTCATTTTTTCCACTAATTACATAATTATCTATCTTTTCTAATTGAGATTTATCAACTATAGCGCCCATAAAACTTTGTGGATCAAGTGGATCTCCTGGCATCATATTCTTACTAATTTGAATCAATTTTTTAATAAATTCATTTTTTATTTCTTTTTGTATTATTAATCTAGATCCAGCTGAACATACTTCGCCTTGGTTTCCAAATATTGCATAAGCAGATTTTTCAGCAACAAAATCTAAATTATCATGATCTGCAAAAACAATATTGGGTGACTTACCACCACATTCTAATTGAACTCTTTTCATATTAGACTTGCCAGAATACTGTAAAATTAATTTTCCTACTTCCCCTGAACCTGTAAAAGCTACACAGTCAACATCGTGATGCATTGCTAAAGATTTACCTGTAATTGGCCCATCTCCTGGTAAAACATTAAATACTCCTTCTGGAAGTCCTGCTTCCATAAGTAGTTCAGCAATTCTTATAGCACTTAAAGGAGACTGCTCTGCTGGTTTTAATATTAAACTATTACCTGTAATTAATGCAGGTCCTATTTTCCAAATAGCCATCCAAAGAGGATAATTCCAAGGAACAATACCAGCCACAACCCCTATTGGCTCCTTAGTTATCATTGCTAAAGTTGAATGAGGTGTAGGAGCAATATCATCATAAATCTTATCAACAATTTCAGCATACCATCTTATATTATCAATACTTGCAGGAAGATCTGAATTATAAGTATCATTAATTGTTTTTCCCATATCAATAGTATCTAATAAGGACAATTCTAATCTATTTTTATCTAATAATTCTGCAAATCTTAGTAAAACTTTTTTTCTATGGCTTGGGTCTGATCTTGACCATACTCCTGTTTCAAAAGAATCTCTCGCAGATTTTACTGCTAATTCTACATCTTCTTTTTGTGAAAAATTAATCTTATTAATTAGTTTGCCATCTATAGGACTTATATTATCAAATGTTTTACCTGATATTGAATTTTGATAATTTCCATTAATAAATATTTTATCAGGATAATTTACTTTTTCTTTTTCTTTTTGTATAATTTGTTTAGTTAAAAAGTTTTCCATTTTTTAATTATTGATTATAGATTGATTTTTCTTTTTCTAAAAGCCTCAATAATGCTGGCCATTCATGTTTTCCTAATTTAAAACGCGGATCATCATACTGTGATGCTGCAAATTCCATAATATTATGACTTGGAAAAGATAAATTTTTAAAAAATGAAGTGTCAATCTGATTTTTACAAGCTCTATCTAAATAATACATTAACATAAATGCTTCTGCTATAGTCTCTCCGCAAGTTAATAATCCGTGATTTTTTAAGATCATTACTTTATTTTTTCCTAAATTTTTTGACAATCTATCACACTCATTTATATCAGTCGACATGCCTTCCCACTCATGATAGCTTACTCTATTATAGAAAATTGCAGCATCCTGAATTATTGGCTTTAAACCTTCATCTAAACAAGAAATTGCAAGTCCGGCTCTTGAATGCGTATGCATTACACAAGTTATATCTTCTCTTACTTTATGAATGGCTCCATGAATCACATATCCTGTTTCATTAATTTTGCTATTATCATCTATAACTTGACCATCAAAAGATACTTCTACTAGATTAGATGCTTTTATTTCATCATATCTTAATCCAAATAAATTTATTAAAAAAGTATTTTTATTTGAAGATGTCTTAGCTGTAATATGATTCCAAATTATATCACTCATACCAAAATAATGGGCAAGGTGATAGCATGCAGCTAAATTTACTCTATTATTCCATTCCTCTTCGCTATATTTTTTTTTATTATTCATTCTTTGTTTGCAATTTGTTTTTTTTCTATGTATTTTTAAATCAAAAAATTAAAAAAGGCTATTTAAATGTCTATTGAAAACTTTTCACTTGATACCGATTTTGTAAGGAAACAATTCCCATCTTTTCAAGATTCTTTAAGCTCTAAATGGTCTTTTTTTGAAAATGCAGGTGGGAGCTACGTCCCTCAAACAGTAATAAATAAACTTAATCGATTTATGATCTCAACTAAAGTGCAACCCTATGCTTCATTTGATATCTCCAGAATTGCAGGAGAAGAAATGGATAAAGGTATAAAATTTTTTTCTGAAATGATTAATGCTCGACAAGATGAAATAATAATTGGATCTTCGACTACTATGAACATGTATGTTTTATCAAATGCATTAAGATATTTATTTAAAAAAGGAGATGAGATAATAGTAACAAATCAAGATCATGAAGCTAATATTGGTGCTTGGAGAAAATTACAAGAGTTTGGATTAATTATTAAAGAATGGAAAATAAATATTCACTCTGGTGAATTGCAGATAGACGAGTTAAAAAAAATGCTAAATGAAAAAACTAAGTTATTAGCAGTAACTCACTGTTCTAATATTATTGGCTCTATCAATGATTTGAAAAAAATTACAAAAATTGCTCATGATAATAATACTTTAGTTATTGGTGATGGTGTTTCCTATGCACCCCACGGATTTCCAGATGTAAAGGAACTAGATGTAGATTTTTATACTTTTAGCCTTTACAAAACTTTCGGACCACACTTAGGACTTTTGTATGGAAAAAAAGAGATTTTTGATAAATTGCCGAATCAAAATCATGAATTTTTAAATAATCAAGTTCCTTATACTTTAAATCCAGGAGGGCCAAATCACGAAGAATTAGCTTGCTTAGTAGGTATAGCCGAATATTTCGATGATTTATATAGTCATCATTTTGAAAAAATAAATTTATCTCGTTATGAGAGAATAAAAAAAATAAATCATCTAATTGCTAAACACGAGGAAAACATTGGAAATCTTTTTTTAGATTTTATTAATTCAGAAAAAAAAATTAGATTGATAGGAATTAATAAAATTAAGGATAAAAATAGAGCTCCCACCTTTTCATTTACAATTGAAGGAAAATCTTCAAAGGAAACAAGTGAAATGCTTATTAAAGAAAATATTGCTCTCAGAAATGATAATTTTTATGCATGGAGATGTTTAAAAGCCCTTGATATAGATATCAATGATGGGGTAGTAAGAGCAAGTATGGTTCACTACAATACTTTAAATGATGTAAAAAAATTAATAAAAGCTTTTGAGAACTCTAAAATATTAATTTAATTTTTTAACCTAAGATGAGGATTATATTTCCATTCCAAAAATTTAATTAATTGAACAACTAAAAAATTTAAAAAAAGATATAGAGATCCGGCAGCTACAAACGCCTCAACTGGCGCAAATGTAGTAGCCATAATTTTTCTAGCTACACCAGTCATTTCCATATAAGTAGTTAAACTAATCAGAGATGTTGCTTTGACCATCAATATTAATTCATTACCGTAAGTAGGCAATACTTGCCGAAGAGCAATTGGTAAAATAAGTCTTCTATAAAGAGAAATTTTCCCAAATCCTAAAGCCATTCCTGATTCTATTTGACCTTTTTTGACTGACTGAATTCCCCCTCTAAATATTTCAGCTCCATAAGCAACAGTATTTATTACTAAAGCTAGAACTCCACACCAAAAAGGTTCTTTCAACAAAATCCAGAATATACTTTCTCGAACAGCTTTAATATTACCTAAACCAAAATAAATTAGATAAATTTGCACTAGTAAAGGCGTTCCTCTAATACAAAAAATATAAATTGATATAGTTTTAGAAACAAATTTATTTTTGGATAATCTGCCAAAAGCAAATATAATGGAAAAAATAAAACCAATTGGTAAAGAAACAATTAACAAAAGAATTGTTTCATCTAAAGCATTAAAAATTTGAAAAAAATTAACAATGATTAAAGAGTCCTGCATAATCAAACAAAACCTTTGCTTACTTTTCTTTCAATAAAATTGAAAAATTTTCCTGAAAATGTTGTTAAAATAAGATACAAAAATGCTGCAGTAATTAAAAATGTAAATGGGGAATGCTCAACATTTGAAGATATTCTTGTTTGTCTCATTATTTCTACTAATCCTGTTACAGATATTAACGCTGTATCTTTAAGAGTAACCTGCCAAACATTGCCAATGCCAGGTATTGCATGTCTTAAAACCTGAGGAATAAGAATCTTATAAAATATTTGGAACTTTTTTAAGCCCATAGATTTTGCAGCTTCAAACTGACCTTTATCAATTGATAAAACAGATGCTCGAATTACTTCAGTAGAATAAGTAGCTGAAATTAAACCTATAGCTACAACACTTATTGTAAATGCATTAAGTTCAATATATCCATAATAACCAAAAGCTTTGGCTATACTCATAATTGCAGCACTTCCTCCAAAAAATATTAGATAGATTATTAATAATTCAGGCACTCCTCTGACTACAGTAGTGTAAATATTTGATAAAATTTTTAAAAATTTATTTAGAGACAATTTTGCCCAGGCTGCAAAAATAGCTATAAAAATGCCTAGACCCATAGAACAAATACTAACTGCTATTGTCATAAAAGTTGCGATAAGAAATTCATCCCCCCATCCCATGTCTCCAAAAACTAACTTTTCAAATTTAAACATTGTATAATAATTTCATAATAGTCATTTAAAGTGTTGTCCAATCTTAATTTATATGTCAAATAATATTTAATTTATGGAAATTGAACTTTTATCTGGTGCTCTAGGAGCTGAAATCAAAGGAGTAGATTTAAAAGATACTTCTTCAGAAAATATAGAAAAAATTAAAAACTTATTGTTTGAACACAAAGTTATTTTTTTTAGAAATCAAGATATTAACCAAAAAGAACAAGTTAATTTATCAAAATGTTTAGGGCCTTTAGAAACACATGCTTATGTAAAGGGTTTAAGTAAATTTCCTGAAATAGTAAGAATAATTAAGGACCCTTTTGAACAAAATGCATGGGGTGAAGGTTGGCACAGTGATGTTAGTTATAATAAAGAACCAACAATGTTTGTTGTTCTAAAATCAGTAGAAATACCTCCTATAGGTGGAGATACTATGTTTTCAAATATGGAACTAGCATATGAAACCTTAGACAAAAAATTAAAGATTAAAATAGAAGGAAAAAAGGCAATTCATGACTCCAGAGGTTCAGAATTCTTTACTGAAGATTATAACTCAATGAAAAGTAATGGCAACTTTGATTTATATCGAAATGAACATCCAATAATCAGAACAAATCCAGATTCTGGTAAAAAAGCTTTGTATGTTAATACAATGTATACTCGGGAAATAGTGGGGTTAGATAGAAAAGAAAGTGATAGTATATTAAATGAATTATACAAACATCAAGAAAGACTTGATTTAACGTGTAGATTTAAGTGGACTAAAAATGCAGTAGCTATTTGGGACAACAGAAGTGTCATTCATTATGCTATTGCAGATTTTTACCCTAAAAGAGGATTAGGACATAAAAGAGTTATGGATAGAATTGCAATAAGGGGCGAACAGCCGTTTTAAAATATTTTATTCTCTTGATTTAATACCTATTTCAATTTCTTGAATAACTTTATTAACTGGTATTTTATTTATATTTAATGAATCATAATTTTTAGAACTTATAGTTTTTATATTATCTAAATCTGGGGTAAATTTATCTGGATTTTTTGGTCCAAATAATTTTATTAGAAAACAATTATTTGTTGAAAGCATATGACTTACACCACTATCATTTGAAAGTGCTGCAGTTAAAAATTTAGTTGAAGACATTACTATTTCGGGCCCAGAAAAATCTTTAATTATTTCTTCAGGATAAATTGCATTTTGTATATTTTTTTTTGTTAATTCTTTAATACCTTGATCATTAGGACCTAAAAATAAAACAGTTTTATAATCTTTTTTTTCAAAATATTGAATTACTTCAAAAAATTTTTTAATATCCCAAATCTTATCATTTTCCCCGGCACCCAAAGCATATCCTATGTATTTATATTTTTTATCAAAAATATTTTTTAATTGATTATAGAGGTTTACAGGAATTTTATAATCAATTGTATTTTGATATCTTTTATTCTCAGGTTTTATTAAGTTTAAGAGGTAAAATAAACCATTTACGTAATAATCATTTTCATAATATTTCCTATTAATAGGAATATCAGAAAAAAAACCAGCTGCTGTCGCAGAAATAAAAAAATTACACTTTATTCTTTTTATTGATAAAGTTCGAATTAAAGATTTTTGTGTATCTATAATATAATCAAATTTCATTTTCTCAAATTCAAATTTTGAGGAAATCTTATTCCAAAAAAAATATTTTAAATTGCTTTGTTCATAAATAATATCAATATATTGCTGCGCTATATTTTTTAATCTATTATTATAAACTGTTGTTCCTTTATCTGTAATCCAATGTAATTTTGAACTTGGAAATCTTTTTTTTATTTCTATAATAAAAGGCAACTTTATAATTCCGTCACCAATTTTTTCACCATTAGAAAAAACTAAAATATTTTTCATTGAATTTAAATTATTCTATAGAAATTATTACAGCAAAAATTTGCACTGCAATAATAATTATTATTGTTAAAATTAAAAAAATTATAATTTCTTTTAATGGAAATTTCATTTTTTAATAATACCAATTTTTAGATTTTTTGATACAATCAATATTATTTTATGGTGCCCACGCGTGGAATTGAACCACGGACACAAGGATTTTCAGTCCTTTGCTCTACCAACTGAGCTACATGGGCTTAAAAAAACTGATAAATTGTTTTAATGATAAAAGCAATATTAGATTTATTTTTTTAATAGGTATTTTATATCTATTTCCATCTAAAAGTAATTCTACCTTTAGTTAAATCATAAGGCGTCATTTCAACAGTAACCTTATCTCCAGCTAAAACTCTAATTCTATTTTTTCTCATTTTACCGGATGAGTGAGCTAAAATCTCATGATCATTTTCAAGTTTAACCTTGAACATTGCATTAGGAAGTAATTCTAAAACTACTCCTTGGAATTCTATAGATCCTTCTTTGGGCATAATTATTATTAATAATCTAGTATATAATTATTTTTTTTCATTTTGTCGAATTGAAATAGAAAATTTGTGTGCATCTAGATTTTCAACTTCAGCTATATTTTTAGCATATTTAGCATATTTATTAAAACTTTTCTTATTCATTTCAGTGTATGTGGTTCTTTTCATGAAATCTAAAACACCAAGTCCTGAAGAAAACTTTGAAGAACCATAAGTAGGTAAAATGTGATTTGGTCCTGCGATATAATCTCCAAAAACTTCAGAAGAATACTTTCCAATAAATACAGAACCGCAATTATTTACTTCTTTTAGAATTTTTTTATAATTTCTATTTTGCAGATGTAAATGCTCAGGAGCTATATAATTAATAATAGAAGATGCCATATCTAATTTATTTACAATAAGAATTAATCCAAAATTATTTATGCTTTGTGAGATAATATTAAAACTTTTTAATTTCCTAGACAATTTTTTAACTTGATTAGAGACTTCATATGCTAATTGTTTATTATCAGTTATCAAAATACACTGAGCTTTAATATCATGTTCTGCTTGAGCTAATAAATCACTTGCTACCCAAGCTGGATTAGAAAATTTATCAGCAACTATGACAATTTCAGATGGTCCAGCTATTAAATCAATACCTACATCACCAAAAACTTGCTTTTTTGCAGAAGCAACATATGAATTTCCTGGACCAAAAATTTTATTAACTGATTTTATTGACTCAGTTCCATATGCCATTGCAGCAATAGCTTGTGCTCCTCCTATTTGATATACCTCATCAATTTTTAATAAATCTATTAATGCCATAAAATAAGGATTGAAACTATTATTTACTGGAGGAGTGCATAATACTATACGATTAACCTTGGCAACTCTTGCTGGAACTACATTCATAATTAAAGATGAAGGATATATTGCATGCCCTCCTGGAACATACAAACCTACTGAATTTATAGCCTTCCATTTAAGTGAAGTTTTAATACCTTTATTAGATTTAATATAAGATTTAGGATATTGTTTTGAATGAAAATCAGTAATATTTTTAATAGCTATTTTAAAAGAGTCTAAAATTTTTTTATCCACTAATTTTTTATAATTTGTAATTTCATTTTTTTTTATTAATAAATGATTTTTAGTAATTTTTTTATTATCAAATTTTTGTGAAAAGCGTATGATGGCTTTGTCACCATTTCTCTTTACTTCATTGATAATATTGAAAACCTTCTTATCAATACTTTTTGATTTATCTAATTTTCTTTTTTGAGATAATTTTGATAAATAAGATACAATTTCTTTCTTTTTTAACGATAAAACTTTCATTTGATATTATTTTTAAAATCAGAAATTATTTTTTCAATAGTCTTTGTTTTTGTTTTAATAGAGGATCTATTTACTATTAATTTTGATTGAACTTCCATAATTTTCTCAATTTCTATTAAATTATTTTCTTTTAGTGTTTTTCCAGTAGATACTAAATCAACAACTCTTCTACACATTGACAATGAAGGTGCAAGTTCTATAGATCCATTTAATTTAATTACTTCAACCTGAATTCCCTTTTGAGAAAAATATTCTTTTGTTATATTAGGATATTTAGTAGCTACGCGAATATTGCTCCAAGAAGAAGGATCTTCTTTTTTTAATAAAGTTTTAAGAGCTGCTACTGAAATTCTACATTTTCCAATATTTAAATCAAGAGGAGCATATATTTCAGAATAATTAAATTCTTGAATAACATCTTCTCCAGCAATTCCTAGTTGAGCAGCCCCAAATGCTACAAAAGTACAAACATCAAAAGATCTCACTTTAATGTAATCAACATTCCTATTACTAGACCTGAACTTTAATTTTCTAGAAGAATCACTATATAATTCTGGATCTGGTTTATAATTACTTTTATCTAAAATTTTTCTTAATTCAGAAATAATTCTTCCTCTAGGAATAGCTATTATAATTTTTTCATTTTTCATAAAATTGAGGTGTTTTATACATGTAGATAAATAACTTCCACAATTTTTTTAAGTTAAACGCTTTATCTTTGGCCCACATTTTCCAAGGGTTTTTTCAATTTTTTCATATCCACGATCTAAGTGATAAACTCGATTTATAGTAGTTTTTCCATATGCACTTAATCCAGCAAGAACTAAACTAACACTTGCTCTCAAGTCACTAGCCATTACCTGAGCACCTTTAAATTGTCTATTTCCATTAATATATGCAACATCATTTTTAATTTTAATATCTGCTCCAAGTCTATTTAACTCAGGTACATGCATAAATCTATTTTCAAAAATATTTTCTTTTATTTGAGATTTTCCATTTGCTACCGACATAAGAGTCATGATTTGAGCTTGTAAATCTGTTGGGAAGCCGGGATAAGGTTTTGTAGTTAATGTAATTCCCTTAAGAGGTCTACTAGGGAAAATTTTAACAGAATTTGATTTAATTTTCATTTGAGCTCCCATTTTTTCTAATACATTAAATAAACTATCTAAATTTTGTGTATTAAAGTTTCTTATGATAAAAGTTTTATTAAGCAATATTGCTGCTATAATAAATGTGCCTGCAACTATTCTATCAGAAATTATATTATGATTACTAGAATATAATTTTTCTACACCCTTAATTTTGATTTTAGAAGTTCCATGTCCTGTAATAGTTGCACCCATAGAATTTAAACAGTTGCATAGATCAAAAACTTCTGGTTCTTTTGCTGCATTAATTATTTCTGTATTGCCTTTAGCTAAAACAGCAGCCATAATAGAATTCTCAGTAGCTCCAACACTTTTTCTAGGAAATACAATTGAAGCACCATTTAAAGTGCCATTAACCTTACCTATTACATAACCATCTTTATATTTAAATTTAGCACCTAATTTGCTCAAAGCAAATAAATGCAAGTCTATTGGTCTTGTGCCAATAGAACATCCTCCAGGCATAGAAATCTTAGCTTCTTTAAACCTTGACAATAAAGGGCCAAGTACAAGAATTGAAGCCCTCATCTTCCTTACCAAATCGTAATCTGCTAATTTATTTTTAACTCTGTTATTTTTTATAATTATTGATCTTTTTTTAGTAATAATATTTGAACCAAAATTATATAATAACTTTTTCATGGAATTAATATCCTCAACATTAGGCAAATTATTTAATTTAAGATTTTGATCAGAAAGAAGTGAACAGGCCATAATTGGCAAAGCAGCATTTTTAGCACCATAAATATTAATAGAGCCTTTTAAATTTGCAGTTCCATTAACAATTAACTTATCCATTTAAATTTAATTTTTTAATTTATTTTTTTTTCTTTTCAGCAGATTTGATCTTAATTTATTTGATAAATCATCAAATCGTTTTTTCTTTAGTTTTTTTTTATTTATTTCTTTATTAGAATTTTTTTTATTTATGTTCATAAAATTATAAATAAGATATATAATGATAATTAAATAAGAAATGAAGGGTTATTATGGACGAAGAAAAATTAAATATTGCTATTAGAAGGTTTTTAAAAAAAGTTGGCATTGCTTCACAAAAAATTATAGAAAATAATATAATCAAAGCAAATAAAGATGGCTTAATTGTGAAAGGAAATGAAATAGATCTAGAAATGACACTAATAATTAAGAACTTTCAAACCAAAAATACTATTAATGAGAAAATTATATTAGAATAAATTTAAAAAAATTTTTATTTTATTCAAAAATATACATATAACTGTATGCTACTATAAGAGCAGGTATTGCGCTATACAGAGTTGCAATAATAGCTGCTTTAGGCGTTAATGCTATAGCTGGGAAAAGAGCATCTCCATCATTTGAAATTGCATTTCCTAATTCTGCTGACAAAGGAATAAATCCATTTAAATAAAAAGTTGCTACAACTACCTGTGGTCCACAACCAGGAAGAAATCCAAAAAGGATTGCAACAAGTGGCAAAAATGGAAGCCATATATCAAAAAATATTTTTAAATCTATTAAAGTAAAAAACATAAAGATCTCAAATATTAAGAATCCACATATAACCCAAGTTGTTACAAAATTAGTTGTATCTACTACTCTTGATATAAAACCTCTGGACTTATCTGTAGAACATTGAAAATCACTTAAAGGATTCAATGACCACATAAATATTGATAAAATTGCACCAGAAGAACCAATAATGGTTATCAAGTTAATTTGATCAGATAGAACTAAATATTTTTCTAAATTAATTTGAAAAGCAATTAATATACCAAAAATAAAGCCAGGGGAAAAAATAAGAAGCCATAAATAGTTAAATTTTGATACAAAAACTTTGTTAAGTTTTTCATTATCAAATTTAAATTCATTTTTTTTATTTAAAAAACTAGATCCATGAATATAATCAATAATATACCCAGATATTGTACCAACACATAACCCTATTAGAAAAATTAGCAATCCTGTAGATGGTTCTACTGCCAAAATTAAAAATGCAGCATCTCCCATGGTAGCTGTTAAAACAGCAACTAATGAACCAAACCCCAATCTTCCTTGAATATATTGAGTAACAACAATAATGGCGCCCCCACATCCAGGCAAAGCTCCAAGAAAAGAAGCAATTAATACATGATATTTTTGAGTTTTTGACAAAAATTTTTTTATATTAAAATTTGTTAGAGAATCTAAGCCTATAAAAATAAATAATGTAAATCCTACAAAAACTGAAACTTGCAAATAAGCCTCAGTCATAGATTCTCTTATAATTTCTCCAAAATCTCCCGATTGAAAAGCGCAAGATAATAATATCAAACCAAAAATTGACTTTTTTATCAATCTTCCATCATTAGCTAAAGCTATATATTTTCTTTTTTTTATGGCTTTAAATAAGGCATTCATTATGTTTTTATATAAAATAAACATATAGCTAAAATATGTAGCTATGGCTATATTTTTATTGGAAATATTCATAAAAAAATACTATAATTAAGAATATGTCCTTCATTAAAGCTAGAAGTTCTCACAAAACTGAAAATACTGAAGATTATCTTGAGTTAATATCTGATTTATTAAATAAGAATGGAGAAGCTCGCATAGTTGATATTGCAAATAAATTAAATATTACACAGGCAACAGCTAACAAAACTATAAAAAGACTTAACTCTCAAGGCTATGTTAAAAAGGAACCATATAGATCAATATTTTTAACTGTAAAAGGTCAAAAAATTGCTAGTGAATCAAAAAAAAGACATAGAATAGTATATAATTTTTTACTAAATTTAGGAGTTAAACAAAGCTCAGCCCTATCAGACTCTGAAGGAATAGAGCATCATGTTAGCAGCAATACACTAGAAAAAATGGAAAAATACAATAAATCAAAAAAGAAATAAACTTAAACTATTTAACTTTTTTGATCACTAGCATTTCATCATTAAACCAAATTCCTCCATATTTTTTTATTGTTTCTTTTATTGGTTTTAAATAACCATCTTTTTTCTCAATTTCATAAATATTCTTATCATTTATTTGATTAACATAAGTAATAGCATTCCAAGAAGAAAAAATTAAAGAAGTAGCTATTCCGTTATCTATTTCATTGGGCAAAGCTTTTAATTCATAATTAAAGGTTTCAGGATTTTGAAAATCAAATTCACTAAAAGTTTTTGCATTTAAATCTTTTTTTAAATAAGTAATTATGTCATTTGATAAAGATGGAAAAGAATTTTTATTAGGCCATATTTTTTTTACAACTTCTTCTGCAGGATCTTGACCGCACGAATGAACTAGGGCGAGTTGACCATTCTTTTTTAATGAATTCATCATTGGCTTTACTACATAATTTACTTTTTTTTCTACTGATATTCTAGATCTATAAGGCTGTGATGCTATAATCAAATCAAAATATTTTCTTTTATTATTTATTGGAATTAAATCTTTTAGATTATTGGTCATATCTTTTCTATAAATTACTAAAGCTGAAGGGTTTTTATAAGTAAAGTTTCCAGTTTTTATATTTTTTTCTACCTCCCAGTAATTTTTTAATAATCCGTCTATTTGGTTAAGTTGATTACTAAATTGATAAGATGAGTCACCTTTTAAAGAGATTGTTTTAAATTTAAAATTCTTTTGCTTTTTAGAATCAAACGAAGTTAAATTTGAAGCTTCAGAATAATTTAAATTAGTTAATAATATAATTAGGTTTGGATGTTCTACAAATCTATCTGGAAGTTTTTCAATTGTTAGTCTCACATCCTCCATACTAATTTCTTTACCAAAAACTATAATAGGTTTTTCTGGGAAATTCATGTGACAGTTTCTCAAAACATTCATTAATAAAGTTCCATCTCCTAAGCCGGCATCAAAAATATCAATTGAAGAATTTTGAGGATTCAAATTTTTTATTAATGCAGATATTTTTTGCGAAATAATTGTTTTTTCATTAGTAGTAGTTACAAAAAGTAAATACTTCTGCCTACTATCAAAAAAACGAAATTCCTTGCTCATTTTTGTCCTGTCTTTACTTAAAATTGCTTTTTATTAGGGTGTATTAATATTATATTAAATATTTATGAAATAAACTGCATATTTCGATTTTATTAAAAAATACTATAATCCAATAATTAATTATGTATTTGATAAATGAATTAAGTATTGTAATATTGTAAAAAATCTATAGGAAATAAAAATATTTAATATTTAATGAGTAAATACTAAGCCTATCAATATAATAAATCGAATATATTTCACACAAATAACAGGGAGAAGAAATGCCAACAGGAAAAGTTAAGTGGTTTAATCCTAAAAAGAGATTTGGATTCATCGAAAATGATGATGGAAGTAAAGATGTTTTTGTTCACATCACTGCTCTTGAAGAAGCTGGATTTGACAAACTTACAGAAGGCCAAGCTCTTTCTTTTGAAATCACTACTGAGAATGACAAAGAAAAAGCAATAAATTTAAAAGAAATATAATTTTAAATTTTATTTATTAATTTACACTACCTAATCATTTTATAGATTAAGTATGATAAATAGTATGATAATTTTAATGGTTATTAATTATTGAAAACATTCCTCTTTCATAATGATTAAAGAAAAGGTTGCGGTTTTGATTGCTGCAGGCTCAGGAATGGGAGCCGATGCTGCAAAAAAATTAGCTTCAGATGGTTTCAAAATTTCAATACTTTCCTCCTCTGGGAAAGGTGAAGCTTTAGCAAATAAACTTGGTGGAATTGGAATTACAGGATCAAATCAATCAAATGAAGATTTAAAAAAGATTATTGATAAAAGTATTAATAAATGGGGACGTATAGACGTTTTAGTTAATAGTGCTGGTCACGGACCTAAAAAACCCTTACTTGATTTAACTGACGAGGACTGGATATTTGGAATGAATGCATATTTCATGAATATTGTTCGTTCTGTAAGATTAGTTACACCTATAATGCAAAAACAAAAATCAGGTGTAATAATCAATATTTCGACTTTTGCAGCATTTGAACCAGATCCTATTAGTCCTACTTCAGGTTTTTTTAGAGCTGGTCTTGCAAATTTTACCAAATTATATTCTGATATGTATGCTGCCGAAAATATTAGAATAAATAATATTCTCCCCGGATTTATTGATAGTATGACACCAGAGAAAAAAAAAGAATTTAATTTTGAAAATTTTTTACCTAGAATACCTCTAAATAGATTTGGAAAATTAAATGAAATTTCTGATGTTGTAAGCTTTCTTGCATCTAATGGAGCAACTTATATAACTGGACAGAATATTAGGGTAGATGGGGGTATTACCAGGTCAGTATAATCTGCATTAGACTATTATGCTGTTGTAGCTTAGTGGTAAAGCACTTGCTTGGTAAGTAAGAGATCGAGGTTTCGATTACCTCCAACAGCACCAT
>PTKV01000016.1 GCA_002937895.1 Alphaproteobacteria bacterium MarineAlpha5_Bin9 | reverse complement strand
AATTATTTTCTGTATCAATAGCATCATTTTTTGGTGAAAGATCTCTCACATGACCTATACTAGCTAAAACTTTAAATGAATTTCCTAAATATTTATTTATGGATTTAGCTTTTGCAGGTGACTCTACAATTAAAACATTCATAATTTATGAAGCCCAACTACAAATTTTGTTATTGTGTAGTCAATACTTTTAAAAAAAAAGTATATTTTTCAATGAAAATTCATAATTTAATTTTAGTTTCTTTTTTATTAATAAGACGTCTTATATTTTCTATGTGTTTACAAATTAATACCAAACTTATGATTAAAAAAAGCAAAGAAATTCTTAGATTATAAGCAAAAATCATAAATAAAAATGGAGAAGCTGCTAGAGAACATATTGATGCTAAAGAGGAGTATTTTTTAATAAAAGCTATGGAAATCCAGGATAAAATAAAGATTGAAGCTATCACATAATCTATTCCAATTAAAAATCCTATATAAGTTGCCACACCTTTACCTCCTCTAAATTTAAGCCAAATTGGAAAAATATGACCAAAAACTGCAAAACTTCCTATTATTATTAAAGATAAATCATTAATAGATGAAAAATTTATAAGATAAAATACAGGAATAAATCCTTTTAAAAGATCTAAAATTAAAACTAATAATGCAATAAATTTATTACCAGTCCTTAAAACATTAGTGGCCCCGATGTTGCCTGATCCTAAATTTCTAATATCTCCATAACCTAATAATTTAGTAATAATAAGACCAAAAGGTATTGAACCGATTATATAAGAAAAAAATGATATAATAAAAATTTCAAGATCCATATTTATCTCTATTATTTACTAATATTTCTAAGCAAGCCATTCTAATAGCTACTCCCATAGTCACTTGTTCTTGAATAAGACTTCTTGAAATATCATCAGCTAAATTAGTCTCAATTTCTACACCTCTATTCATAGGCCCAGGATGCATAACAAAAGCATTTTTTTTAGCATAAGATAATTTTTTATAATCTAATCCATATTGATTAAAATATTCTTTTTCATTTAATATATGTGTTCCAACAATTCTCTCTTTTTGGATTCTTAACATCATTACAATATCACAGTTTTTTAATCCTTTTTTCATATTATAATAGATATTCAATTTTTTTCTTTTTAAATCTAATGGAATTAGTGATTTTGGTCCAATAATATTAATAGATGCACCTAAAGTTGATAATATTTCAATATTAGATCTAGCAACTCTACTATGCAAAATGTCACCACAAATTGCTATTTTTAAACCTTTAAATTTTTTAAATTTTTTTCTTATAGTTAAAGCATCTAAAAGTGCTTGCGTTGGATGTTCATGGCTACCATCTCCAGCATTAATAACAGATGATTTAACTATTTTAGAAATTTTTTTACTTATTCCTTCTTCAGGATGTCTCAGGATAATAACATCTGGGCTCATTGAATTAATAGTTGTCATCGTGTCTAATAGTGTTTCACCTTTATTAATAGAACTATCTTTTACAGCAACATTTATCAAATCAGCTCCTAATCTTTTGGCAGCAACTTCAAAACTTGTTCTAGTTCTGGTAGAATCTTCAAAAAACAAGTTAAATACAGTTCTACCCTCAAGAATATTACTTTTTTTAATTCTTTTTTTATTGAATTCAATGTATTTATTAGACGTATCAAGGAAACACTCAATTTCTTTTTTATTTAAATTCTCTGATTCAATTAAGTGAATTTTTTTATAAAAATATGTTTTATCTATTTGTATTTTTTTAATCTCATTATTTAATAGATGATTATATTTTTGTATTCCTATTTTCTTTGCCTCAATTAATATTTTTGTTCCTGAACTTATTCTAATAGCTTTTTTCTTTGGTAATTTTATTTTTAATTGCCATAAATTTGAATTCTCTCTTTTATAAATTTGTAATTGATCATTTTTTATATTTATTTTTTTCATATGTGTAAATAATGTGTAATTTATGTAAAAGAAATAATCAAGATTAAAATTCTTTTAATCTACATTTAAATTATCAAGAAAACCTTGAAGAATATAAGCAGCAGCAAAATTATCTATGTTTTTACTAATTTTTTTTTTAGAAATTGCGTTTTTTTTTAAATCTTTAAAAATTACGTCTGTTGAGAATCTCTCATCATAAAATGTTATTTTTATATTTAATAATTTTTCCATTTTTGATGCAAAATCTCTTATTTTTTTAGTATTTTTATTTTCGTTTCCATCTAAATTTAATGGTAATCCCATAACTATACCTCCAATATCATATTCATTTATTAGATTTTCTAATTTTTTTATATCTTTTTCAACACTTTTTCTTAATATAGTGAATAAAGGTAATGCTATTTTTTTACTTTTATCACTTATTGCAAGCCCAATTGTTTTATCACCAAAATCTAGACCAAATAGATTTTGTGATATATTAATCTCATTAATAAAATCTTTTGGCAAAATCATAGGATTATATAAAATGAAGATTGATAAAAATACAACTATAAAAATAGCAAAATTATCTAGACTTAAATTAGATAATAAAGAAATAGACGAACTATCAATTGAGTTATCTACTATATTAGATTGGGTAGAGCAACTTAATGAAGTTGATACAAATAATATTGAGCCATTAAGCAATGTTAGTTCTGCTGAATTACCACTTAGAAAAGATCTTGAAGAATCTCAAAATAATTCAGAAAATGTTTTATCAAATGCTCCTGAAAAATTAGAAAATTATTTTGTAGTTCCTAAGGTGGTTGAATAAATGGAAATATCTTCAATTCATAATTCCATAGATTTAATAAAAGAAAAAAAAATATCTATTTTAGAATTAAATCAATACTTTATAAGTAAAATTAAAAAAAATAAAAATCTTAATGCTTTTATTCATTTTGATGAAGAAAACATTTATCAACAAATTAAATCTTTAGAAAATTCTAAAACTAATAATAGATTGTATGGTATGCCTATAGCAATAAAAGATTTATTTTGCACAAGGAATATGCCAACAACTGCAGGTTCAAAAATTCTATCAAAATTCAATCCACCATATGAGTCTTTTGTTACAAATCAATTAATTAATCAAGGATCAATATTAATTGGAAAAACTAATCTTGATGAATTCGCAATGGGATCATCTACAACCACTAGTTTTTTTGGTAATACTATAAATCCAAAATCAAACAATATATCACTAGTTCCGGGAGGATCTTCCGGAGGATCTGCAGCAGCTGTTTCAGCTAATCTTTGTTTAGGAGCAACCGGCACAGATACAGGCGGCTCAATTAGACAACCTGCAAGTTTTTGCGGTGTTATTGGTATCAAACCTACATATGGACTTTGTTCAAGGTGGGGCATTATCGCATTTGCTTCTAGCTTAGATCAGGCAGGAATTTTTGCTAACAATGTAAAAGATACTGCAATATTAATTAAGGAGATAGCTGGATATGATAAAAATGATAGCACAAGTGTAAATATAAAAATTCCTGATTATTATAAAAATTTAAATAAAGATCTTAATGGAAAAACAATTGGTATACCTATTGAGTATAAAATTCCAGGCATATCAGATGAAATAAATAATATGTGGGAAAAAGCTATTAAAGTTTTTGAAAAAGGTGGTGCTAAAATTAAAGAAATTAGTTTACCTCACACTAAATATGCACTTCCCGTTTATTATATTATAGCACCTGCAGAAGCCTCTTCTAATTTAGCAAGATATGATGGTGTAAGATATGGTTTTAGATCAAAAAATGATTCTTCATTAGATGAAATGTATGAACTTACAAGAAGCGAAGGATTTGGCAAAGAAGTAAAAAGAAGAATTCTAATTGGCACTTATGTTTTATCAGCAGGTTATTATGAAGCTTATTATATCAAAGCTCAAAAAGTTAGAAATTTAATATCTAAAGATTTTAAAAATGCTTTTGAGCAATGTGATTTTATAGTAACACCATCTACACCTAGTTCAGCTTTTCCAATTGGTGAAAAGGAAGATGATCCAATTAGTATGTATATTAATGATATATTTACTGTTCCAGCTTCTCTAGCAGGTATTCCAGGAATCTCTATTCCATTTGGAAAAACAAAAGATAACTTACCACTAGGATTACAAATTTTATCTAATCATTTTACAGAACAAACAATTTTAGATGCGGCATATTATTTGGAAAGTATTCATGAATAACTTAATAAAGGGGAAAAAACATAAATGGGAAGCAGTTATAGGTTTAGAAGTGCATGCTCAAGTAAAATCAAAATCAAAGTTATTTAGTTCGTCTTCAACTAAATTTGGATCTATACCTAATTCGCAAGTTTCATTAGTTGATGCAGCAATGCCCGGTATGTTGCCTGTAATTAATGAATATTGCATAAAACAAGCAATTAAAACAGGCTTAGGTTTAAATGCCAAAATTAATAAATTTTCTGTTTTTGATAGAAAAAACTATTTTTATGCTGATCTTCCTCAAGGTTATCAAATCAGTCAATATTTAAATCCGATTATTGGTAATGGTTCTATTTTTATTGATTTAAATGAAGAAAAAACAAAAGAAATAAGAATTACAAGATTGCATTTAGAACAAGATGCAGGAAAAAGTCTTCATGATCAGAATCCAGAAAAAACTTATGTTGATTTAAATAGATCTGGGATAGCTTTAATGGAAATCGTAAGTGAGCCTGATATGAGAAGTCCGGAAGAAGCAGCTCTATTTATACAAAAATTAAGATCCATTCTAATGTATTTAAATACTTGTGATGGTAATATGCAAGAAGGATCTCTAAGAGCTGATGTAAATATTTCTATAAGAAAACCAGGTGATAAATTAGGCACTAGATGTGAAATTAAAAATCTAAATTCTATAAAATTTATTAAACAAGCAATAAATTTTGAAATAACAAGACAAATCGATATTGTTGAAAAAGGAGGAGTAATTACTCAAAATACACTTTTATTTGATACAGACTCAGGCATAACAAGACCAATGAGGAATAAAGAGGAAGCTCATGATTACCGATATTTTCCTGATCCAGATTTGTTACCATTAAGACTAGATGATAAATTTATTAATGAAATAAAAAAAGAGATTCCAGAATTACCTGATGAAAGAAAAAAAAGATATATTAATGATTTAAATTTATCTAATTATGATTCTACTATTTTAATTTCTAATAAAAATGTTTCCGACTATTTTGATGAAGTATTAATAAATCATAAAGATTTAAAAAAATCTGCTAAAATTGTTGTTAATTGGATTTCTTCTGAACTTTTTTCTATTTTAAAAAAAAATAATTTAAATATTATTAATTCCCCTATATCTCCAAACAATTTAGGACATTTAATAAAATTAATTCTGTCAGAAACTATATCAGGGAAAATAGCAAAAGAGATTTTTGAAGAAATGTTCATATCTAAAACCTCACCAGATAAAATTATAAAAGATAAAGGTTTAAAACAAATGAATAATGATAATGATTTAGAAGAGATTATTGATAAGATTTTAAAATCAAATTCAGATAAGGTTAAAGAATATAAAAATGGAAAGACTAAACTTTTAGGTTTTTTTGTGGGGCAAGTAATGAAAGAATCTAAAGGTCGCGCAAATCCAAAAAAAATAAATCAACTTTTAAATAAACAACTAAATTAGAAGCTCTCTAAGAGTAAATATTCTATATGATAAAACGATTAAGGTTAAAGCAATCCACATAAATTTTCCATTATAATTTTCTGCTGATCTCCATATTCCAATAGTAATAAAAATAGTCCATATAAATAAAAAAGCTTTGTTAATAAAATGTAAACTTGAAAAAGTAAGTAATGGTAGGTTTTGAAAAATTTCAATATTTTGATAGTAATTTATTTCAAGATTAAAAATTAAAATAATCACACATGCATTTAATAATTCTCCAATAATCCAATAAGATTTCCATAGAGGTATTTTCCCAAGCCAAAAATTTTGTATCATTTTATTCATTATATTCTTCTTTTAAATAAAACTTTATTTTCTATCAACAAGAGCTTAAAAAAAAGTAATAATTAACTTCTTGCAGAGGTTAGTTATTTGAAATATTAGTTTAATTAAATATTGGAGTATATATGGATAGATGGGTGAGTGGCTTAAACCACAGGTTTGCTAAACCTGCGAAGGGAGTAATCCCTTCCGAGAGTTCGAATCTCTCTCTATCCGCCATTGGGTAAAGAATATGTTTAAAGGAAGTATACCTGCATTAATAACACCATTTACTGAAGATGGTTCTAAAGTAGATTATGATTCTTTTTATAAAATCATTGAATGGTCAATTAAGAATGGTTCTCATGGTTTTGTGCCATGTGGAACAACAGGAGAATCTCCAACTTTAAGTCATGAAGAACATAAAGAAATAATTAATCAATGTATTAAAATTGTTGATAAAAGAGTACCAGTAATAGCTGGCACTGGATCTAATAACACGGAGGAGGCTATTGAATTTACAAAACATGCTGAAAGTACTGGAGCTGATGCAGCTCTTATAGTTACTCCTTATTACAATAAACCTACTCAAAAGGGATTATATGATCATTACAAAAAAATAAATGATAATACAAATATTCCAATAATTATTTATAATATACCTGGAAGATCAATAGTTGATATGTCGATAGATACAATGACAGAATTATCAAAATTAAAAAACATAGTTGGAGTGAAAGATGCTACTAATGATTTATTTAGACCATTATTAACTAAAAAATTCATAGAGAAAGATTTTTGTTATCTTTCAGGAGAAGATGGAACTGCTATTCCATTTTTATCACAGGGTGGTGATGGATGTATTTCTGTTAGTGCTAATGTTGCACCTAAATATTGCTCAGAAATGCAAAATTATTGGATTGAAAAAAAATATGAAAGAGCATTTGAAATTAATTTAAAAATTGCGAAATTACATCATGCTATGTTTATTGAATCTAGTCCTGGTCCTGTAAAATATGCAGCAGAACTATTAAACTTATGTTCTTCTAAAACAAGATTGCCTCTCACAAACATTAATGACAATACAAAAAAAACTGTTGAAAAAGTATTAAAAGATTTGGAATTAATCTAAATTTATTTTGATTTTTTATGAAAATAATAGCTCAAAATAAAAAAGCAAGACATGATTATATAATTTTAGAAAAAATTGAAGCAGGAATAGTTTTAACAGGTAGCGAAATAAAATCTTTAAGAATAAATACAGGTTCGATAAAAGAATCTTATGTAAGTGAAAAAAAAGGAGAGTTATGGCTTATCAATTGTTATATAAAAAAATATTTATCATCTAATGAAAATAATTATGATCCACTTAGAGAGAAAAAAGTTTTACTTAAAAAAAAAGAACTTAATAATTTAATAGGAAATATTCAAAAAAAGGGAAATTCATTAATACCTATTTCTATGTATTTTAATGAAAAAGGTGTAGCAAAAATGTTATTAGGTTTAGCAAAAGGTAAGAAAAAGTATGACAAAAGGGAAGCTATAAAAAGTAGGGAGTGGAATTTAAAGAAAGAAAGAATACAAAAGTATAAATAAATATATTTACAAAAAAAATTAAATATTTATAAGAGGCTAATTATGGCAAGAATCACTGTAGAAGATTGTATTGATAAAATTTCTAATAGATTTGAATTAGTATTATTAGCCTCACAGAGATCAAGAAAACTTCATACTGGTGAAAAATCCGAAATAGAACGACAAAATGACAAAGATACTGTTATTGCCCTTCGAGAAATTGAGGAAGAATCTATAAAAGTAGAAGATTTAAAAGAAAATGTAATTAAAAATTTTCAAACAGTTTCATATTTAGAATCAGAAAATGAAGATGAAAATGATAAAATTACACAGAGTGAGTCATCTGAAAAACAACAAAATATAAAAATTGAAAATCAAGAATTAAATAAAGAAAATGATATTTTAGATGATATAATTGACACAAAAGAACAAAATGAAGAAATTATTTCAAATAATTTAAATCAGGATTCAAATATTGATAATGAAAATAATCCTGAAGAAACCATCACTAAAAATTTTGAAGCTGAATAATAACAGCTTTAGTTTTAATCAATTTATTATTTTAAATTTATTATATAAATATGAATGAAATTATAGTTAAAGAACTAGTTAGTAAGTTAAAAGAATATCAAAAAAAAGAAGATATTGATAAGATTCTTGAAGCCATAGAATTCAGCAAAAAGGCACATACTAAACAATATAGAAAGTCAGGAGAACCTTTTTATTACCATCCTATAGAAGTTGCTAAGTTATTAACTGAGATTAAACTTGATTCATCTTCAATAGCAAGTGGAGTTCTTCATGATACTGTTGAGGATACAGAAGTTTCAATTAATCAAATAAAATCTATATTTGGTTCGGAAATTTCTAGCTTAGTAGCTGGATTAACTAAAATCAATAAATTTGTTTTAAAAAAAAATAATCTAAAATTTGGAGAAAATTATAGAAAATTAATCTTAGCTACAACACAGGATTTACGAGTAATATTAATTAAACTTGCAGATAGATTACATAATATGAAAACTTTAGATTATTTAAATGATGATAATAAAATTTTAAAAATTTCTTTTGAAACTCAAGAAATATATGCTCCATTAGCACAAAGACTTGGAATCAAAGAATGGCAGGATCAACTTGAAGATATTGCTTTTAAAAAAATTAATCCTGATGCAAGATCATCTATCGTAGATAGACTTAATTATTTGAATCAAAAGGATGAAAATTTAATAGAAAATATAAATAAAATTTTAGTAGATTTATTTACAGAAGAAGATATTTCATGCAAAGTTATAGGAAGACTTAAGACCCCATTTTCTATTTGGAATAAAATCAAAAACAAGGAAATATCTTTTGAACAGTTATCTGATATTATGGCATTTAGAGTTATAACAAATTCATCTAGAGATTGTTACAAAGGATTGGGAATAATACATAGAAAATATTCTTATATTCAGGAAAGATTTAAAGATTTTATTTCCACTCCCAAAACTAATGGTTATAGATCCTTACATACAACAGTAATAGGTCCTCGTAATCAAAAGATTGAAATCCAATTTAGATCTAAGGCAATGGATCAGATAGCTGAGTTTGGTGTAGCAGCTCATTGGAAGTATAAAGATCCAATATTAAAAAAAGATAATGAAACAAAGGAATACAAATGGCTTTATGACTTGCTTGAACTAATGGAAAATTCATCATCACAAGAAGAATTAATAGAAAATTCCAAAATAAAACTTTTTCAAAATAATGTTTATGTATTTAGCCCTAAAGGAGATATTTTTGAATTACCAAAAAATGCTACACCTATAGATTTTGCTTATTCTATTCATTCAGAAATTGGGGATAAATGTGTTGGAAGCAGAATAAATGGAAAACCAAGACCATTAAAAACAATTTTGATTAATGGCGATCAAGTTGAAATTATTACATCAAAAGGTGCTACACCATCTCCTTTATGGGAAAGAATGGCTGTAACAAGTAGAGTAAAATCTCAAATAAGAAAATTTATGAGATCTAAAAAATATTATGAACATGTTAAATTAGGAAAAGAAATATTACATAATTCATTTATTAATGAAGAAATAGAATATAATGAAAAAGGAATTAAAAAAGTTTTAAAAAATTTTAATTGTAAGGATATAAATTCTCTTTATGAGTTAATTGGTTCAGGATCTATCACTTCTTCTTCTGTTTTAAAAAATATTTATCCCGAATTGAAATTGAATAAGAAACATGTTCAAAACAAAAATCTCCCCATCAAATTAAAAGGATTAACTCTAGGAATGTCTTATAACTTAGCTGGTTGTTGTTCACCAATTAAAGGGGATAAAATCATAGGTATAGTAACTGCAGGCTTAGGAGTTTCAATACATACTATTGATTGCGAAACTTTAAATTCTTATTCTGATAGTCCAGAAAGATGGCTAGATGTTTCATGGGATTTAGAAAAAGAAATGGAAAATCTTCATATTGCTAAAATTAACACTACTTTAGTTAATCAACCTGGAAGTTTAGGAAAAGCTACTACTGCTATAGCAAAAAATAATGGAAATATTTCAAACATCAGATTTTCAAATAGAAAAAGTGATTTTTTTGAACTTGTTATTGATGTAGAGGTAAGAGATTTTAATCATTTAACAAATATTATAGCAGCTTTAAGATTAATTAGTGAAGTTTCATCAGTCGATAGAATAAAGGGATAAGAATGATTATAGGTATGGGAACAGATATTATTGATATTAGAAGAATAGAAAGTGTTCTTACAAAATTTGGAAAAAAATTTATTGAAAGATGCTTTACAGAAAATGAAATCATTTACTCTGAAAAAAAATATATGAGGATTAATTCATATGCTAAAAGATATGCTGCTAAGGAAGCCTGTGCAAAAGCATTAGGCACAGGTTTAGCACAAGGCATATTTTGGAAAGATATTTCAGTTATTAATAATATTTATGGCAAACCATACATACAATTAGATAATAATGCTTTAAAAATAATTAAGAAGCTTACAAAGCTAAATTATGGTATTGAATTATCTCTTAGTGATGAAAAAAATTATGCTATAGCTAATGTGATAATTTTTGAAAAAAATGCAATTTTTTAAATCTTTTTATAAAAATTTTAAATCCATTTCACTAGCTATTATTATAGCCATAATTATTAGATCTTTTTTATTTGAACCATTTAATATTCCATCAGGATCTATGAAACCTAATTTATTAGTTGGCGATTTCATTTTTGTGACAAAATGGAATTATGGATATTCTAAACATTCATTACCTTTTTCATTACCTTTAATTCCAAAAAAAATATTTACTAATTATCCTGATAAAGGTGAAATTGTAATTTTTAAAACCCCTTCAGACAATAGAACTGATTATATTAAAAGAGTAATAGGACTCCCTGGTGATAAAATTCAGATTATAGAAGGAACTATTTATCTAAATAACGAGCCAATATTAAGGACAAAAATTAATGATTTTATTGATATTGATAATTTAGGAATCAAAAAACGAATTAGACAATATGAAGAAAAAATTGATAATCATATTTTTAAAAGTATCGATTTGACTGATAGCGGATTAGTCGATAATACTTCTATATTTACTGTCCCAGATAAACATATATTTGTAATGGGAGATAATAGAGATAATTCTCAAGATAGTAGATTTATTAGAAATGTTGGATATATACCTATTGAAAATTTAACTGGTAAAGCTCAAATAATTTTTTTCTCACTTGAAAATTCAAGATTTTTTCAATTTTGGAAATGGCCAAGTTCAATAAGATTTAATAGAATTTTTAAAAAAATTAAATGATTAATCAATCTCGAATCATTAAACTTGAGAAAACTATTAACTATAAATTTAAAAATATTCAAAACTTAAAAAATTGCTTAATTCATCCTAGTTATTTAAAAACTAAAAAAAATTATGACATTAAATTAATTAATGAATTTGAAAGATTGGAATTTTTAGGAGATAGGGTTTTAGGACTTGTAATATCAAAGTTAATTTTTCAAAAATATAAAAAATTTGATGAAGGGGATCTGTCAAAAAAATTGTCTTATTTTGTAAGAAAAGATTTTTTATATAAATTAGCTATTGATATAAATTATGATAAAATTTTATTATATAATTATCCTAAAAATAAAAATATTAAATTAAATAAATCAATTCTTTCAGACTCAATAGAGTCATTGATAGGATCAATCTTTGAGGATGGTGGATATTTTAGAGCTTTTCAATTTATAAAAAAACTTTGGTTACCATATTTTAATGAAGAGATTGTGGAAGATATTGATCCAAAAACAAAATTACAGGAAATCACACAACAAAAATTTGGATTACTTCCAAAATACTCTTTGATAAAAAGAGAAGGGCCATCTCATTCTCCTAAATTTACTATTTCTCTAGATGCAATGAATTATAAAAATATAATATCAGTAGGTCATTCTATTAAAGAAGCAGAAAAAATTGCAGCTAAAAAAATATTAGAATTAATTAATGAAAAATAAACTTTTAAAAGTTGCAATTATAGGAAACACAAATGTAGGTAAATCAACATTCTTAAATAAAGTATTGGACAAGAATATCTCTATAGAAAATAAAAAAATCAATACTACTCAACAAATTTTAATTGGAGTAAAAAATATAAAAAATTGTCAATTAATATTTTATGATACACCTGGTTTAAATTTAATTAGAGAAAATAAACTTAAAAATTATAAAAAAATTAGAACTGAAATTATTGAAACTATAGATTTTTCAGATGTTATTTTATTTATAGTTGATTCAAATAAATATAATAAAGAATATATAATTAAGTATTTTGAGTTAATTAGACCTTATAGAAAAAAAATATTATTTGCTTTTAATAAAATTGATTTAATCAAAAAAAATATTTTATTAAAATTAATTGATGATTTAAAAAACTTTAAATATATTAATAAATTTTATTTGATTTCAGCAAAGAAAAAAACAGGATTTAAGTCTATAATTGATTATCTGTTTACTCTATCAAAATATGGAAAATGGACTTTTAAAAAAAATCAAATTACTAATAAAAGTAATATATTTATAACAAATGAATTTACTCGTAATTCGCTTATTAAATTTTTGCATAAAGAAATTCCTTACAATTTAAAAGTTAAGAATAAATCATATAAAATTATAAATAATAATATGATAATTAAGCAACTAATAATAATTAATAACAAAAGATATAAATCTATAATTTTGGGAAAAAAGGGTGAAAAAATTAAAAAAATTAGAACTTATAGTCAATTTCAAATTGAAAAATTATTTAAATATAAAACTCATCTTTATTTAGAAATAATTTATAAAAATGATAAATAAAAACAAAGGAGTAATTATTTATAAACAATTAGTAAAAGATAATCATCTTTTCATTAAAATTTTAACTAGTAATGATGAAGTTATTCCGGCTTATATTTACGGAGGCAATACTTCAAAAAAGAGAAATATTTATCAAAATGGATACTTCATTGAATTTAATTATAATAATAGAAAATTTTCTAAAATAAATTCTATATCTGCAATCATTACAGAACCTTATTTATATAAAATTATGGAAAATAAATATAAGTCCTTTGCTGTTTTAACAATTATTTCTATTTTAAACATAAGTATTTACGAAGGAGTCATAATAAAAGGAATATTCTTAAGTATTTCTAATTTATTTCATTTTCTAAATAATAAGAAAATTTGGTTGTCTGAATATTGTATTTGGATGATGGATTATTTAAAGCTTTTGGGATATGATATTGATTATAAAAATAATTATGGTAAAAATTATTTTAATTTAAATGATTATAAGTTTCAAAATAATAAGTGTAAAAATTCCATAATTTTTCCACATCATATTTTTAAACGTAATAACTTTAATTACAAGAATCTAATTGCTTTTTTTGAAATTTTTGAAAATATTTTTATTAAGAATGTATTAAATAATTCAATAAATAAAATGCCTGACATATATTTTAAATTTAAAAACATTATAATTTCGGATATTAAGTAAATATTATGAATAATTTAATTAATCAAAATTTAAATGAAATTTTAAGTGAAAAATATTTATCTTATGCAATTTCAACTATTATTTCTAGATCTTTACCTGATGTTAGAGATGGATTTAAACCTGTTCATAGAAGAATTTTATATTCAATGTATCAATTAAAACTCACAAATGAATCATCTTTTAAAAAATCAGCTAGAATTGTAGGTGATGTTATGGGTAAATTTCATCCACATGGAGATCAAGCTATTTACGATAGTTTAGTTCGATTAGCCCAACAATTTTCTTCTAGGGCACCACTAATTGAGGGTCAAGGTAATTTTGGAAATATAGATGGTGATAATGCAGCAGCTATGAGATATACAGAAGCAAGATTAAATTTAATTTCAAATTATTTTTTTGATGGCATTGAAGAGAATTCTGTTGATTTTAAAGAAAATTACGATGGTCAAAATTATGAACCAGTAGTACTGCCAACAAAACTACCTAATATTCTTCTTAATGGGGCTACAGGCATTGCAGTGGGTATGGCTACAAATATTCCTCCACATAATTTACTGGAATTAAATAATTGTTTAATTAAATTGATAAAAAATCCCTCTATAGGATTAACTGATCTTTTAAAAGATATCAAAGGACCAGATTTCCCTACTGGTGGTGAAATAATATTAAGCAACAAAGAAAAAAAAATAATTTATAAAACTGGCAAGGGATCATTTATAATTAGATCTAAATGGAAAAAAGAAACACTGAAAAATGGTATTTATAATATAGTTATAAACGAAATTCCATATCAAACTAATAAAGCTAAACTTATTGAACAAATAGCTAATTTGATCAATAATAAAAAAGTTCCTTTAGATGATATTATTGATGAATCAGATGATAATATAAGAATAGTTTTAAAACCAAAAAATAGAAATATAAATTCTAATAAACTAATGGAATTATGTTTTAAACTTTCAGATTTATCTAGCAAATTTTCTTGTAATTTTAATGTATTAGAAAATGGCATAAATCCAAAACAGTTAGGATTAAAAGAAATTTTAAAAAATTTTTTAGATTATAGAAAAATTACCATAAAAAGAAAATCAATATTTAATAAAGAAAGAATTACTAAAAGATTAGAAATATTAAAAGGCTATTTAATTGCATATAAATATCTTAATCAAATTATTAAAATAATCAGAACAAATAATGATCCTAAATCTATAATTATTAAGAAATATAAACTTACTAAAATTCAAACTGAAGCAATATTATCTATGCGCTTAGGATCTTTAAAAAAAATTGATGAGAAGTCTACTAATGAAGAAATTACAAAATTAAAAAAAGAATTAAATTTTTTGAATAGTTTGATTAATAAAAAAAATATTTTAGATAAATTTATTATTAATGAATTAAAAACTATTAATATTGAAATGGATAATAAAGATTTAAATAGAAAAACAAATATTATTTCCAATCAAAATATAGATTTGGAAGTCAATATAGATGAATTTAAGCAAATTGAAAAATTAACGGTTATAATAGATAAAGATAATAACTTAAAAACTGTAAGAGAACATTTAGAAAAAAATAAATATAATAAGGAATTTAGATATATTAATATATTATCTAATCAAAAAATTCTTTTATTTTCTTCTTCAGGAAGGGTTTATACAATTGATCCTAATAAATTACCCTCAGGCAAATCAAATGCTAAAAATTTTATGTTTTTTATAGAATCTAAAGACAATGAGCTTCTAATTAACATATTTCCATATGAAGAAAATGTAAAATATATTTTAATATCTAAATATGGAAAAGGTTTTATTGTTAATTCTAATGAAATGGTCACAACTCAAAAAAAAGGAAAACTAATTTTTAAATTAAAATCAAATGACCTGTTGCTTAAAGTATCAAGATTATTACATGATTATATTGCTTTGGTATCTTCAAATTCTAAATTATTAATTATTAAATCTGAAGAATTACCTATTTTATCTAAAGGTAGGGGAGTGCAACTTCAAAAAATTAAACTATCAGATAAAATTATTGATTTTACAACTTTTAATGCCAATGAAGGTTTAACTTGGAAATTTAATAAATCATATGTTGTTGAAAAAAATTTTAAATTTTGGTTAGGTAAAAGATCTCAAGTGGGAAAAAAAATTCCAAAAAAATTTAATAAAAATTTAAGGTTTAGCTAATAAAATTTAAAAATTTAAAGAAATATCTTTATGAATTGAACGACAAGTAGCAACAAATATAGCTTGCTCCTTAGAAAGTTTTTCTTGAAGTCTTAATCCAATAGTATTCTTTATTGAATTATCAAATTCATCAAGATATGGTAATAATTCATTTATTGCAATATTCCTCCATTGAATTTCTTCTTTGTATTTTTTGATTGCATCTTCGAAGTTAATTAATGCATCTATATAATTATTTTCTTTTTTAATAATTCTTCTTGATTTAGTTACTTTATCTTTGATTATATTTGTGCCACTAATTGAAGATAATTCTTTTTCTAACATTTTTATATAATTTAATAATTCATCTTTATTATTTATTGTCATATTATTATCTAATCTAGATATATTTTTGCTAATTAAATCTTTGATTTGAATAAAATTGTTTTCAATTTTTGGAAGTTTTTTTCCTTCTATAATAATTTGTTTTAATAATTGTAAGTTTTCATATGTTTCATCTATATTTCTTCTATATTTTATCAAAGAAGTTTTTTTATTTTTAGCTAAAATCTTGTATTCCTCATGAGCCTTTTCCCAATTTAATGGAATTTTATTAATTATATTTTGTTTATCTTCTTCAAAATCTAAAATTTTATTTTCTAATTTTTGCATCTTATCTAACTTGTTTTCTCTTTTTAAATTATTAATTTCTCTTTCTAACTTTTGTATTTTTTTGTCTAATTTAAAAACATTTTTCTGCATTTTTCTTACTTTTTGATGAAGGGATTTATAATTTTCACTATATTTTTCAAGTAATAAAGTTTCATTCTTATATTTGTTTACTAATTCAAAAGTCTTCATAGAATTCAATGAAATATTCTTAAGAAATTCATTTTGATTAACTGGTAAGTAATCTGCTTTGATATTAGCTAATATACTAATACTTGATTTAATATTTTCCTCATCATTTTCATACAGATCGAATTTATATTCTTGGATACATTCTTGAAGTCTAGGATTCAAAGGTGGAGGAGCTACTTCTGAAGTTAAATAAGTTCTGTTAGGCAAATAATTTACTAGGCTTGGGAAATAGCCTACTATTCCTAAACCTATTAATTGCAAAATTATAAATGCTACAGCTCCTTTCCATATTTGAACTGTAGAGACTGAAGCAGGAGCTACTCCTCTTAAATAAAATAATGAAAAACCAAAGGGAGGAGTTAGAAAAGATGTTTGCATGTTTACACCTATCATAACACCCAACCAAACTGCAGTTACGTTGGCATCTGTTTGTGCTAATAAAATTGGTGCTATTATAGGAACAACTACAACGGCAATTTCAATAAAATCTAGAAAAAAACCTAGAATAAATATAACAACCATAACAACTACAAATTGTGTCCAAAATCCACCTGGAAGACCAGTTAAGAAGTCAGTAACTAATTCTTCTCCTCCAAAACCTCGAAAAGCTGCTGTTAACATAGCAGCTCCAACTAAAATTATGAAAACCATTGAAGTTGTTACGCATGTTTCAAGCATTACACTTTTAAGTGTGTCTTTAATTTTATAAGTTCTCCAAAAACTCCAAAATACTGAAATTAAAAGGAATGTAACAGCTACACCAGCTAACATAACTCCTACATAATTGTTTGGGTTTTCTCCAATTTTTTTGATGGTTAATTCAAAATTAGTCATTAAAAAATAGAGTGATATAATAGATAATATAGCAATTATACTAGGAGTATAGGCATGACTTTTGCCTTGATAAAGTCTATAACCTCCCATCATTGTAGCTCCAACAGCCCCAATTGCTCCTGCTTGATTAACAGTAGCTATTCCTAGTAAAATTGAACCTAAAACTATAAAAATCAAAGCTAAAGGTGGAACCAAAGCTAAAAAAACTTTAATTGCAAATTCTTTATCATATTTTCCATCATAAGGAACTGGTGGTGCTGCATTTGGTTTAATTCTTGAATATATTAATATGTAAAGCATATATAAACCTACGAGAACTAATCCAGGTAAAAATGCTCCAAGAAACATATCTCCTGCACTTGTTGAAGCTACACTAAAATCTCCTGGCATGTTAAATTCACCAGTAAATAATTTATATTCAGTTTGTCTTTTTGTATTAGCTACATCAGATGCACTTGCTAATTGATCGGCTAAAATTATTAAAACTATTGAAGGTGGTATAATTTGTCCTAGAGTTCCTGATGAACAAACGATCCCACTAGCTAAAGATTTATCATATTTATTTTTTAACATAGCTGGAAGAGAAATAAGACCCATTGCAACAACTGTTGCCCCAACTATACCTGTAGTTGCCGCTAATAAAGCTCCAACAAAAATCACTGAAATTCCTAAACCACCTGGTACTGGCCCAAATAATTGACCCATTGTCACAAGTAAATCTTCTGCAATTTTTGATTTTTGAAGCATAATGCCCATGAAAATGAATAAAGGAATAGCAATTAAAGTATCTCTTTCAACTTCCCAATAAATTCCTCTAAAGTTTGTTATTCCAGCAGTCAGCCATTGAATTGGACCATCTTGAAAAAAGTATTCATTTGGATTTCCTTCAATTATATATCCAAATGTAGCAGCTAGAAGTATACTTATAACAGCAGCACCAGGTAAAGAAAAAGCTACTGGAAATCCAGAAGCAAGTGCTCCTATCATAATCAAAATAAGAATAATTAAAAATAAAGTTTCCATCTAAATATTTTTTAATTGTTTTTTATTTTTTGTTTCTTCAATTAAGATAGATGAATTGCTTAAAAAGAAACTTACAAATTGAATTAACATTGTTAGAGCATAAATAGCTAAAAAGCCTGCCATCAAATATTTTACTTGCATACCATATCCACTCATTGACGTTTCGAACGAAGTAAGAGGAGCATTTATAACACATTGTTTACACCACATGCCTCTAAATAAAATAACCCAGCATATTGGAATTCCTAATATCAAAGAACCTATTAAATTTGATAAAGCTTTTCCTTTTCTAGAAAATTTAGTGAAGAGAATATCGACTCTGACATGACCTTCGTTAATTAATGCATATGAACTGGCAAATAAAAATAATGCGCCATACCAAAATCTTACTAGATCTCCCATAAAAGTTTGTTCATAAGAAAAGATAAATCTTGCGATTACAATTTGAAATTCAGCAATTACAACTAAAAAAGAAAGCCATAAAAAACCTAATGTTGAAGTATAATAAGCTATAATCATGGAAATAATTAATAAAGGAAAATGAACAAACACTCCTCTAAAATTAGATCTACTTAAATCCATACCTAATTCTTCTCCAAAAATAGGGATTAGTAAATCTTCAACTCTAAGAAAAGAAAGTATCATATCAGTTATTCCAATTAGAAGCACACCCCAAAAACAAGTTCTAATAATATAAGCTGCTAAATCTGATAATTGTCTTGATTCAATTTGTAAATTCTTATTATAAGTAATTAAAACATAAACTAAAGATAAAATAATAACAAATATATAACTTAAAAATTGTAAGATTGATTGAATTAATAAAGTATTAGTCAAAGGCTCTTTTAACTCACCAAGTATACCTTGGTGATTAAAAAACATTATGACTCCTGGCCAATTACCCCAAAAATTAAAAAAATTATTTATTAAAAAAATGAAAGTTAAAGCTACTATGGTAATTCCAATAAAGCGTATTTGATTATTTATTCCAAAATTCATAGCAATCTGTAAAAATAAAAAAGCGGAAATTTAAAATTTCCGCTTTAATAATAAATTAATAGATTACACTCCTAGTGCTCTATTTCTTTGTTTTAAATATCCACCGTCAGATAAGTTACCCCAAGCTCCTACATTAGCTCTTGCAGATTCAAAACTAGAGTGAATTCTAGCAGCTAGATCACTATGTTCTTTAACTTCTGCATAAACTTCTTCTGATGCTTCTGCAAAAGAATCATAAACATCGTCACTAAATTCTCTAAGTTTAACACCTTGATCTTTAATTAATCTTTCTAAAGCGGCACCATTTTTAGCATTATATTCAGACATCATGATTTCATTTTCAGCTGTTGCAGATGCTTCTATGATAGCTTGATCTGTTTTGGAAAGTGAAGTTAACCATGATTTATTACATCCAGCAGCTAACATTGAACCTGGTTCATGATAGCCTGGCCAGTAATAATATTTAGCGGCTTCATAAAATTTCATTATTTCGTCATTCCAAGGTCCTACCCACTCAGTTGCATCAATAGCACCTGATACTAAATTTTCATAAATTTGACCACCAGGAAGAGAAACAGGTGAACCACCTAGTTTAGCTAAAACATCTCCACCTAATCCAGGCATACGCATTTTTAAACCAGAAAAATCACTACCTGAATTAATTTCTTTATTAAACCAGCCTCCCATTTGAACTCCTGTGTTACCACACATAAAGTTTTTAAGACCGTATCCATCTGCTAATTCATCCCAAAGTTCCTGTCCACCCATAAAACGTATCCATGCATTAATTTCAGTGTATGTTAGTCCAAATGGAACTGCTGTAAAATAAGCCCATCCAGGATGTCTACCTTTCCAATAATAATCGGCTGCATGATACATTTGCGAATTACCAGATGCAACTTCATCAAATGAATCAAAAGCTCCTACACGTTCATTCGCTGCAAAATATTGAACATTAAATCTACCATCACTCAATGTTGTTAATCTATCAGCAAATCTTTGAGCACCTGTTCCTAGTCCTGGAAAATCTCTGCCCCATGTTGCCACAATAGAAATGTCTACTCTATCAGCTGCAATTGCTGGAGCAGGAAATGAGGAAACTGCAGTAGCAGCAGCACCAGCAATCCCAGCTTTTTTAATAAAGTCCCTTCTTTTTATATTTTTTTTCATATAATTTCCTCCTTATAAAAAAAAATTAATTTCAATAACTTACATTAACAAATATTTAATAAAAAAAAATCATAAAAATCAGAAATATTCACACTCTATAATTTTACTAAATTTTGATTTAAAATCATAAAAAAGGCTAAAAAAGAAGAATAGAGCCAAAAAAATGATTTTATTTGGAAACAATTTAAGCAGATATTGTTTGAATTGATTTATTGTAATATAGAATAGATATTTAATAGATCATAAATGAAAAATAAAATTTTAATAGCCTCTGATCATGCTGGTTTTGTGCTTAAAAAGGAGATTATCTCTTCTTTTGATGATTTTAGTTTTGAAGATTTAGGAACAAATAGTGAAGAAAGTGTTGATTATCCAGATTATGCAAATTTGTTGGCTTCTAAAATAAACAAATCTAATAATATTAATGGAATTTTAATCTGTGGTTCAGGTATTGGAATGGCTATAGCTGCAAATAGATATAAGAATGTAAGAGCAGGCCTTGCATTTAATTCAGATATTGCAAAATTGATGAGAGAACATAATAATGCAAATGTTTTAGTTCTTCCAGGAAGATTTATGGATATACATGAAGCAAAAAAATGTATAAATATTTTTTTTTCTTCAAATTTTGAAGGTGGAAGGCATAATAAAAGATTAAAAAAAATAGTTTAGGTTATTATAGTATGAAAAATATATATTTGAATAAACTTAGAGAATCAGATCCAGAAGTATTTGATTCTTTAAATAAAGAATTAAATCGTCAGCAGAATCAAATTGAATTAATTGCATCTGAAAATATAACATCTTTGGCAGTACTAAATGCTCAAGGTTCTGTTTTAACTAATAAATATGCAGAAGGTTATCCTGGTAGAAGATACTACGGAGGATGTGAATTTGTAGATGAAGCTGAAAATATAGCATTAGAACGAGTAAAAAAGCTTTATAAATGTAAATATGCAAATCTCCAACCCCATAGTGGAGCTCAAGCAAATCAAGCTGTCTTTCTAGCTCTTTTAAAGCCACATGATACAATTCTGGGAATGTCTTTAGCTTCTGGAGGCCATTTAACTCATGGAGCAAGACCAAACATATCTGGCAAATGGTTTAATGCAATTCAGTATGGAGTAAAAAAAGAAGGCAATGATAAAGATTTAATTGATTATGATGAAGTTGAAAAATTAGCTTTAGAAAATAAACCAAAGATTATAATTGCAGGAGCATCTGCTTATCCAAGAATTATTGATTGGAAAAAATTTAGAGATATTGCAAACAAAATAGAAGCTTATTTTATGGTTGATATGGCTCATTATTCTGGACTTATAGCAGGAGAACAATATCCTAATCCTATAGAATATGCAGATGTTGTAACTTCAACAACTCATAAAACTCTTAGAGGGGCTCGAAGTGCAATGATACTTACTAATAATGAAGAAATAATTAAAAAAGTTAATTCAGCAGTTTTTCCTGGATTACAAGGCGGTCCTTTAATGCATGTTATGGCTGCAAAAGCTGTTTCTTATGGAGAAGCTTTAAAACCTGAATTTAAAACATATATTTCTGAAGTTATTTCTAATGCAAAGATTTTGGCAGAAACTTTAGTTCAAAGAGGTTTTAGAATTGTAACTGGAGGAACTGATTCACATATTGTTTGGTTAGATCTAACTCCAAAAAATTTAACTGGAGATAAAGCTGAAAAATTATTAGAAGAAGTTGGTATAGCTTGTAATAAGAATGCTATACCCTATGACCCCAATCCCCCAAAAATTACGTCAGGATTGAGATTTGGTACACCAGCTGCTACTTCAAGGGGTTTTAATAATACTGATTTTAAAGTGATAGGAAATATAATCTCAGATGTTTTAGATAGCTTATTACTCAAGGAAGAAGAGAAAACTAAAGTTTGTGAATCTGTAAAGAAAAAAATTATTGATATGTGTTCAAAATATCCAATTTATAAGGAACCATATTAAATGGCTGACAAAATAGCTTGCCCTTATTGTGGTCACAAAAGCTCTTACGTTAAAGATACAAGAGAATCAGAAGAAAATCACGCCATAAGAAGACGTCGAGTATGTGAAGGGTGTGGTTCTAGATATACTACATACGAAAGAATTCAACAAAGAGATTTAATTGTTATTAAAAAAAATGGACAGAGAGAAAGTCTTGATAGAGAAAAGATTTTTAAGTCTATTTCTTTAGCTGTTAGAAAAAGAAACATAGAACAAGATAAAATAGATAAAATAATTAATGCTATATTAAGAAAATTAGAAGATTCCGGAGAGTCTGAAGTTCATTCTGATTTAATTGGCCAACATATTATGGAAGCTTTATCAAATTTAGATAAAGTAGCTTATGTTCGTTTTGCTTCAGTTTATAAGGATTTTACTGCAACCAAAGATTTTGAAGATTTTCTTGGTAATTTAGATAGTAAATAATTTAAAAAGTGCAAAATAATAATATTAAATTTCTTAAAATAGCTCATCAATTAGCAAAATCAAAATCAAGTAAAACTTTTCCAAGTCCTACTGTTGGTTGTGTAATTGTAAATAATAAAAAAATTGTTGCTAAAGGGGTCACTGGAATTGGTGGAAGACCTCATGCTGAAGAAATAGCACTTAAATATTATAATAAATCGATGAAAAATTCTAAATTATATGTAACCCTAGAACCTTGTTTTCATAAATCTAGAAATGGATCATGCGCTAAACAAATCATCAATTCTAATATTAAAGAGGTATTTATAGCATCCAAAGATCCAGATTTAAGAACACATGGAAGAACTATTAATTTATTTAAAAGAAATAAAATTAAAACAACTGTAGGATTGACAAAAGAATTAACTGAAGATCAAAATAAATTTTTTTTTTATAGTGTAAAACATAAATTGCCTTTTGTTAAAGTTAAAATGGCAATTTCTAAAGATTTTAAAATAGCAAAAAAAAATTATGAAAGTAAATGGATATCTAATTATTTAAGTAGACAGTATGGACATAAACTTAGATATAACTCTCAAGCAATTTTAACTACAGCTAAAACTATAATACATGATAATCCTAAATTAACAGTAAGATTAAAAAATAAAAAAACTATATATAAAAATATTATTGTTATAGATAAAAATTTGAAAATACCTTTAAATTCAAAAATTCTTGTAAAAAATAAAAAAAGAAAAGTATTTATATTTACAAACAAAAATAATAAAAAAGCTAAAGAATTAGATAAATTAGGATGTAAAATCATTTTTTTAAAAATTAAAAAGCATGATTTTAATTTAAAAGAAGTTTTAAAAAAAATATATAAATTAAATATTACTAATCTTTTAGTTGAAGCGGGTGGTATATTTTTTTCTAATTTATTTAAAGCTAATCTGGTTAATGAATTACATTTATTCAGATCAGAGAAAAAAATAGGTATAAATGGCAAAGATTTTTTATATAATATTTCTTTTACTAAAATTCAAAATCAAGAAAAACAGAGAAAAAATTTTAAAAAAGATTTATATCAATATTTTTATTTAAGATAATTATGTTTAATGGAATAATTCAAAATATTGGTAAAATTATTGATATTAAGTCTCATCTAAATAATCAATATTCAATAAGTACTCAAATGAAGTTAGATGATATAAAAATTGGTTCTTCAGTATCTTGTAATGGAATATGTCTTACAGTCACAAATATTGGAAATATTAATAACTTTAACTATTTTGATACAAACATAAGTGAGGAAACAATATCTAGAACTAATCTTAAGTATTTAAATGAAAATTCTTTTGTTAATTTAGAAAAATCTTTGATATTTGGCAATGAAATTGCAGGACATTTTGTTTATGGACATATTGATTGTGTAACAAAACTTTTAAGGATAAAAAAAATGAATTCAAGTTGGGTGTTTGAATTTCAAAACTTTGATGATAAAAACTTAAAAAAATTTATAGTATCAAAAGGGTCAATTTCAATTAATGGTATTTCTTTAACTATAGCTAATGTGACTAATGAAATGTTTTCAGTTTCAATTATACCTCACACATACAATAATACTAATCTGAAGTATGCTAAAGAAGAGGATTACGTTAATATTGAATTTGATAATTTAGCAAGATATATTTTTAAACATGAATAATAATTTATATAATTTTCTTTCTCCAATAGAAAAAATCATTGATGATGCAAAAAATGGAAAAATGTTTATATTAATTGATGATCCTAAAAGAGAGAATGAAGGTGACTTAATTTTACCAGCACAAATGATCACTGCAGAAGCAATTAATTTTATGGCAAAGTATGGTAGGGGGCTTATATGTTTAGCTTTGACAAAAAATAGAATAAATGAACTTCAGTTACCTTTGATGAATCCATCAAATCAAAAAAATGATTTAACAGCTTTTACTATTTCAATTGAGGCTAAAGAAGGTGTAACAACAGGTATATCTGCAGCGGATAGATCTCATACAATATCTGTAGCTATTAATAATAAAAATGATAAAACTGACATAGTATCACCTGGACATGTATTTCCTTTAATGGCATGGGATGGAGGAGTATTAGAAAGGGCTGGACATACTGAGGCTGCAGTAGATATTGCTAAATTGTCTGGGTTAAATCCATCTGGAGTTATATGTGAAATTATGAATGATGACGGATCTATGGCTAGATTACCTGAACTTATAGAATTTGCAAAATTACATTCTCTTAGAATTGGAACTGTCTCTGATTTAATCAAGTATCGTTTAAAAAATTCAAAAATAATTGAATTAGAAACAGAAAGAAATTTTGAAAGTGAAATGGGTAAAGATTTTAAACTTAAAATTTTTAAAAATATTCTGTCAGGTGAAAAACATTATGCATTAGTTAAAAATTTACAAAAAAAACAAATTCCTACATACGTTCGTATGCATAAATTAGATATTACAAAGGATATTTTTGAGGAAAAAAATATATTTGGTGATGAAATATCTAAATCCTTTAAAATAATAGAAAAAAAAGGTAGTGGGGCTATAGTTTTAATTAATGGTGATATGTCTCCAAATATTCAGAAGATTTTTAATCGTAGAGATATGGAAGATAACAAGTTAGAATTAAGGGAGTATGGTGTTGGGGCTCAAATTTTATTAGAATTAGGATTAAATAAAATAATTTTATTATCTAATAGTAATAAAAAAATCATTGCTTTAGATGGATTTGATTTAGAGATAATTTCTCAAGAAAAAATATAAATGAATAAAAAAATATTAATAATAACTGCTAATTATTATAAAGATATTGCCCAAAATTTAACCTTCGGTGCAACAAAATATTGCGCTTCTAAAAATATTGAAGCTGATATTATTGAAGTTTCAGGTTCTTTTGAAATACCTTTTATAATTAGCAAAAAAAGAAATTTTTATGATGGTTTTGTTGCTTTAGGTTGTGTTATTCGGGGAGAAACATATCATTTTGAATTAATTTCTAATCAAGTGTCTAGAAAGATAATGGATTTATCTATAGAAATTAGTAAACCTATAGGTTTTGGAATATTAACTTGTGAAAATATAGAACAAGCTTTTATAAGATCAGACCCAGAACAAAAAAATAAAGGATCTGAAGCAGCAAGTGCATGTATTGATCTGTTAAATTTCAAATAGTTATTATGGATAATAAATTAAAGTCAAAAACTAGACTTGCTGCTATTCAATTAGTTACTCAACACTTAATTAATAATCAAGATATAGAATTAATTAAATATGATTTTGATAAATTTTATAGAAATACTGTAATTGATGAAAATTTGAGTAAGATTGAATATAACATTAATTTTCTATCAAAATTAATATCTTTCTTTAAAGTTTTAGATATAAATTTAGTTTCTAAAGATATTAACAATTTATTAGATTTTAATAGAAAGTTTGAAAATTGGGACACAATAACAAAAGCTATTATCTTAGTATCATTAGGTGAAATAAAAAATTCTGAAAAAAATAAAATTAAAATTATTTTAAATGATTATATTGAAATATCTAAATCATTTTTAAATCTAAAAGAAACAAAATTAATTAACTCTATATTGGATAAATTAATTAAATAAAATAAATATGAATTTATCCGAAAACATTATAATTACAAAATTCTTGCAAAAATTAAATTTTAAAATGTCTGAAACATATAATTTTAAAAATGATGGGGCATATATTAAAATTCCTAAAAATAATAAACTTATAGTTACTAATGATAGTATATTTGAAAGTGTAGATTTTTTTAAAAATGATCCCCCAGAGTCTATAGCTATTAAAATAGTTACTATTAATTTATCTGATTTATCTGCAATGGGATGTAAGCCTTATGCTTACACATTATCTTTAGGATTACCAAAAAATATAAGTGTTAATTGGTTAAATAGATTTACAAAAAAATTGTATTTTCTTCAAAAAAAATATAATTTTTTTTTAATTGGAGGAGATCTATCTAATACTAATAGAATATCTATCTCATCAAATTTTTTTGGAAAATTAAAAGTAAAAAATAAAATTTTACTAAGATCAGGATCTAAATTAAATGACGATATTTGGTTAACAGGAAATTTAGGAGAATCTGCTATTGGGCTAAAAATTAAACAAAAAAAAATAACTCTTAATCCTTTATATAAAAAATATTATATAAATAAATATTTATATCCTAAACATTGTTTCTTAGGTGATAAAATTTCTCAATATGCATCATCTGCTATTGACATATCTGATGGATTTTATGGTGATTTAAATAAATTAATTGAAGATAATCATAAAGGTGCATCAATTAAATCCAATTTCATCCCTTATTCTCAAAAAACTAATAAATTAATAAAAAATAAAAAAATAAGTGTAAATTATCTATTATCATCAGGTGATGATTATGAATTATTGTTTACTTCAAATGTTAAAAATTCCATGATTATCAAAAAATTAGCTAATAAAAACAATATAAAAATTACTAAAGTTGGAAAAATAATACAAAAAAAAGGTATATATATTGATGAGAAAAAAGTTAATATTATTAACAAATCATTCCAACATTTTTTCTAATTTCTTGATTTTTTATAACCTTTCTGACATATGATTTCATATTTTAAATTGAGGAGCTCTAAATGACATTAATGCAAACTTTTATATTATTATGCGGTTTAGCTGCAGTTTTATACGGAATAATAACTTCTAGACAAATTTTATCTTTAAATCCTGGAAATGAAAAAATGCAAGAAATTGCTAAAGCTATACAAGAGGGAGCTAAAGCTTATCTAAATCGTCAATATCTAACTATATCTATAGTTGGAATCGTAATATTTATTTTAATTTGGATAATTTTTGATTTTTATTCTGCTGTTGGGTTTTTAATTGGAGCTTTTTTTTCTGGTGCAGCTGGATATGTAGGAATGAATATATCTGTGAGGTCAAATGTAAGAACTACTCAAGCTGCAAGTTCTTCTCTTTCTGAAGGATTATCAGTATCATTTAAAGCTGGAGCTGTAACTGGCATGTTAGTCGCAGGATTTGCTTTGTTATCTGTAGCAGCTTATTACTTTATTTTAGATAATTCTGGTCAATTTAAGGGAAGAGAAATAGTAGCACCATTAGTTTCATTGGGATTTGGAGCTTCTCTAATTTCAATTTTTGCAAGATTAGGTGGTGGAATTTTTACAAAAGGTGCAGATGTTGGTGCTGATTTAGTTGGAAAAGTTGA
>PTKV01000015.1 GCA_002937895.1 Alphaproteobacteria bacterium MarineAlpha5_Bin9 | reverse complement strand
GAAATAATTGAAATGGATAAAATAATTAAAAAATTTGATATTAAAAAAATATCTAAATCTTCAAGTATTTTTAATTATAAAAAAATTGATTTTTTTAATAATTATTATTTAAAAAAATATTTTGATATCGATCTAATTAAAAATTTTTATGAAAACAATTATGAAAATAAAATTGATTTTAAATTAAATCATTTAAAAATTAAAAATATATTTGAAATTCATAAAGAAAAAATTAATACAATTCATGATTTTGTTAAAATAATTAATATCTATTTTGATACAAATTTTACTACATTACCTAACAAAATTTTAGATATAAAATTTGATAAATATTTACAAAAATTTAAAGATGAATTAAATAAATTAAACAATTGGGATGAAAGTAATCTAAATTATCTATTAAATAACTTTATAAATAAAGAAAAAATCAAGTTTGGTAATTTCGCTAAACCATTAAGACAACTTCTAACAAATGAAAAGGATGGAATTTCAATTAATTCACTAATATATTTATTAGGTAAAGAGGTCACAATATCGAGAATTTCAAATTATTTAATTAAATGATAGTAAAATATGTTATAAGTAAATATCATGTCAGATTTTCAAGAATATAATAAAAATAATTTAAAATCATTTACACTATTTGATAATGAAAATGGACAATCATATGATGTGCCTATTATTGAAGGAAGTGAAGGGCCAAAAGTTTTAGACATTAGGGATCTTTATAAAAAAACTGGTATGTTTACATTTGATCCTGGATTCACCTCAACTGCATCATGCTCATCTGAAATAACCTTTATTGATGGGCACAAAGGGATTTTAAGACATAGAGGGTATGATATTAAAGATTTGGCATATCATAGTAATTTTTTAGAGGTTTGCTATTTGCTACTTCACGGTGAATTACCTTCTCAAGAAGATAAATCTAAATTTCAAAATGTAATTACAAATCATACAATGCTAAACGAACAATTAGTATATTTTTATAGAGGATTTAGAAGAGATGCGCACCCCATGGCAATAATGGTAGGTGTTGTAGGTGCACTTTCAGCTTTTTACCATGATAGCACAGATTTTTCAGATATAAACCAAAGAATGATCGCGTGTCATAGATTAATAGCAAAAATTGCTACTATAGGTGCAATGGCCTATAAATATTCAATAGGACAACCTTTCGTATATCCTCAAAATCATTTATCTTATTCAGAAAATTTTTTACATATGACTTTCTCTTTACCTACAAACAATTACAAAGTTAATCCTGTAATAGCAAAAGCAATGGATAGATTCTTTATATTGCATGCAGATCATGAACAAAATGCATCAACTTCTACTGTTAGATTAGCTGGATCATCAGGTGCTAACCCATTTGCGTGTATTGCAGCTGGAATAGCCTCATTATGGGGGCCTGCTCATGGTGGAGCTAATGAAGCAGTTATAAGAATGTTAGAAGAAATAGGTGATGTGTCTAATATTGATAAATATATAGAAAAAGCTAAAGATAAAGATGATCCATTTAGACTTATGGGCTTTGGTCATAGAGTATATAAAAATTATGATCCAAGAGCAGATGTAATGAAAAAAACTGCTCACGAAATTCTTGAAGAATTAAATATAAAAGATGACCCGTTGCTTAAAACTGCGCTTCAATTAGAAGAAATAGCACTAAAAGATAAATATTTTATAGATAAAAAATTATATCCAAATGTAGATTTTTACTCTGGCATAATTCTAAAAGCAATAGGATTTCCTACTAGTATGTTCACAGTTCTTTTTGCCATTGGAAGAACTGTAGGCTGGATATCACAATGGAAAGAAATGATAGAGGATCCAGTAAATAAAATAGGCAGACCAAGACAACTATATAATGGAAAGAATTCTAGATCATATGAAGAAGTTAATAGAAGAGAAAAAAAATCAATATTTCAATGGCTTTGGAAAAAATAATTTTTTATTTCTTTTATAGAAATTTCTGATGGAGATTTTTTTAATATAAATTTATTAATATATTTTTTAGAACCAATAATTTGTGATTTATATTGAAATTTATAATTATTAATTAAATTAGATAAACTTTTTATAAAAACCCTGTCATTTAAATTAGAATTTGTTATTTCAGGAATAATCATTTTAGAAGAAAGTATATTAATTAAATTTGCATATCTTATATCAGACATTAATTTTAATATAATTTCAGTAAAAATATTCAATTTATAAATAACTAACTGAGGTATTTTTCTAAGAGTAATTTCCAAAGAAGCAGTGCCTGAACATACTATTGCAAAGTATGTTAATTTAAATTTTTTTTCAATTAATTTTGAATCAGTAATAATTTCAGGTTTTATAGTCCAATTTAGGGTATGATGATTTATTAATTTTTTAAGATGGGGTAAGGTAGGAATAAAGATTTTAAAGTTGTATTTATTTTCATATAAATATTTCGAAGCTAAATCAAAATATCTCATTAAACTTTTAATTTCTGTTTCTCTACTTCCTGGTAAAAATGCAATATATGATTTTTTATTATATTTATATTTATATTTATAACTTTTATTTAAATAATAAATAGGATGACCAATAAATGTTGTACTAAGATTATATTTTTCAAAATATTTATTTTCAAAAGGCAAAATAGTAAATAATTTATCGTATACTTTTGAAAAAAGCTTAGCTCTATTTTTTCTCCATGCCCACACGGTAGGAGCAACAAAATGAATTGCTTTTCCTAAATATTTTTTTGATTTTATTTTTTTTGCTAATCTATAATTAAAATCTGGTGAATCAAATGTTATTACAAAATCAAATTTTTCTTTAATTATAACTTCAGATAAATGATCTATCATTTTAATATATTTTCTTATAGAACCAAACAATTCTATTATACCAATTGATTTAAAATCACTTGTTGAATATATTTTTTTATAAAAAAATTTTGAAGTTTTAGTTCCAGCTACTCCTGCAAATTTAGATTTGGGTATCTTTAATTTAATTTCTTTTATTATCTTATGAGCTAAATTTTCACCTGATTGTTCAGTTGCACAAATAAAAAATTTTAAATTTGATTTTTTCAATTTTTATTAACAGAAGATATAAAAAGAGAATTATTATCACAGTATTTTATAACTTTGTCCTTTTCAATAATAATTAATTTATTTTTTTCTAAAAATATTCCTTCATAATTATATTTTTTAATTAATTTAACTGTATTTAATCCTATTACAGGAATGTCAAATCTAGTATCTTGATTATATTTGCTAAGCTTAATTAATACACCTTTATCACCTTTTTTTTTATATTCATTACATCTTTTTATCAATTCATCTGTCCCTTCTGCTGCCTCTATGCCCAATATAATTTTATTTTGAATGATCAAGCTTTGACAAAGATCAGTTCTTCCTATTTTTTTAAAGAAATTTAATCCTTTTTCTAAATTAGATAAACTAGAATTAGTTGGTTTTTTTTTAGTTAAATACTTTTCATCTGAAAATAAATTAGCACACTTTTTTTTCCAATCTATAAATTTAAAACCTTCTTTTTCAAAGAAATTTACTATGGATAAAAGTAAGCTATCATCCCCTCTTTTTTCTAATCCAAAATGCTTGATAAATTTAAGAGTGTATAAATCAAATTTTATATCCTTGATACTTGGTCTTCTAATTCCTCCAGCTAGAATTAAATTTGATACATTATAACTATTAAAAAGATTTATAATTTTTTTAATAGAGTTTAATTTAAAGAAGTGATGATTATATTTTTTATAGTTACTTTTAATTACATTGTTTTCAATACAAAAAAAAATTACCTGATTTCCATTATTTATTAATCTATTTCCAATTTCTATTGGTAACTTGCCTGAACCTGATATTATTCCAATTAATGACATTAAACTCTGCAGACTCCTCTTTGCATATTTGATTTTATAAAATCAATAATTTCACTTACTTCTGTTATAATTTCATTTTGTTTTAATTTTTCAATATTTTTAGTGATTGATTCTTTTGGATCAAAAATAATATTAAATGCTCTTTGTATAATTTGAATATTATTTTTATCTAACCCTTTTCTTTTTAATCCTATTAAATTTAAACCTCTTAAATTTTTTCTAATGCCATAATATAATCCATAAGGAATAATATTATTTTCTACTCCACTCATTCCTCCTATCATTGCATATTTTCCTATAGTAACAAATTGATGAACAGCACTTAAACCACCTATAATCACATTTTCTTTTAAAGTTACATGTCCTGCTAATGTTGCGTTGTTTGACATAATAACATTTGAGCTAATATTGCAATCGTGTGCAATATGAGTTCCAATCATAAATAAACAATTATCATCAATCTTTGTAATCATACCTCCACCTGAAGTTCCTGGATTTATAGTTGTGTGCTCCCTAAAAACATTATTATTACCAATTATAAGTTTAGACTCTTCACCACTATACTTTAAATCTTGAGGAATATTACCAATCGAAGAAAATGGAAAAAATTTGTTATTTTTTCCTATTTTAGTTCTGCCAGTAATATGAACATTTGAAATTATTTCAGTATTTTCATCAATTGATACATTTTCATCTATAATACAGTAAGGACCAATTTTAACATTTTTTGAAATTTTTGATTTACTTGATATTATTGCAGTAGGATGAATCATTCATATTTATTAATAAAAATGTTAATAATTTTCAATATACAGTTTATTGCAGAATGTTACTTTATTGTTTATCCACTATCATAGCTGAAAAAGTAGACTCACATACTTTTTCATTATTTCTTTTAGCCTCACCATAACATTTATAAACTGTTCTGACTTTATTAATTATTTCTATTTCAAAAATTACTTCATCATTTGGAAAAACAGGTTTTCTAAATTTTGCATTTGAAACACTCATAAATAAAACTGATTTTTCTTTTTCTTTTGATAATCCCTTTGCTACAACTAACCCTGCAGTTTGAGCCAAGGATTCTATTAAAATAACACCTGGAACAATAGGCATTTCAGGAAAATGTCCTTTAAAAAAGTATTCTTTATCTAAAAATTTTTTATAACCTTTGCCAGACTTGCCAACACTAGTAATTTCGCATTTATCAATGAATAAAAAGGGATCTCTATGAGGTAAAAGTTTTTTGATTTCTTCTAAATCTAGTATCATTTTATATCTTTATATTGTTTAATTATTGATTTTTTCCAAATTTTTATATCTTGGGCAGGAAAACCTGCTACTATAAATCCACTCTTGATATTTTTAGTTACACCGCTTTTAGCAGCAATTATAACATTATCACCAATTTTTAAATGTCCTGATATACCTGCCTGACCTCCTATTTGGCAATTATTACCAATAATAGTGCTGCCTGCAATTCCAGTTTGAGATGCAATAATACAATTATCTCCAATAATAACATTATGAGCCACTTGAACTAGATTATCAATTCTAGAATTATTGCCTATAACCGTATTATTTAAAGATCCTCTATCAATAGTAGTATTTGAACCAATATCTACATTATTACCTATTATTACCTTGCCTAAATGTTTAATTTCAATTTTTTTTTCAGGAGTAAAGCCAAATCCTTCTCCTCCGATAATAGATCCTGATTGAATTATAGTATCAGCACCTATTTCAGAATTAGAAATTACGCAATTAGGCATAATATATGAATTTTTTTTGATATAAACATTTGGACCTATAACAGCATTTTCTGCAATAATAACATTGTCATCGATAAATGTATTTTCAAGAATTGAAACAAATTTATTTATTTGAACATTTTTTCCTATTTCTACTTTGTTAGAAATATTTGATTTAGGATCAATTATTCCATTTGAAGAAGTCTTGTTAAATAAATATTGAGAAATATATGCAAAAGATAAATATGGATCTTTAACTATAATAGGAGTGCAAGATCCATTTAATTTATCAGCAAATATATCTTTAATCAAACAAGCTTTAGCCTTAGTAGAGCTAAGATAATTTAAATATTTTTCATTGTGAAAAAATGTTAAATCATTGGATGTAGATGAATCTAGAGTTGATATTTTATCAAAAATAGTATTATCATTTAAATTGGTTTGTATATTTATATAATTTTCAGAAAGATAATTCTTAATATCTTTTAAAGAGAATTTATTATTCATTTATTGTAAAATTTAATTTTATTTCAGTTTTATTCAAAATTTCAATAACTTCATTAGTTAAATCTATTTTATCAGATGACAAATAATAATTTTTTTCAGATAAAACCAAATCTATTTGTTTTTCATTAGCTAATTTTGCAATTATTTCAGTTACTTTATCAATTATAATTTTTTCATTATTGTTAATATTGTTATCTATAATATTGTTATAAGTTTGTATTTTATTATCAAAAATTATTTTTAAATCATTAAACTCATTTACTTTGTTAATGTATTCTTGTTCACTTAATAATATTTTTGATTCTTCAATTTCATTCTTTTTAGATATTAAAATCTTTTCTTCTTTAGTAAAAGTTTCAATATTTTTTTTTTTAAAATCTTCAATTTGATCTATAAAAAGCTTATATGAAGATGATTGATTAAAAATTTTAATAAAATTAATAGTTCCAATATTTTGAGTAAAGGCCTCAAAAGAAATAATGGAAAAAAGAATTGTAAAAACTATATTTTTCAATTTAAATTACCAATAGTAAATAAAAACATTCTTTTTATATCATATTCTTCATCTTGAATAGGAAATGCCCAAGAAAAACCAATAGGTCCTATGGGGGAGTAAAATTTTATTCCATAACCATATGAAGCTCTAATACTTTCAGTAGAAGATTTTGGATCTATTTTATTATCAAAAACTTTTCCAAAATCAGTAAACAAGTTTAAATCTATAGGGTTGTTTGAATCTCCTAATATTGGTCTTTGATAATCAAATTTTGCAGCAATAATATTTCTACCTCCAACATATGAACTTCTGGAATCACGAGGACCAACTCCAAAACTATCAAAACCTCTTAACCAACGTCCTCCTAATGAAAATTTATTATCAACGGGAATTTCTTTATTTTGTATTGATGTTATATTTCCTATTTTAGTTTTAAAAGATAAAATATTTTTCTTTCTGTAGGTATAATATTTAGAATAATTAAAAGTATTAGTAATATATCCATTATCGTCATTAGTAGCTGGAGAAAAAGAATTAACAAATTTAATATAACTCCCTTTGGAAGGTCGTAAAAATGAATCTAAATCATAATAATTTAAAGCATTTCTAACTTCTATTACAGCATTAGTTCCTCCATTACGCTTGATGCTATTTGAAGCTGATGAATTAGTTATTGTATAATCTTTTAGTTGATACTCTAAAATAACTGAGTGATTTATCTTATTAGTAAGTGCGTATTCAACTCCTACATCAGTACTAAATTGATATAATTCATAAGATTTAGAATCAGACAAATCTTTATCTGTATAAGAAAGATTATATAAAAAATCTATATCTCTATTAAAAATATATGGTTCAACTATTCCAAATTTATATATGGTATTATTGGAAGATGTATTAATATTAAGATTTAATTCTCTTCCCACACCAAAAATATTTTTTTCCTGTAAACCAGTAATAAAAGTAGGACCTTGAAAAGAATCAACTGCTAAACCTACCTGAAATTGACCTGTAGTTTGTTCTTCAACCACTATATCAATATCAATTTGATCATCAACTTTATTCTCTTTAATTTTAATATCTTTAAAAAAGCCTAGATTTTTTAAATTTGTGTTAGATAGTTTTATATTTTCAGCATTATATGGATCACCTTCAGCAAAATTTATTTCCCTTCTGATAACTTTTTCTTGAGTTCTGGAATTACCATATACGTTAATTTGATTTACATATATAGGTTCTTCATCTGTAATCTGAATTATTATATCAATAAGTTCGTTGTTTTCTTTTTCATAAATATCAAATTTAAAGAAATAAGTTCCTATTGAATTTAGATACGCTATAATCCTATTTTTAGATTCATTAATCAATTCAGGATTATAAACAATATTAGATTTTTTAAGAATTTTATTCTTTTCATTATCTAAAAATTTATCGAGTGCCTCATTATCATCTTTTAAATTTGTAGTATCATAATTTAAATCTGATAATATATATTGAGTTCCTTCATTAATATAAAAATAAATATTTAATCTATTCTTTTCTGTTAAAAATTCATTTTCAATATCAATATTAACGTCTTTGAATCCATTTTCTTTATAGTAATTAATCAAAAGCTTTTTATCATTAATGACCTGATATTTTTTATAGTTGGTATTACTGAAAAAATTTAATAATGTTCGTTGTTGTGATTTAATTACAGATTTTAGTTTTGAATTTGAAAATGTATCATTTCCTATAAAGTATATTCTATTAATTTTTGAAATATCTCCCTCATTTATTGTAAAAATTAAATCTACAAGATTGCTTGAAGGATCATCTACTTTATTAGCAATATATGATATATTAACAATATTATATCCGAATGAAGCATATAAATTTTTTAATTCAATAATAAAATTATTAATGTAATACTCATTATAATTACTAAAGAAATCATCTTCATTAAATATTTCAAAAATTTCACTTTTTTTAAAACGTTCGTTTCCAATAAATTTTATAGAATTAATAGAAGGATTTTCAATAATTTTAAAAATAATATTGTCATCTTTATATTCAATCTCAATGCTATTAAAATTTCCAGTGGAATATAAAACCTTAATTATATCATTTAAATTTTCTTTTGAATAATCAGTAATTTTATCATTAATTATGGAAAAAATAATTTCATCATCTACATTTTTATTACCTTCAATAATAATTTCTTTATTTGATTGCGCATAAAGATTTATTGAAAAAATAAAAGTGCATAAAAAATATTTTAAATATTTAAAATTAAATCTCATAATCATTTAATTAACAGTATTTATTTCTCAAAAATTGAATTATCTCTATCTGATAATTTAAAATCTTATTAATATCCTTTAAATCAGATTTCAAACTAAATGAAAGAGTTTTTTCAATTATTTTAGGAATTTCACCAAATTTTATTTTATTCATTAAGAATAATTTAACTGCAAATTCATTTCCGGTATTGAATTTAATTATATTTTCATAAATATTTTTATCCATTTTATTAAATATATTAACTATTGGATATTTATTTATATCAGGGGCAAAAAAATCAAAAGTTTGATTTATATTTATTTTAAATTTTGAGTTTATTGATTTATTGCCATTAAATTTATATGTATTTAATTTTAAAAAATTAAATAATGGAATAAACATATCATGATAAAAATAATTAAAGCATGAAGTATAATCTTTATATTCAATAATAGAATGAATTAGTGATTGAGGATGAATTACTATATCTAATTTATTATAATCTAAATTAAATAAATAATGTGCTTCAATTACTTCTAAACATTTATTAGCAAGGGTTGCTGAGTCTATACTATTTTTGTATCCCATTTTCCATTTTGGATGTTTTAATGCTTCATGTATTTTAGCATTAAAAATTTTATTGCTATTTTTATTCAAGAAAGGACCACCGGAAGCAGTTAGAAATATTTTTTTAATATTTGAACTATTAGTCTTATGTCTTAGAGAATTAAATATTGAAAAATGTTCTGAATCTAATGGAAATAATTTAGTATTATATTTTTTGCATTTACTAATAATTAAATTTCCTCCAGCAACAATACATTCCTTATTTACCAAACCCAAATTAGAGGTATTTATAATAATATTTTCTATATAATTTAATGCAGAATTTCCAGAAATAGATAATATTGTTAAATTACTTTTAGATTTTTTTAAATAAAAATCTAATTCATTTTTATCTAAAATTTTTATATTGAGACTGTTTAATTCTTTTTTATATTGGTTATATTTACTTAAATCAGATATATGAACAAAATTTGGTTTAAAGGTTTTAATTTGACCTATAAGTTTCTTGCAATTTTTATTAGCTGTTAATAAATTAATTTTAAAATTTGGAAAATAGTCCCTAATAATATTTAAACTTTTAACACCTATAGTTCCTGTAGAACCAAAAATATTTATAGTTTTTTTCATAATTTAAAATAAAAATTATAAATAAACAAATAAAGAAACACCATAATTAAACTATCAAATCTATCAAAAAATCCTCCATGACCAGGAAGAAAATTGCTAGAATTTTTAATCATTGATTTTCTTTTTAAAAAAGATTGGAAAATATCGCCTATAAATGAAAATAAAATTAAAGTAATAGTATATATCAATAGACTATATTGAGAAAAATAATTTACAAAATAATTAATAAAAAAAATAATAATAATTGAAGATAAAATACCTGAAAATAATCCAATGTAAGTTTTATTAGGACTAATTACAGGAGTAATTTTTTTATTTCCATAATAAGAACCAAATAAATAAGAAAATGTATCAAAAGAAGTTACTATCAATATAGTATATATTAATAAAATTTTATCAAAGAAGTTATCTAAATAATAAATTATAGACAAAAAAGAGAGGGATAAATAAAATAAAGATATAATCAATATTAATAAATTCTTTCTAAAATAAATTAATAATTCTATTAAGATTAGAAAATAAATAAAATATATAAAAAAAATTATATATTGAGTTTCATAAATTAAATAAATAAATAATATTATTAAAAATATTGAGGTTATAATTCTTATAAAAAAATTATTATAAACCATGTTTTCTTTCAATTTTTTGATATTGCATAAAAATACTCTCAATTTGTTTTTTAGTTATATCTGGCCATAAACTCTTAATAAAGAAAAGCTCTGTATAACTTAATTGATAAAGTAAAAAATTGCTCAATCTATTAAATCCTCCTGTTCTAATCAAAATATCCGGATCAGGTATATTGGGAAAATAAAGATTTTTCCTAATAACTTTTTCATTAATAGAATCAATTTCTTTTGATTTTTTTATCTTTTTTATGCACATCATTATTTCATCTTTGGAACCATAATTAAATCCAACATTTAAAATAATTTTTTTATTATTTTTAGTTTTTTTTTCAATATCGTTGAAAATTTTAATTATTTTATTTGGTAAATTAGATCTATTTCCAAATATATTAATTTTAACTTTTTCTTTATTAATTTTATTAATAAATTCATCTAAAAAATTAGTTATAATATTAAAAATTATATGAACATTTTTTCTTTTAAAATTTTCAGTAGATAATGCAAAAACAGAAAGATAATTAATTTTATTTTCGATTGAAATATCAACTACTTTGTTTAATTTTTCTATTCCCTTTTTATATCCTTTTTCTAAAGACAGTTTATTTTTTTTTGCCCATCTAGCATTACCATCCATTATTATTGCAAGATGATTAATCTTATTTGATGATTTCAAATTATACTTTCAAAATTTCTTCTTGTTTTATTAAAACAAGTTTATCGACTTTATTTATATATTCATCTGTTATTTTTTGAATATCATTCATTATTTTTTTTAATTCATCTTGAGATAAATTGTTTTCTTTCTCATCTTTTTTAGCCTTATCCATAAATTCACGTCTATTATTTCTTATTGCTATCTTAGATTGCTCTCCATATTGCGAAACTACTTTTGCTAGTTCATTTCTTCTTTCTTCACTCAATTTAGGAATAGGTAACCTAATCAAATTTCCATCAATTTGTGGTGTAATACCCAGATTTGAGTCAGATATTGATTTTTCAATTGAATTTAGTAAATTAGTATCCCAAATTTGTATTGTTAAAAGAGTTGATTCTGGAACAGTTATATTTCCTAATTGAGAAAGAGGTGTTTTAACTCCATAAGCATCAACAAGAATATTTTCAACCATAGAGGGATTAGCTCTAGATGTTCTTAAAGATGACAATTCTTTTTCAAAAAAACTTATTGCTGCATCCATTTTATTATTTATTTCTTTTATGTTCATAATCTAAATATATTAACTTATCTTACTAAAATTGCCCACTCCATTAATAGCATTAAGTATACAGTTTTTTACATTTAAATTTGTAACAATTATTGGTATTTTACTATCTTTTGCTAAGCTTATTGCTGTGCTATCCATTACTTTTAATTCCTTATTTAATACATCAATATATGAAATATTTTTATATAATTTAGCATCATTATTTTCTATAGGATCTTTATCATAAACTCCATCCACTTTCGTAGCTTTAATAATTTTACTGCAATTCATTTCTGAAGCTCTTAAAGCAGCAGCAGTATCTGTTGAAAAATAAGGGTTACCCGTTCCAGCTGCAAAAATGACTATTCTATTCTTTTCTAAATGTCTAATGGCTCTTCTTTTAATATAAGGCTCTGCTATTTGAGACATTGAAATTGCTGTTTGAACTCTTGTAGGAACTTGAATTGATTCTAGTGCACTTTGCATAGACAAAGCATTAATTACAGTAGCTAACATTCCCATATAATCAGAAGTAGACCTATCTATTCCTTCAGAAGAACCTTGAATACCTCTAAATATGTTTCCTCCTCCAATAATTAAACAAATTTGATAATTAGAAGAATATATTGATTTTATTTCATTTGCTATGTAATTGACTTTTTGAAAATTTAATCCAAATTGTTCTTCACCCATTAAAGCTTCGCCAGATATTTTGACTAAAATTCTATCTTTACTACTCATTCTGAGCCAAGGATAAATAATTTATAATCTAAAATTTCAAAACTATTTGATTTATTAAACTCCTCAATTATTTCTTTAATATTTTTTTTATCATCAAGAACATATTTTTGATTTAATAAAGTAACCTCAGAATAATATTTTTGCATTTTTCCATTTAAAATTTTATCAATAATTTCCTTTGATTTACCAGAAGAATTAATTGTTTCAATTTGGATATTTCTTTCATTTTGAATTAATTTTTTGTCAAGATTGTCAATGTCTATAGAAAGAGGTTTTAATGCAGCAATGTGCATACATAAATTTTTCCCTAATAATGTTGTTTCTTCATTAAGATGAGTTTTTGCTTTTAAAATAACACAAATTTTCCCAATATTTTTTCTATATGAATTATGAGTATAAGTATAGATTTGTGTATCTGATGATTTATTTATAAAATAAATTTTTTTTAGAATTATATTTTCTCCAATTTTTGCTATAGCTGAATCTAATAAGTCTGATATTTTTTCTTTATCTACTATTTTACTTGTAATATCATCTATATTAATATCACCCTCTAAATCACTAAAATTAATCAAAATTTTATTTCCAAGATTTTCAAAGAAATTAAGAAAAACTTCATTTTTAGCAGCAAAATCAGTTTCAGTATTAATTTCTAAAAGAACAGTTTTTGTCTCATTGGAAAAACAGCCGACAGCACCTTCTTTTGCATCTCTGGAATATTTTTTTGAAGCTTTAGCTAATCCTTTTTTTCTCAAATAATTTATTGAATTGTCAATGTCATTATCATTTTCTAAAAGAGCCTTTTTACAATCTAAAAAACCTGCCCCAGTTTTATTTCTTAAATCTTTTATATTGTCAGAAAGTTGATTCACTTATTTACTTTTTATTTTTTTGATTTTTTTTTTGATTTTTATTATCTAAATTATTTGAATCTTTAACATCTTTTTCTTTTATAACTATATTATTTTTTGCTTCAAGTATTGTTGTTTTAAATAATTCAGCATACAAATTAATAGATCTTAATGCATCATCATTTCCTGGAATAGGATAATCAACTATGTCGGGGTCAGAGTTTGTATCAAGAATACTAATAATAGGTATTCTTAATTTATTTGCCTCCAATAAAGCTATTTTATCTTTAACAGAATCAAAGCTTACTAATATATCTGGTAAACCTCCTAAATTTCTTATTCCTCCAATATTTAGAATTAATTTATCTCTTTCTCTGCTGAAATCCAATAATTCTTTTTTAGATAAGTTTGTATCCTTATTTTTTTCAGATAGTAATTGTTCTAATTCAATTAATTTATTAATTGAATTAGAAATTGTTTTCCAATTAGTTAAAGTTCCTCCTAGCCATCTTTTATTTACAAAATATTGATCAGTTTCATTTGATAAATTTTCAACAATAGGAGCAGCTTGTTTTTTTGTTCCAACAAAAAGCACTTTACCTGATTTTACAACAACTTCATATAGTTTAGCCAAAGCTGTATTAATTAATGGGAGAGTAATTCTTAAATCAATTATGTGAATTTTATTTCTGACTCCAAAAATATATTTTTCCATTTTTGGATTCCATCTTTTAGTATTATGACCAAAATGAACTCCTGAGTCTAATAAATTTTCAATTTTTACATCAGGTAAATTCATGTATATCCTCCGGTTTATCCTCCACAGAAAAGTAAACACCGGTTTTTTCTGTGTGTTAAATTTGCTTACCCTATACAAATAAATTTAGAAAATTCAAGAATTATTATTGAATTTCTATTGAATAATTAAGTTTTTGTGTTTGATTTAACTTATCCAATTTTGAATAATCAGAAATTATGTATTTTTTAGTAAAATCAAAAGAAATCAAATCTCCATTTTTTTCTAAATATACATATAATGAATTCTGATTATTTTCAGATGATTTAGTTATTTCCTGTAAAACTTTGTGATCTTCGGTTTTCGATATAAAAAGATTTAATTTAAATTTAGTTTTTTCAAAAATATCTTTAACATTTTGTATTTTTTTAGCTATTATTCTAATATTATCATTATTTCTCAAAACTTCTACATTAGCAATTATTAAATTTCCTTCATAAATCAACTCTTTATATTTATTAATTATGTCATTAAAAATAGTAATTTCAAATTGAGAAGTTTTATTTGAAATAGTTACAAAAGCATATTTTTTACCATCTTTGTTTGATCTCTCCTTAATATCTAATATAGATCCAACTAAAATTGAGGAATATATTTCTCTGTTTTTAATTATATCTGAATAATCCATTGCATTAATTTTTTTAAAAAATAAATCAGGATAATTTGATAAAGGATGATCGGAAAAATAAAATCCTACAACATTTAATTCATAATTAAGTTTTTCATTTATATTCCAAGATAAAATTTGGTGATTAAATATTTTTTTATCATTAAAATTTATCTTTTCAGTTTTAAATAAACTTGTTTGATTTTCTAAATTTGAGTTTATGTTTGAAGCAAAAATTTTAACAATTTTTTCAACATTATTAAATAAAATTGATCTATTTTCATATAATGAATCTAAAGATCCTGATTGAATTAATTTTTCTAATTGCCTTTTATTAATTACATCGTTCTTATTTCTACTAAAAAAGTCTATGATATCATTGTATTTACCATTAGATTCTCTTTCCAAAACTAAATTAATCATAGAATTTAAACCTACACCTTTAATTGCTGAAAGTGCAAATCTTATTGATTTTTTTCCATCTTGTTGCACTTCAATTTTAAATTTAGAATCAGAAAAATTTATATCAGGTTTTAATAAACTTATATCAAGAGTATTTAATTCGTTTTTTAAATAAATTATTCTATCAGTTCTATCTAAAGCATAATTTAAGGATGCTGTCATAAATTCTACAGGAAAATGAGTTTTCAAATATGCAGTTTGATATGCTATTAATGCATATCCAGCTGCATGGCATTTATTAAATCCATAACCTGCAAATTTATTTACAAGATCAAAAATAAAAGCAGCTTGATTATATGAAATATTATTTTTTTTAGCCCCTTCTATAAATCTAGTTTTTTGTGCATCCATTTCTTTTTGAATTTTTTTTCCCATAGCTCTTCTTAACAGATCTGCTTCTCCCAATGTATAGCCTGAAAGTGCTTGAGCAATTTGCATAACTTGTTCCTGGTAAACAATTATTCCATAAGTTTCTTTTAAAATTGACTCTAGAATTGGATGAATATAATCAATTTCTTCCTTTCCATGCTTTCTATTACAATATGATGGAATATTATCCATAGGTCCCGGTCTAAATAAAGCAACAACAGCAATAATTTCTTCTAATCTATCAGGTTGAAGTTGTTTCAAAACATTGCTCATTCCAGAACTTTCTAATTGAAAAACCCCTGTAGCATTACCTTTACTCAAATTTTTAAAAGTTTTTTTATCATCAGTAGGAATATTGCTTAATGAAAAATTTTTATTATAAACCTGTATATGTTTAATTGTTTCATCAATAATAGACAAAGTTGTTAAACCTAAAAAATCAAACTTAATTAAACCTGCTTTTTCAACATATTTCATTGAAAATTGAGTAGCATTAAATGAGGTGTCTGGATCTTTGTATAAAGGTATGGATTTTACTAAATTTTTATCACCTATAACTACCCCAGCAGCATGAGTAGATGCATGACGATGTAAACCTTCTAATATAAAACTTGTATCAACAATATTTTTTATTCTTTCATCATTTCTTATATACTCTTGGATATTTTTGTCTGATTTTATAGAATCTCTCAAACTTAGTGGATTTGAGGGATTATAAGGAATTAACTTGGCAAATCTATCAACCTCAGAGTATGGGACACCGTATACTCTTCCCACATCTCTAATAACAGCTCTAGAAGCTAGAGTTCCAAAAGTAATAATTAGAGCTACTCTTTCTCTACCATATTTTGAATCTACATATTCTTTCACTTTGTCTCTTTGATTTTGACAAAAATCTATATCAAAATCTGGCATAGAAACTCTTTCTGGATTTAAGAATCTTTCAAATAGTAGACCGTATTTCAATGGATCTAGATCTGTTATTTGTAATGCCCAAGCAACCAAACTCCCAGCCCCAGAACCTCTACCAGGACCTACAGGTATTTTATTTTTCTTAGCCCATTGAACAAAATCTGCTACTATTAAAAAATAGCCAGAAAAACCCATTTTTATTATAATTTTCAATTCATATTCTAATCTTTCAAAATATATTTTTGAATTAGAAGGAGAATTACTGTTTAGTTTTAAATTATTTAATCTTTGATTTAGACCATTCTTTGTAGATAAAAACAATTGATCATCTTCATTAGTTTTTAACTTTGTTGGAAATTTTGGAAGTCTTGGCTTACTTTCAGATGGATAAAATTGACATTTAATCGCTACATTAAAATTATTATCTAATATATTATTAATATCTTTAAAAATTTCATACATTTCTTCATTATTTTTAAAGTATATATTAGGATTAGATTTTAATCTATCTTGCTGAGAAATTTGTTTGGAATTTCCAATACAGAGTAGTACATCATGAGCATTATAATCATCTTTTGAAATATATTTTATATTATTTGAAGCTATAAGTGGAATGCTAAATTTTTCTGCAATTGAAATAAATTCATTTTCATAATCATCAATTTGTAAATTTTTTATTCTTTGCAATTCAAAATAAAAATTATCATCAAATGATTCTTTTAATGTTTGTATTAAATTATCTTTTTCTTTATTTTTTTTATTTTTATTTAAATAAATTAGTGGATTAAATTCGCCACCAATATATGAAATTAATCCATTTGAATATTCAAGTATTTTTTTTAAAGATACTCCGATTTTATTATCATTATAAGTATGACTAAGTGAGGATAAATATAATAAATTTTCATATCCTTCCTGATTCTTTACTAAAAAAGTTATTTGGGAATTAAAATTTGAATTTGAAAAATCTAAAATATTAATAGAGGTACCAATAATGGGTTGTATCCCATTCTTTTGGCACTCTAAAGAAAACTCGAGAGCACCAAACATATTATTATTGTCAGTAAGAGCTATTGCAGGCATGTTATAATTTTTTGCTAATTTTATTAAATTTTCAATTTTAATAGTACTTTCTGATAAAGAATATGAAGATAAAGTTCTTAAATGAATAAAGGGCCTGTTCATTAATATTCTATCTTTCCTTTAGTTAAAGTCAATTTTATATTAGCCTTTTCTGCATAATTATTATTATGTGTTGCAAATATTAAAGTTTGATTATTTTTTTTAACTTCATTAATAAAAAAATCAAAAATTTCATCAGAAGTTTTTTCATCAAGATTACCAGTCATTTCATCAGCTATTATCAATTTTGGTTTATTTATTAAAGCTCTAGCAATAGAAACTCTTTGTTGTTCTCCTCCTGATAAATAATTAGGCTTAAATAACTTTCTTTCATTTAAACCAAAATATTTAATTAAATTTGTTGCCATTTTAAATGATTCATTCTTATTATTTCCATATATTAAATTAGGTAAAGCTACATTTTCAATAACATTTAATTCAGGTATAAGATGAAAAAATTGATGTATAAAGCCAATATTTCTATTTCTAAAATGATTTTTTTTAATGTCATTTAAACTTGTTACATTAGTATTATCAAAAGAAAAATTACCTGCATCAAAAGAATCTAATAAACCCAAAATATTTAATAATGTCGTTTTACCAACTCCAGATGGTCCCTTTATTGAAATAATATCTCCATAATTAATCTTTAAATTAATTTTATTAAGAATTAATAAAGATTCATTTTTATATTTATATTTTTTAATTAAATCTTCTATGTTAATTAAATTTTTATTCATTTTTTATTGTTTTTATTGGATCAATTTTTGCAGCTCTATATGCAGGAAAAATTATAGAAAAAAAAGAAATAAATATTGATACTAATACCACAATAAATACTTCATTTAAATTTAATCTAGCTGGTAAAGAAGATAAATAATAAATCTCAGGTGAAAATAAATTTTGATTAAATAAAAATTCTAAAAAATTTTGAATATTTTTGATATTAAATAAAAATATTAAACCAAATATTACTCCAAATATAGTTCCAATTAAACTTATAAATAGACCTATGCTTGCAAAAATTTTAATTAAACTAAAATTATTCATTCCTATTGTTTTTAAAATTCCTATATCTTTATTTTTTTCTTTAACAAAAATTATGAGACCCGAAATAATATTCATAGAAGCAACAAGAATGATTAATATTAATATTAGAAACATAACATTCTTTTCAACTTTTAATGCATTGAGTAAAGCAAAATTATTCTCCTTCCAACTAATACTAAATAATTCTATATTTAATTGTGACAACTGGTTGTTTATTAATGATTGAAAATTTTCTATTTTTGATGGATCACTTGATATTACTTCAATACTAGAAAAATTATTTTCTTTAATCAATAATAATTTTCTTAAAATAGATGAATCGGTAAAAATAAAATTAGAATCATATTCATACATTCCTAAATTAAAAATTCCTGATACTTGTAAAGTTTTAAATCTTGGAATTCCTCCAAAAATTGTATTATCAGACTTAGGAATAGCTATTTTAAATTTGCTTCCAATATCTAAGTTTAGTTTACTAGCAATGTAATTTCCAATTATCACTTCATTGGAATTTGTTTTATAAATTCTGCCCTTAATTAAACTTTTATTAATTATTTTTTTATTTTTAATATCTTCAACTTCATAACTTCTTATGAAAATACCTTTAGATAAATCTTCTCCTATAATTAGAGCCTGAGTTTCAATTATAGGAAAAAAAGATAAAGAATCATCTTTAATATTGATAATAATATTTTTATCTGATTCTGTAATTTCATTACTAGTAGATAAAATGTTTATATGTCCATTTATTCCCAATAAACGATTAGTTAACTCTTCTCTGAATCCATTCATTACTGACATGACTATAATGATAACTGAAACGCCTAAAGTTATGCCAATAATAGAAAACCAAGAAAATATTGAAATATATCCATCAGATTTTTTTGAAAAAAGAAATCTTTTTAAAATTAAATATTCGTAGTTTTTAAACACTTTGCAAATTATTAAAAAATTTTTCCAACATAGTTCATAGTTTCTTCTAAGCTTAATTTTATTATCTTATTTGTTTTACGATTTTTTATTTCATATAATTTATCTTTTAGAGTATTTTTTCCAATAATAATTTGATGAGGTATTCCTATAAGTTCATTATCAGATAATTTTTTACCAATACTAACAATTCTATCATCATACAAGATTTCATCATTAGATTTTAAAGAATTATATAAACTATTACAAATTTTAATACATTCATCATTTTCAGGCATTAAATTTATTAATGATAATTTAAATGGAGCAACACTTTCAGGCCATATTATTCCTTTTTCATCATGGTGAGCTTCAATTATAGCTCCAACTAATCTAGAAATTCCTATCCCATATGAACCCATATGTACTTCAACTTTTTCTCCATTTTGATTTTGAACAAAAGCATTTAGAGGTTTAGAATATTTTGTGCCAAAATAAAAAATGTGGCCAACTTCTATACCTTTTGATATTTTCAGTTTTTCTTCAGAAATAGGGCAATTTTTTTTATCGAACATTTCGTCTACAACAGCATAATAATTTTGTAATTTTTTAGGATCAATATTTTGAGGATCTATGGATTCTAATTCTTTATCAAAATATAAAGTACTTTCACCTGTTTTAGCTAATATTTGAAATTCATGACTAAGATCTCCTCCAATTTGTCCACTGTCAGCTCTGAGTGATATGGGAGTTAGATCCATTCTTAGAAAAGATTTAACATAAGCTTTGAACATATTGTTATATGAAATAACAGCATTTTCTTTGTTGATATCAAATGAATAGTTATCTTTCATTAAAAATTCTCTTCCACGCATTACTCCAAACCGAGGTCTTATTTCATCTCTAAACTTCCATTGAATGTGATATAAATTTTTAGGAAGATCTTTGTAAGAATTTATATGAGCTTGAAAAATTTCTGTAACAAGTTCTTCGTTTGTGGGTCCGTATAGCATTTCTCTTCCACTTCTATCTTGAATTCTTAACATCTCTTTTCCATATTCTTTATATCTTCCTGATTTAATCCAAATATCAGCTGATTGTATAGTTGGCATAAGTATTTCAATAGCACCCGCATTATTCTGTTCTTCTCTAACTATTTGTTCTATTTTTTTTAAAACTTTTAAACCAATAGGTAGCCAAGAATATATGCCTGCACTAGATTGCTTAATCATTCCAGCTCTTAACATAAGTTTATGAGAAATAATTTCAGCTTCTGAAGGAGAATTTATTAATGTTGGAATAAAATATTTAGAAAATTTCATAAATCAATATATATTTAATTAATACTTAACAAATATCATAATCTAATTACATGTATATTTATTTCTGGTTTTTTACCATATTCTAATTTAAAATATTTACGCAAAACCTTAATTGATATTTTTTCAATGTATTCATTTGATAATTTTTTATCTTCTGATAATCTAATATAAAGATCATAAAAATTTTCTTTAAAATAAATAATTGCTTTTTCTGAATTTTTTGATGGTAAACCATTTATTGAAATCATTATATCTTTTTGAAGAGATAAATCACTGTTTATTATTATTGATAATACAACTAAACCTTCAAATGAAATTTTTCTTCGATTTTTAATGAATTCATCATTAGCATTATAATATTTTTTACCCTCAACAATTAATTTTCCCGTTTCAATTTTTGTAGATATTTCAGGTTTACCAGGAGCAATTTTATAACATAATCCATTATCTAAAATTTTAGTTATAGGAACTTGAACAGATTGAGCTAAAATAGAATGAGCTAATAAATGTTTAGGTTCTCCATGAACAGGAATTGAAATATGAGGTCTAATCCACTGATACATTTTTTTTATTTCATCTGCATAACAATGTCCAGATGCATGAACTAATTCATTATCACAAGTAATAATATCTATTTTTTGACGAATTAATAAATTTTGAAGATTGCTAATTGATTTTTCATTACCAGGAATATCTTTTGAACTAAAAATAACTACATCACCTATATCTAAACTTATATTTTGATGAGAATTATAAGCAATTCGATATAAGGCAGATCTTTTTTCACCTTGACTTCCAGTTGTAATAATCACTACTTGTTCCTTAGGAATGTATGAGGCCTCTTCTTCAGTAATAAAATTATCTATATCACTTAAATAACCATTCTCTTTTGCTGCTTCAATATTTCTTAAAATACTCCTTCCTACTAATGCTACTTTTCTATTATTTTTTTTTGCAGCAATTGCAATACTTTGAATTCTTGCTATATTTGATGAAAAACATGTAATAACAATTCTATCATTATATCTAGAAAATATTTTAATTAACTCTTTTTTAACATCTGATTCAGATATTTGCCTATCATTAGAATTAGCATTTGTAGAGTCGCCTATAAGCGCTAAAACTCCTTGGTTGCCCAATGACTTAAAAGCATTTTTATCAAAATCATGTCCAACTTCTGGGTTAGAATCTATTTTCCAATCTGCAGTATGTAGTAAATTACCATATTTTGTTTTTATCAAAATTGAAAATGGTTCCGGAATAGAATGGGTGGTGTTTATAAAATTTAAATCAAAATTTTTAAGTTTTAATTCTTCACTTGTTTTTATAATATTAATTTCTACTAATGAACTTTTTCCAAATTCCTTTAATCTATTCTTTATTATAGAAGCAGTAAAACCAGATGCATAAATTGGACATTTAATTTTTTCAGCATAAAATGCTAAAGCGCCAGCATGATCTTCATGACCATGGCTAATAATGACACCTACTAAATTTGATTCTATTTTATTTAAAAAATCTATTTGAGGTAAAAGCAAATCAACTCCTGGATATCTTTCATCTGCAAATGATAATCCAAGATCTATCATTATCCATTTGTTATCAACCCCATATAAATAACAGTTTCCACCTATCTCCCCTATTCCTCCTAAAGATAAGAAATAAAGGCCTTCTTTAGGTAAAATTTGATTATTTTTTAACATTTAAATAACTATATTTCCTGAAAATATTTTAATCTGGTTATTTTGAGTCTTTAAATTCAGTGAACCATCTTCATTTATACCAAGAAATCTTCCTTCTATAATTTGTTTTTTTTCATTAATAATTTTAATATTTGTATTTACAAACATTTGATTTTTTTTATAAATCTCGAAAAATTTATCATTATTTCTATATACATAGTCGTTATATGATTTAAAGAAAAAATTTATAAATATTTCAAAAAACTTATCTCGACTTATTTTACTATTATATTGCAAAACATAGGTAGTTTTATAAGATTGTAGTTTAGGTGATGATAAAAAATTAATACCCAATCCAATACTAATGATATCTTTTGAATTTTTATTTATATAAGTCTCTTGAATTATTCCACTAATTTTTTTATTATTACAATATATATCATTAGGCCATTTAAAAAATATATTATTAATGTTAAGATATTCTAGAGATTGTTTAATTGATACAGATGTTAATACACTAAATTTAAAAATATCTTTTCTTGATAAAATATTTTTAAAACTGATTGTGCAAAAAACATTTCCAGGCTCACTTACCCAATAATTTCCTCTTCTACCATATCCTTTTTTTTGTTCATTAGCTAAAATAATGATATTAGAATGTCCTAAATCAATATATTTTTTTGCTTCTTCCATCGTAGAATCAATAGAATGTATGTAGAAATATTTAAATTTATTTTTATTAATAACTCTATCTAGTGAAACAATATTCATTATAATAAATTAAAATATGAAAAACTTATTGATTTACTAATACCTGTTAAAAAATTTGGATAAATAATAAAAAAAGAAATAAACAAAATAGAAATAAAAACAATAAATCTTGTTGATTTAGTCATATTCAATTCATGAATTATGTTACTTTCTTCAAAATACATTATCTTTATAATTTTTAGATAATAATATGACGAAATGACACTAGCAATAACTCCTAATATAGCTAAAAATAATAAATTTGCATTTAATGCAGCTACAAAAATATAAAACTTTCCAAAAAAACCTGCAAAAGGTGGAATACCAGCCAATGAAAACATGATTATACATATTGAAATACTAACTATAGGATTTTTTTTACTGATACCTGATAGATCAGATAATTTCTCAATATATCGATCATGTATTTTTATAGATAAAATAAATGCAAATATTGCAATATTCATAATAAGATAAATTGTTATGTAAATAATTAATCCAGAAATACCTTCTGTGTTTGCTGAGGCTAATCCTATCAACATATAACCTACATGTCCGATAGTGCTATACGCTAGAAGTCTTTTTATATTATTTTGAGAAATTGCAGCAATTGATCCTAAAAACATTGATAATACAGATAAAAGAATTATTATCATTCTCCAATCATTTAAAAATTCATAAAAAATTTCAATGCAAAATCTGTAAGTTAAAACTAAACCAGCAATTTTAGGCACTATTGCAAAAAATGCAGTGACTCCTGAAGGAGAACCTTCATACACATCTGGTGTCCACATATGGAAGGGGACTGCAGATATTTTAAAAGCTAAGCCTACTAAAATAAATACTAAACTAAAAGTTATTCCTAAATTTAAATTATTTAATTGAATTATAAAAAGTTTGATATCATAAAAATTTGAGGATCCTGTATAGCCATATAAAAGAGAGCATCCATATAAAAGTATTCCTGACGATAAAGCTCCTAAAACAAAATACTTTACTCCAGACTCAGAAGATTTAATTGAATCTCTCTTTATAGCTGTTAAAACATAAAGAGATAGACTTTGTAATTCAATACCTAAATACATACTCATCAGATTATTTGATGAAACCATTATTATTAATCCTAAAGAAGAAAATAAAAATAAAATAGGAATTTCAATTTTATTTAATCTTAAATCTTCAAAAAAGTTAATGGAAATAAAAATAGTAAAAATAGTTCCAAAAATAACTAAGATTTTAAAAAATTGAATAAGTAAAGAATTAGTAAAAAATATATGATAAGATGCTAAATCAATATACTTATTATTATAAATTAATATAATTGTTACAAATAAGAGTAAAATCGACAAATATGATATAATTCTAAAATTTAATATTTTAGTAATTTGAGATAATAATAAAATAAACAAAGTACCCACAGACAATATTATTTCAGGAAACAATAAAATTGAATATATATTAATTTGCATTTGCTATATTATAATTTGAAATTATTTGCTCTATAGGTTGTCTCATAGGATCTAAAAATAGATTTGGATATATTCCCATTATTAAAATTAATAAAATTAATAAAATCATAATGATTTTTTCTCGAAGATTAAGATCAGTTAATTCATTCAGTTTGTCGTTTGTAATTTCACCAAAAATTATTCTTTTATACAAATATAACATGTAGATTACAGATAGGATAATTCCTGTTGCAACAAAAAATGTCAGTGTAATATTATATTTAAAAGTGCCTAAAATTACTAAAAATTCTCCTACAAAACCACTTGTTCCTGGCAAGCCTACGGAGGCTAAAGTAAAAATCATAAAAAATGATGAATACAATGGCATTCTATTAACTAGTCCTCCATAAGAATGGATTTCCCTTGTTTTAGTTCTATCATAAACTACTCCGATACATATAAATAGAGCTGCAGAAACTATACCATGGCTTAACATTTGTATCATGGCGCCTTCAATACTATTTTGATTAGCTATAAAAATACCTACTGTTACAATACCCATGTGAGCCACTGATGAATAAGCTATAAGTTTTTTCCAGTCCGTTTGAGCAAGAGCTACAAAAGAAGTATAAATAATTGCAATTACACTTAGGGCAAATATTAAAGGACTAAAAAAATGAGAAGCTTCGGGGAAAATAGATAAAGAAAATCTTATAAAGCCATAACCTCCCATTTTTAATAAAACACCTGCTAAAATTACTGAACCAGCTGTGGGTGCTTCAACATGTGCATCTGGTAACCATGTATGAAATGGCCACATGGGAATTTTGATAGCAAATGAAGCAAAAAAAGCAAGCCATAGCCAAATTTGAATATAAAAATTAAAATCATAATTTTGTAATTCTTGAATATTCATAGTATTAGTTTTTAAATAAATATAAATAACGGCTACCAACAATAAAACTGAGCCCAAAAGCGTATATAAGAAAAATTTGAAAGCAGCGTAAATTCTATTCTTTCCTCCCCATATACCTATAATTAAAAACATTGGGATCAAAACTCCCTCAAAAAAAATATAGAATAACAATGTATCAATAGAAGAAAACATTCCTATTAATAAAGTTTCTAAGAAAAGAAAGGCAATCATATATTCTTTAACTCTAAATTTAATGCTGTCCCAACTTATAAGAATACATAAAGGAGTTAAAAAAGTTGTTAATAAAACAAAATATAATGAAATTCCATCAATTCCGATGTGATAGTAAAAATTAAAATCTTGAAACCATTTATATTTTTCAACAAATTGATAGTTTGGAAATGAGTTTTTATAAAACAACCATAAAAAAAAACTTAAAATAAAAGTTCCAATTGAAGAGCATAAAGCAGTTAATTTTATATTATTAACTGAGTCTTGATTTTCTTTGATAAATAAAATTAAAATTGCACTTATTATAGGTAAAAAAATAGTTAAGCTTAATATGGGTAGATTTAACATATTAAAAAAACATAAACCAAGATAAAATAAGAATTAAGCCAATAAACATTGAAAAAGCATAATGATAAATAAAGCCTGATTGAAAATAACTCAAAAACTTTGAAAATATTTTAATCATTTTTGAAATACCATTGGGTCCAATGGTATCAATTGTTTTTTGGTCACCTTTGACAAATAAGATATTAGAAATATAAAAAGTTGGTTTTATAAATATGTAACTATAAATATCATCTATATACCATTTATTATATAATATTTTATAAAATATACTAAAATTTTTAGAGAATAAATTAGGCAAATTTTTATTATAGAAATAGAAAAATGTAGCTATAATGATTCCTAAAGATACAAAAGTTTTTACAAATAAATTTTGAAAAGTTGGTAAATGTTGAACTTTCTCATCTGATAATGAAATTGATTCGTTCCAAAACAATATATTTTTATAGCCAACAAAATAATCATAAAGAAGAAAACCACAAAAAATGGAACCGGCTGCTAAAAAAATTAAAGGTAAAATCATGATCAATGGTGATTCGTGAACCAATTTAAATTGTTCATTAGATAAATTTGTCTTTCCATGAAATGTCATTAATAGAAGTCTCCATGAATAAAATGCGGTTAAAAAAGCAGTTATTATTCCAATATAATATGAGAAAAACCCTAATGAACTGTTATTATAGTATGCTATTTCTAAGATACTTTCTTTTGAATAATAACCTGAAAAAAATGGGAAACCTATAATTGCCATAGATCCAATCCACATCAAAGATGTTGTGATGGGAATTTTTTTTGCAATACCTCCCATTTTTCTCATATCTTGCTGATTATTTAGCGAATGAATTACTGATCCGGCACATAGAAACAATAAAGCTTTAAAGAAGCCATGAGTTATCAAATGAAAGATAGCTATGTTATAAGCCCCTAAGCCTGCAGCACAAAACATATAACCGAGCTGACTACAAGTGGAATAAGCTATAACTCTTTTTATATCATTTTGTGTGATAGCAATGGATGCGGCAAATATAGCAGTAGAAGACCCTATAAGCGTAATAAACATATTTGTAAAATTTGCATATTCAAAAATAGGACTCATTCTTACTACAAGAAAAACACCAGCTGTAACCATTGTTGCAGCATGAATTAATGCCGAAACAGGAGTAGGTCCTTCCATTGCATCTGGTAACCATGTATGAAGCCCTAATTGTGCTGACTTACCCATAGCTCCAATAAATAAAAGTAGGCAAATAAAATCTATTGATGATAAATTTATTCCAAAAAAATTAATATTATATTTTGTTATATTTGAATTAATATCGAAAATATCATCAAAATATATTGAGTTAAATAAATAAAAAACTCCAACTATGCCTATTAAAAATGCAAAATCTCCAATTCTATTAACTATAAAAGCTTTTATAGCAGCTTTATTCGCACTTTCTTTGTAATTCCAGAATCCAATTAACAAATATGAAGTGAGGCCTACGCCTTCCCATCCAAAAAACAATTGCAATAAATTATCACTTGTTACTAAAAATAACATAAAGAATGTAAATAAACTTAAATAAGCCATAAACCTTGATGAAGATTTATCATTCGACATATATTCTATTGAATAGACATGAACGCACGCAGATACATTTGATATTAAAAACATCATAACAATTGTTAAAGTATCAACTCTAAAACTCCAATTGGAGTTAAAATTTTCTGAAGTGATCCATTCAAATAAATAGTATTTTTGAATTTCATAATTATCTAAAGCATTAAATAGAACAATCCAAGAAAAAAAAGCTGAGACAATTAATAAAAAACTACTTAAATAAAATGAAGTATTCTTATTAAAGATTCTTCCAAAAAAAATACAATAAAAGAAACTGATTAGTGGTAAAAAAACTATAGCGTAAATCAAATTCATCCCCTTAAATTTTTTATATCTTCAACAGCAATAGATGCCTGATTTCTAAAAAATACTACTAAAATAGCTAAACCTATAGCTGCCTCAGCAGCAGCTACTGTTAAAGTAAGCATTGCGAAGATTTGCCCAGATATATCATTTAGATAAACTGAAAAAGAAATAAAATTAATATTTACAGATAATAATATTAATTCAATTGACATCAAAATAACTATTAAATTTTTTTTATTCAAAAAAATTCCTAATAAACCAATTGTAAATAAAATAGCACCTAAAACTAAAAAATGTTCCAGCGTTATATTAAACATCTAAACCTTCTTTTAATTTTATTTTCTTTTTTTCAATTGCTTTACTAGAATCAGAAGTCACTTGTATATAAATTGATTGCTTTTTTACACCTTTTCTATCTCTAAGAGTAAGAACTATAGATCCAATCATAGCTACAAGCAAAATTAAACCTGATATCTGAAAAACATAAAAATAATCAGTATATAATACTAAACCAATATTTTTTGTATTTTCAAATTCACTTTCAGTAGATATAATTTTATTTATATTTGATTCATTAATAAATTTGTTGGTAAAAAAAATTATTATTAACTCAAACAAAAGCACTAAACCGAGAATTAATCCGATAGGTAAATATTGAAGAAAACCATGTCTTAATTTAACAAAATTAATATCAAGCATCATAACGACGAATAAAAATAATACAGCTACAGCACCAACATAAACAACAATAAGTAACATGGCTAAAAACTCTGCGCCTAATAAAATAAATAAACCAGAGGCATTAACAAAACTTAAAATTAAAAACATGACTGAATGAACTGGATTTTTGGAGCTAATAACCATCAAAGCTGAAAGTACTGCTACAGTTGAGAAAAAATAAAATATTATTGAATAAATTGTCATTATTTATCTATATGGATTGTTTAATCTTAAGTTTTGCTCGATCTCCTGTTCCCATCTTTCACCATTTGAAAGTAATTTTTCTTTAGTATAAATTAATTCTTCTCTTGTTTCTGTTGCAAATTCAAAATTAGGACCTTCTACAATTGCATCAACTGGACAAGACTCTTCACACAATCCACAATATATACATTTACACATATCTATATCATAACGTGTAGTTCTTCTGCTGCCATCTGCCCTAGGTTCTGATTCTATTGTAATTGCTTGGGCTGGACAAACAACTTCACAAAGTTTACACGCTATACATCTTTCTTCTCCATTTGGATATCTCCTCAAGGCATGTTCACCTCTAAATCTTGGACTTAAAGGGCCTTTTTGATGAGGATAATCGATAGTAACTTTTGATTTAAACATATATTTAAAGGTTAAGTAAAAACCTTTGAATAATTCAAATAAAAATAAAGATTTAAGAAAATTTACAAACATAAATTATTCGGGAATCAAATCAAAAAATAATAGAAAAGATGATGTAATTACTACCCAAAAAAGAGAAATTGGTAAAAAGACTTTCCATCCTAATCTCATTAATTGATCATATCTGTATCTAGGGAAAGTGCCTCTTACCCATAGAAATAAAAAGAGTATAAATAATATTTTCAATATAAACCATATTACTCCTGGTATAATATTAAAAGGAAAAATATCAAATAGAGGTAACCAACCTCCTAGAAATAAAATCGTTGTTAATGCACTCATAAGAATCATACTTGCATATTCACCTAAAAAAAACAGCATAAAAGATGCGGACGAGTATTCAGTTGTAAATCCAGCAACCAAAGTAGCCTCATCTTCAGGTAAATCAAAAGGCAATCTATTAGTTTCTGCTAAAGCAGATATAAAAAAAATTATAAACATTGGAAGTAAAGGGATTGCAAACCAAACTGTTTTTTGAGCTTCAACAATTTTTGATAAATTTAATGAACCAACGCAAAGTAAAACTGTAATGATAACAAAACCTATTGATACTTCATAAGAAACCATTTGCGCAGCTGATCTTAAAGCTCCTAAAAATGGATATTTAGAATTACTTGCCCATCCAGCTAAAATTATTCCATAAACAGACAAAGATGAAATTGCAAACAAATATAAAATTCCAACATTAATGTTTGAAATTACTAACCCTGGAGCAAAAGGAATTACAGCCCATCCAGCTAAACTAAGGGTAACAGTCAAAATAGGAGCTAACAAAAAAATAATTTTATTAGATCCTGTTGGAATAATATTTTCTTTTGTTAAAAGTTTTAGAGCATCAGCAAAACTCTGTAAGAGTCCGAAAGGACCTACGACATTAGGTCCTTTTCTTAACTGTATTGCCCCCAAAACTTTTCTTTCAGCATAAATAAGGAAAGCTACAGAAATGAAAACTGGGACTATAACAGAAAAAATTTGTGCTAAGATAACAAGAAGGTTAAACAAATATTCATTAAGATATAAATTTTTTAGCATCACTCAACCTGATTTAAAATTTCTTTAGAACAATTAGCCATATTGATAGAGGATCTACTTATTATATCATTCATATAAAAATTTTTAATATTGTATTCAAAAGATCTTTTTAATATCAATTTCTTATTACCAAAATCTAAAGAATTTATGTTTGGAAGAACATTTAATTCTTTAAAAATTTTATTTTCATTACATAACTCTAATCTTAGTTCTGTTAAATTATTAAAATTTAATTTTTTTCCAAAAAATTCAGTAAGTGCTCTAAAAATTTTCCACTCTTCTTTTGCTTCTCCTATAGGCGAATAGCATGCATTCGATTGCATGACCCTTCCTTCCATATTTACAAAAGTTGAACTTTTTTCTGTATAAGCCGGTACTGGTAATAATATATCTGCAAATTCTGCTGATGCCTCACCATGATGTCCAAGATACACAACAAAGCTATCTTTAAATATATCTTTTTGAATTTCATCTTGATTTAACAAAAAAACCAATGGTCTATGAGCAGAAAGATGTTGAGATAAATTTTTGTCAAAATTTTTTGAAAACTTATTATTATAAAAACCTATATCTAAAGCTCCAACTCTTGATATATCTTGCTGCAGAACATTAAATCCATTCCAATCATTCTTAATTAAATTATATTTCTTTGAAATTAATGAGCATACATCTAGAATATCTTCTCCATTTTCATAATCTATAGCACTATTACCAATAATTATCATTGGTCTCGAAGCTTTTTTTAATAAATTACAAAAAGGACTACTCCCATCTAAAATAGAATTTAAGTAATCTAAAGTATCTGAAAGATGTGTATATTTATATGTTAAATCAATTTTTTTTCCAATTAAACCTATTTTACAATCATTATTTAAATAAGCTTTTCTAATTCTAGAATTCAGAACACTAGCTTCCCACTTAGGGTTAGATCCAATTATTAAAATTGTATCTGCTAAATCAGTTTTTGATATAGAGGTATTGTATAAATAACTTTCTCTTTTATTAATTTTTAATTGAGTATTATCAAATCTACAATCATAAAAATTTGAATTTAAAGAATTCAAAAATTTTTTTGAAGAATAAAGTGTTTCAACATCAGTAAATTTGCCACTTATAGCTGTAGTATAATTTGTAGATCTATTATTTAATTCAAAAATTATTGTTCTTATTGCTTCATCCCAAGAAGTTTCAATAAGTTTACCATGTTTCTTTATATAAGGAACATCAATTCTTTGTCTAGATAAACCATCAAATGAAAATCTAGATTTATCATTAATCCATTCTTCATTTATACTTTCATTTAATCTTGGCAGAACTCTGTAAACAGTTTTTCCTTTAGAGTCTATTCTTATACTCGATCCCATTGCATCAAATACATCAATAGTTTCAGTTTTCTTAAGTTCCCAAGGTCTAGCTTGAAATGCATAAGGTTTACTAGTTAGCGCTCCTACTGGACACAAATCAATAACATTGCCTGAAAGTTCTGATTTTATAGTCTTTTCTAGAAAAGTAGTTATTTCAACATTTTCACCTCTTCCCAACATTCCTAAATCATCTACTCCAGCAACTTCAGAAGCAAATCTAACACATCTAGTGCAATGAATGCATCTGGTCATTATAGTACTTACTAGTGGTCCCATATACTTATTAGTAACTGCTCGTTTATTTTCTTCAAATCTTGATTTATCTAAACCGTAATAAAGAGCCTGATCTTGAAGATCACATTCTCCTCCTTGATCACAAATTGGACAATCTAAAGGATGATTTATTAAAAGAAATTCCATAACACCTTGTCTAGCTTTTTTAATTAATTCAGAATTTGTTTTAATCTTCATTCCCTCTTGAGCTGGCATCGCACAAGAAGCAATTGGTTTAGTGGATTTTTCTATTTCAACTAAACACATTCTACAATTTCCAGCTATAGACAATCTATCATGATAACAAAACCTAGGTATTTCTTTGCCAGCAATTTCACAAGCTTGTAGAACTGTCATGCCACTTTTAAATTCTATTTCATTATTATCTATTAAAATTTTAGGCATTAGGCTGCTCCTTTATGCTTATTGTATTCTAAAATTCTTTTTTCAACTTCTGGTTTAAAATGCCTGATTAAACCTTGAACAGGCCATGCCGCTGCATCGCCAAAAGCACATATAGTATGACCTTCAACCTGTTTTGTAACTTCTAATAATTTATCTATATCAGAGATTTTAGCAGAACCCTTTACCATTTTTTCCATCATTCTATAAATCCATCCTGTTCCTTCTCTACAAGGAGTGCATTGACCACAACTTTCATGCATATAAAAATATGATAATCTTGATATAGCTTCTACTATATCTGTTGATTTATTCATTACAATTACTGCAGCAGTGCCTAAACCGCTATTTACTTTTTGTAGACTGTCAAAATCCATATTTATATTATCACAAACTGATTTTGGTATTAATGGAACACTTGCCCCTCCAGGAATCACTGCTAAAAGATTTTGCCAACCTCCAATAACACCGCCAGCATGTGTTTCAATTAAATCTCTTAGTGATATTCCCATTTCTTCTTCTACATTACATGGCTTATTAACATGGCCAGAAATACTAAAAATTTTTGTTCCAGTATTTTTTTTAGTTCCTAAACTGGCAAACCATTCGGGGCCTCTTCTTAAAATAGTTGGTGTTACTGCAATAGTTTCAACATTATTTATTGTTGTAGGACATCCATATAATCCTACTCCAGCTGGAAAAGGTGGTTTAAGTCTTGGCTGTCCTTTTTTTCCCTCCAAGCTCTCAAGCAAAGCAGTTTCTTCACCGCAAATATATGCTCCTGCGCCTCTATGAACATAAACATCAAAATCCCAACCTGAATTGCAAGAATTTTTTCCTAAAAAACCTTTTTCATACGCCTCATCAATAGCTAATTGTAAATTTACACCTTCATTATAATATTCACCCCTAATATAGATATAACAAGTTTTACAATTCATGGCATATCCAGCTATTAAACAACCTTCGAGAAGAAGATGAGGATCATTTCTTAAAATTTCTCTATCTTTGCAAGTACCAGGTTCTGATTCATCTGCATTAATAATTAAATAATGAGGCTTGTCTGATATCTTAGGCATAAATGACCACTTAAGTCCAGTAGGAAAACCTGCGCCACCTCTTCCTCTTAGCTCACTTTTTTGAATTATTTCTATTATTGATTTACTACCGATTTTAATAAGTTCATTAGTGTTAGACCAAATACCCCTCGATAATGCTCCTTCAAGATTCCATTTATGATTTCCATTAAGATTTAGAAAAATTTTGTCATTTTCTTTAAGCATATTATTTACCTTCAAATGGCTCGGAGGCATTTCTACCAATTTGTGATCCTGGATTCACTTTTATATTTTTTTTTAATTTTTGAAGAATATTTGAAAAAATTTTTTCATCTAAATCTTCATAAAAATTATCATTTATTTGAACCATGGGAGCGTTACAACAAGCTCCTAAGCACTCAACTTCAACTAAAGTAAACAAATTATCTTTTGATGTTTCTCCTAAAGCGCAACCTGTTTCATTTTTTGCTACCTCTAATAATTTTTTACTTCCTCTTAACCAACAGGGTGTTGTTCTACAAATTTGAATAAAATTTTTTCCTATTGGTCTAAGATTAAACATTGAATAAAATGTAGCTACCTCAGTTACTCTTATTATTGGCATACTAAGTGTAAAAGCAACTTTTTCAATTGCACTTTTAGACAACCACCCTCTATTTTGTCGCTGAGCAATATCCAAAAGAGGCAAAACAGCACTTTGTTTTCTTTCAGAAGGATATTTTTTTAGTATTTTGTTAATAATATTTATATTTTTCTTGGACCATTCAAAAATTGAATGTTCTTTTATTGAATTAATTAATCCTGGGTGCTTCATCTATCTACTTCACCAAAAACAATATCCAAACTCCCTAAAATGGCAGGAATATCAGCCATTAGATGACCTCTAGACATATGATTCAATGCTTGTAAATGTGCAAAGCCAGGTGCTCTTATTTTGCATCTATATGGTTTACTTGTACCATCTGATATTAAAAAAACACCAAATTCTCCCTTTGGTGCCTCAACTGCAAAATATGTTTCTCCTATTGGAACTCTATAACCTTCTGTAAATAATTTGAAATGATGAATAAGAGACTCCATTGATTTTTTCATATCTTTTCTTTTTGGAGGAGTAATTTTATTATCAACAATTGAAATTTCTCCCGGTTGAATTTTTTCTAAACATTGTTTAATTATTTTTACACTTTCTCGCATTTCTTCAATTCTAATTAAATATCTATCAAAACAATCCCCTTTTTTTCCAATGGGAACATCAAAATCAATTTCATCATAAGCATCATATGGTTGAGATCTTCTTAAATCCCATGGTAAACCTGCGCTTCTAAGTATTGGGCCAGAACAACCCCATTCTATTGCTTCTCCTGGTGAAATAACTCCTATATCTACAGAGCGTTGTCTTAAAATTCTATTGTTAGTTAATAATTCTTCAAGATCATCAAAAAATTTTGGTAAAGTCGAAACATGCTCATCTAGTTTTTCTTCCATACCTTTTGGCATATCTTGATGAACTCCTCCTGGTCTAAAATATGCAGCATGAAATCTTGCTCCAGAAACAGATTCATGAAACTCTAATAATTTTTCTCTTTCTTCAAAACACCATAAAAATGGAGTTACTGCTCCAATATCCGCGGCATAAGCGGGTATATTAAGTAAATGGTTTAATATTCTTGTTATTTCAGCAAAAATAACTCTTATATACTTAGCTCTTTTTGGTACTTCTATATTTAAAAGTTTTTCAGTTGCTAATGCAAAAGCATGCTCTTGGCACATAGGAGAAACATAATCCAATCTATCAAAATACGGAATTGCCTGTAAATAAGTTTTATGTTCTATTAATTTTTCAGTTCCTCTATGTAATAAACCTATATGAGGTTCCGCTCTTTTTACAACTTCACCATCAAGTTCAACCACAAGTCTCAAAACTCCGTGAGCTGCTGGATGTTGGGGACCAAAATTGAGAGTAGTTGAATTAATTTCAATTTCCTTCATCTACATCATCCTCAATAAATTTTTCATCTCCCTTTAATTCATTTGTAATTCCTGACCACGGACTAATATTGTCAAAATCTCTATATTCTTGTGTAAGATCCACAGGCTCATATACAATTTTTTCCTCTAAATGATCATATCTAACCTCATTATGACCAGTTAAAGGAAAATCTTTTCTCAGCGGAAATCCTTCAAAATTATAATCTGTCATAATTCTTCTTAGATCAGGGTGGCCATTAAATTGAATTCCAAATAAGTCATAACATTCTCTTTCATACCAATTTGAAGATTGGAAAATGTCATAAAGAGAATCTACATTTTCATTTTCATTGATTGAAATTCTTAAAAGAACTCTTGTATTTAATTTTAAACTTAACAACAAATATATAATATCGAATCTTTTTTCTCTTGATGGGAAATCAACAGCTGTTAAATCAATTAATTGATTAAATTTAAGTTTTTCATTTGCTTTTAATTCTAAAATTATTTTTTTTAATAATTTTGATTCAAAATTTAATCCAATATAATTACTGTTTTTATATATTTTTAATTTATCAATAAAATCATTTGAAAGATTTTTTTTAAAGCTTTCAATTGAAATCATTATAATTGTTTATGTTTATTAAATCGTTTTATTTTTTTTTGTAACTGAAGAATACCATATACTAATGCTTCAGCCGTTGGTGGACAACCAGGAACATAAATGTCTACAGGAACTATTCTATCACAACCTCTAACTACCGAATAAGAATAGTGGTAATATCCTCCTCCATTAGCACAAGAACCCATCGAAATTACCCACCTAGGTTCTGGCATTTGATCATAAACCTTTCTTAAAGCTGGGGCCATTTTGTTTGTTAATGTTCCAGCTACTATCATAACATCAGATTGTCTTGGGCTAGCTCTAGGTATTACACCATATCTATCAAGATCATATCTACTCATATAAGAGTGCATCATTTCTACTCCACAACAAGCTAAGCCAAAAGTCATTGGCCATAAGGAACCTGTTCTTGCCCAAGTAAGAAGATCATCAAATTTTGCTAAAATAAAACTTTTAGAAACTTTTTGATTATCTTCTTTAATACTATTTTCTTTTATTCCCACTCTAACGCTCCCTTATTCCATTCATAAACAAAACCTATTGTTAAAACTATAAGAAAAATCATCATAGAAAAAAAACCAAAGAATCCGATTTTTCCCAAAGTAATAGCCCAAGGAAAAAGAAAAGCTACCTCTAGGTCAAATATAATAAATAATATAGCAACTAAATAAAATCTTACGTCAAATCTCCCTCTTGCATCATCAAATGCTTCAAAACCACATTCATAAGCTGATAATTTCTCTTTATCAGGATTTTTTTCGCTAACAAAAAAAGAAAAGACGGTCATTCCTAAAGAAATAAAAAATCCAATAAAAATGAAAATTAAAATAGGCAAATATTCAGATAGAAGATATTCCATTTATAAAAACTCGATATTGAATAATTAATATATATACAAGAATATTCAAGGAATAGCACAATAATATTTGGCGCGAGAGACGGGACTCGAACCCGCGACCTCCGCCGTGACAGGGCGGCGTTCTAAACCAACTGAACTACTCCCGCGCAGTTATGGTGGGTGTTGAGAGACTCGAACTCCCGACCCTCTCGGTGTAAACGAGATGCTCTACCAACTGAGCTAAACACC
>PTKV01000014.1 GCA_002937895.1 Alphaproteobacteria bacterium MarineAlpha5_Bin9 | reverse complement strand
TTTCTTCGAATGTAATTAGGTCATGACTTCCTGCATCAATAAGCCCACCTTTATCCATAGCTTCATAAAAAGGAAGGGCCATAGTTGACTCCCAAGTTTCATGAGCAACATGTAGATCACCAATTCTAACCGCTTCATATCTAGAAGCTGATTCAGCAGGAACTAATTCTACAGTATGACCCATTTCTTCAAAAACTTGAGCCATAACATTAGCCATAACTATTTGGCTAGACCAGTTTAAAACTGGAATTCTTATAGTATCTGCAGCTTTTGAAATACTACTAAAAAAAAGCATTATAACAACAGAGATACCTGTTAGTGTTTTTAACATTTTTCCCCCTTAAGTTTTAAAAGTTAAATATATATATAGTGAGAGTAGATACATATAAGGGATAAATCAATAATTATAATTAAAAATTAAATTTTTTTTCCTTTATAATTACTGATTCTTGGGCAATAATTAGTATAATTTATTTATTTGAGAACTTGAGAGTTAATGACTAGTGTAGCAATAATAGGTTCAGGTCCATGTGGCCTATCAATGTTAAGAGCTTTTCAACAAGCTCAGGAAAAAGGATCTGATACTCCTAACATGGTTTGTTATGAAAAACAAAGTGATTGGGGAGGTTTGTGGAACTATAGTTGGAGAACTGGAACCGATCAATATGGAGATAGTGTTCATAATAGCATGTATAGATATCTTTGGTCCAACGGTCCAAAAGAATGTTTAGAATTTGCAGATTACTCATTTGATGAACATTTTAGTAAACCTATCCCATCTTTTCCTCCTAGAGAAGTTTTATATGATTATATTTTAGGTAGAGCAAAAAAAGCAAATCTTAAGAAATATATAAAATTTGATACTACTGTTATTAATGTTATTTTTAATGGATCTAAATTCGAAATTACTTCTCTAAATAAAAAGAAAAATTTAATTTCAAGAGAAAATTTTGATTACTTAATTGTTGCCTCCGGACATTTTTCTGTGCCATTTATTCCTGAGTATGAAGGGATGAATTCATTTCCTGGAAGAATTTTACATTCTCACGACTTTAGAGATGCAGAAGAATTTAGAAATAAAGATGTGGTAGTTTTGGGAAGTAGTTATTCAGCTGAAGATGTTGCCTTACAATGTTATAAATATGGCGCTAAATCTGTAACGATTGGCTACAGAAATAATCCTATGGGTTTTAAATGGCCTAAAGGAATGAAGGAAGTTCATTATTTAGATAAACTTGAAGGAAATAAAGCAATATTTAAGGATGGTCATGAGCAACATGTAGATGCATTAATATTATGTAGTGGTTATCTCCATCATTTTCCTTTTTTAGAAGATAAATTAAGACTTAAAACTCATAATAGATTGTATCCCCCAGGATTATATAAGGGAATTATTTTGCAAAATAATCACAGAATTTTTTATTTAGGTATGCAAGATCAGTTCCACACTTTTAATATGTTTGACTGTCAAGCTTGGTATGCTAGGGATGTTATCTTAGGTAAAATTAAAATACCAGATGATACATTTGTAAAAAAAGATATTAATGAATGGATTTCAAAAGAGGAAAAATTAGAAGATCCTATTCAAATGATAGATTTTCAAACTGAGTATACAAAAGATCTTTATTCAGCTTCTGATTATCCAAAAATTGATTTTGAATTAATTCGCAAGCATTTTAAAAACTGGGAACATCATAAAGAAGAAGATATTATGACATATAGAAATAAATCTTTTTCATCACCAGTTACTGGAACTAAGGCGCCAATTCACCATACAATATGGGCTGAAGCTATGGATGATAGCATGAAGACTTTTTTATCAACAAAGTAATAAATCTTAAAATAAATTTATTCAAAAGCCCACTCATATGCATGCAAGGAGACTGCTCCCCCTGTATGTATAAAAAGTATTTTATCAGTATCTTTAAAATATTTTTTATCTATCAGATTAATTAAGCCATCAAATGCTTTGCCAGAATAAACCGGATCAAGTAATATAGCTTCTTTTTGAGCCATAAGCTTAATTGCATGTTTCATACCATTTGTAGGTACTCCATACCCCTTACCTACAAAATCATCAAAAACAACTACGTCTTCTCTTTTAGGAAATGGACATCGAATATACTTACATCCTTTTTTTGCTAAATTAAATATTTTTTCTTCCTGAATATTTTTATTATCTTTAACACTTATTCCGATAATATTAATTTTACTTTTATAAAAAATTTTTCCAACTATTGAGCCTGAATGAGTTCCTCCACTTCCAGAGGCAAGGACAATATGAGTAAATGTTTGTTCTTTTTGTTCTTGAACAATTTCTCTTATACATTCAATATATCCTAATTCACCAATTTCATTAGTGCCACCTACAGGAATAAAATAAGGAGATTCACCTTCATTTTTTTTTATTTCCATAATTTTATTTACAAAATTATCAATATTTTCATTTTTTGGACAAACTTTTATTTCTGCTCCAAACAATTTATTAAGAAAAACGTTACTTGAAGTAAAATATACATCTGGTGCATTTTCTAATCTTTGTTCTAAAATTATTAAACATTTTAGATTTAAAATAGCACAGGCTGCAGCTGTTTGTCTGGCATGGTTAGATTGAACTGCTCCTAAAGTTATAACTAATGAAGCATTATTTTTTACAGCATCTGGCATTATATATTCTAATTTTCTAGTCTTATTCCCACCAGTAGCTAAGCCTGTACAATCATCTCTTTTTATGAATATTTGAGGACCATTTAAATGATTAGAAATATTTTTTAAAAATTCTATTGGTGTAGGAAAGTTACCAAGTTTATAACGATCAAACTTTAGTACCAATTTATAACCTAAGATCTAACTTTTGTTTTTTCAGGATCGTAAAATGGAAAATTCACTATTTTTGCTTTAATTCTTTTTTGATGACCGTCCAGCTTACCGATTTCTACTTGAGTTTCTAATGCCGAATAATTAGCATCAATTCTGCATAACGCTATGTTTTTATTTAGAATAGGCGACATCGTTCCACTTGTTATAATACCTACTTGTCCACGATCGATATGAACGCAATCTCCATGATTAGCTTTTTCATTACCATCTAATTCAAGTCCCACTAGTTTTTTTTGAGGGTTCTCTTTTCTTTTTATAAGAGCTTCCTTTCCAATAAAATTAACATCTTTGCTTTTTAAAGGGACAGTAAAACCTATACCCGCTTCAAAAGGATCTGTTTGATCACTAAATTCATTACCTCCTAATATTAATCCAGCCTCTATTCTTAACATATCTAGTGCCTCAAATCCCATTGGTGTTAAATTAAATTCTTTTCCTAAATTCCAAACAGTGTCCCAAATTTTAACAGCATCTTTTGGATGACAATATAACTCGTAGCCTAACTCACCGGTATATCCGGTACGTGATAACATTAAAGGAGGTCCTAAATGATCTTTAATTCTGCTTATTGAAAAATTAAACCATTTTAAATCTTGAATGTTTGCAAAATTTGGAGGAGTCCATATAATTTTTGATAAAAGGTCTCTACTATTTGGTCCTTGAATTGAAATGTTATGTAGTTCATTTGTTGATGTCTTAATCCAAGCGTTCAAATTTAATTTTTTAGCTATATTTCTTAGCCATTCACCAGAGTAATCATTACCACAAATCCATCTAAAATTATGTTCACCTAATCTGTAAAGAGTTCCATCATCTATCATTGTACCATTTTCATAACATAAAGCAGAATATATAACTTGACCTATAGATAATTTCTTAATATTTCTGGTTAATACTGTATTCATCAATTCTTCCGCATCAGGTCCAAGTACTTCAAATTTACGTAAAGAAGATAAATCCATAATTGTTACATTATTTCTGCAAGCAGAATATTCTTCTATTGCTCCATAATTATTATATTTTTTGGGTATCCAAAATCCTGATGATTCCATCATATCATTGGTTAACATTGAAGTTCTTTTGTGAAAGCCTGTTTGTTTAGTTAACATAAAATCTGAATCTGCACTTTTTCTATATCCTATAGCTTTAGAAAAAGTATTTTTTTCAGAATAAACTCTAACGTAAATATCAGTTGGATTCCAGTCATTTGCAGGATCAATATCATCAGGACAAGCAGAAGATACACAAACTAAATCTTTTTGCGCTTGAAATAGGACATAATCCCCAGCTCTTGACCAAGGTATATCAGAAAATAAAACATTGGTTGAGTCTATAGATGTATTAAAAAATAAATTTATAGCTTGCCAGGCATTTCTTTTCTCTACTCCATAATTTTCTAACTCTTTATTATAATTGTCTGAGCAATTAACATGTCCAAAGTAACCTTGATCTTCATAAGTTTTTAAAGTGCAAGCAGTTCCAAAAGTGTCATGCCTTCCAATGGTGTCTTGAATAACTTCTATGAGTGTATCTTGATTTTTATCAAAATATTTTGAAAATAATCCAGGCATAGGGTATGCACCTCCGACTATTGCTCTAGTAGCTGTTGGGTCAATCATTAATTCTTTACCATTTTGAAGACTAGGACCATCAAAAGCCATAAAATCAGAGCATTGTCTTCCAAATAAATCTATAACTTGGATAAAGTCACCCTTATTTACTTCATAAGCAATAGCCGTACTATCTTTAATTAAATATTCATTTTTGGTTTCAGCTAATGGATCTGGTAAAAAACTATCTAACTTTCTATTATTAGAATTAATTCTTTTAATTATAATTTCTAGATCAGATGCAGCAGTTTGATTTTCAACTGACATTGACTCTCCCGGTGAAGAAACAATAATAAAACCATTTTCATGAACTGTAAAATTTTCAATTTCACCAGCTTTGGTTTTTTGATCAAAAAAATTATATGAATTAAAATTATGCAAATCAATTTTGATTTTTTGGAGTTTTGAAATTAATATTTTATTATTGTTAGATGATTTTAAAATTTTTTTAATAAAACTTGCATCTGAATTTTTTTGTTTGCCTATAATCCCTAAATTATCCATCCCATTTATATCAAAGCTAACAATCTCACATGCTTGCATGCCTTCAATATTTTTTATACTTATCTCATCTCCTTTTTGTATATTTATTCCAACTAGACCTAGTGATTTCGATATGTATCTTTCTTCTGAATTTTTCAATGATGTTTTACCGACTTGATAAGGGTTTGATTTTCTTAAATTGAATTTATTAATATCAATATCTAACATAATTCTTATTACGAACCATATACTATTTGTTATTTTTTTTAATTAAAATTATGGACTTTCTCAGTACTTTTATATAATTTGAGTATAGCTTAATAGATTTTAAATAAATATTTTAAATAGAAAAATGGCTTTACCTTCAAAAGTTCAATACATAATCATAGGTGCAGGGATTCATGGCCTTAGTAGCGCTTGGCATTTAGCTACAAAACTTAAAGCAAAAAGTAAGGGAGATGGAGCAAATATTTTGGTTATAGATAAAAACAGCATTGCTAGTGGGGCAAGCGGAGTCGCATGCGGTGTTGTAAGAAATAATTATTTTCAACCAGCTATGAGAGAATTAATGGCTCATAGTGTAGATGTATGGGAGAGCGATCCTGAGGCTTTTCATTATCATCCCGTTGGATATATGCAGATAAGCCCAAAGGTAATGGAGCAAGATATAGCTAATATTTATCAAGAGCAAAAAGCAATTGGTTATGAATCAAATTTTATACATGGTGAAAAACAATCATTTGATTATATGAAAAATATTTTTGATGATTGGCAAGCCCAAGGGATCACCTCTGTTCTTCATGAGAAAAGAGGAGGCTATGCAAATAATACATCTTCTATTTATGGATTAGCAAAAAAATCTGAAAATGAAGGTGTTAGGATATTAACAGGTACAACCGTTAAAGGATTTAAATCAGCTAATGGAAGCAGCGCAATAACTGCTGTTGAAACTGATAAAGGAACTATTGAGTGCGAAAAAGTTATCATAGGAGTTGGACCATGGTTAAGAGATATATGGAACATGCTTGATTTGCCAAGCAAAATTTCAATCAAAGATGAAAAAGGTAATATGCATCATGATTATCCAATGTGGAAATATTGGTTTTTAACTGAAGGTGTTTTAGGAGTAGATCCAAAAACCCAATTGACTAATGATGGTAATATGCCTCCTGTTATTCATGTAGATTCTGACGCCCCTTTATATTCAATTGAAGATAAAACTTTAATCACAGATAATATTTGGGGTATTTACTATAAACCAGACTTTCATTTTGATGGAATACAAGGAGGTTCTTCTCCTTATGAAGTTGATATGCCTGCTGAAAATGTGAAGGTTGATCCTTATGGACCAGATTCAGAGGAGTTTGTTATAGGCAATGATTTTGCTCATATGTGGACATCAGCACTAGCATTTTGCCAAAAAAGATTTGAGGATAAATCTAAGTTTTTTAAAAAAGGCTCAACTGGAGGGCTTGGATGTTTTACACCAGATAATTTTCCTGTTTTTGATACTTTTAGAGAAAATGTTCATATAATCGCAGACTCAAATCACGGATATAAAATGATCGGGGTAGGTAAATTGGTAGCTGATGAAGTTTTAGGCGAAAAAAGCAGCTTATTGGATCCTTTCCGTTTTTCACGCTTCATTAAGGGAGAGTTGCACCCAGTTTCTCAGAGCCCTTTTCCTTGGAGTTAAAATGCAGTTAGTTTATAGTAATTATGGTATATTAACAGAGGAGAAATATGACTGATTTAGAAAAATTTGTAAATCAAGATGGAAGAGATAAACTTATAAAAGAAGTCAGAAAAAAAATCAACGACTTGGGTATTACATATATTTACTATCAGTTTGTTTCAGTTACAGGAAGAATTGTGGGTAAAGGCGTACCTGCAGATCATTGGGAGACTATTGCCGCAAAGGGATTTCAGTTAGTTTATGGAGCTACTGCAAACCTATTTCTTGATCGTCATGGAAATTATATTGGTTATGGACCTGAAGCTTCTGAGCTAGTAGGTCTTCCAGAGCCAGAAACTTTTGTCCAATTACCTTGGGATAAAAGAGTTGCTAGAGTTTTTTGTACATGTTTTAGAAACAGAGAAGAAGAAATAAATCCAGGTGGTCACCTAACATCGGATTGTAGAGGAAATTTAAAAATATTTCAAGATGAATTTAAACTTAAACATGGGATGCATTTACGTGCTGGTACAGAACCTGAGATGATGTGGTTGACAAAAAAAGAAAGTGGAGAACCTACTGGAGATGGATTCTCTAGACCATATTGTTATCATATAGATCAATTTGAGTCACTTAGACCAGTTTATATGAAGGTAATAGAATATTCTAGAGCCATGGGTCTTGATATAATTCAAGGAGATCATGAAGATGCCCCAGGTCAGTTAGAATTAAATTTTATGTATGATGAAGTTCTAAGAAACGCTGATAGATTGACTACTTATCGTCAAATTTGTGCTCAAGTAGCAAGAGAACACAACTTAATTGCTTGTTTTATGAGTAAACCATTTATGGGTGTTTCTGCAAATGGCTGCCATACAAATGTTTCTTTGTGGAAAGGTGGAGAATTGAAATCGACACCAATAGGAAATAACCCTTTACCGGGAATGCATCAAGTTTTCACACATGTTTCTGGTGGAGAGAATATGTTTATGCCAGATCCGTCTATAGATGAAGTTAAGCCTGGCCCTGTTGGATTAAATAGTATTGCAGGAATGTTGTCTCATCTTCCTGCACTAACATGTTTAGGTTCACCAACAGTTAATTCATATAGACGCTTATGGGATACAGGATTTTGGGCTCCTGTTTATGCTGATTGGGGATATCAAAATAGAACATGTAGTGTTCGTGTATCTGCACCTGGAAGGGTAGAATATAGATCAGTTGATTCAACCCACAACCCTTATTTATTAGGATCTGGAATACTAAAGGCATTTGATGATGGTCTAGATAATAAAATGGACCCAGGTGAACCTGAAAAGAAAAACATTTATGAAGCAATGAAAGAAGGAAAAAAAGTTGATAAACTTCCTTTAACTTTGGGAGAAGCAATAAACAGATTAGAAAACGACAAAGTTATCAAATCAGCTTTGCCAGATGAAATGTTAAAGGTGTTTATGCATTATAAAAAAGATGAATGGGAAAGATTCTTATCTGCAGTTACTCAATGGGATGTGGATACTTATTTAGATGTTTTGCCATAAAAGTTTAGAAAGGTAAAATATGTGTGGTATCGCAGGATTAATTCATAGAAAAAAATCAACAAATGTTGGTAAAGAAATGCAGAATATGTTGCAATCTTTAAAACATCGAGGACCAGATTCTACTGGGTATGCTTTATATGGGGACTCAGATTCCAAAGATTATATTTTAAGATTTAAAGTTGGAGAAAATGTCAAGGAGGGCAGTTCCGCTATAATTGAAGATGAATCAATATATGAACATAGAAAAGATAAAGTTAATTCTGCTATTAATGATTATGGAGCAAAGATTATTGAAGAAAAAAGAATAACCCCTTATTCTTATAGGTATATGATAAGTACATCAGAAGATCTTTTAGAATTGGCTAAAAAAATAGAATCTGTAGAAATGACAGAAATTTTATCTCTTGGTAAATCTTTAGAATTGGTAAAAGACATAGGAGACGCATCTGTTGTCGCAAAACAATATGGATTGAATGAATTTAGTGGCACTCATGGAATAGGGCACACAAGAATGGCAACAGAATCTGGTGTAGATATTAGATCAGCACATCCATTTTGGGGATATCCTTTTAGCGATGTTTCTGTAGTCCATAATGGCCAATTAACTAATTACTGGAATACTAGAAGAAAGCTTGAAAAATTGGGAATGAGATTTATGTCAACCTGTGACTCTGAATTAATAGCTGTGTATATTGCTAATAAAATTAGACAAGGTGTTAATTTAGAGGAGGCTATGAGATCTTCTTTAGATGATCTTGATGGTGTTTTTACTTATTTAGTGGCAACAAAGGATAAATTAGGAATGGCAAAAGATTATATGGCAGCTAAACCTATGGTATTGTTTGAAAGTGATGACTTAGTAGCTTTAGCTTCAGAAGAAGTTGCTATAAGAAGTTTATTACCTCATGAAATAGATACTTATGATCCATTTGAAGGTGAAGTAAAAGTATGGCAAGCTTAAAAGATCATAAATCACATCAGTTAGGACTTCATAAAGAAGTGTTAACTGGAAGAACTCAACAAGTTTTTTTTAATCCTGAGGAGAGTGAAAATTTTTTTTACTATAATTCTTACAAAGTAGACTTTAACAAAAGAACTGAAATTGATGTTTCAGATCTTGATTGTGTTTCTCTTAATAAAAAAATTAAAAATTTAATGCAAAAAGGTTTTGGAACTATAGTTTTAAAAAACCCAGGTGCAAAGCATAGTTTGGGAGTAGGTATTTTGAATAAACTTAATTTAATAATTGAGGGAAGTCTTGGTTATTTTGGTGTTGGTTCTATAGATGGACCTATTGTTAGAATCTCAGGAAGAGTTGGATGGTCTTGTGCTGAAAACATGATGGCTGGAAAAGTTGTTATTGAAAAAAATGCTGGTTCTTGTTTTGGAGCAGCTATTAGAGGCGGAGATCTTATTTGTAAAGGGAGTGTAGGTGCAAGATCAGGAATTGATATGAAAGGTGGCACTATAATTATTGGCGGAGATGCAGGAGCTTTTACTGGCTTTATGATGCAACGAGGACGTATAATTATTTTAGGAAACGTAGGACCTAATTTAGGAGATTCAATGTATGATGGAACAATATTTGTTGGGGGTCAAATTGGATCTCTTGGAGCAGATGCTGTAGAGGGTGAATTAACTGAACTAGATCATTCATGGTTAAAAAGAAAATTAAAGGTAGCTGAAATAGATAAAAAAATTAATTTTAAAAATTTTAAAAAAATAGTTTCTGGAAAAAAACTATGGAATTATGACAATCTTGAACCAACAGAAAAAAAAGGAGCAATTTAGATAAAATCTATGGCGAAGAAAAACAATAAAGATAATAAAAGTATTCTTGGACAAAATTCAATTTTCACTCCAGATGTTATAAACGATATACATGCAAAGTCACAATTGGGTAGATATAGAATGCGTGGTATGGCTTTGTTTAAAAAAATTCCACATTGGGATGATCTAACTTTTTTACCTGGAACTTTGACAAGATTTGTTATTGAAGGGTATAGAGAAAAATGCGAAACCAGAACTATAATTGGCCCAAGATGTAAAAACCCAATTAAGCTTGATATACCAATTTATATAACTAGTATGAGTTTTGGTGCTTTGTCTTATGAAGCTAAAACTGCTTTAGCCCGAGGCGCTACAATGGCCGGAAGTGCAACATGCTCTGGTGAAGGAGGAATGATACCAGATGAAAGAAGATATTCTGAGTTGTGGTATTATCAATGTATTCAATCAAGATATGGTTTTAATCCTCATCATGCTCAACTTGCAGATGGAATAGAAGTTTTTATTGGTCAAGGTCAAAAAGTTGGTATGGGCGGACATTTAATGGGTCAAAAAGTTACCGATCAAGTTGCAGAAATGCGTTCATTGCCAGCAGGAATAGACCAAAGATCACCTGCAAGACATCCTGATTGGCTAGGACCAGATGATTTAGCTCTTAAAGTTCAAGAATTGAGAGAACTTACTGATAATCAGGTTCCTATTCAGTTAAAATTAGGAGCTGCAAAAGTTTATGATGATGTAAGAATGGCTGCAAAATGTGATCCAGATTCAATTTATCTTGACTGTATGGAAGGTTCAACAGGTGCTGGTCCACACATCGCTGCAGCAAATACTGGCATACCAGGTATAGCAGCTGTTAGGGAGGCAAGAAGAGCTCTAGATGATGTGGGAAAATCTGGTGAAGTTACTCTAATTTTTGCTGGTGGAATTAGAGATGGAGCTGACATGGCCAAAGCTTTAGCTTTAGGTGCAGATTGCGTATCTGTTGGTACAGGAGCATTAATAGCTCTTAATTGCAATAAAGACATTCCTGAAGCAAATTTTGAAAAGGAATTGGGTGTTGAAGCTGGTAAGTGTTATCATTGTCACACTGGGCGTTGTCCAGTAGGAGTTGCAACTCAAGATCCACAATTAAGAAAAAGATTAAACCCAGATGATGCTGCTTTAAGAGTATATAATTATTTGCATTCAATGACTTTGGAAGCTCAATTACTAGCAAGAGCTTGTGGAAAAACAAATATTCATTCATTAGAGCCTGAAGATTTAGCAGCTTTAACCATGGAAGCTTCTGCCATGGCAAAAGTTCCTCTTGCTGGAACTGACTACACAGTAGGTGTAGACAACTTCCATTCAATTTAAATTATGAATTAATATGAAAAAGAAAACAAAAAATAAATCTAAAAGAAAAGATTCAGATATAAAATCTTCAAGAGAAAAAATGATAGGTCAGCACATAGGATATAGATATGATGTTAATTTATTACCTGATTACAATAGACTCACACCCTTTTTAAAGAAATATATAGAACATATGGGTTGGGATGATCTTAATTGGCTTGAGGATGTTCATATGGGATATGAAGACGGTAAACCAGCTGTATTTGATAGAAATATTAATGGATGGGTAACAGCTCCTCCCAAAATGAAATTACCTAAAAATCAACAAGATAGAGACATGATTGCAAGAGAACTTCTTATAAAATTTCAAATGTCTCCCAATCATCCATTAGTGGTTTTAAAAAAAGCTTATAAAAAATCTGATTAAATAATTTTTTTTGCACTAGTTATCTCGGGTTTAAAATATAAAATTTCGATATCTTCATTTAATTGAGGATTAAAAAAAGAATTATGAAAAAAAGTAAATAGCCAAAGAGGTTCTTTTTTTTTAAGTTTAATGACTTTAACTTCAAAGTCAAAACCCATGTTATCTTGAAAAAATTGAACATTAAATTTTTTTTTAATTAATATCTTCTTTAATATAGATGAATCTTTAGAAAAGGTTGCTGTAAAAGAACCGTCAAAAATTTTGGGATCATCAAAATATTCTGATGAAAAAAATTTTACAGCTTTTAAATATCTTTCTTCTGGATCGTGGGTTTTTTTAAACATAAATTCAAACATTTTTAATGTATTATTATATTTTTTTTCAATTAGAATAGATCTTATTGTTAAAATTTCTATATTTGTATTTTTATAAAGAATTTTTGCTAGTGTTCCTTCTGAAGGCAAGCCTTTATCTTTTCTAAAATTATTTTGACGTAGATTACATTGCCATTTAACAAAGTCGTCCCAAAAGATTGACATATTTATTTTATTAGCAGTCTAAAGTGTTTTTTACTTCCCAACTAGTTATTTTATCAGAATTAAATGAACCTTCAGATAACTTATAGTTTTCTATTTCACTATTTCTTAATTTAATATAGGATTTAATTACATCTTTACCAAAAGCTTTGTTGAGCACATTATTTTTTTCTAGAAAATTTAATGACTCTTCTAATGATGAAGGAAGTTTTTTTAAATTTTTTATTTTATGACTATCTTCATACATATTTAAAAAAATTGGTTTTCCAGGATTTCTTTTGTTTTCTATACCATCTATACCAGCAGCAATTATTCCTGCTTGAAGAAGATAAGGATTAACCGCACCATCCATTAATCTTATTTCAAAACGTCCAGGTCCAGGCACTCTAATCATATGTGTTCTATTGTTATTAGAATATGTTATTGTATTGGGAGACCATGTTGCCCCTGAATGAGTAACTGGGGCGTTAATTCTTTTATAACTATTGATTGTAGGATTAAACCAAGCTGTTAATGCTTCAGCTGAATAAATAATACCACCCATAAAATTATAGGCTAAAGTAGTTAGGCCAAAATTATCTTTCTTGTTTATAAACATATTTTTTTTAGATTTATTCCATAAAGAAAGATGAGCGTGGCAACCGTTACCAGTTTTATTCAGAAAAGGTTTCGGCATAAAAGTTGCTCTATAACCATGTTTTTCTGCTATTGATTTAACCATAAATTTAAAAAAAACATGTCTGTCAGCTGTTGCAAGGCAATGTGAAAAATTCCAATTCATTTCAAATTGTCCATTAGCATCCTCATGATCATTTTGATAAGGTCCCCATCCTAGTTTAATCATTGAATCACAAATTTCTTTAATTATATCGTATTGTCTCATCAAAGCTGATTGATCATAGCAAGGTTTAGAAGCTATATCAAATTTATCAGCTATCTCAGTTCCTTCTGGGTTAAGTAAAAAATATTCACACTCAACTCCACTTTGTAAATACAAGTTCTTTTTTGATAATAATTTAATTTGTTCTTTAAGCATTATTCGAGGAGATGCTTGAACAGGTTTTCCATGAAGCCATAAATCTGATGCTAGCCAACCCACCTCTGGGTTCCAAGGCAGTTGAATTAAACTATTGGGGTCAGGTATTGCTAGAACATCTGGGTCAGATGGAGGCATATCAAGATATGCTGCAAAACCTCCAAATCCGGCTCCATCTTTTTGCATCTCACTAATAGCTTGAGCTGGCACAAGCTTTGCTCTTAGAACTCCAAAAAAATCAACAAAGCTAATTAAGAAATATTTTATTTTTTTCTTTTTTGCAATAAGTTTTAAATTATAAGGCATAAATTTTTATAAGTTAATTTTAAATTAAATTATTATTAATATATTTATCTAAAAAAAAAAATAAATCTTATTAACAATTAAAAAATACATATATTTCAATAATTTAATATTAAAATAAATTAAACATTTTATTGTTAGTGTGTCTTAATAAAGATAAAATAATCTTATTAATCGTTCATTTAAATTAATTAAATGAACTAGATCAAAGGAGTTATTATTATGAGTCCTGCAGAATTAGAAACCATGGTAAGTACACAGGCTAATGTAGGCATGGAAGCCTATTATTGGTGGTGTACAGCACTTATGGTTATAATACATTGCGGTTTCCTTTTATATGAGGTTGGCGCAACAAGGATGAAAAATGCAGTTTCATCTGGAGTAAAAAATTTGTTAGCATTTGCTTTCATGATACCTACATTTTGGTTATTTGGATGGTATATTTATTTAGCTTTTCCAAATGGATTTGTTCCAATTGATTTAGAGGGATATGGTGTTCCTTGGAATACATCGATGGGGCCTATGCTTAGCGATCAAGCAACAGGAGTATTTTGGGCAGCTTTTACACTTTTTGCCTGCACTACAGCATCAATTTTTTCTGGTTCTGTAATAGAAAGAATAAGAATTAGTTCATTTTCTTTTCTTGCTATTATTTTAGGATCTGTTGTTTGGATTTTAGGAGCTTCTTGGGGTTGGCATCCTGATGGGTGGTTAGTAACTACTTTTGGCTTACATGATGTTGCAGCTGCGGGTTGTGTTCACACAGTAGCTGGCTGGTATGCTTTTGGTGTACTTTTAAATCTTGGACCTAGAGTTGGAAAATTTAATGCGGATGGAACAATGAATGAATTAGATGGACATAATTTGATTTTTTCTTTTGTTGGGTTATTATTTCTTATAGTTGGATTTTTTGGTTTCTTAGGTGCTTGTTTAATCTGGGCAGGCACAGATTTTGGTGGATGGGTAAATATTTATGGCTCACCAGCAAATTTATCTGCTTTTGCTTTTAATACATTAATGGGCTTGTCAGGTGGAATGATAGGTGGATATTTAGTGAGTAAAGGTAATCCATTTTGGATGATGTCTGGAGGATTAGCTGGAATATTCTCATGTGCTGCTGCTTTAGATATTCTTTATCCTGGTTTAGCTTTTGTTCTTGGCTTTGTGGGGGGTTGCATAATTATACCCGCTCATAATTGGCTTGCAAAAACATTCAAAATTGACGATTGTGTAGGTGCTGTATCTGTGCATGGTGTTGCCGGTTTATGGGGATTATTAGCTTGTGGTATTTTTGCTTCTGGCTTCCCTGCATCTGGAGACATTCCTGCAAGTAACTTACTAGGTCAAATCGTAGGAATGATCACATTCTTCCTTTTAGGATTTGTTCCTGGATATGTTATTTCATGGATAATGAACAAATTAAATTGGTTAAGAATACCTGACCATGTTCAAGAAGCTGGACTTGATAAGGAAGAGTTGTCGCTTAAAGCTTACTATGATTAATTATAAAAATAATGAAAGGATCTTTTTATGAATACTTGGCCTGGACCAGAAAATAGTTGGGAAGGTGTAGATGCATACTTCACTTGGGCGGATAGTCCTGGGATGTTAATTTTCATTGTTTTGATAGTTGTGGCACTTCATGTATGGGTAATAGGTGCTGCTGCAAAGCATGAGAATGAAGTTTCTGATAAAACTAAATAACTAATATATATAATGGGCGGCTAAAGCCGCCCATACTTTTATGGATTATTTTTTAATTAAAAATTTTTTTGATGGAATATTAAATCTAGTTTTTCAAAATCTATTTGTAGCAGCTTTTTTTTGGTTGGCTATAATAGTGATAATCATTAGAATCATTGCTAAAAATGAAATAAAAAATTTGATTAAAGATTATAATAAAAAATAATAGATTTTCTTACTTGTTTGCTATTTTTCTAAATTTGTTAGCTTGGTCAATACTCCCAGTGATGGATGGTATAGCTAAACATCTGAGCTCTGATCTTCCTGTGATTCAAGTCATTTGGGCACGATATTTTTTTATGGTTTTGATGACTATTCCAGTAGCTTATATTTTTTTTAAAAATCAAATAATCTTTCCTAAAAAAATTAAGGTTCAAATTTTAAGAAGTATTTTTTTGTTTCTCTCTACTGTATTATTTTTTTATTCTTTTTCTATATTATCTTTACCAGAAGCTTTGACCTTAGCTTTTATTCATCCTTTAATAACAACTCTTTTCTCTTCTTTAACTCTCAAGGAAAAGGTTGGAATAAATAGGTGGATAGCGGTTATTATAGGTTTTATAGGAGCGTTAATAGTTTTGCGACCAGGTTTTGAGTCAATAAATCTTGCTTCATTAGCAGCTTTAGGTGCCGGGGTTTGTTATGGTTTCTTTGTCTTAACAACTAGAACAGTTTCTTCTACTGATAGCCCAGTTGTCACTTTAATTTTTGCAGGAATAATAGGCACATTTATAATTTCTTTTTTTGTTATATTTGTTTGGATAAATCCAAATTTTTATCAATGGATATTAATGATATGTTTAGCTTTAGCAGGAACAATTGGGCATTTATTTTTAATTATATCTTTAAAATATGCTGAAGCTTCAAAACTAGCTCCTTTAGGTTATTTTGAAATAGTTAGCAATGCAATAATTGGCTACTATTTTTTTAGTGACTTACCTAACATTTGGGTATGGATTGGTCTGATTATTATTATTATCAGCGGCTTATATCTTACTTTAAAAGAGAACAATAATAAAAATTAACTTTAGAATTTACCTTTAATTTCTTTTTTTGCAGTGAAATAAATAAAAACAAAGACTGAAGTAATTAACAGTGACCCTCCTAATAAAGTATTTAATGATGGCATTTCATTTATTATTATCCAAACCCATAAGGTTCCTAATATGCTTTCAAGTAAAAAAATGAGTGTTACTTCTGGTGCAGGGGTATAGCGAGGAACAATAGTTATTATGATAAATGGAATAGGTAAAACTATAAAACCAATTAAAAACAAATATATTCCTTGTTCAAGATTGAAAGTAAAATTATTAGTAATAGGAAATGCGTACAGCGCAGTTAATATACAACCTAAAACACAAGCAGGAACTAAATCAATTTTTTTATAATATCTTGCTACAATAGCACTTGCAGCCATTCCAAAACCTGTAATTATAGCTAAAACATCACCTAAAAGTCCTTTGCTAGTATAACTGCCCCATCCAATTATAACCATACTCAAAAAGGCAGTAAAAATAATTATCAAAGTTAATTTGTCTTGTTTTTCTTTTAAAAAAATAAAAGATAGAATTGCAGCTAATATAGGAGAAGATGCAATCAAAACTAAAGTATTTGCTACATTTGTATTCTGAATAGAATACACAAATGTTATATGGATTAATGAATATAAAAAAGCATATATTAATCCAGCTTTCCCAATTAAAATGAATGAATTAATAAAGTTTTTTTTATAGAAAAAAAAAAGAAAAATAGAGGTAGCTATAGCTGGTAACAAGCCTCTATAAAAAATTAGAGAGTTATTATCTAAATTTACTAGTCTTATTAGCAGACTATCTGGGCTTAAAATTAATACACCTACTAGAGATAATAACAATCCTTTAGAACGATTAGATATTAGCAATTTAAAACCTTATTTTTAATTATAGATTTGTTATAATGATTCTGTTATTTATAATATATTATTTAAATAAAATAAAATCGAATATTGTGAATAATATAAAACCAACAGAAAAACCAAAAAACCCAAATTTTTCAAGTGGACCAACTTCTAAAAGACCTGGTTGGAAAATCTCTGAATTACAAAATGCTTTAGTAGGAAGATCTCATCGTTCAGCTCCTGCAAAAGAAAAACTTAAGGAAATAATTTTAAAATCTAAAAATATTTTAAACTTGCCAAAAGAATATCTTTTAGGAATTATGCCCGGCTCAAATACAGGCTCCTTAGAGGCTGCTTTTTGGTGCATGTTAGGAGAAAGAGGTGTTGATGTTTTGGCATGGGAAAATTTTGGAAAGGATTGGGTTATAGATTTATTAGATGAGTTAAAAATACAAGATTTGAATATACACACAGCAGAATATGGGCAATTACCTGATTTAAATAAAGTTGATTTTAAAAGAGATGTAGTTTTTACATGGAATGGAACTACAGCAGGAGTAAAAATTCCTAATGGCGATTGGATTTCTTCAGATAGAGAAGGTATAACAATATGTGATGCTACTTCAGCAGTTTTTGCAATGCCAATAGATTATGAAAAATGTGATGTAATAACATGGTCATGGCAAAAAGTTCTAGGGGGCGAAGCTGCTCATGGCATGTTAGCTCTTTCTCCTAGAGCAATAAAAAGATTGGAAACTTTTAAACCTATTTGGCCAATACCTAAAGCTTTTAGAATAGCACAAAATAAAAAAATCATATCTGGAATTTTTGAAGGAAACACAATAAACACGCCTTCAATGATTTGTGTAGAAGATGCATTAGATTCTCTAAATTGGGTTGAAAAAATTGGCGGACTTTCAGAATTACTAAATCGTTCGCAAACTTCTTTTAATTATGTCAGTAAATGGATTTATGAAAATGACTGGGTGGATTTTTTGTGTGAAGATGAAAAATTGAGATCCAATACTGGAATCACTTTTAAAATTAGTGAGCAATGGTATTTAAATCTAGAAGAAAAAATTCAAAGAGAAATTATCAAAAGTATAGCTTCTTTATTGCAGAAAGAAAATATTGCCTATGATATTGCTGGATATCCAAAGGCTCCTCCATCTTTTCGAATTTGGGCAGGCGGAACTATAGATCCATTAGATATTAAAAATCTTTTACCTTGGATAAATTGGGCATATAATGAAATAAAATTAATAAACAATTAATTAATTAATTAACAATTTTGATATTTTTATGAATTCAAATACTTATGATAAGGGAAGGTTAAATTTACCATTTGTTGGTATCTGCACTTTTGGCAAGTATCCATACTTAGAAGATTGGAATAATATTAATGCTGATGTAGCAATTTTAGGAGCACCATTTGATTCAGGAACTCAATATAGATCAGGTGCTAGAATGGGACCAAGAGGCATAAGAGAAGCTTCAACATTATTTTCTTTTGGGCATAATGGAGCATATGATTTTGAAGATGACATTACTTATTTACCTGCAGATAAAACAAAAATTGTTGATATTGGCGATGCAGATATTATTCATACTGATACAAAAAAAAGCCATCAGAACATTAAATACGGTGTCAAAAAAATTTTAGAAGCAAATTCAATCCCTGTAATATTAGGAGGCGATCATTCAATAAATATACCTTGTATAGATGCCTTTGAAAATCAAGAACCAATTCATTTAATACAAATTGATGCGCATCTAGATTTTGTAAACGAAAGACATGGAGTAAAATATGGACATGGAAACCCTATGATGAGAGCTTCAGAGAAATCATATGTTTCTGGAATTACTCAAATTGGAATAAGAAATGTTTCTTCTACAGCAAAGGAAGGTTACATTGAAGCTAAAAAAAGAGGTTCAAAAATATTTTCGGTAAGGGATATGAGGTCACAAGGCATTAAAACCATATTAAAAGAAATTCCAAAAAATAAAAGATACTATTTAACAATTGATATTGATGCATTCGATCCTTCTATAGCTTCAGGAACAGGAACGCCAAGCCATGGCGGTTTTTATTATTATGAAATTTTAGAATTTGTTGATGCTTTGATAAAACAAGGAAGAATTGAAGGCTTAGATTTGGTAGAAGTTGCTCCTGATTATGATTTAACTAATTCTACCTCAACTCTTGCAGCACAATTGCTAATGAATATAATAGGAAGAATAATTTATCACAAAAATGCTAAATGAAGAATTTTTATATAGATAATAATCAATGTTTAGTTATTGAAGTTGATGAATTATCTTCTCATCCGTTACATCCTCTTTGGATTAGAGAAAGAATTTCCGGAAGCGAACATATAGATAAAAATAATTACCAGAGACTTTACGAACCATCTTTAATTGATCAAGGAATCAAATTTCAAAAAGTATCAATTAAAAATGGAGATATTTTTGTTGAGTTTTCAGATCAGCAAAAAGGCAATATTTCTATTACTTCTATTATTAATGAGATACATAATATTGATGTTATTCCAAAACAAGAACCTTGGAATAGTAATTTATCACAATTACCCAAACATAATTATTTAAATTTTGAAAAAGATAAAACTTTTATAGTAAAAATGTTAGAAGATTTTATCAAGTATGGTTTTGTGATAATTTATAATTTACCAAAAGAAGAAGGTACAGTTATTAAATTTGCAGAAAGCTTAGGACCTGTAAGATCTACCAATTTTGGAAAACATTTTGATGTTATATCTAAACCTAATCCAAATGATTTAGCATATACTGCTATGGGATTATCTGCCCATACAGATAATCCATATAGAAAACCAATTCCAGGTATTCAGCTTTTGCATTGTATTGAAAATAGTGCAAGTGGAGGGGACTCTACTTTAGTAGATGGCTTAGCAATTGAAAAATATTTAAGAAAAAATGATTATAAATCACATGAGATTCTTAGTCAAACCGAAATACTTTTTCGTTTTACAGATAAAGATACTATTTTAGAAAATAGAGGAAAACTTATTGAACTTGATGATAAGGATAATTTTAAACAAATAAGATTTAGTGGCAGATTAGACTATGTTCCTTTGATTTCGTTCAAGGATCTAACTAATTTTTATAAAGCTAGAAAAAAACTTTATCAATTATATTCTTCAAAAGTTTTTGAAATTAAATTTCGTTTAGAAAATGGTATGCTAGTCATGTTTGATAATCACAGACTTCTTCATGGGAGAACAGAGTATGACCCTTCTTCAGGTCATAGACACTTACAAGGGTGTTATATTGAGCATGATGTTACAGAAGGTAAATTAAGAAGATTGTTAGTAAAAAATTAGCTATTATTTTATTATAAATGGATCACCCATTGTTTCCTTCGATGTATTAATCCATGTTGTTTTGATATTTGAATAATCTTTTATTGTTTCAAGACCTGATTCTCTTCCAAATCCGCTGTTTTTAAATCCTCCAAACGGAGCAATAGGCGATATTAATCTATATGTATTAACGAAAACTATACCTGATCTAACAGCTTTTGATACTCTAAGGGCTACACCATTGTTTTCTGTAAATATACCAGCAGCAAGACCATAAGTATTATCATTCATTAATTTAATTACTTCTTCTTCGCTACTAAACTTCATAACAGATAGTACGGGTCCAAACAATTCATTTTCTGCTACTGGTAAATTATGATTATCACATTCAATAATCGTAGGTTGGAAATACCAACCTTTAGAATATTGTTTAACTTTTTCTCCACCAGAAATTAATTTTCCTCCTTGTTTAATAGTTTCTTTAATCTTTTCTTTAATGTTATTGAGTTGATTAAGTGTTGCAAGAGGACCCATTTGTGTATTTTTGTCCATAGGTGCACCTACAATTATTGATTTAGAAATTTTAGAAATTTTATCTAGGAACTCACGATAAATGTTTTTATGAATGTATAATCTTGAACCAGCAATACAACTTTGACCACTTGCCCCAAAAATACTTGCAGTCACACCATTAATTGCATTGTCAATCTTAGCATCATTAAAAACTGCAACAGGACTTTTTCCTCCAAGTTCTAAAGTAACTTGAGATAAATTTTCTGCTGAATTTTTTATAATATGTTTAGCAGTTTGCATACCTCCTGTAAAAGCTACTCGGTTAACTTTTTTGTGAGATGTTAAAACTTTACTACAATTTTCTGCAAATCCAGTAATTATATTTACTACGCCTTTAGGTATTCCAACTTTATTAATTAATTTTGCTAATTCCAACAAAGGGGTTGGAGCAACCTCAGAAGCTTTAATGATAACAGTATTTCCCATAGCTAAAGCAGGGGCTAGTTTTATCGCGGTTAAAAATTGTTGAGAATTCCAAGGAATTATAGCTGCTACTACTCCAACAGGTTCTCTAGTTGTAAAAACTTGTATATCTTTTTTATCTATTGGCAAAGTAGATCCTTCAATTTTGTCTGCTAATCCTGCATAATAATAGTAAAATTCAGCTATATAATTCGCCTGAAATTTTGTTTCTTTAAAAATTTTACCTGTGTCTTTTGTTTCAATTTCACCAAGAAGTTCAGCATTTTTCTTAAGTTGATCTCCAATTTTTCTTATAAATTTCCCTCTTTCTGTAGGAGAGATTTTAGACCATTCTCCATGAAATGCTTCGTAAGCAGATTCAACTGCATTATTTACATCTTCTTGTTGAGCTTCTGCTATGGAAGCCCAGGACTCTTCAGTTGAAGGATCAATCGAATCAAATGTTTTTTTAGATACTGAATCTACAAATTGCCCATTAATATAAAGTTTATAGTGTTTCATAATTTTAGTATTTATTATTATCATTATCTACAAAATTAGTTAAGATAATTATATATTTTAATTATGTTATCATTAATTATTACACCTAAATTCAACAAAAATAACACACTAGATATATCAATAAAAAATATAAGTAAAAAAAAACATAATGATTTAAAAATTTGTTTCAGTTTAATTTATTCAATTGAAAAATTAACTGGTGGAATTTTCTCGAAAAAAGTTGGAAGATATTATGAAATAAATTTAAATAAAAAAGATATTTTACCTAATAAACATCATTTATTAAAAATGAAACTTCAAACTTCAAGAATTAAAACTTATAATCTTTCTTGTGGGCCTAATGGTCTTTTTGTTTTAGATAATAGTAATAAATTAATTAATTCATTTTGTAAAAAAATTAAATTTGAAAAAAAAATTCCAATTAAAAAATATTCAAAAATTAATATTAGATCAAGAATATCCATTATTCCTCAGCCAAAAAAATTAAAATTTTCTAAAAAATATATTTATATAAAAAATAATTTTATTATTAAAGATGCTTCTCTAAAAAAAATACATCAAATATTTAGAAAAATTTGTAATTCTTTAAAAATTAAATTAAATTCTAAAAATGGAATTCCAATTTATCTAAAGGAAAAGAAATTATCAAAAGATAATTATGAAATAAATATCAAAAAAGATGGAATATATATTTTTACTAAAAATTATGGAGGAAGAATATATGCTTACATAACTTTATTACATTTAATTTATAATTCAAAAAAAATTCCTATAGGATTAATAAAAGACGGACCTAATTTTTCTTGGCGAGGCATGCACCTTGATTGCGCTAGGCAATTTTACTCAATTGATGAAATAAAAAAACTTTTGGTTTATATGGCCTTTTTTAAATTAAATAGATTTCACTGGCATCTTACAGACAATGAAGCATGGAGAATATATATAAAAAGTTTTCCAAAATTAGCTAAAGAAAGTTCATATAGAGGTTACAAGAAAGCAATACCTCCTTTTTATGGAAGTGGTTATAATAGCTATGGAGGATTTTATTCAATTAAAGATATTAAAACAATAATTATGTATGCAAAAAAATTAAATATTGAAATTATGCCTGAAATTGATTTACCCTCACACTCATGGTCATTAATTAAAATTTTTCCTAAACTTGTAGATGATAATTTAGCAAATAAGAAAATTTATGACGTTGCAAAATATTACAATAATACGATTAATCCAACATTAGAATATACATGGAATTTTTTAAAAAAAGTTTTTAAGGATATAAGTTTGCTATTTCCTTTTAAAATAATTCATGTAGGCATGGATGAAAGACCCAGTAATTCTTGGAATAATTCAGCTAGTGTAAAAAAATATATGAAAAAAAACAAGTTAAAGTTTTATGAAGATGTTCAGAATATTTATTTAATTAAATTAATAAAGACTTTAAAGAAGTTAAAAAAAGATACTGCTGCTTGGAATGAGGCAATGGTAAAAAAAAATAAAAATAATTTAAAAAATACTTCAAAAAAATATATTCAAAGAAACTGTATAATTTTTGCTTGGCAAAATAACTCAATTGCAAAAAAGGCATTAATAAATAATCATAATGTAGTGTTATGTCCTGGATCAAAAACATATTTTGATATGGCATATAATAATTCTACTTTTGAAAGAGGTTTGTGTTGGGCAGGAACTATTGAAACAAAAGATTTATATAAATGGAATCCTTATGAAGGTATTAATAAAAAATATTATGATAATATTTTAGGAATTCAAGGTCAGTTATGGTCAGAAACAATAACAAATAAAAAATATTTGGATAAAATGATTAATCCAAGACTTGCAGTACTGTCAGAGATTGCTTGGTCAGGTAATAAGAAAATTAGATGGGAGTCTTACAGATCTATATTAAAATCATCTATGAATATGATTATGAATTTGGGATGGAAATATCATAAGTTTTAATATTTAATGCATAAAACATTATTAGGAAAATAATTTGAAAACTATAACAGGAAAAATTGTAAACTATAATGAGTCACTTTATGGAGAAATTACATTTAATAAAAAAATAGTAAAAATTAAAAAAATTAAAAATTTTAATGATGAAAACATAATTATCCCAGGTTTTGTTGATTTACATTGTCATGGTGCAAATGGGTTTGATACTATGGATGGAGCAGAATCTATTATTGAAATGGCTAAATATCATTTGTCATCAGGGACAACTACTTTATTAGCAACAACAATTACAAATACTTTAAACAAAACAATACAAGCTTTAAAAGGATTTAATGACCTATTATTAAACAAAAATTCAAACATTTTTGGAGTACATTTAGAAGGTCCTTTTATAAGTTCCAAAAAATTAGGAGCTCAACCTTCTTTAAATCAAGAGCCAAACATTAATTTTATTAAAAAAATACTAAAGATTGCTAAAATTAAAGTTGTTACTTTTGCACCTGAACTTAAAAATTCTAAAAAATTAGTAAAATTTTTATATGAGAATAATATCAAACCACAGGTTGGACATTCGCAAGCAGATTATAATACATGTGCCTATTTTTTAAATAAATATAACTTAGGATTCACACATCTTTTCAATGCAATGAGTGGCGTTGATAGTAGAGATCCAGGAGTTTTGACAGTTGCATTAAGTGGGGCTAAATATGCTGAAATAATTTGTGATTTGCATCATGTAAATCAATATTCAATAAAATTAGCCAAAAAATGTATTTCAAATTTATATGCAATCAGTGATTCTACTATAGCTACTGGAAAACCAGATGGTGAGTATAAATTTGGAGGTAAAATTGTTGTAAAGAAAAATGGTACAATAAAAATTAAAAATTCAAATATTTTAGCTGGAAGTGTTGTTAATATGCATCAAACATTTAAAAATTTAATAAATATTAACTTTAGTCTAAATGAAGCTGTAGCTCTTACTAGTTATAATGCATCGCAATATATTAATGAATATAATATAGGGAAAATATCAGTAGCTAATTTAGCCAATTTTATTGTCTTAGATAAAGGCTTGGAAATTAAGGAAATATACTTAAATGGCCAATTAGTTGATAAGATATAATACAGGATTATTTGACTTAAACATTTTACTCTTTATAATATTTTTAAAAGGATAACTTATGGCTACTTACGAGTGTTTGCAATGTGGAATGTCTGTTAATGCTACTTGCGCAAAATGTAATGCAGAACTAATTAATGATAATATTCAAATAGAAAACTCTACTATTCAAGTTTCAAAATGTCCTAATGATCATGGTAAAATTAAGTCTCCAAGTTGTTGTGGAAAAGAAATGATTAGTAAGAATTAATAATTATTTTATAAATTGTAAAATTTTATCATTAACAATGTCTTTTTTTTCATATGAAGCCATATGTTTTGTATTTTTTACAATATAAACTGTGCTTTTATTAATTTTTTCTGATAATTTATAACTCATCTCAGTAGTTGAGCCTATATCATTTTTACCTGTCATTATTAAGGTTGGTATTTTTATATTTGAAAAATTAATTTTATATTTATCTGATTCTACAAATAATTTGTAAGCTGATAAAAAGTCTTTAGAATTATTTTGATTTAGAATTTTAAGAAAGTAATTATAAACTGAAGGATTTGCTTCAAGATATTCTTGGTTAAACCATCTTTTAATAGAATTATCAGATATATTTTTTCCATCTAAACATTCTTTATATCTATTTTTAACTTTTAATTTTTGTTGACTATTTCTTGAAAAAACACTTGCGATCAAAATTAGTTTATTAACTTTATCAGGATAATTTACGCAAAAATGCTGAGCTATTAAAGCTCCAAGTGAAAAGCCAATTATATTAAATTTTTTAACATTTATGTAATTTGTTAAATTAATAATTTGATTGTTAAAATCCTCAAAATTTAAATTTTTGTTACCTTTTTTTGATTTCCCATGATTTAACAAGTCATAATATACACAAGAAATACTTTCTAAATAATTTTTTTGAGGTTTCCACATAGTATTATCCAAACCTACCCCATGAATAAAAATATTTGGAATATTAGATTTTAAATTTATTTCAAAAAAAGTAGAAAAATTATCATGACCGCTTTTCATTATTTTTTATGTTCAAAAGAATCTTTTCTAAAACTATAAATAGAATTTGGATCTACATCTACGTTAATGATTACAGGTTTTTTAATTTTTAGAGCTTTTTTTAACTTTATTCTTAAATCAGATAATTTATTAACTTTAAAACCTATAGCTCCGTATAGTCTAGCTATTCTATGAAAAGGAGGATTTTTTAAATTAGTTCCTATAAATCTTTTGTTATAGTAATCTCTTTGATAAGCTTTTTCTGCTCCCCATGAATTGTTGTTCATAATTATCGTAATTGTATTTATTTTATACTTTACAGCAGTAGTTATTTCAGAGACTGTCATTCCAAAACCACCATCCCCCATTAAACTTATAACTGGACTATTAGGTTTAGCTAATTTTACACCTAATCCACAAGCAAAAGAAAAACCTACTAAACCAAAATCTAAAGGGGTAAATAAAGAGCGTGAATTAGAGTAATTTAACATATCAGTCGCTTGTAAACAAAGGGTTCCTGCATCTAAAGTAATTGCTGAATTTGAAGGAAGTATTTCTCTTAAAACTTTAAATATTCCACTTGGAAATATTGGTTTTGAATTCATATTTGCATTAGCATCTCTATCAAAAAGAAATTTTTTCCTTTCTAATATAAAGTTATTAGTCCATTTATTATCTTTATTTTTATCTTTATCTTTAATTTTTAATAATTCTTTTGAAATTATTTCTGTAAAAGTTGTTGCATCAGTACATAAACTTAGTTCAACTGGAAAATATCGACCTAGAGCGATTTTCTCTATGTCTATTTGTATAATTTTTGATTTTTTATTGATATTTTTGTTTGAATAAAAAGTTGAATTAAAACCAAGTCGAGTTCCAAGAGCCAAAATCAAATTTGCATCTTTTACCGCTTTAGTAGCTACCTTATTGCCCCTTGGACCCATTTGTCCTAAATATAACTTTTCCTTATAATTTATAATATCCCCATGTCCAGCCGAGGTAACAATAGGGACGTTTAGAATTTTTGCAAGTTTACAAACTTCATTACGACCTTTTTTGCTATGTTTAATTCCAGCACCAGCAATAATTATTGTTTTAGGATATTTAATTAAAATTTTAATGATTTTTTTAATTTTTTTTCTTGAAGGTGGATTTATTTCATATCTTATATTTTTTTTATATTTCTTAAAAAAAATTTTTTCAGATAAAATATTTCTAGGCAGATTAATATGAATAGGGCCACATCTAGGAGATAATGCTAACTTAAAGGCATCATTAAATATTTGCGGAATTTTTAAAATGTTATTAATCCTAAATGTTTTTTTTGTTATTGGGATAAATAAATTATCTTGATCAATTTCTTGAAAGGAATCTTTTCCTTTATGATCAGAAGACGTATCTCCACCTAAAGATATCACAGGAGAAAAGGCTTTATAAGATTGTGCAATTCCAGTTACTAAGTTTGTGACACCTGGACCATTTTGACCAGCAATAATTACTCCAGGTTTTCCTGAAGCTCTTGCATAACCATCAGCTATGTGAGTCCCCGTTCTTTCATCTTTAACGTCAATGAATTTTATTTTTTTGTTATTATAAAGAGAATCAAACAATTCCATAGTTGCAGAACCTATTAAGCCAAAAACATATTTAACCTTATGATCCTCTAATATTTTAACTATGATTTTTCCCCCTGATATAAATTGAGCTTTTTTTAAACTCATCAAGATGCTCGTTGTATTGTTTTATTACTTTTTGATTTAAAATGAGGCATAATTTTTTCAGTAAACATTTTTATACTTTTCATACAATCTTCATGTTTAACTCCAGGAAAATTTGACCAAACTTGAAGATATTGAAGATTTAACTCCTTTTTAAGTTCTTCTATTTTAGAAATGACATAATCTACTGTTCCAAAAAGCATATTTCGTTTATGTAAAAAATCATATGATAAAAGATCTAATTTGTTTTTTGTTTTAGGAAGATCTTCTCCTGGATTCATATGTGTGCCCAAACCTCTCCAATGACAAACCCATCTCATGTAATTTACCATTTGTTCACCTGCTTTTTCTCTAGCCTCTTCCATTGAATCAGCAACAAACATATCTCTTACCAAACAAATCCCTTCTCCCATTTTTACATTTCTTTTTTCTTTTTCTGATCTTGCATTTTTGTAGATTTCAAATCGTTTTTTTAATGATTCAACTGTAGGTATCCACATGATAGTGTTCATTTCATTCTTAGCAGCCCATTCAATTGATCTAGGACTATCTACTACTTGCCAAAGAGGTGGATGAGGTTTTTGAAGAGGTCTTGGAACAATACTAATTTTTTCTAAAATATTTGTTTTAATATTCATAAAATCCTTATTTGGAGGACTCATATCATGTTGCCATTGAAAGTTTGGCGCAGGATATGTATAAAACTCTCCATGGTGGTTAAAAAATTTTTGAGTCCATGCTTTTTTTAAAATGCTTATTGTTTCTTCAAATAGTCTAAAGTTTTTATTTTGATCTTTCATGTCAGCATCCGGATTCATATTTAAAGCTTCACGACCGTAAATACCTCTTCCCAACCCTGCTTCCACTCTACCTTCAGATAAGTTATCCAATAGAGCTATGTCTTCTGCAACCCTAATTGGATTCCAAAACGTTATTATTGTTGCTGCCTGTCCTATTCTAATATTTTTCGTTCTAGCAGCTATATCAGAGCTAAGCATTAATGGATTAGGACAAACTTCCATTCCCTCATGACTGAAATGATGTTCGCTAAACCATATTGAGTCCCATTTATTTTTATCACAGTAAGTTGCAATATCTCTAATTTCATTTAAAACCTGAGTGTATTTTTTCCCTTCCCAGTTTGTTGAATTACAGAAATATCCAATTTTCATACAAACCCCCATTATATAAGTGCGACCGATCCCACTTTCGCATTAACGACGAGTTATGTATCGCTTTAATTATTACAAATTAAATGTAAAAATATTATACATTAATTGTAAGATTTTATTAATAATAAAATACTGTGATATTCTCAAAATAAATAATATTATAAAAATATGATTAAAAACATAATTTTTGATTATGATGGAGTTATAGTTGATAGTGAAATATTAGCTGGTAAGGCTTTTACAAGATATTTAAAAAAATATAAAAATGTAGATTTGTCTGAAGATGAATTTATTAATTATTATTCTGGTAATAAAACAATTGATGTAATTAAAATTCTATCAAAAAAATATGATTTAGGAGATGAAAATGATTTTTTCTCTAATTTCTTAAATTTTGCAAATCCAATCATTACAGATGAGCTCGAACCAGTTGAAGGAATTAGAGATTTTTTACAACAAATAAGTCAAAAAAGATTTATAGGGTCAAATAATCTTAAAACTAGAATTATGACAGGTTTAAAAAAAGTAGTTCTACAAGATTATTTTAATGAAGAAAATATTTATACTTTTGATATGGTCGCAAATCCAAAACCAGAACCTGATGTGTTTTTAAAAGTAATTGAGGAAAATAAAATTAAAAAAGATGAGACTATTATTATAGAAGATAGCGTTATAGGCACTATTGCTGGAGTAAAAGCTGGAATCAAAGTAATTGGTTTAACTGCAGGAAAGCATTGGAAAAATAGACCAAAGAAAAGTTTACTAGATGCAGGAGCATATAAAGTATTTACAAAATATTTAGATATTCTAGAATTTATTAAAAATTAAAAATGATAGCACCAGATATAAAAGGAAACCCTCTAAAAATTACAGTTTATTTACTAGTCATTTCTTATCTAGTTGGTGAATTTATATTGCCTTCTTATCCATTGTTATATTTATTTAATCTAATTGGCGTTATTGGTTTAATAACAAGTGTAAGTATTTTTTTTATGGCTTTTAATTTGTTTAAATCTTATGATGAGAATCCAGCACCGCCAACAGAAACAAATAAATTAATTAAAACTGGAGTTTTTGCTTATACTAGAAATCCAATTTATCTTGCTTTTATATTTTTTCATTTAAGTATGTTTCTTTTATTTGAAAATGTAATGTATTTTTTATCATCTGTTGGTCAAGCAATCTGGTTGCATAATTGGGTTGTCTTAAAAGAGGAAGAATATTTAGAAAGTAAAATGCAATCTGAATATATTAGATACAAAGATTCTGTTAGAAGATGGATGTTTTTTTAATATGAATAAAATTGGTTTTAGTGGACAATGTCCCAATGGAGATATTCTAGCTCTAGAGAATCAAATTTTAAGATTGATAGAAGTAGGAGTAGACTCAATAGAGATACCTATCTATGAAACTGATGTTATATGTGGAATGAAAATTAATAATGAAGAATTAAATATTTTAAAAAAAACACTTAAGAATAAGAAAATTTCCTATACTGTGCATGGTGAGTTAAGTGTAAATTTATTGGATGTTGATAATTTTGAGAGTCACAAAGAAGTTTTAAAGAGAGATATAGAAGTATGTGGTGAAATCGAAGCTAGTCATTTAGTAACTCATTTTGGACAGACAACAAATGAAATTTATGAAAACAAAGATTTATATTTATCACACCTAAAAAGGCAAGAAGAATGCTATTCTTATTTAGGGGATTATGCAAAAAAATTTAATGTAGTATTAGCAATTGAAAATTTATTTCCTTTTACAAAAAAAAATTATGCGCCTCTTCCAAGTGAAATTGCATATCAACTGAATTCTATAAACCATCCTAATATCAAATGCTGCTTAGATATTTCACATGGATATATTAATTGCACTTTTAGAAATGCAAATTTCTTAGAACAAATTAATCTATTAGCCCCTCTGTCTGAACATATTCATATGCATGATTCATTTGGATTAATTGAAAGTATATGGGCATATTTACCATCAGAATTTACTTCCTATGGTCAAGGGGATCTTCATTTGCCACTTGGATGGGGAGATATACCTTTTGATAAAATTTTTAAAGAGAATAAGTTTCCAGATAATTTTAATCTAAATTTTGAATTACCAGAAAGATATATAAAATACTTTTTAGATAATATTAAAAAAGCCAAAGAATTAATAAAATTACAAACTCATCAGAATTAAACGGGCAGGGGTAAAGATCCGGCGAAAATTTAAAATATAAGCCTAAAAGTAATTTTAATCTCTCCGAAGCAGAGAGATTTAAAAGATATACAATTGGAGGAAATTATATCAAAAAACCTCTGCCCATTAAAATTAATATTATATTTAAGTTTATTTTCGATTCAAAAATATCGAATCGTTGATTTTATTAATAAAATTCCCTCAAAGATCTAATACAGATTCGGTAAATAAAATTAAAAAAGATGACATTTTGATTTATCAAATCCAATTTTAATAATATCATCAACTTTAATTCTTGTGTCACCAGGAGCCTCTACAACAAGTGGCTCCCCTTCTTTTTCAAGGTATAAAAAAGTTCCTGAGCCTAATTTTTCAACTACAAAAACTTTTCCTTCCCAATTTGCATCAGAGTCATTATCAATTAGAATGTGCTCTGGTCTTATTCCTAGTTTTACAGAATCTCCTATTGAATGATTTGAATTATTATTGTTTAAGATAATATTTGTAGAATCTAGCATGTTAATTTCAATTTCTTTTTCATTTTTATTAGTTACTTTTGCAGAGATAAAATTCATTTTTGGAGATCCGATAAATCCAGCTACAAAAATATTTGAAGGATGATTATAAAGATTCATCGGGGAACCTTTTTGTGAAATGACACCCTCATCTAATACTACAATATCATCAGCAAGTGTCATAGCTTCAGTTTGATCATGAGTTACATAAATCATTGTGGCATTAAGTTGATCATGTAATTTTGCCAATTCAACTCTCATTTGAACTCTTAGAGCAGCATCAAGATTTGATAATGGTTCATCAAATAAAAATACTTTTGGTTTTCTTGTTATAGCCCTACCAATTGCAACTCTTTGTCTTTGACCTCCGGATAATTGTTTTGGTTTTCTATTTAAGTAATCTTCAATTTGTAAAATTTTAGCAGCCTCAAGAACCCTTTCATGAATTTCATCTTTTGATTTCTTTTCCAGTTTTAATCCAAAAGCCATATTATCAAAAACTGTCATATGAGGATATAATGCGTAAGACTGAAATACCATGGCAATATTTCTTAACTTTGGAGGGAGATCATTAACAATATTTCCATCAATTGAAATAGAACCTGAATCTATATCTTCAAGACCTGCAATCATTCTTAGCATAGTTGATTTACCACACCCACTAGGTCCAACTAGTACTGTAAAAGATTCACTTTTAACATCTAGACTAATATCCTTAATGACATGAACATCACCAAAAGATTTATTAATTGATTTTATATTTATTTCAGCCACTTCATCCTCCTATGAGAGATCTTTCAAGTGTAAATTATATATATTAATTTATTGTTAAATATGATTCAATATATTTAATTGATAATTTATTAAAGATCTATAATTTTATTAAGAATACAAGGACGTTTTGGTAGAAAATAGTTCAAAATTAAGATAATATAAAAAATACTTTGTATCTGAAAATTTTATAAATGAAAATATTAATAGTAGGTGTTGGATATGTTGGCCTAGTAACAGGCCTTTGTTTGTCAGAATTTGGATATCAAATAATATTTGTAGATAAGAATAAGGAAAAACTTGATAATTTAAAAAAGTCTAAATGTCCTTTTTATGAGCCAGGGATAGATCAGTTACTTGACAAACATTTAAATGAAACAAAGAGAATTAATTTTAGTAGTAATTTATCTAACTCAATGAAAAATATTGATATTGTTTTTATTTCTGTAGGAACTCCATCAAGAAGATTGGAAGATGAAGCTGATTTAACTTCTGTTTTTGAAGTGAGTAAGGAGATAGCTTCTAATATAAATAATTATTGTGTTATAGTTACTAAATCTACTGTCCCAGTAGGAACAACAAGAAAGATTAAGGAAATAATATCTCAACAAATAAATAAAAATAAATTTGATGTAGTTTCGAACCCTGAATTTTTAAGAGAAGGATCTGCAATTAATGATTTTATGCGACCAGACAGAGTAATTATAGGAACAGAATCAAAGAAATCTGAAGAAGTAATGAAAGAAATTTATAGACCATTGTTTTTAAAAGAAACACCAATCATTTCCACAAGTATTGAAACAGCTGAAATTATTAAATACGCATCTAACAGTTTTTTAGCAACTAAAATAGCTTTCATTAATGAAGTAGCTGACTTATGTGAAGTAAGTGGAGCTAATGTACAAGATGTGGCTAAAGCTATGGGATTAGATAGACGAATTGGATCAAAGTTTTTAAATGCTGGACCAGGATATGGAGGGTCATGTTTTCCAAAAGATGTTAAAGCTTTTTCTTCTACCGCTCTAAAGGCTGGAATTAAACTTTCTATAGTTGATGCAGTAAATAATTCAAATAAACTTAGACCAATTAAAATAGCTAATAAAATTTCAAATTATTATAATAATGAACTAAAAAATGTTGTTCTAACCTTACTTGGATTAAGTTTTAAACCAAATACTGATGATATAAGAGATTCAACTTCTATAATTATTGCTAAAGAATTGATAAATAGAGGAGCAATTGTAAATGCATATGATCCTAAGGCTAAATATAATGCGCAGAAAGAAATCAATGAAATTAAATATTTCGATAGTGCATATGAGGCATGTTACCAATCTAATGGTTTGATTATAGCAACTGAGTGGAATGAATTTAGAGGTTTGGATTTAAATAAAATTAAAAAAATACTAGTTAAGCCAGTTATTTTTGATTTAAGAAATATATATAGTAAAAAAGAAACAAATTTATTGGGAATTGAATATTTTGGAATTGGATCATAGATATAAATTTGAACAATTAAATAAAGAAATACTTCGAGAATATGATGTCAGGGGTATTGTAGATGATAATTTATCTACTGATACAGCATATACTCTTGGAAGATGTTTTGGTTATATTATTAATTTAAAAAAATCTAAAAAAAATAATATAGTTGTTGGATATGATGGCAGGCTTACTTCCGAAAAACTTCATAAAGCTGTGTGCACAGGTTTATTGGAAAGTGGAGTAAATGTTATATCAATAGGTTTGGGGCCTACGCCTAAAACATATTTTGCTCACCATTATCTTGACTCAACTGCTGGATTAATGATTACAGGTTCTCACAATCCTTCAGAATATAATGGTTTTAAAATGGTTTTAAATAAAAAGTCTTTTTATGGCGAAGATATACAGCAATTATATTCTGTGTCTAAAATGAATTTACCACATATTAAAAATGGAAATTTAATTTATAAAAATATAAATGATGAATATATAAACAGAAATATACAAAACTTTAAAATAAATAAAAAATTAAAAATAGCTTGGGACTTAGGTAACGGAGCTGTGGGAGAAGTGTTTGATAATTTAATAAGTAAAATTTCTCCTGCTGAACATATAATAATAAATAAAGAGGTTGATGGAAATTTTCCTAATCATCATCCAGATCCAACAGTTCCAAAAAACTTAATTCAAATTCAAAATTCTGTAATATCAAATAATTGCGATATTGGATTTGCATTTGATGGAGATGGAGATCGCTTAGGAGTTATTGATAATAAAGGGGAAATTATATGGGCGGATCAATATATGATTATTCTTTCAAAAGAAATAGCCTCTTTATATAAAAACCCTAAAATAATTATGGATGTAAAATGTAGTAAAATTTTTTTTGAAGAAATAAAAAAATTTGGCTGCGATCCAGTCATGTATAAAACTGGCCACTCACCTATAAAAGAAAAAATGAAAGAACTAAATTCACCATTATCAGGTGAGATGAGTGGACATGTATGTTATTCTGATGATTTTTTTGGTTACGATGATGCTATTTATGTTGCTTTAAGATTGCTTAAGATTTTAAGTTGTTCTGATATCACAATAAATGAGATGATTGCAAAATTTCCAAAATTAATTTCTACACCTGAAATACGTTTTGACGTTGAAGAAAGTAAGAAATTTCAAATCATTGAAGAAATCAAAGAGAGATTAAAAAACTTTGATGGTAAAATTATTGATATAGATGGGATAAGAGCAGAGAATAGCAAAGGATGGTTTTTAATAAGGGCAAGTAACACCCAAAATCAATTAACATGCAGATTAGAAGCATCTAATAAAGAAGATTTGATTTATTTGTCAAATATTATTGAAACTCAATTAAAACATAGCAATGTTAATTATAAATTTAACCTCTGATAAAACAACCTCTATTATATTTTTTTAATCTATTACAAGCTTTACTAGCCTCTTTTCTTGAAAAAAATTTAAATCTTGATTCATATAAATAATTATCTCCTTTTTTTATTTTTATAACCTCTCCATCTTTGTTGGAAGTTGTTTTAGGGTAATTTCTCAAGATTATTTTAAGTTGTGTATAAGCATTTTTTTCATATTTAAAAGTTCCTACCACTATTGAATATTTATAATTATCTATTGGCTTTTCTTTTATAATTTTTGATGTTTTTGAATTCTTACTAATTTTATTAAAAGCTGTATCCATAATAATTCTCAGAGTTTTATCCCTTTCTTTAGCAGTATCTCCCCCAAAAACTATTCCTATTAACCTTTTGTTGTTTCTAATTGCGGAAAAAGCTAATTGAAATCCAGATCTATAGGTGTAGCCTGTTTTAATACCATCTGCGCCATTGTAACTATTCATCAGTTTATTATGACTTTTGTATTTTTTTCCATTCCAAAAAAAGTTTTTTTGTGAAAATAGTTGGTAGTTTTCTGGAAAATTATTAATTAGAGAATAAGATAAAATAGACATGTCTCTTGCTGTAGTCATTTGCGCCCTGTTTGGAAGTCCAGAGGCATTTTTAAAAGTTGTTTTTTGCATACCTAATTTTCTCGCATATTTTGTCATTAGTTTTGCGAACTCTCTTTCGCTCCCAGATATATGCTCTGCAATTACTGTAGCTACATCGTTAGCAGATTTAACTATAAGAGCATTAATAGAATCTTCTACCGTAATAGATTCTCCAGGTTTTAGATTTAACTTGCTAGGAGATCTATCTGCAGCAATTTGACTTACTCTTAATTTAGTTTTCCATGATAATTTATTATCTTTTAAATAATCAAAAGTTATATAAATAGTCATCATTTTAGTAAGTGAGGCAGGAAAGTTTAGTGTATCTGCATTAATCTCTATAATAGGTTCTTTAGTGTCAAAATCTACAACTATAGCGGCTTTTTTTGCTAGAATATTTATAGGATTTAGAATTATTAATAATAATATAATAAATTGGAGATATGATGAAAATCTCATGAATAAGGTATTTAGCATATTATAATCGATCTTCTCAAATATAAAAAATTCTTTGATATTTTTTTAAAATAAATTAATTATATGATATTGATATATGAATAATAGGTTTATTTCTGATTTTAATGAGTCTGAAAAAGAGGCTTTGCTTGAAAAATCAAGCAAACTTAAAAAGCCATCTTACTATAAGGTGCTTTTATTAAATGATGATTATACACCAATGGAATTTGTTGTTCATATTTTAAAAAAATTTTTCAATAAAAGTGAAGAAGACGCGACTAAAATTATGCTTCATGTCCATCAATCAGGTATAGGAATTTGTGGTATTTATACCTACGAAATTGCAGAATCAAAATGTAAATCAGTTATTGAGTATTCTAAAAAAAACCAACACCCTTTGCAATGTAATATGGAAAAATCATAATGTTATCTTCAAACTTAGAAAATACTTTAAAAGAAGCATACAAACTTGCTAATAATAAAAAACAAGAATATGTAACATTAGAACATTTATTATATGCTCTATCAAATGATGCCGATGCCATAAGTGTTTTAAAGGCATGTGATATTAAAATAAATTTATTAAAAGAAAATCTTCAAAAATTTATAGATAGAGATCTTATAAAATCTAATGAAAATTTTGAGGGCGATCCAAAATTAACAATTGGATTTCAAAGAGTTCTTCAAAGAGCAGCTATTCACGTTCAATCAAGTGGAAGAGAAGAGGTTACTGGTGCGAACATTTTAGTAGCTATTTTTTCTGAAAAGGAAAGTAATGCTGTTTTTTTTCTAAAAGAACAAAATATGAGTAGATTGGATGCAGTTCAATATATTTCTCATGGAATTGCAAAAATAAATAATGATGAAGAATTAGGAAAAAATTCAAATGAAGAAAATATGGATAGTAATGAAAAAAAATCTAATAATAAAAGTGCACTTGATGTTTTTTGCACTAATTTAAATGATAAAGCTAAAAATGGAAAAATTGATAATTTAATAGGAAGAACAAATGAATTAGATCGAACAATACAAATTTTATGCCGAAGACAAAAAAATAATCCTTTATTTGTAGGAGATTCTGGTGTTGGTAAAACTGCTATTGCTGAAGGGTTAGCAAAAAAAATAAATGAAAAAAAAGTTCCAGAAGTTATAAAAAATACACAAATTTATTCTTTAGATATGGGCTCCTTATTAGCTGGCACTAGATATAGAGGGGATTTTGAAGAGAGATTGAAAGCTGTTTTAAAAGAACTTGAAAATCATAATGATGCTGTGTTGTTTATTGACGAAATTCATACTGTTATAGGAGCAGGATCAACAAGTGGAGGATCTTTAGATGCTTCAAATTTATTAAAACCATCTCTGGCTAATGGAAGTATAAAATGTATTGGATCAACAACATATAAAGAATTTAAAAATTATTTTGAAAAAGATAGAGCTTTAGTCAGAAGATTTCAAAAAATTGATATTAAAGAACCATCTATAGATGAATCTATAAAAATATTACAAGGACTAAAACTTTATTATGAAAAACATCATAAAATTAAATACTCAAACGAAGCTATTATAGCAGCGGTAGAGTTATCTCATAAATTTATTAATGAAAGAAATCTTCCAGATAAAGCTATTGATATTTTAGATGAGGTTGGAGCATCTCAATATTTACTTCCAGAAAGCAAAAGAAAAAAACTAATAACAGATAAAGATATTGAAGAAATGATTTCATTTATAGCTCAAATTCCATCTAAAAGTGTTAGTAAAGATGATAAAGAAAATTTAAAAAATTTAGAGAGAGATTTAAGAAATTTTGTCTTTGGTCAAGATCAAGCAATTGAGGAACTATCTTCTTCAATAAAACTTGCAAGAGCAGGCCTTAGAGAAGAGGGAAAACCAATAGGATCTTATTTATTTTCTGGACCTACTGGGGTAGGTAAAACAGAAGTTGCTAGACAATTAAGCAAAACTTTAGGAATCAAACTTCTTCGTTTTGATATGTCAGAATATATGGAAAGACATACTATTAGCAGATTGATTGGAGCTCCTCCTGGTTATGTGGGTTTTGACCAAGGTGGATTACTAACTGATGGGGTAAATCAAAATCCCCATTGTGTTTTATTATTAGATGAAATTGAAAAAGCGCACTTTGATTTATTTAATATTTTGCTTCAGGTAATGGATTATGGAAAATTAACTGATCACAATGGTAAAACCGTTGATTTTAGAAACGTTATATTAATTATGACTACCAATGCGGGAGCAATGGATAATTCAAAAAAGGCAATAGGATTTAATTCACAAAGAGACAGTGAAGATAGTCAAGAAGCGATTAACAAAATTTTTTCTCCTGAATTTAGAAATAGAATAGATTCAATAATTTATTTTAATCATTTGAATCAAAAAATCGTTATGTCAATAGTTGATAAATTTCTTATAGAAATAGAAGCGCAACTAGACAATAAAGGAGTTTCTTTAAAAGTTAATAGTAATGTAAAAAAATATTTAGCTACAAAAGGTTATAATGAACTTTATGGAGCAAGAGAACTTTCCAGAGTAATTCAATTAGAAATTAAAAAGAAAATAGCAGAGGAGTTAATTTTTGGAAAATTGTCTAAAGGTGGTCAAGTTTCTATTGATTTTAAAAATAAAAAACTATTATTTGATTTTAAGAAAAAAAATAAAATAAAAGAGTATATTTAACTACTTAAATGGAGTAAATTTTCTTAGGTGTTTTTTTTGATTTTCTATAATTCTAATTTCTTCATTTAAAAAACTATTTATAGCATCTTTAAAATTTATATTTTTTATCCAATGTAGACTATAGGTTTCTTTTGGCAAATATCCTCTTTGAATTTTATGATTTCCTTGAGCTCCAGCTTCAATTTTTTTTAGGTTATTTTTTATTGCAAAATCTATTGCTTGATAATAACAAATTTCAAAATGTAAATAAGGAATATGTTCTGTAGATCCCCAAAGTCTTCCATAAAGAGACTCATTATCTATAAAGTTAAGAGCACCAGCAATATAATTTTTTTCGTTTTTAGCTAAAATTAAAACTATTTTATGTGGCATTAGTTCTCCAATAATTCTAAAAAATTCCCTGTTTAAATATTTTGCTCCCCATTTTTTTGATGTTGTATTTAAATAACACTTATAAAAAAAATCCCAATGATTATTTCTAATTGTATTACCTGTCAAAATTTCAACTTCTAAATTATTATCTATTAAACATTTCCTCTCTTTATTAATTAATTTTCTTTTTCTAGATGTTAATTTTGCTAAAAAATCATTAAAGTCTTTAAAATTTTGATTTTCCCAATGAAATTGAATCCCTTTTCTTAACATTATATTGTTAATTGAAGTATTATTAATTTCTTCTTTAGTTAAAAAATTAAAATGAATAGAAGAAATTTCTAATTTTGAACTCAAGGTAATTATATTTTCAATAATTTTGTTGTAATAATTTTTAGGAATATTGTTTCTTTTTACAAGAAATCTTTTTCCAGTTACAGGTGTAAATGGAATAGCTGATTGTAATTTAGGATAATATTTTAATCCATATTTATGATAAGCATCAGCCCATACATGATCGAATATATATTCCCCATATGAATGACTTTTAATAAATAAAGGACAAATTACTTCAATTTCATTTTTACTATTTTTTTGTATATAATGCGAAGGCTTCCATCCTGTTTCTTCAGATGAGCTTCCACTTTTTTCTAAAGCATAAAAAAAATCATAAGAAGTAAAAGGGTTTATTTGTCCACTACATGATTCCCATTCTTTTTTAGAAATTTCATTAATAGATGATATAAAATAACAATTGTCAGTCATACTGACAAATTTCTATTTAATCTTTATTATTGCATCAACTTCAACAGCCATATTTAAAGGTAATGAACTACTTCCTACAGCAAATCTTGAATGTTTTCCATTATCATTAAAAACATCTACCATTAAATTTGATGCACCGTTCAAAACTTTTGGATGTTCAGTAAAAGTTGGAAGGGAATTTACAAATCCTCCTAATTTAATAATACATTCAAATTTATCCCAGTTATCATTTATTGCATGTTTAATTGCTGCTATTATATTAATCCCACATAATTTTGCAGCTTCTTGCGCTTCCTCAATAGTTAAATCCACCTCTACTTTTCCTGAAAATAGAACTTTATTATCTTTTAAAGGGCCTTGTCCTGAGATGAAAACAATATCGTTAACTATTTTATAAGGAACATAGTTGGCAACTGGAGTGCTCAGATTAGGTAATTGAATATTTAAATCATTTAAATTTTTTTCTATTGAGTTCATAATTATATGATATAAACTTTTTAAATTAAGGTAAAGAATAATTAAAAAAAAATATGTATAAAATTGTTAATTTCTCCTTTTTTCTTTTTTTAATAATTTTTATATCCGGAGGATCTATGTCAGCTGAAAAAGAATTTATAAATATAAAATTAAAAGATGGTGAAGTCAAAATAGAATTAAGATCAGATTTAGCCCCAAAGCATGTTGAAAGAATAAAGAAATTAGTATCAGAAAAAAAGTATGATAATGTAGTTTTCCACAGAGTAATTGAGGGATTTATGGCTCAAACTGGAGATGTGCAGTATGGCAATGCTAAAAATAGTGAATATAATTTAAGTAGAGTTGGAACAGGTGGGTCAGAATATAAAGATCTTCCCTCGGAATTCTCAAATGAAAAACATTTAAGAGGGGCTGTTTCAATGGCAAGAGCTCAAGATCCAAATAGTGCAAATAGTCAATTTTTTATATGTTTTGCTGATTGTACTATTTTAGACGGTCAGTATACTATTTGGGGACAGGTGGTTAATGGTATGGATTTTGTTGATAATATAAAAAAAGGAAAAGGCTCTAATGGACAAGTTGAAAATCCAGATAGAATTCTTAAAATGTCTTTAATCCAAGAATAAATTTATTAATAAAATTGTGGCAATTAATATTATTAAAAAACCACATATTTTTTCAATAATTTTTTTATTTTTTTCAAAAAAATTCTTCAAACCAAAACTTGTTACAACAATTGACACAAATACATACCAGACAATATCGATAACTCCAGCAGTAGTTGATAAAATTAAACTTCGAGAAAAATTAGAATTTATTTCAATAAAATGAGAAAATATTGCTGTAAACCATATTAAGATTTTTGGATTAAAAATTGATATTAAAAATCCTTGAATAAATGCACTACTACTAATTGCATCTTGTTTAACATATTTGCCTTGATTTGATTTAAAGAAGAATAATAATCCTATAAAAATAAGACAAAGAGATCCAAAAAATTTAATTATGAAAAATAAATTCACATAGGTTTGAATTAATATTCCAAGTCCTGCTATTGCCAATGCAGCATATAAAAATATACCTATACCATGGCCTATAGATGCAGAAATTCCTGCAAATCTATTAAATTTAACACTATTTCTTATTATTACCGCTAGGCTGGGGCCAGGACTCATAGCTCCTAATAAACAGACTGTAGCTATCTGAAGCCATTCAGTAAATAACATTTTAATTTCTAATTATTTTTAAGTATTTATAAATAGTTTTCTCCAAACCATATTCTAAAGAGTCGCATACTATAGCATGGCCAATTGATACTTCTTTTATTGAAGGTAATTTTTTTAAAAAAAATTTTAAATTATCTAGATTCAAATCGTGTCCAGCATTTATTTTTATATTAGTATTTAAATTAATATAATCATAAGTTTTTTTATAATCCTTAATTATTTTGTATTTTTTTTTAGAATATTCTTTTGCATATTTATATGTATAAAGCTCAACTCTATCAGAACCAATTTCATTTAAATTTTCTAAAGTTCTAATATTCGGATTTATGAATATAGATACACGAATTTTTTTAGATTGAAATTTTTTAACAATTTTTTTTAAAAAATTTTTATTTTTATTACAATCCCATCCAAATGAAGATGTTATTGCTCCAGGAGGATCGGGAACTAGGGTTACTTGATCTGGTTTTATTTGATATACTAAATTACAAAATTTTTTTGAAGGATAACCTTCAATATTAAATTCTATATTTTTTTTATGTTTTTTAATAGTTGATGATAGTTTTTTCAAATCTGAGTATTTGGTGTGCCTCTCATCCGGTCTGGGATGGACAGTTATTCCTCCTGCGCCATATTTAATACATTTTTTACATATATCAATTAAGTCAGGTTTATTCTCATTTCTAGAATTTCTAATTAATGCAAATTTATTTAAATTTATACTTAAAAGAGTCATATTATACTTAATAGATTACTTAGTTAAAGAAAGAAACTAAATTTTTTTATCTTAAATTTTTGCTAATAATAGAATTTTCACTTGAAATTCTCATATTTTATTTTTTTACCAAGAACTATCAGGTAGCTTAAGAAAATTTTCTTCATCCGAAGTAGAAATTCTTCTTAGCAATTTGTTTCTATGTGGATATCGTCCAAATTTCTTAATTGCTATACTATGATCATTCCACACTTTTTTTATTTCATTGTATTTTTTATGTTTTTTTAAGTAAGTATCTACAAGATTATGCCCAAACTTATGATCGCTTATATCTTCGCTATGAATTAAAGGTAATAAAAAAAAATGAATTCTTTCTAAACTCATTTTTTCTAAATATCCACGATCAACGCCTTCTTTTACAATTAGTCTTGATTTGTGATCTTGAGCAAAAGATCTTGAACTATTTCTAAATAAATTTCGAGAAAATTGGTCTAAAAGAATTATCAAAGCTAAGCATTCATTTGGATTGTCTTGCCATTCGTCGTATTCATTTTTTATAGCTTTTTCATAATCATTAATAAATAACTCTTTAATTATATTATCAAATTTTTTATTTTTCTTAAACCAATCTTCAGGTTTTGATTCAATAAACCAAAAATCTAAAATTATTTTTGCTCTTTTATTCATTTGTAATAGATTTGATATATATTATTAAATAATTATTTAATATTATTTATTATTTTTTTAGTAAAATTTATAAAAAAAATACTTAATGACATTTAAAACCGCAAATTGAAATGGTGCTGTTGGAGGGAATCGAAACCTCGATCTCTTAATTACCAATAGTATGACAAGAAAAAAATGTCTAGGAAAATATCACTTGTCTTTTATTCAGAATCATATTTAAAATGATATAGTTAATTATAATAATAGGAGAATTTATGATTGAAACTGCAGGGGGAATGGTGCCCTTTTTGTGCCACGTATTTTTAATTTTATTCGGAGGTTTTTTTGGATTAAATTTTGCATTTAATAAGAATTTTGCTAGCAAAAATTTTGGGTTTGATAATATTCAGGCAACTTATATGGGTAGACCGTTAGGTTTTTTAATGACTGGATGTGTTGTGATGGCTTTTTTTGCATTGTTTGAAATAGCAGGAGTAACATCTGCTAATGAAATATTTGGTGCTATATTTATATTTACTGTTTTAGCTTTTGTTTACAATATCTCATTAGTTATGAAAATCTTACCAACTCATGATGGTAATGATCACCATATTAAAAATGCTATAAGACCATTAATTCCAATGATTGTAATTTTAATTAGGTATTTTAATTTATAATTATAAAAATTAAATAGCACTCAAATTAGAGTGCTATTTATATTCAAGATTAATGGTGCCACAGGGCAGAATCGAACTGCCGGCT
>PTKV01000013.1 GCA_002937895.1 Alphaproteobacteria bacterium MarineAlpha5_Bin9 | reverse complement strand
TAACTCAAAAAAATTTATTCTAATAGATAACAACATATATAAAAAAATTAATGATAATTTAAAAAAATTAAATCTTAAAAAGATAACTATTATTAAAATTAATTTTTCTGAAAAAATTAAAACTTTTAATAACTATTTTAAAATATCTTCTTTGTTATTAAAAAATAGAATAGACAGATCTAGCATAATTATATCAATAGGTGGTGGAACATTGGGAGATCTTAGTGGCTTTATTGCAAGCACAATATTAAGAGGTGTTAATTTTATTTTAATTCCTTCAACACTACTATCTCAAGTCGATAGCTCTATTGGAGGAAAAAATGGTATTAATTCTAAATATGCCAAAAATCAAATAGGAACCATTTTTCAACCAAAGCTAGTTATTATAGATCCTATTTTTTTAAATTCACTTCCTATGAGGGAAATTAAATCAGGTTATGCAGAAATAGTTAAACATGCAATAATAAATGATAATAAATTTTTTATTTGGTTAGAAAAAAATTATAAAAAAATCTTATCTTTAAGAAACAAGGAGGTGATCTATGCTATTAATAAAAGTATAGGAATAAAATTAAAATATGTTCAAAATGATGAAAAAGAAAAGCTAACCTCTTCTTATTCTAGATCAATTTTAAATTTTGGACACACATTTGGCCATGCTATAGAAACCATTAATAACTACAATCCCAATTTAAATCATGGAGAAGCAATTTCCACAGGAATGATATTAGCAGCAAAAGTATCTTTTGAGATAGGAAAAATAAAACAAAATGAGTTAGAAAGAATTATTAATCATTTTAAAAATTGCTCACTTCCAATTTTTAATAAAGCCATTAATAAAAGTAATTTTTTTAGAATTATGATTAATGATAAAAAAAATTATAATGGCAAATTAAATTTGATATTATTAAATAAAATAGGTAAAGCTTATTATCATAAGAATTTTGATATAAGTAAACTAAAAAATATGCCTTTCTTTTCTAAATAAATGGATTTATCAGAAATTTTATTATTTTTCTTTATAATTCTTTTGATTCTAATATCAGGAATTCTATCAGGATCTGAAACTGCTATAACAGCAGTATCCAAACCTAGAATTTTTTCGAAAAGTAATCAGGGAAATAAAAGAGCAAAATATGTTAAAAGTTTAATCGATAGAAAAGAAAATGTAATTTCCTCTTTGCTTTTAGCTAATAATTTAGTAAATATACTTGCATCATCAATTGCAACTGCCTTTCTTTATAATTTATTTGGTAATTCTGGAATTATATATGCTACAATTATAATGACAACGCTAATTGTTATTTTAGCAGAAGTTTTTCCAAAAATATATTCTATAAACAAACCAACTCAAACTGCTTTAATAATCGGTCCGTTCATATATTTTTTAAATAAATTTTTAGCACCTATAGTTTATGTAATAAATCTTATATCAAACTTTTTTCTTAAAAAAATTATTGCCAAAAGCAAAAGTGCAATAGAGAAACAATCAGAGGAAGAATTAGAAGGCGTTATAGATATGTATAAAACTTCAAATCCTGATTCGAAAAAAGAAAAGGAGATGCTTAAGAGCATTTTAACTTTAAATGATACAACAGTTGAAGAAGTGTTTACGCACAGAAGAAATATATATTCTATTAATATAAACGAAGATCATTCTAAAATTATCAATAAAATTAATTCAAGTAAGTATACAAGAATACCTTTTTGGGAAAAAAACCCTGAGGAAATTGTGGGTATATTAGACACAAGAAAAATCAATATTAATACTAGTGGTAAAATGGAAAACTTAGAAAAAATTTTAAAAAACTTAAATAAACCTTGGTTTATTCCAGAATCTTCTAATTTATTAGATCAACTTTTGTCTTTTAGAAGTAAAAAAGAACATCTTGCTTTAGTAGTTGATGAATATGGAGAATTATTAGGATTAATAACTTTAGAGGATATTATTGAAGAAATTGTTGGAGAAATAGTTGATGAAATTGATAATCCAGAAGATGAATTTATTTTTAATCAAAAAGGTAAAATAATTGCTAGCGGTAGTAAAAGTATCAAAGATTTATTTAAAGAATATGATTTAAAAATACCAGAAAGTGACGCGACAACTATAGGTGGATATGTAATGAACATTGCAAAAACAATACCATTTTATGGCGAAACAATAAAAGATGAATTTTTCACATATAAAATTTTATCGCATTCAAGAAAACAGATTTTAAAACTTGAAATTTCAAAAAACTAATTTTTAACCTTTATCTCTAGTGCATGTAAGCCATTTTCAAATTCATTTTTTAATAAGTAATTAATCCTTCTGTGTAAATCGATTAACTTAATTTTAGATTCATTTCTTGAAATATTTAATTTGAAATGGGTTTCAGTTTCATTTTTAAAATCTTGGTGATTTTTATGATATGACGAAATATCTACTAAAGTATAGTCAAAAGTATCTAAATTTTTTTTTAAAATTTGCTCAATTCTTTTTTTACGTTTCATAATATATATATTATATTAAATAATGACAAAAAATAAACCAAGAATTGATAAAAAATCTTTTTCATGGGAAAATAAAAAGATAAAAAAATGTGATTTTATAAATTGCAAAAATGAAGGGAAATATAAGGCTCCTAAATCAAGAATAAATTTATATAATTATTATTTTTTTTGTTTAAAGCACGTAAAGGAGTATAACAATTCTTGGGATTTTTATAAAGGATTGAGTGTTGATAACATTGAAGCTGCTTTAAGAGAGGATGTTATTTGGAACAGACCTTCATGGCCCTTGCATGGCAAGCCGAATATAATATTAGATAAAATTACATCATTTTTTAAAAACCACGATAATTTATTCAATGATGATAAAAATTATAAAAATTTTAGCAAAAATAAGTTTTTTCATACTGATTTGACCCAAGATGAGCAAAAAAGCCTAAAAATATTGAAGATAAATGTTCCTATTGACGTTGAAAAAATTAAAAAAGCATATAAAAAACTGGTAAAGATATACCATCCTGATGTAAATAAGGACGTTGAAAAAGCTGAAAAAAATTTTAAAGAAATTAATCAAGCATACAAAATATTATTGAAAAGATTTTTAAATAAAAAATAAATATAAATGACAAAAGAAGAATATAAAAATAGAATATCTTTAAATACAGAAAATATAAAGAAAATTAATACTCAAGAAGTTTTTGGAATAAAATGTAATTTTGATGTTTTTGCTTTTAAGGATTTAAATGAATATGTCCCAAAAATTGATAACTCTTATATATTTGATCCTGAAACTACAAAAGCTATTTTAGCTGGATTTTCGAACAACAAAAGAGTTTTAATATGCGGATATCATGGAACTGGTAAATCAACACATATAGAGCAAGTTGCAGCTAGATTAAATTGGCCATGTATAAGAATTAATCTAGATAGTCATATAAGCAGAATAGATTTAATAGGAAAAGATGCAATAATTTTACAAAACGAAAAACAGATAACTCAATTTCAAGATGGTATGCTACCTTGGTCATATCAAAATCCAGTAGCTCTGGTTTTCGATGAGTATGATGCAGGTAGGCCTGATGTAATGTTTGTTATACAAAGAATATTGGAAAGTGAAAGTAGATTAACACTTTTAGATCAATCAAGAGTTTTAAATCCAAACAAATATTTTAGACTTTTTGGAACTGCAAATACTATTGGACTAGGTGACACAACTGGATTGTATCATGGCACTCAGCAAATAAATCAAGGACAAATGGATAGATGGAACATTGTTACTACCTTGAATTATTTAGATAATTCTGAAGAAGAAAAAATAATTATTAATAAAATAAATAAATTAAATACAAAAGAAGGTAAGGAAATTATAAAATCAATGGTTTCTATAGCAGATCTTACTCGTTCAGGCTTTATTAATGGGGATATTTCAACTGTAATGAGCCCTAGAACTGTTTTGACTTGGGCAGATAATTATTTATTATTTGATGATATTGAATATGCATTTAAATTATCTTTTTTGAATAGATGTGATGAATTAGAAAAGCCAATAATCTATGAATATTTTCAAAGAGGATTTGGAATAGAATTAAAAGAAGCTAAAGTTATTAATGTCAAAGAGTGATAATTTAATAGAAATTTATAAAAGAACTATAGCAATCACAACAAAATCAATAGGTAAAAGTAAAAAAACTGAGATTAATTTTAGTGATGAAGGCCCTTCAGTTTTTGAAAATAAAATTAATTTATCACTACCAAAATTAAAAAACATTAATAAAGATTTAAATTATTTAAGAGGTGAAGCTGATAGCTTAGCTTTAAAAATTAGACTACACAATATAGATATTCATAAAAAATATATTTCAGGTAATAATTTTGTAGACAAAATTTTTACGGCAATAGAGCAATCTAGATGTGATGCTTATGGGTCAAAAATATTTAAAGGCATTAAATACAATATTGATATCAAGTACAGTAAAGATTTAAAAGAATTAGAAAAGGAAAATGATGAAAATGAAAATATAATTAAAGCCTTTAAATATATAAGTTATGCAGAATTTACAGAAAAAAAATTTGATGGAAAATATTTATTTTATAAAAATTTAATCTCTAAAAAATTAGGAAAAAACTACAAAAAAATAATGAAAAGTCTGTCAGATAATATTGAAGATCAAGAAAATTTTGCAAAAAATACTAATTTAATGCTAACAAATCTTGAATTGGAAGGAATTGTTGATGAAAAAAAAGAAAATAACTCAATAGATGATGAAAATTCAAAAAAGAATGAAGAAGAAAATAACAATAAAAATGAAAATAATCAGTTAACAAAAAAACAATCTGATGAGAATGATCAAAGTATATCTGAGCAATATAGGATGGAAGATGATAATAGTGATCCTGGAGATCAAAGCACAGATAATAATCTTGACTATCTTAAAAATATTTCAAACTCCAATAATAAATTTGAATATAAAGTTTTTTCTTCAGAAAATGATGAGATTATAAATGCCTCAGATCTCTGTGATAATGAAGAACTTACAAAATTAAGAATTTCTCTTGATAAACAGGTTTTTTCTTTCCAACCTTTAATAGTTAAAATTGCTAATAAACTTCAAAGAAAATTACTAGCTCTTCAAAAAAGATATTGGGAATTTAATATAGAAGAGGGATTTTTGGATACATCAAAATTGTCAAGAATAATTATTAACCCTCTAAATAAACTAGCATATAAAATTGAAAAACAAATTGAGTTTAAAGATACCGTTGTAACTTTGTTAATTGATAATTCTGGATCAATGAGAGGTAGACCAATTACTGTAGCAGCTTTATGTTCTGACATTTTAGCTAGAACTTTAGAAAGATGTTTGATTAGAACTGAGATTCTAGGATTTACTACAAAGGCTTGGAAAGGGGGTAAATCGAGAGAAAAATGGCTTAAGGTTGGAAAGCCTGCAAATCCAGGGAGACTCAATGATTTAAGACATATTATATATAAAAATGCTGATGCCCCATGGAGACGATCAAAAAAAAATTTAGGTTTACTTTTAAAAGAAGGTATTCTTAAGGAGAACGTTGATGGAGAAGCTCTATTTTGGGCATATTCACGTCTAAAGAAAAGATTAGAGAAAAGAAAAATTCTTTTAGTTGTAAGTGATGGAGCTCCTGTTGATGATTCTACTTTATCAGTTAATCCTGGAAATTATCTTGAAAAAAATTTAATTGAAATAATTAAAAAAATTGAAAATTCAGATATAGAATTAATTGCAATTGGAATTGGTCATGATGTTTCAAGATATTACAAAAAAGCAGTAACAATTATGGATGTTGATCAACTAGGTGAAGTATTACTTAAAGAGCTTTCAAATGTTTTTTCACAAAATTATGAAAAAAATAAAAAATTAAATTAAAAACCAATTTTTTTTTTCAAAATCAATATTATCATTTTTTATTCCTCTACGAATTTTTTCCATCATTTCATTCATATAAAAAACATTATGAATAGTCAAAAGTTGTAATCCTAAAACTTCTTTTATTTTAAATAAATGATGCAAATATGCTTTAGTATAATTTTTACAAGTAATACAACCACATCTTTCGTCAAGATTGCCAAGATTTTCTTTATATATAGAGTTTTTTATATTAATTTTGCCTTTAGAATTTCTCATTAAAGCCGTTCCGTGTCTAGCTAATCTTGTGGGATTTACACAGTCAAATGTATCAACTCCCCATTTTACAAATTCCCAAATATCAAAAACATCACCTATGCCTAATAAGTGAACTGGATATTTAGTTTTTAATTGTGATGAAGTGAATTTAACTACTTCATACATTTCTTCTCTACTTGATCCCAAGCTTCCACCAATTGCTAATCCAAAATAATTTTTAGAATGATTAAAGCTTATACTTTCTTCTCTTAGATCTTTATAAACTCCACCTTGTATAATTCCATATAGTGATTGTTTCCCTGAGGAACCATAAGAGCTTTTAAAATATTTATTATTATTAAATTCTTCAATACTTCTATCTGCCCATCTATGACTTCTATGCATAGATTCTGCAGTATAACTTTTGTTAACATTATAAGGTGTACATTCATCAAAAACTAAAATTATATTTGCTCCTATTTTTCTTTGAATTTCTATTGATTTTTCAGGTGTAAGTTTATGTTTTGATCCGTCAATATATGATTTAAATAGAGCTCCTTCTTCAGTAATTTTAATTAAAGATTTATTTTTCTTTAAATGCCTTCCTTTAATTTCACTTGAAATAGAGCCATTGCCTAATGAAAATATTTGAAATCCACCGCTATCAGTAAGAGTAGGACCCTCCCAATTCATAAATTTATTAATTCCTCCATGTTTTGAAATTAGATCTCCACCTGGTTGCAACATAAGGTGATATGTATTTGATAATATTATTTGCGTTTTTGAAGATCTTATAATATCAGTGGAAATTGATTTTAATGCAGCTTTAGTAGCACAAAAAATAAATGCTGGTGTTTCTATTTTACCATTTGGAGTCGAAATTAGTCCATTTCTAGCTTTTGAGTTTTTATCTGATTTTAATACTGTCCAATTGTATTTATTCATTTAGATTTTTCGGAACAATGAACCTAGCTATATATAAAAAAGGTGTGTCTATAATAGCTATAAAAACTCTCAAAATATAAGTTCCAAGAACATATGTAAATAAAACAACAAAAAAATCGAGTGGTTCGGGATTAAAAATAATCCATGCTAAAATACTAAAAATAAAATTATCTATTAAAGAGGAAATAATTGTAGAAAGATTATTGCGAAACCATAAATATTTCTTATTAGTAATTCTAAGTATAAAATTATAAAACCATACATCAAAAAATTGACTAATGAGATAAGAAATCATACTAGCTGCGAAAAAAATTGGAAGAGGTAAAAAAATATTTAAAAGATAGTTATGATTATCAATTGCCCATAAGTATTCTTGACTATAAGTATCAAAGTCTAGTGGTGTGAAACCAAGAGTAAACAGCATAAAAAAATTCATTAACAAAAAACTAGAAAATCCTATATAAATATTTTTTCTAGCTTTTTTAATACCATAATGTTCAACTAAAATATCAGTACAAACAAAAGTAGTTGAAAACAAAATAGTTCCAAGAGCTATAGGTTCTATAAAAAAAGAAAATTTAACCAATTTTAAAATTTGGATGTTGGCTGCTATAATTGCTATAGAAGTGTAAATATATATGCCAATTTCTCCAAAAATTTTTAAAAAAATTAAGATTGTTGATAAACAAAAGAAAAGAAATATTATCCATGTATACTCAGGAGATATTGAATTAAATATTTGAACAAAATTTGCAAAATTTAATTTGAAAATTTCTAATATTCCAATAAAAATATTTGTGATTTCCACTAATTATTTTTCTTAGACAAAATCTGTTTTTTTAATTTTTTGGCAAATAATGGAAGTTTGGAATTTGGTGTTTTTAATAAATATTCATCTAACCCGCCATTTTTTTCAACTGTTCTTATCGTGCTTACAGTGACTTTAATTTGAATAGAACGATTTAATATTTCGCTCATAAAAGAAATATTTTGAATATTAGGGTAAAATTTTCTTTTAGTTTTATTATTTGCATGACTTACATTATTACCATTCAAATATTTTTTTCCAGTTAATTGACAGATATTAGACACATCAGCCTTTTAGATTTTTTTTATAAATTGGTCAAGATTTTAGAAATTAAAATTCAAATTTTATTGATAAATAGGTGGGAATTAAATTCGGTTTATTAAATTTTTCTAGATTATCATTCCATTTAGGGTTCTTTTTATCAAAACTTTCTCTATGTATTCCTGAAGTGATTAGCAAGCTATCTATTCCAAAATTATTAGCTCCAGCTATATCGTGAAAAATGGAATCACCAATTGCAAGAATTTTTTTCTTATTTAAATTTTGTTTATGTTTGAGAGTTTCTTCATAAATTTTTTCATTTGGCTTTCCTAAAATAAACACTTTTCCACCTAAATCTTTATACAATTCCGCAATTGTGCCCATGCAAATAATATTATTATTGGAAACATAATCTAAAGTTTCATAATCAGGATTAGCACATATAAATGGTAATTTTAACTCTAAACTTTTTTTTAACAAAGGTATATAATCAATTACTTTTTTCCCTCTTTTAATATTAGTACCTAATAAAAAATCAGCATCTTCAATTTTTTTTACAAATTGATAATCTAATCCAGATTTGAAATTTTTTATATCTCCGAGCTTATCTATATGAAAACAATTTTTTCCTATATCAGAAAAAAAATTATTTTTTTTATTTTTAAGTTCTTGCCATATCATCTCTCCACTAGTCATAATTTGATCGAAATCCTTAAAATCAAAACCTAAATCAGATAATTTTTTTATGCTCATGTCACTTCTTTTAGAAGAATTAGAAATTAAAAATAAATTTTTTCCTAATTTTTTTAATAATTTTATACATTTTATTGAATATGGAAAACCTTTTTTCCCATTATGTATTACTCCCCACTGATCAATTATAATAGAGTCATATTTATCTATTATTTCTGAAACTGAATTTATACATTTAGGACGATTCAAACTTCTTTTCCTACAGCTTCATTTATATTTTTGTAACCATCAGTTATTAGACAACTTATTAATTGTTTAATTATATTATCTACTACAATAGGGCCTTGATAGATTAATGATGTATAAATTTGTGCTAAAGATGCTCCAGATTTAATTTTTTCATAACATTCCATTCCATTTGTAATTCCCCCTACTCCAATAAGAGGTAATTGAGCATTAGTTAAACTATACATTTTTTTCAGTAAAATTGTTGAGTCTATAAATATAGGCTTTCCACTCAAACCACCTATTTCGTCTTTGTATTTAGATTTTAAACTTTTAGGTCTGTTTAAAGTAGAATTAGAGATTATTAAGCCATCAATTCCCATTGCTAAACTACATAAAGCTATATCTCTTAATTCGTCATCATTTAAATCAGGGGAAATTTTTAACAATATTGGAGTGGATATTAATTTTTCATTATCGTTCTTTTTTTCTTTTAATAGTTTTGCTAATTTTTCAATGTGGCCTCTGTATTGTAAATCTCTTAATCCGGGTGTGTTAGGGGAAGAAATATTAATAACTACATAATGAGCTAAGGGTCCTAAAAAATCTAAACCTTTTAAATAGTCTTCATAGGGATTATTTGTTGATTGATTTTTTCCTATGTTGATTCCTACAATCCCATTTCTAAGAATATTGAGGTTTATATTATTTAAGTTTTTTCTTATTATTTCAAATCCATAATTATTAAAACCTAAATGATTAATAATACCCTCATCTTCATTCAATCTAAAAAGTCTTGGTTTAGAATTTCCCTTTTGTGGCTTTGGCGTTGCAGTTCCCCCCTCTACAAATCCAAATCCTAAGTCTAGTAACTGCTTTAATACTTCTGCATTTTTATCAAATCCTGCTGCTAAACCTAAAGGGTTTTTAAAATCAAGTCCAAAAACTCTTTGGTGCAACATTTCTATATTTTTTATATCCTTTTTAAATATTGGCTTTGGTTTAATCTTCAGTAACTTAATAGATAAGGAGTGTGCAAATTCTGGTGAAAAAAATTTCAAAAAAAATGTAATATTCATTGAATTTTATTTACTTAATATTTCATTTTAATTTAATTGCGTGTTCTATTAAATCAATAGTCTTGCCTATGCCATAAATCTTAATAAAAGATCCTAATCTTGGACCTTGTTCTTGACCAAACAAGACACTGTAAATTAATTTAAAATATTCTCTTAAATTAGTAAAATTATTTTTACCAATCTCATATATTTGAGTTTGAATTTCTTTTGATGAAGTTGAATTATCAATTTTTCTTAAATATATAATTATATCTTTAAAGATTTTAATATTTTCGTCATTTATTTTTTTATATTTTTTAGTTGGTAAAACAAAATCAATATAATAATTTATAGAACTGGTAATTAAACTATTCAGGTATTTATCATTTTTATTAAGATTTTTATCATATTCTTTTAAAAATTCCCAAATTACAGATGGATCTTGAGAATTGCATGCATTTACTAAATTCATAATTAGTCCAAATGTAATATCTGTATCTATTTTTGGCACTGATCCACTATGAATGTGCCAAACAGGATTATCTAATTTTTCAATTTTATTTTGAGTATTATTAAATTTTTTCAAATATGAAAAATATTCATCAACACTTTTAGGGATTACATCAAAAAATAATTTTTTTGCAGTTTTAGGTTTTTGAAACATAAATAAAGATAAGCTTTCTTGAGTTGCATATCTTAGCCATTCTTCAACACTTATGCCATTGCCTATAGATTTAGAAATTTTTTCACCCTTTTCATCTAAGAACATTTCATAAATTAAATTGATAGGAGGCTCTTTATTTAGTATTTTACATATTTGTTTTCCTAAAATAACACTTTCTGATAAATCTTTTCCACACATCTCATAATTTATTCCCAAAGAAATCCATCTCATGGCCCAATCAACCTTCCACTGGAGCTTACAATTGCCTCCGGTAACTAAAATTTCTGTAAGTTTTCCATTTTCTGGCTCTTTATATATAATAGAATTATTTTTAGGTTGATATTCATCAATTTTAACTTTTAAAACTTTACCAGAAATATTACTTATAGGCAGAAAAGGACTATAAGTTTTTCTTCTTTCTGCGCGAAGAGTTGGTAAAATTAATTCTAATATTTTTTCGTGATTTTCTAACATAAGTTTAAGTGTCTGATCAAATCTTCCAGATTTATATTCATTAGTAGAACTAAGAAATTCATATTCAAATCCAAAATCATCAAGAAAAGATCGTAATTTTGCATTATTATGATGGCCAAAGCTTTCAAATTTATTGAAAGGATCTGGTATTGAGGTTAATGGAATATCAATATATTTTTCAATTAATTTTTGATTTGGTATATTTTCAGGAACTTTTCTTAAACCATCCATATCATCAGAAAATGTAATTATTTTACTTTTATTATTTCCGATTAAATAATCATAAGCTTTTTTAATCATAGTTGTTCTAACAACTTCACCAAAAGTACCTATATGTGGTAGACCAGAAGGTCCATATCCAGTTTGAAAGATAATTTGTTTATTCGTATCATTATTAATATTATTAATTATTTTTTTTGCCTCCCCGAAAGGCCAAGATTTCAAATTATTTATTATTTCATTATTAATATTCATAATTTATTTACTTTAATTCTGATTTTTTTTCCAAGAAGTAATTTAAGAGAGTTTTTAAAATTATCTTTTTCATTAGCTAATTTATCAAATAAATCATTTTCAATAGATTCTATATTTGGAAAAATTTTCTCAAATAGATTTTTCCCTTTTGAAAGTAAAAAAATAATTTTTTTTCTATTATCTTCATTAGATTTTCTTTGTATAATCTCCTTTTTTATCAAAACTTTTAAACATACACTTATTACACTTACATCTATACCAGAAAAAATAGAAAGTTCTTTTTGAGAAATAGATTTATTTTTTTTTTCTAAATATACTAAAGATTCTATTAAAATATATTCATTTAAAGATAAGTTATATTTGTATAATACCTTTCTTAATTGAGATTGCCATAGATTAGATGAAAGCCATATTAATAAGCCAATTTTTTTCTCTGAGAGAGAAGTGTCTGCCATTATTTGTATACCAACTATTTGTATACAAATTATATTATTTGTCAATGTTATTTTGGAGCCAATTCCATAAAAATATCATTATAATCATCAATAAATTCAATTTGACAAGCTAGTCTTGAGCCTGGTTTAAGGTCAAAAGTTTGATCAAGCATAGATTCCTCATCATCCTGCATTTTAGGTAATTTATCAATCCATTTACTACCAATATATACATGGCAAGTGGCACAAGCAGCGCACCCTCCACACAAAGCCTCAATGTCTAATCCAGAATCTCTAATAATCTCCATTAAAGTAAGTCCTTTTTCTGCATTTAAAATATGCTCTTTTCCATCTCGATCTTTTACTATTATTTTACTCATTTTAATCCTAGTTTTTTATGCAAATCTTTTGAAGAAGTAGTGTACCTAAAAATTAATTTTTTTTCTGGATTGCAATATTTAAAAGCTTTTTGAGACATTAAAGCTGCTTCATGAAATCCTGATAAAATTAATTTAAGTTTTCCTGGATATGTATTTATATCTCCTATAGCAAAAATAGATGGTATAGATGTTTCAAAATTCTCAGTATTTACTCTAATTAAATTAGAATCTAATTCAAGACCCCAATCTACAATAGGGCCTAATTTCATAATCAATCCAAATAATGGTATTAAATATTGATAATTATTTGTGATTTCTTCCATTTCATTTTTATAAGTAATTGATTCTATTTTGCCATTTTTACCTTGAATGGATAATAATTGCCCTAAAGCAAATTTTGTTTTTCCAATTGATTCTAGTTCAAAAAACTTTTTAACAGAATCGGGAGAAGCTCTAAATTCTTTTCTTCTATGCAATAATGTAACATCACATGATGAAGATAAATTTATCGCCCAATCCAAAGCGGAATCTCCTCCACCAGCTATCAATACTTTTTTATTATTAAATATTGATTTATCTTTTATGGAATAAAATATAGATTTTTCTTCATATTCTTTTAAATTTTCTAGTGGGGGCTTTCTAGGAACAAAACTTCCTGCTCCAGCTGCGATTACTATACACTTTGTTTTAATTATTTTATTTGCAGATGTTTGAACTTCCCAATATCCATCTTCTAATTTCTTTATTTGATTTGCTTGTTGTCCAAGATGAAAAACAGGATCAAATGGCTTTGATTGATTTATTAAATTTTCAACCAATTCATTACCATTTATTTTAACTTGGGAAGGAATATCAAAAATTGGCTTCTCTGGGTATAATTCAGAGCACTGTCCTCCGATCTGTTCAAGACTATCTATAACATGACATTTAAGATTTAGAAGGCCTAATTCAAATATTGCAAATAATCCAACTGGACCTGCGCCAATAATTACTATATCTGTTTTTAACATTTTATATTATTTATTTTATACAAATATTTATATAATGACAAAATAAGAACTTTTCTTATTATTTGTATTTATTATATATATAATTAATGACAGCAACTTTAAATAAGAAAACAACTGATTTTTCCATATTGATATGGATTTGTACGTTAACAATAATGGTATTACTAATTATTGTTATTGGTGGGCTAACACGCCTAACAGACTCAGGTTTATCAATGGTTGACTGGAGACCAATTTTAGGAATTATTCCACCACTTTCAGAGGCATCTTGGCAAAATGTTTTCGAACAATATAAACTTTCCCCTGAATATATTATTGTTAATAAAAATATGACTTTAGAAGACTTTAAATTTATTTTTTGGTGGGAGTGGTTTCACAGATTTTTTGCAAGACTTATTGGATTTGTTTTTATAATTCCATTTTTTTATTTTTTATTTAAAAAAAGACTATCTGTAAAATTATTAATGGTACTTGGAATTATTTTTTTATTTGGGTGCTTACAAGCTTATGTCGGTTGGTGGATGGTCAAAAGTGGCCTTACTGAAAATCCTTATGTAAGTGCTTATAGACTTGCTTTCCACTTAACTAACGCACTAATAATATACGTTTTATTTTTTTGGCTATCATTAAATTTATTTTTTGGAAGAATGCAAAAAAATAATATTAGTAAAATAAATAAGCATTTTTTTCATTTTTCCTTATTATTAATTTTTATTACTATTGTTTCTGGTAGCTTTATGGCAGGAACAGATTCTGGGAAATCATTTAATACTTTTCCATTGATGAATGGGCAGATTATTCCTGAAGGATATTTTATAGATTTTTTTGGTTGGAGAAATGTTTTTGAAAACACTATAGCTATTAATTTTAATCATAGGTGGTTAGCTATTTTTACATTTTTTTTTACTTCTTTACATATTATCTACCTAATTAATAAAAAAATATATAATAATTTTTCATTATATTTGGTTTTATTTATACTAAGTTTACAAATTTTATTAGGAGTTTTGACTTTGATTTATATTGTCCCTATAAGTTATGCAAGTATGCACCAAACTAATGCTATAATTCTATTAAGTTCAATGTTATATGCATATCACAGAATAATTTATAAGTAGTAGTTTAATTATATGTTTAAAAAAAACTTATTTATGAAATTACTTTTATTTTTCTATATATTAATATTTAGTTTTACAGCCTATTCAATACCAATACCAAAAGATAACAAAGTTATTTTTGAAATAATAAGAAAAAATAAGGTAATTGGTACACATGAAATAGAATTTAATCAGATTAATGACAAACTTATAATAGATACTAATATTAATATTGCAGTAAAAATTCTTTTTTTTCCTGCTTATAAATTTTTCCACACATCAAGAGAAGTATGGATAAATGATAAATTTTCAGAAATAGAAGGCTTTACAGACTTTGAGGATGAAAGAGAATACAAAATTAGTGGAAAAATTAATAAAAATTCCTTCATAGGAAATGGCATGGATGGAAAAATTAATTTAGATAAATTAATAATTCCGTCAAATTTTTGGAATATAAATTTAATGCAACAAAAAGAAGCTTTTGATACTCAAAAAGGAATTATTAGAAAATTAGAAATAAAATATCTTGGAGAAGAAGAAATTGAACTCAATAAGAAAAAAATAATTTGTAATAAATATACACTTAACGCTTCAAGCAATAAGAAAGATAAAGGTCCTTTTCCCGAATATACACTTTGGTACAATAAACAAAATGAATTATTGCAATACAAATTTATTAACTGGAGAGATGATAAAGAGGTAAAAAGTGTTAGAAAAGAATAGGTTTAATTGAAAGTCATTTGGATTACAGGTGGATCAACAGGAATAGGTGCAGCTACCGCACTAAAATTTGCAGAAAATAATTGGAAGGTTGTAATTAGTTCAAGAAATCTGGATAAACTTAACTTAGTTAAAGAAAAAATAATCAACAAAACTAAACAATCAAATGTTTTTTCTATTAAATGTGATATTTCAAAAAAAAATGAGGTGATAAATACAATAAATAGAATAGAGTCTGAAATAGGTAATATAAATTTAGCTTTATTAAATGCTGCTGCATATTCTCCAAACAAATCCCAAGAATTTGAAATAGAAAATTTTGAATTATTAATAGATGTAAATTTAAAAGGTACTATAAATTGCATTTATGCCTTACAAAATATAATGGAAAAAAGAAAATCTGGACATATTGCCATAGTTTCATCTCCTGTAGGTTATAGAGGTTTACCAACAGCTGCTGCTTATGGATCAACTAAAGCTGCACTAATAAATCTTGCTGAAAGTCTATTTTTTGATTTTAAGAAAAAATCTATTAAAGTAAGTATAATTAATCCAGGTTTTATAGAATCAGAATCAACAAAATTAAACACATTTCCAATGCCTTTTTTAAAAACATCAGAATTTGCTGCAAATAAGATATATCAAGGTCTTACAAAAAAATACAAATTTGAAATATTTTTTCCAACATTTTTTATTTATATTTTAAAATTTTTGAGAATTTTACCTTATAGAGTCTATTTTTTTATAATAAAAAAATTTACAGGATTATAATTTTAAATTTCGCCTACATATATATCTAATGCTTTAGCAACTTTAATCAATGGATCTTTAATATCAATAGTTTTAGATTTTCCAGCTACCTTATCTATATCAATATCAGTAATTTTTCTATTCTGCCAAACAACTATTCTATTAAATTTTTTTTGTGCAATCATATCTACAGCATATACCCCAAATGCACTTGCTATCAGTCTATCTTTGTGAGAAGGTTGTGCTCCTCTTTGTAAGTGACCTAAAACAGTAACTCTTGTCTCGACTTTTGTCATATTTGACACTCTATCACTTATATAATTCCCTATTCCCCCTAGCCTTACTTGGCCATTTAAATATTTTACGTAAGCTTTTGAACCATCTTCTTTCCTTACAGCCTCAGCAATAACTATCAAAATATGACTTCTTTCTTTTAATTTAATTTTTTCAATATGTTTTGCAATTGATTTTAGTGAGTATTTTATTTCTGGAATTAATATAATATCTGCTCCTCCAGCTATACCAGCATTTAGAGCTATATGACCTGCATCTCTTCCCATTACTTCCAAGATCATAGCTCTTTTGTGACTTGCCGCTGTTGGTTGGAGCATATCTAGAGCATTAGTGGCAACGTTAACTGCTGTATCATATCCAATTGAAAATTCATTAAACATAACATCATTATCAATAGTCTTTGGAATGCCAACGAAATTAATATTACCTTTTTTAGTAAGTTTTTGAAGTATTTTCATACTTCCGTCTCCTCCTATACCAATCAAAGAATCTAGGTTTAATTTATTAAAACCATTGATTATTTTATCTGATACATCAATGCGTTTTCCATTTTTTTGCATATAATTAAATGGATTTCCAGAGTTATTGGATCCCAAAAATGTTCCTCCAAGTCTCATCAAATTACTTTCAAAACTTTTAAGATTAAGCTCTATTGCATCTATAGGATCTCTGATTAATCCCTCAGTACCATCTTTAATTCCATAAACTTTCCAGCCATATTTATTAATTGCTGTTAATGTCACAGATCTTATAACTGCATTAAGTCCTCCACAATCACCGCCACTTGTCAAAATTCCTATTTTTTTTATCATCTATTCTCTTTTATATTAATTTTGTGAAAGAAAAAGTATTATAATATAAAAATTAATATGATTAAAAAAAATCAACAACTAATAAAAAAACTTTCAATTCTAGAAGAAGAGCACAAAGATCTTGATTTGGTAATTCAGACATTACAAGAAAAAAAAACTATTGATTTATTTAAAATGCAAAGGTTAAAAAAAAGAAAGTTATTATTAAAAGATAAAATATCTTCTATTAAAGATCAGATAGAGCCTGATATTATTGCTTAGATTTTACTAAATTTTTAAATAGTAAAAAAAATTTTGGACTTAATTCATAAATTATATTTAATTTCTTTTTTATTTTTGGAATTTTTGATACTTGGTTTAATTTTTTATCTAAAAAATTACTTATAGATGATAAATTTTGATTCCCATTTACCCAATAATTAATTGTACTAATATAAATACCAGTTAATAAAGCTCGCTTAGTATAATAATTAAAATCAGTTGAAGTATCTCCTGCTAAAAACCAAATATTATCAATAGTTTCAAATAGTTTTTTTTTGGCAAAATAAATATTTTGCGGCATCATCAATGTATAAAAAGTTTTTTTTATTAATTTTTTTTCTTTTTCCATAATTCTAAATCTTATCAAAAGAATCTCTTTAATTCTTTCATTAGTTTTCATTCTTAATAATTCAATTTTTTTTGTATTTTTAATCATTTCGTTATCTAAATGTCTAAGATAAAATTCCATTAAAGATTTATAACCATCAGGAAATAGAATTTTTATTTCATTTATGAATTTATTTTTTTTTCCAACTAAATTAAAAATTTCATCATTCCACCCATTTTTTATAATTATTTGCTTTAAAAGATTAAGAGTTTTTAAGCGTCTTGCATTTAAATTATTATTATTTTTTTTCATCATTATTTTTCCAGTATTTTTCAATTTCTTCAGAAAATCCAAATGCTTTTACATCTTTTAAATGCTTTAAATATAAAATACCTTTTAGATGATCATATTCATGTTGAATAACTCTTGCTTGTAATCCTTTAGCTTGACTTTTTATTGTATTTCCATTTACATCATATCCTTCAAATTCAATTTCTGTATACCTTTCAACCAATCCTGACATTCCAGGCACTGAAAGACATCCCTCCCACTGAATCTCCTTTTCATCTGTAATATTTTTTACAACAGGATTAATTAAAGGTGTAATTTGAATATTTTTTTCATCAACATCCTTATTTTCTAAATTTCTAAAAATTATTATTTGCTTACTTACATGAACTTGAGGTGCTGCTAGTCCAATACCATTATATTCAATCATTGTTTCCGCCATATCTCTAATTAAATCATTTATCTTAGGATCTGGCAGTTTCTTAATTAATGAAGCCTTTTTATATAATATAGGATGCCCTAATAAGGCTATTTTTAGAATAGACATAAAGAATATATAAATCAAAAATTGATTTTTTAAAATAAATACTCAAAAAAGTTAATATTTGCATTAATTTTATAGTTATGGTAATGGATTTTTTTTTAAAAAAGGATTTTTTTTGACCATAGAAGTATTTGTAAAAGACAACAATATTGAACAAGCTCTAAGAAGCTTAAAGAAAAAAATGCAAAGAGAGGGTCTTTACAAAGAAATGAAACTCCGCAAACACTATGAAAAACCATCTCTAAAAAAAGCTAGAGAAAAAGAAGAATCTATTAGGAGATTAAGAAAATTGCAAAGAAGAAGTTTTGACTAATTTATTCTAGCTTAGAGCTTTTACAATATTTTCGCACATTTTTTTTGCATCTCCAAAAAGCATAGTAGTGTTATCTCTGTAAAAGAGTTCATTATCAACACCAGAGTAGCCAGTTGCCATTGACCTTTTAATAAATAAAACAGATTGAGATTTCTCTACATCTAATATTGGCATACCAAATATAGGTGATGATTCATCTGTTTTTGCAGCTGGATTAGTTACATCATTTGCACCAATCACAAATGAAACTTCAGTCATTGGAAAATCATGATTTATTTCTTCTAATTCTAAAACTTCATCATAAGGAACATTAGCTTCAGCTAATAAAACATTCATATGACCGGGCATTCTCCCTGCCACTGGATGAATTGCATATCTAACTTGAATACCTTCTTTCTTTAATATATCAACCATCTCTCTTAGAGCGTGTTGAGCTTGAGCAACTGCCATTCCATAACCTGGGACAATAATTACAGAATCAGCATTTTTCATAATATATGCTGCATCCTCAGCATTACCTTTTTTGACAGTTTTGTCAGAATTATCATTTGTAGCAGCGTTTTCTTGTTCGCCTCCAAATCCTCCTAATACAACATTGATAATTGATCTATTCATACCTTTACTCATAATATAACTTAATATTGCCCCAGATGAACCCACGAGAGCACCTGTGATTATTAGTAAGTTATTACTTAAAGTAAATCCTATTCCGCAAGCTGCCCAACCTGAATAAGAATTTAACATTGAAACTACAACTGGCATATCCGCTCCACCTATTGGAATTACTACCAAAAATCCTAATAAAATAGATATAAGAACTATTGACCAAAAAATAGTTGGTGTCTGATAAGAAATAAAAATAATAATCAAAAAAATAACAAATATAAATATTGAGGCATTTAATAAATGTTGAAATTTAAAAACAATTGGTTTTCCAGAAATACTACCTTGTAATTTACCAAAAGCTAATACTGATCCTGAAAAAGTTATTGCTCCAATAAATGTGCCAATACTCATTTCAATTAAACTGCTAGTTTTTATTGAACCAATTTCACCTATTTCAAATGATACAGGATCATAGAATGCTGCTGCTGCAACAAATACTGCTGCTAAACCAACTAAGCTATGAAATGCTGCTACTAATTGAGGTAAAGAAGTCATTACTATTCTTAGAGCAATAAATGTTCCGATTGCTCCACCTATTAAAATAGCTGCTCCAATTTCATAATAACTTAAAACTGATTTAAACATTAAAGTAGTAAAAATAGCAATTATCATACCTATTATTCCAGAAAGATTTCCTATTCTAGAAGACTCAGGATGTGAAAGACCTCTCAAAGCGAAAATAAATAATAATGCTGATACTAAATATAAAACTGCTACTAAATTTGATGACATAATTTAATTTATCCGTTTCTTTTTTTTCTTCTTGAACATTGATAACATTCTATATGTTACTAAAAATCCTCCAAAAATATTTACAGAGGCAAGAGCTACAGCAATTATTCCAAATATTTTTGAAATATCATACCCATATGGTCCTGAAGCTAAAATTGCACCAACGATAATCACACTTGAAATTGCATTAGTAACACCCATTAAAGGACTATGTAAAGCAGGTGTAACAGACCAAACTACATAATAACCAATAATACAAGCTAGGAAAAAAACAGTTAAACCACTAACAAAAATTTCTGAAGAAAGACCATCCATTTTACTTAAATTGCTCCAATCTAATTTGTCCTAAATGAGTCAAAACGACTGATGACAATATTTCATCTTCAAAATTAAAAAATATTTGCTTTTTCTCTTTATCTACTAACAAACTTAGAAAATTATATATATTTTTTGCATACAAAGCGGATGCATCTTTTGCTACTTTCCCAGGCATGTTGGCATATCCAACAATTTTCACTCCATTATATTCAACAATTTCATTTATTTTACTAAGAGGACAATTCCCCCCTGCTTCAACTGCTAAATCAACCACAACTGATCCTGGATTCATAGAGGCAATCATTTCTGCAGTAACTAAAATTGGAGCTTTTTTCCCTGGAATTAAAGCGGTAGATATGACTATATCTTGTTTTGCTATTGTTTCCGCAATAAGTTGAGCTTGTTTTTTTTTATATTCATCGCTCATTTCTTTAGCATATCCAGTATTTGTTTCTGCATTTTTAGATTCTTCATCTTCTACCATTATAAATTTTCCCCCAAGACTCTCAACCTGCTCTTTTGTAGCAGATCTCACATCTGTAGCTGAAACAACAGCCCCCAATCTTTTAGCTGTAGCTATAGCTTGAAGGCCTGCTACTCCCACCCCTAAAATCATTACTTTTGCAGGATTTACTCTACCTGCAGCTGTCATCATCATTGGAAAAGCTTTTCCAAATTGCTCAGCTGCATCAATAACAGATCTGTACCCAGAAAGATTTGCCTGCGAGGATAATACATCCATACTTTGAGCTCTACTAATTCTAGGAATTAACTCCATACAACATGAGGTAATGTTATTATTATTTAAATTTTCAAAATATTTTTTATTTTCATAAGGATTTAAAATTCCTATTAATACAGAGTTTTGTCTTAAATTTTTAAGATCTTCTATATTTGGCATTCTAACACATAAACATACGTCCGCCTTCAAACATTCTGCTCTCTTAACAATTTTAGCACCAACATCTAAATAACTTTTATCTAAATAACCTGATTTTAATCCTGCACCTTCTTCTAGAATTATATCAAAACCAAGTCGTAAAAATAACTTTACTGAATCAGGTGATAAAGCAACTCTAGTCTCAATTAAAGAGGTTTCTTTTAAAGCTGATAAGATCATAAATTCTTATAATTATAACCTAACTAAATTTAAAGTCTTTTGTTGGCGCTTTATCAATTTTTTTTGGTCAAAGTGTTTAATTAGATCATGAAAAATTCTATACCAATTTACTTCAGCTCTTAAATGCATAAAAACTGAGCCTAATCCAACAGCTGCTCTATCCATAAAAACAAATTCTTTTGGTGGTTTTACGCCACCTAATTTTTTTAATTCTTTATGAACTTCTGAAGCAATTTGAGCGCCATAAACGCCATTTTCACTTTTTTGTATTTTTTGCACTTTATCCTTCATTAATGGAGAATACAAAAAACTTGCCCATTTATTTAAAACCTTAAGTTTTTCATTATTTAATTCTTTAAATCCCCATTGTTCATAAGCATAAACCGCTTTAGAAGAATCATTTTCTTGAAGTGCAAAATATAAATCAATAACACCTTTGATAAATTTTTCACTAAATATTCGCATACATCCAAAATCATAAAGATTAATACTAAGATTCTTTTTTACAGAATAATTTCCAAGATGAGGATCTCCATGAAGTATGCCATATTCAAAGAATGGTTTATACCAAGCATAATACATATTTTTCGCAAGTTTATTTCTGACTTCTTTTGATGATTTTTTAAAATTTAAAATTGAATCTCCCTCTAACCAACTCATAGTAAGTAATTTTTTAGTTGATAGATTTTCATATGTTTGAGGAATATTAACAAAATCATTTTTTGAAAAAATATTTCTAAAAACTATCATTAGTTTTTTTTCTCTTTCATAATCTAACTCTTCATTTAGTCTTTCAGTTATCTCCTTGTAGACCTCTTCGGTCTTGATGGCCTTATTATAAGATTGATATATAGAAAAAATCATTTTTAATTGTGACAAATCAGCACTAACTGCTGATGACATATCTGGGTATTGAAGCTTACAAGCTACTTTTTTTCCATTTTTTAATAGAGCTTTGTGAACTTGTCCTAAAGAGGCTGCTTTTGATGCTTCTTTTTCAAAATATTTAAATTTTTTTTCCCAAGAATTTCCAAGTTCAGCATTCATTCTTCTTTTTACAAATAATCGATTCATAGGAGGAGCATTAGACTGTAAATGCAATAATTCATTAGAATATTCTGGAGGCAATAAATCTGGAATAGTAGCTGATAATTGAGCTACTTTCATCAAAGGACCTTTTATTTTTCCTAAATCATTTCTAATCTGCTTTGCGTGTTTTTTTTTATTTAGATTAACACCTAAATATCTTTTTGAAGCAATTTTTGTTGCTAAAGAACCTACTACCCCACCTACTTGAGCATATCTTTTCATTTGTTTAAAAAGAGAATTTTTTTCTATATCATTTTTCATAAATCTTTTCTTTGAATCAATTCAATTTCATCTATTAAAGATTCTATTATAGAAAGACCTTTATTCCAAAAATTGGAATTTGAAGGATCAAGGTTAAAGGGTTTTAAAAGTTGTTTATACTTTATAGATCCTCCTGATTTTAAAAGTGAAATATATTTTTTTTCAAAAAAATTATGTCCCTCTTCATACAATGCATATAACGAATTTACTAAACAATCTCCAAATGCGTAAGCATATACATAAAAAGGTGAATGAATAAAATGTGGAATGTAACTCCAATAATATTTATATTCCTCATCAAATTCAATCCCTGGTCCCAAGCTTTCTTTTTGGGTCTCTAGCCATATATTACAAATCTCTTCATTAGATAATTCTGAACTTATTCTTTCTAAATGTAATTTTTTTTCAAATTCAAAAAATGCTATTTGTCTTACAACAGTATTTAGCATATCTTCAACTTTATTAGCTAATAAAGCTTTTCTTTCTAAAGGTTGTTTTTGACTTCTTAATAATAGTTTAAAAGTTAGCATTTCACTAAATACACTTGCTGTTTCAGCTACAGTGAGTGGAGTAGCGGAATTAAAATGACCTTGATGTTTTGCTGCTAAATATTGATGAACTCCATGACCAAGTTCATGTGCAAGCGTTGATACGTCTCTCTGTTTTCCTTGAAAGTTTAATAATATATACGGATGAACACTAGGAACTGTAGATGCAGAAAAAGCTCCAGGCGATTTTCCTTTTTGAATTTTTGCATGAATCCAGTTTTTTTTAAAAAATAGAGATGCAATTTCTTCAATTTCTGAATTGAAACCACTAAATGCTTTCAACACTATTTCAGAAGCTTCATTCCATGAATAAATTTTATTACTTTGAAAAGGTAAAGGAGCATTTCTATCCCAATATTTTAACTTATTTTTGTTAAACCATTTAGCTTTTAATAAATAATATCTATGAGATAAACTTGAATATGAGTTTTTGACTGAATCACAAAGAGCATTTACTACCTCATCTTCAACAACGTTAGACAAATTTCTACTTCTAACAGGATTTGGAAATTTACGCCATTGATCATTAATACTTTTATCTTTAGCTAAAGTATTAGTAATTATACTAAACAAATTTATATTATTACTTAAAGTTTTGCCAATAGATTTAGCAGCTGCTTTTCTATTTATATGATTTGCATCAGATAAAAAATTAAAAATTTCTGAACTTGATAAATATTTATTTTTAAATTTAAATTTAAGATTAGCTATTGTTTCATCAAATAATCTAATCCAAGCAGAGTTAGATGTAACATTTTTTTCTCTTAAAAATTTTTCTAGTTTTTTATTTAATTGATAAGGTTTGTAAGATCTTGAATTTTCTATCCACGTTTTATATTTAATTAATTTATTATTCCTAAATAATTTTTTTAGTTTGCTATTGTTAATTGCATTAATTTCCAATGAAAAAAAAACTAGAGATGAAGAATATTCGGTAATTCTTTCTTTTATTTGTTGAAAAAAAATTTTATTTTTTTCATCAGTCATATTCTCAGTAAATTTTAAATGTGCATAAGACAAAACTTTGTCTATTTTTTCATCTATTTTTTCAACAATCTTAATTGCTAAATATAATTCATCAGCTTTACAAGATGCTATTTTTCCTTCATATTTCTTCTTAAAATCTAATGTGTTTTTTTTAATATTTTGTAAATCTTTCTGAATATCTGGACTATTTATAGATTTATATAAATCATCTAGGTTCCATATTGGCGGGGTTCTGGTATTTATCCTATTATTTTTAAAAGTTTTCATTAAAATTTTCTATTGTTTAAAATAATTTTTTGAATATAGTTTATTTATCTAGGTCTTTGAAGGGATAGGACAAGTATTATGACAATTGATTATGATAAAATTAGAAATGTATTGGATATTTTCAATACTCAAGTAAAAAAATATGGCAATAAACCCTACTTATGGGAAAAAATCGAAGGAAAATATAGATCTTATTCCTGGAATGAAATTAGTGAAAAAGTCTCTAAATTTTCTTCTTCATTGCTTAATCAGGGTATTTTAGCTGGAGATAGAGTTGTAATAGTTTCAGAAAATAGACCAGAATGGCAAATAGCTGATCTAGCAATTATGGCAATTGGCGCAATAACTGTTCCAGCCTATATAACTAGTACTACAGCAGATTATAAATATATAATAGAGCACTCAGGGGCAAGATTGGCTATAGTATCAAATAATAATCTAGCAGAAAAAGTTATACCTGCAATTACTGAATCAAAAAAATGTAACACTTTAATTAAAATTGAAAATGATAAAGATCAATACGACAAACCTCTAAATATACTTTCATGGACAAAATTGGTTAATGAGAATTCTAACAATCCTTTTGATCTTCATGCTGCTGAACAAAAACTTAAATTAGAAGATGTGGCATGCATAATTTATACATCTGGCACAGGTGGTAATCCAAAAGGTGTTATGCTTAGCCATAAAGCAATGATAACTAATTGTAAAGGAGCAAGTATTATACTTAAAGAAATAACTAGTGAGTTAAATGAGTTAAGGTTTCTATCTTGGTTGCCTTTATCTCATTCTTACGAACATACTTTACAATTTTTTAAAATGGGTTCAGGTGGTCAAATATATTATGCTGAAGGAATTGATAAATTACTTGTAAATATGTCTGAAGCAAAACCTCATATAATGACTGCGGTTCCAAGATTTTATGACTCACTACATACAAGAATTTCTCAAGGCTTAAAACAACAAAGTAAATTAAGTAATATTTTTTTTACTGAAACTGTGAGACTTGGTAAGAAAAATTATTATGGCCAAAAATTATCTTTCTTTGAAAGAATAACAAATAATTTTTTAGATAAAATTGTTAGAAAGAAAGTAAAAAAAAGATTTGGTGGACATTTAAAAGCGTTAGTTTCAGGAGGATCTGCTTTAAATTTTGAAGTTGGTTTATTTTTATCTTCATTAGGTTTGCCATTACTTCAAGGATTTGGTCAGACAGAAAGTGGGCCTGTAGTATCTGTTAATCCTCCTAAAAAAATTAAATTAGACACTGTTGGACCTCCTCTTGAAGGGGTTCAAGTAAATATTGCTGATGATGGTGAAATATTGGTAAAAGGTGATAATTTGATGAATGGATATTGGGACGATCCAAGCGCCACTGCAATTACAATTAAAAATGGTTGGTTACACACAGGCGATATAGGGCAATTAGATGAAGATGGCTATTTAAAAATAACTGATAGAAAAAAAGATATTATTGTAAATGCTGGTGGAGATAATATTTCACCTAGCAAAATTGAAGAAAAAATAAATATTGAAGCTGAGATATCGCAATCTATGATCTATGGTGATTATAAAAATTATATGGTAGCTGTAATTGTTCCAGACTTTGAATATTTAAAAATATGGTGTTCAGAAAATAATAAAGTATTTGAATTAAAGGATTTATTAAAAGATGAAGATTTCAATAATTTAATTAAATCTGCTATTAATAAAGCGAATAAAAAACTTTCTGTAATTGAGCAAGTTAGAAAATTTATAATAATTGATCATTCTTTTTCAGTAGAGAATGAGATGATGACTCCCACAATGAAAGTTAGAAGATTTGCTGTAAAAGAAAAATATAAAGATTCCCTTGAACAGTTATATAAATAAATTTATTTATTTATTTTAGTTTGGTATTTCTCCTTCCACTTTGAATAAGGCATACCATAAATTATTTCTCTTGCTTTATCATATTCAATATTAATTCCTCTTTTTTTAGCAGATGACGCATACCACTTTGAAAGACAATTTCTACAAAATCCAGATAAATTCATAAGATCTATATTTTGAACATCAGTTCTTTTTTGCAAATGAGAAATTAATTTTTTAAGAACCTCAGCATAAATTTCATTTTCTTCATTGTTTTTCATAATTTTTTCCTTTTTACAATATATATGGTATAATAAAAAAATTATGAATAAAAAAAAGAAAGAATCTAAATATTAATGAAAAGAGAAAGAAAAGCAAAAATTATAGCTACACTTGGACCATCTTCATCTAACGAGGAAATAATTGAAAAACTTTTTTTAAAAGGCGCAGATGTCTTCCGTCTAAATTTTTCTCATGGAACTATAGAAGATCACAGAAAAAATGTTGAAAATATTCGTAAATTAGAATCGAAATATAATCATGCTTCATGTATTTTAGCAGACTTACAAGGCCCCAAACTAAGAATTGGAAAATTTAAAAAAAATAAAGAGCAATTAAAAAAAGGTCAAAAATTTACTCTAGACTTATCTAATGAGTTAGGAGATTCTAAAAGAGTTAATTTTCCCCATCCAGAAATTTATAAAGTTTTAACTCCTAATTCAAATATATTAATTAATGATGGAAGATTAGTTTTACAAGTAATAGAGCAATATGAAAAATCATTAATTACTGAAGTCATAAATACTAATGAAATCTCAGATAATAAGGGGGTGAATATTCCTGATACTATACTTCCTATATCTTCTCTTACGCTTAAAGATAAAAGTGATATTGCTAAAGCTCTTGAAATGGATGTAGATTGGATAGCAATATCCTTTGTTCAGACAGCAAAAGATGTTGAAGATTTAAAAAAGTTAATCTCAAATCGAGCTTCAATTATGGCAAAAATTGAAAAGCCATCTGCTGTAAAAAATTTAAAAGAAATATTAGAAGTCTCAGATGGAATAATGATAGCTAGGGGAGATCTTGGTGTAGAACTTCCTCCTGAAAAAGTCCCTGTTATTCAAAAAGAAATTATTCAAAACTCTAGAAATGATGGGAAACCAGTAGTTGTAGCTACGCAAATGCTTGAAAGTATGATTTACAATTACACCCCAACTAGAGCTGAAGCATCAGATGTGGCTAATGCTATATATGATGGTGCAGATGCTGTTATGTTATCAGGTGAATCTGCTATTGGTAAATATCCAGAAGAATCTGTAGCTATGATGAATAGAATAGTTGAGAGTGTTGAAGTGGATAAGAATTATAATGAAAAACTAATAAATATACAAAATGATAAAAATAATTTTAATACTTCTACAGATGCAATTACTAGCGCAGCTTTTAACATTTCACAAAATGCTCAAGCAAAAGCTATTGTGACTTTTTCTGTTAGTGGTAGAACTACTCTAAGAATGGCAAAAGAAAGAGCACCGGTACAAGTCGTTGGTATTTCGCCAAATATTAAAACTGCTAGAAAAATGCAAGTGTGTTGGGGTATAAATTCATGTCATGGTGAAGATGCTATTGATACAAAAGCTATGGTTTCTAATGCTTGCAAAATCATTAAAGATAAACAAATTGCTTCACCTAACGACTCAATTGTAATTACAGCAGGTGTTCCTTTTGGATCAGGTGCTGGGACAAATTTATTAAGAATAGCAAAAATAATTGCTGATAAAGATCTTAACTAAGATTTTTACATGCTTTTTCAATTCTTAAACAAGCATCAATAATAGTTTTTTCATCTGTTGCGTAAGAAAGTCTAAAATAAGATGAGAGACCAAAAGCTGCCCCATGAACACCAGCAACACCTTCACTTTCTAACAAATAATTCATTAAATCTTCATCATTTTTGATTATGAAATTAGAAGGAGTTTTTTTCCCAATGCATTCTGAACAATTTGGATAAACATAGAAAGCTCCTGATGGTTCAGAACATGATATCAAAGGAATGCTATTTAATTTACTAACAATTAAATCTCTTCTTTTTTTGAATTCAATATTATGCTTACTAATAAAATCTTGATTTCCTTCTAAAGCTTCAATCGAAGCAGCCATTGTAATTGATGAAGTAGATGTATTACTTTGTGATTGAATTTTATTCATTCCGCTAATAATTTCTTTAGGACCTCCACAATAACCCAGTCTCCAACCTGTCATACAATATGCTTTTGAAACACCGTTTAAAGTAAGTGTTCTTTCTTTTAGTTTTGGTTCTACAGAAGCAATAGTGTGAAATATATTATCTTCATATAAAATTTTTTCATAGATATCGTCAGATAAAACAAAAATGTTTGGATATTTTAATAAAACTTCAGCTATAGATTTTAATTCATTATAAGAATATACTGCTCCTGTTGGATTACTTGGACTATTTAACATCAGCCATTTTGTTTTAGGTGTTATTGCTTTTTCTAACTTTTCAGGAGATAATTTGAATCCTTCACTTTCATCACATTTTATTATAATTGGATTTCCTTCAGCTAATAAAACAATATCAGGATAACTAACCCAATAAGGAGAAGGGATTATTACTTCATCATCTTTGTTTAAAGATGCCATCATAGCATTATAAATAATATGTTTTCCACCAACGCCACACATTATTTCATCATAATCATATGTTAAATTGTTATCCTTTTGAAATTTATTCATTATAGCTTTTTGTAGCTTTTTTGTACCCTTACCGGGAACATATCTTGTTTCTCCTTCTTCTATAGCTTTTTTAGCTGCCATGCATATGTTTTTTGGTGTATCAAAATCAGGTTCACCCGCTGCAAGAACGAGCACATCTTTTCCTTGTGCTCTTAATGCATTCGCTTTTACATTTATAGTAACAGTCATCGATGGTTTAATTCTTGATAATCTATTCGAGATTAATTTCATTTTTTTATAAAAAAAACTCCTTTAACAATAAACTTATACATGTACAAAATAAAAACACAGCAAATATTTTTTTAAGAGCTAACGTTTTAGTTTTATTTGAAATTCTAGCACCAAAATGGGCTGTAATTATACTTACAGAAGCTGTTATTAAAACAATCAAAATATTAACATATCCTATAGAAAATGGGGGCAGATTTGGAACATTCCAACCAGTGAAAATATAAGTTAAAAAACCTGGAAGAGAAATAAAAAAACCTACAAGTGTAGATGTTCCTACAGCTTTATGAATTCCCTTAGAAAATGCTAGTAATGTTGGAACTGTAAATGTACCTCCCCCTATTCCAATCAATGCAGATAAAAATCCGATGACTCCACCAATTAAATTATTAAGAATATTATTTCTAGGAAGATCTTCCAAAATATTAGAAAATTTTTTGTCAAAAAATAAATTTAGTGAAATTAAAAAAGCAAAAACAATAAAAATAAATATTAAATACTTACCTTGTATTAAACTTGCAAAAATAGATCCTAAAATAGATCCTAGTATAACTCCAAAAACTATTTTCTTTATTATTAACAAATCTATATTTCCTAATATTGAATGTGATCGTATTGAAGATAGTGATGTTAATAGGATTATAGCTAATGAAGATGCTATCGCACAATGCATAACAACATCCATTGTATAGTTAAGACTAATTAATACATAATATGTAACAGGAACAGTTATGATTCCTCCTCCTACACCTAGTAATCCCGCGATTAAACCAGAAAAAAAGCCTGTTAATAAAAAAGCTAAAAATAGTGTCAATATTTGAAATTCCATTAATATTAATATAAGTAAACATCTTATAAAAAAATAAAAGAATTTTTTAAATATGACAACAATTCACTGGTTAGGTGCTGGGCTTTCTTCTATACCTGGTATTAGAAGAATAGCTTCAAAAAAAAATAAATTAACAGTATGGAATCGAACTTTATCTAAAGCTCAGCAAAGTATAAATCATATAAGTTACGAAAATTTAAAAGCAAAAAAATTTGATTATGAAAAAATCAAGCAAGAAATAAAAGCCAACGATATAATAGTTTCTCAACTACCTGCTAATATGCATTTAGAAATAGCAAAAATCTGCTTAGATAAAAATTGTCATTTTATTTCTTCAAGTTATCTTTCAGATGAAATAAAAGAATTAAATAAAGAAGTTAATGAAAAAAAATTAATATTTCTTAATGAAGTTGGATTAGATCCTGGAATAGATCATTTTTTTTCACATTTGCTTGTTAAAGAATTAAAATCATTAAAATTTAAAGATATTTCAGTAAGTTACAGATCCTACTGTGGAGGAATTCCATCTATACCAAATGATTTAAAATATAAATTTAGTTGGTCTCCAGTTGGTGTAATAAAAGCATTAAATAATATTTCTAAATTTATAGAAAATTATGAAGAAAGATCTGTTGTTCCTTTTAAAAATATAAATAGTTATATGATTAAAAATGAAATATTTGAGGCTTATCCAAACAGAAACTCTTTGCCTTATATAAATGAATATAATTTTGACAAAAAATGGAGAATAAAAGACTTTGTTAGAGGAACTCTAAGATTAAAAGGATGGGGCAATGCATGGAAAAATATTTTTCAAATGCTAGAAAATTCATCTAATAATTTAGAAGAGTTAATTACTAAAAAGAGTGATGAATTAATAATTAATAACAAATATAAAGAAGATGATGAAGATAGAGTTGTTTTATCAGTTGAACTTGATGCAATTAAAGACAATAAAAAAGTTTGGAGCAAAAGTTTCCACCTAGATGAAAAAGGATCTGGAGAAAACACAGCAATGGCAAAACTTGTCTCGCTTACTCTCTCTGCTGGAATTGATTTAATAATAGAAAATAATTTACAAACTGGAGTTCAGGGAGCTCCGAGTAATAAAATAGCTATTGAATATTTTTTTAAAGTTCTCTCCGATCATTTAATTAAAATTAATTATAAATAATGTATATTATTGGAATTATAAAAGAACACAGAAATGATGAAAAACGAACTCCTTTAGTTCCTGAACAAATAAAATATCTCTCAAAAAAATTTTCGAATCTAAAGATAATCGTTCAACCCTCAAACAACAGATGTTTTTCAGATAGAGATTATTTTAAAAATGGAGCAATAATTAATAATGATTTAAATGATTGCAATTTAATTTTGGGTGTTAAAGAGATTTTGCCTTCCTTATTAATACCAAAAAAAACATATATGTTTTTTTCTCATACTAGCAAAATTCTTAAAGATAATTCTGCAGCTTCTCAAGGAACTCCTGGAATGGATAAAAAAGAATTACTTAAAAGTATTCTAGAGAAAAAAATTAGTTTAATTGATTATGAAAATATTAGAGATAATAACACTAAAAGATATTTAGGATTTGGAAATTTTGCTGGAATTGTTGGCTGCTATAATTCTTTAAATCTTTATTTACAAAATTTATCTAAACAAAATTGGCCTAGAGCTCATGAATTTAATTCATATGAAAATCTAAAAAACTATTTAAAAAAAATTAATAAAGAAAATTTCAATAATGCGAGATTTTTGGTTACAGGTGACGGCAGAGTATCTAAAGGATGTTTAGAGCTTTTAAACCTTTTGAAAATTAAAAAAATTTCTCCAAAAGAATTTTTAGAAAATGATTATTCAGAAGCTGTTTATTGTAATTTAGTAACTTCCGAATATGTTAAATATAATGATAAAAATTTTGATCTAAAACACTTTATTAATAATCCAACAAAATATAAATCTATAATAAATAAATATATGCTAAAAACTGACATGTTAATTTCTGCACATTATTGGGATCCCAATTCTCCAAAATTATTTAACAAGAATGATATAAAAAATTATAAAGATTTAAAAGTTATAGGAGATATAACTTGTGATATTAATGGAAGTATTCCAACCACAAACAGATCCTCTACTATTGAGAATCCCTATTATTTTATAGATAAATTAAATTTTGAAGAAAAAAATTATAATGAAATAAATAAGGATAACAAATTGTCTATAATGGCTGTTGATAATTTACCTTCAGAATTACCAAGAGATTCAAGCAAAGAATTTGGCAGTGGATTAGTTCAAGAAGTATTACCCTATCTTATAACAAAAGATGATGGGAGAATAAAAAAAGCCACTATTGCTGAAAATGGTAGTTTTTGCAAAAAATATAATTACTTAACAAAATACTTTCAAAGCTAAACGCTTTAAATATATTTTAAATATACTAAAATAATTCCTATAAGACAAATAACTAGTATTTCTTCAATCATTTTGATTTCTATAAATCAATAGGATCTTTTTAAAAAAGTGTTTTCTTTTCATAAAATGAAAATAATTTTAAAAGATGTTTAAAAAAGGTTTTAATTTTGTCAATTAAATGAAATTAATTTAATTTATCTTAATAAGAACAGATAATTGTCTTTTTTTAGACTTAATCTATTTTTAGAAAATAAATGTGGCAGTTTTAAAAAAAATAATAGCTTTTATTTTTTCTCTGTTATTTATTATAATTCTCCTTTATGCCACTCAAGGATATCCATGAAAATTCAACGGGATAATCAAATAAAACCTCATTATTCCGTTGAATTAATATTTAAATTAATTTTATAATATACCTTTAATTTTCTTGTAAAAATTATATTTATTAATATTTAAAATATAAATACTATTTTCAATTAAATGAATAAAATTAATATTTCTAATAATACTCCTTTTAAGGTTGTCAGTCCTTTTAAAGTTAATGGGGATCAGCCTGAAGCTATAAAAAAACTAGTTAATGGAATTGATAATGGTGAATATGAGCAGGTACTTCTTGGAGTAACAGGTTCAGGCAAAACTTTTACTATGGCAAAAGTAATTGAAAAAGTTCAAAAAACTACTTTAATTATGGCTCCAAATAAAACTCTTGCTGCACAATTATATGGTGAAATGAAAAATTTATTTCCCAATAATGCTGTTGAATATTTTGTAAGTTATTACGATTATTATACACCAGAAGCATATGTTCCTAGAACTGATACTTATATAGAAAAAGAATCTTCAATAAATGAACAAATAGATAGGTTACGACACTCAGCGACAAGATCATTGGTAGAAAGAAAAGATACTATAATTGTTGCTTCCGTATCCTGTATTTATGGAATTGGATCGGTAGATGCCTATTCTTCAATGTCATTTGAATTGTTAAAAGGTCAAAATATTTCTAGAGAAATAATTATGAAAAAACTTGTAGGATTATTATATAAAAGAAGAGATATTGATTTTCGTAGGGGTAGTTTTAGAGCAAGAGGAGATATACTCGAAATTTTTCCATCTCATTACGAAGATCGTTCATGGAAAATTTCATTATTTGGCAACTTGATAGAATCTATTAATGAAACAGATCCTCTAACTGGAGAAGTAATAAATAAGCTTAGTAGTATTCGTGTTTTTGCAAATTCTCATTATGTAACTCCCAAACCAACAATTAAAAAAGCTATAGAACAAATTAAAAATGAACTAAAGAAACAATTAGAAGTATTTAGTTCAGAAAATAAATTATTAGAAAAACAAAGACTAGATGAAAGAACAAACTTTGATTTAGAAATGATGGTTACTACAGGAAGTTGTAGTGGAATAGAAAACTATTCAAGATATTTATCCGGTAGAAAACCTGGGGAACCGCCGCCTACTCTTTACGAATATATGCCAGAAGGATCTTTATTAATAATTGATGAAAGTCATATAACATGCTCACAAATAGCTGGGATGTATAAGGGTGACTTTTCAAGAAAGTCTACCTTATCAAAGTTTGGATTTAGACTACCAAGTTGTTTAGATAACAGGCCTTTAAAAAGAGAAGAATGGGATGCTATGCGACCTCAAACAATATTTGTTAGCGCCACTCCTGGTGATTATGAATTAGCAAAAACAGGAGGCTCATTTGTAGAACAAATAATAAGACCTACAGGATTAGTAGATCCTCCTATTGAAATTAGACCAACAAAAAATCAAATAGATAATTTAATTGATGAATGTAAAATTATAATTGAAAAAGGACACAGGGTTATGATTACTACACTTACAAAAAAAATGTCCGAAGATTTGACAGAATATATGCATGAATCTGGTTTAAAAGTTCGTTATTTGCACTCTGATATTGAAACTCTTGAAAGAATCTCGATTATTAGAGATCTAAGATTAGGCGTTTTTGATATTTTAATTGGAATAAACTTATTAAGAGAAGGTTTAGATATTCCTGAATGTGCTTTAATGATAATTTTAGATGCTGACAAAGAAGGATATCTTAGATCTAAAACAAGTCTTATTCAGACTATTGGAAGAGCCGCTAGAAATGCCGAAAGCAAAGTTATTATGTATGCTGATAATAGAACAAAAAGTATGAAAGAGGCCATAAAAGAAACAAGTAGAAGACGAAATAAACAATTAGAATTTAATAGAATAAATAACATTACTCCTTCAAGTATTATAAAAAATATTGATGAAATAATCGAACATATTGCTGAAAAAGATCACTTAAATATTGATTTAAAAGAAAAAAAAGAATTAATTGGAAAAGACTTAACTAAATATCTAGAAAAATTAGAAAAAAATATGTTGAAACTTGCTTCTAAATTAGAATTTGAAGAGGCGGCCAAAATTAGAGATGAGATTAATAGACTTAAAGCTGTACAAGTTGGAATAAAAAAATTTTAGGAAAAAAAATTGGCAAATTCTATAATTTTCGAAGAAAAAAATAAAACAGGTATAATTATTTTAAATAGACCTGAAGTTCTTAATGCATTAAATCTTGAAATGGCTGAATCGTTTCTAGAAAAAATTGATAATTGGAAGAAAAATAAAAAAATAGAAAGAATCTTAATTAAAGGTAATGGTAAAGCATTCTGTGCAGGTGGTGATATTAAAGCTATGTATTTATCTAGTAAAATAAATAATTTAAAAAATAAATTTTTAAATAAAGAATATATACTTAACTACAAAATAGATCAATTTTCAAAACCATACTTAAGTATTTGGAATGGAATAGTAATGGGAGGTGGTGTTGGTCTTTCAATATATGGAAATATTAGAATAGCTACAATTAATACAAAATTTGCAATGCCAGAAACATCAATAGGTTTTTTTCCAGATGTTGGAGGAAGTTTTTTCTTATCTAAATTACCAAATAATATAGGTCTTTTTTTAGCTTTAAGTGGTAAAGTTATATATGCAAAAGAACTTATATATTTAGGATTAGCAACTCATTTTGTAAATATTAAAAACTTAAATAAAAATATAAAAAATTATGTAGATTCAGGCACTATACCAATTTCTGATAAAATTCCTCAGGAAAAATCTGAAGTTTTAGAAAATTTAAATTTTATTGAAGAAAATTTTAATGGTAGTGTAGCGCAAATAATAAAAAATTTAAATAATTCAAACTCAGAATTTGGAAAAGGAATTTACAAATTATTATTAAAAAAATGTCCAATGAGTTTATTAGTTACCCATGAATTATTAAATAAAGCTAAAAATTTATCTTTAAAACAATGTCTAGAAATGGAATATCAATTAAGTCAAAAAATAATTTATAGGCAAGACTTTAATAATGGTGTAAAATCTGTATTAATTGAAAAAAATAATAATCCAAGATGGAATCCTTCTAAATTAAATGATATTGACATTGAAGAAATAAATTTTTTGTTTAAATCTCATATTAAACCTTTAAATTTATAAATTTTATGAATCAAAATTTTCCAGAATCTGCAAAAGTTGTTGTTATAGGAGGAGGAGTAGCTGGATGTTCTGTAGCATATCATTTATCCAAATATGGCTGGAAAGATGTTATTTTACTTGAAAGAGATCAATTAACTTCTGGCACTACCTGGCATGCTGCAGGACTAATTGGTCAAATTGGTTCATCTGCTACAATTACAAAATTAAGAAATCATTCCTTGAATTTATATAAAGAATTAGAAAAAGAAACAGGATTATCTACTGGGTTAAAACAAAATGGTTCATTAACCGTTGCAACAACACATGACAGATTAGATGAACTCAAAAGACAAGTTAATACTGCTCAATTATTTAATGTTGAAGCAAATGAAGTAACAAAAGATCAAATCAAAGAAATTTATCCTTTAATAAATACTGAAGATATAATTGGAGGTGTATATATTCCAAAAGATGGTCAAGCTGATCCTATAGGAGTTACTAATGTATTATCTAAGGCAGCAAAAAATAATGGAGCAAAAATAGTAGAAAAATGTTCTGTAAATAAAATTCTAATAAAGAATAACCAGATTGAAGGCGTAGAAACTAGTAAAGGGAAAATACAGTGTGAATATGTTGTACTTGCATCAGGTATGTGGTCAAGACAAATAGCCGCTGATATAAATGTAAGCATTCCTTTATATCCGGTTGAACATTTTTATATTTTAACTGAACCTGTTAAAAATATTGATAAGGCCATGCCAGTACTTAGGGATTATAATAACTGTTTATATATTAAAGAAGATGCAGGAAAATTTTTAGTTGGTATTTTTGAACCAAATGCCAAACCAGCTTTCACTAAAACTCATAAAGTTCCTGATGATTTTTCATTTTCTGAATTACCTGAAGATTTTGAGCATTTTGAGCCTTATTTGATGAATGCAATTAAAAGAATTCCAGAACTTGAAACTGTAGGTATTAGAAAATTTTTTAATGGACCTGAGTCTTTTACACCTGATACAAACTACTTATTAGGAGAAACTCCTGAAGTAAAAAACTTTTATGTTTGTTGTGGATTTAATAGTATTGGTCTTGTTAGTGCTGGAGGAGCAGGTAAAGTTACAGCTGAGTGGATGATAAATGATGGCTTAAGTGAAGATTTATTTTCTCTTGATATTTCAAGGTTTGAAAAATTTCACTCAGAAACTAGTTTTATTGTAAACAGAGCAGCTGAAAGTTTAGGGAACCAATATGCGATGCACTGGCCATATAAACAACTTAAGACTTCAAGAAATATTAAAAATCTTCCATATCATGAACTTTTAAAAAAGAAGGGAGCTTGTTTTGGACAAGTTGCTGGTTTTGAAATTCCATTATGGTATGCTTTAAGTGGACAAAAACCAGAGTTTAAATATAGTTTTGGATATCAAAATTGGTATAAATCAGCTGAACATGAAACAAAAAATACAAGAAAAAATGTTGGTTTTTTTGATTTAACTCCTTTTGCAAAGTTTGAAATAGAAGGAGAAAAAGCATTTTATTTTCTTCAGTATCTTTGCTCAAATAATATAAAAAATAACCCCGGCTCTATAACATACACCCAGATGCTTAATTATAATGCAGGAATAGTGGCCGATTTATCTGTTACTTGTTTATCTAAAAATAAGTTTAGGATTGTTACTGGGTCTGGAGTGAGAGAACATGACAAAAAACATATAATGAAACATATATACGCTGATCTTAAGTTTAAAGATGTAACTGATGATTATTCTTGTTTTGGAATCTTTGGTCCAAATAGCAGATCTTTACTTTCAGAAATTTTTGGTAACAAATTTGAAAATATTAATTTCCCATTTGCCCAAGCAAAATCAATAGAAATGAATGGTATTAGTGTTTGGTTTCAAAGGCTATCTTTTGTAGGAGAGTTAGGGTGGGAATTGTATGTTCCAATAAATGAATCAAAGAAAATATATGAAGCTATTGATCTAATTGGTAAAAAACATAATTTAGTTCATGCTGGAAGATTAGCTATGGATATAATGCGAATGGAAAAAGGATATTTGCACTGGGGTCATGATATTACTCCTGGGGAAAATCCATATGAAGCTGGATTAGGTTTTGCTATTAAAATTAATAAAGACGTTAATTTTATAGGCAAAGATAGTTTAATTAAAGCTAGAAATAAAAAGAAGAAATTAATTATGTTATCTCTTTTAGAATCCAAACCAGGAAAACCACTTTTGCTCCATGATGAACCAATTTATTTTAATGGAGAAATTGTAGGCGAAACCACTTCGGGAAATTATTCATTTAATTATAATAAAAATTTAGCATTCGGATATATAAAATCTGATATAAATATTAAAGATTTAAAAGAAGCAAAATTTGAAATTGAAGTAGCTAAAGTCAAATATCCAGCAAAAATTGAATTAGAACCTCTACATGACCCTAAAAATTATTTGCTAAAGAATTAAATGAAAAAAAATATTTATATTTTTTTTTTAATTTTTATTATTATAATATCAATTTGTTTTTTTTTTATATTTAATTACAATATAGAAAATTACATAGAGAAAAAATTAGATATAGAGATAGAAAAATCTAGAGATTATAACATAAAATTATGGCCTTCCATAAAAATCTCAAATAATAAAATAGATCTTATAAAATTTAAGAAAAAGACTTTTATTAATGATTCTAATATAGAAATAACTAAAGAATTTAATCTAACAGCGCCATTTAAAATAAATTTAAATAGTCCCCTGGTAACTTACAAGGGTTTAGATTTTACAAATTTTTTTATCAATTTAGAATATTTAAATAATCAATTGAAAATAAAAAATTTATCTACTGAATTTGATAATGGAAAAATTTTAATAAACGGTGAAACAAAATTAGATGACCTTCAATCACTTGATTTATTTGGAAATATTAAAAATATTTCTATTAATAACTTATTAAGAAAATTAGAATTATATGATCTTGGAAGATACAATATTCAACTCTCTTCAAATAATTTTGAAATATCGGGAATTTTGAATAACAAAAATAATTCAATTAACAATTTAAAGGGAATTATACCAATTAAAGGATCATTATTTTTTTCTTCCAATGATAATGAGAGATTTAGTATTGCATTGTTAAATTTATTAATTGATAAAATTTCTGATTTATCAATAATAGCTTATGCTTTAGAATATATTATATCCAACTATGCAGATATACCATCTGACATTATTGGCAATCTTTATTTAGAAAATGAAATAATACTATTTGATAAAATAATTATTGTTAATGAATTTAGTTCTTCAATTATTACTGGAAAAATAAATTATAAAGAGGATAAATTAAATATTAAAATAGATTTAAAAACAAATAATAAAAATAAGTTAGAAATATCTCTTGATGGCAAAATAAATAATCCCTTTATATTAATAAAAAATCAAGATAATCTAGTTAATACTTCTTTCAAATTTGAAGAAATAAATGAAATTTTTAAAAACGGAATAAATAAATATATTGAACTATTGTTAAATAATGATTGAGATAATTATTAGTACAATTGGTGTTTTTATATATATTTTTATAGGATTTTCTCTTAAAAAATTAAAATTAATCTCAGTAAAATTTGAGATTTTTTTTACTAAAATAAGCTTTAATATTCTTTTGCCTATTGCTCTTGTAATAAATTTTTGGCAAATCTCTTTTCCAGAAATATATTTATTTAATTTTTTGATTGCTTTTTTTGGCTCAGGAACTTTAATATTTTTTATATCTTTTTTAGTTAGCAAAAAATTATTTAAATTTCGAACTGATCAATCAGCTGTTTTTGGATTTTCATCATGTTTTGGAAACTCAGTTGCTTTAGGAATACCTCTTATGTATACAATTTTAGGTCCCATAAAAGCAATGCCTTATATGATTCTTGTGCTTTTTCATGGAATTATATATTTCACGTATACTACTTTAATAATTGAAAACTATAGATCTAGAGATCATAAAAATTTATTTAGAATTTTTAGAATTATATTAGGATTGCTAAAAAATATTGTTCTTTTTGGAATGTTCCTGGGTTTGTTTTTTAGCTTTATTGAAGTTCCATTTCCTAAAGATTTTGCAACTTATTTAAATTTAATACCTGTGTTGACTCTACCTACTGTTCTAATTTCTTTAGGTTTAGCATTAGCAAATTTTAAACTTAATATAGGTATGCATGAAATATTTATAATCACTTTTTTTAAAAATATTCTACAACCATTTGTTGCATTTATTACATCTAAATATTTATTTCAAATGTCGAATGAATTAGTTTTAATCATAACTCTAGCATCAGCATTGCCAAGCGGATCACAAACTTATTATCTTAGCTATAGATACAATACTTTACAAAAAACTATATCCGCAAATATTGTTTTAAGTACTTTTTTAAGCTTCTTTACTTTATCTATATTGATTTACTTATTTAATTTTTTAAATTGAATTAGATAACTTTTGTAAAGCAAAATTTTTTTTCTGAATAATATTTGAATTATTAGGAAATATTTTTAATATTCTATCGTATATTTTATATGCATTTTGGTAATCTTGAATGCTAAGAAAAATTAATGCTAAACCATCTAAAGCGCCAAAATGTCTTGGTTCTAATTTAAGAGTTTTTTCAATATCTGAAACTGAGGAATCAAAATCACCTAATATATAATAAACTGTAGCTCTTTTATTCCAGGCTTCAGCAAAATTTGGATTTATATTAATTACTTTTGTGAAACTTATAATAGCTAATTGATAATTATTTGAATTCAAATACTTTAGACCCTGTGTAAAATATTTTTCAATCTGAACATCATTTGTTTCTAGCCAAATATCCCAAATTTTTCCAGTTATTTCATTGATTTGTTGCTCATTTGAGGATTTTTTTAATTCCTGAAAAAGATCATTGAGTCTTGAGTCATTTTGATCTGCTAACAATTCAAAATTAATAAATAATATTAAAATAATTAAGATTTTTTTCATATAATTATATAAAATTTAATATTAAATAATTTTATATGATTAAATTATATTCATGGTCTACACCAAATGGAAGAAAAATAAGTATATTATTAGAAGAAATAGGATCTCCTTATGAAGTAATAGATATCAATATTGATAAAAATGAACAATTTGCAAAAAAATTTTCAAAAATTTCACCTACTAATAAAATTCCAGTATTAGAAGATAAAGAAAATAACATTAAAATTTTTGAGTCTGGTGCTATAATGTTATATCTCGCAAATAAACATAATTGTTTTTTAAACAAAATTTACTATTGGCAAACAATTGAATGGTTTATGTTTCAAATGACTCAAGTAGGGCCTTATTTAGGACAAGCACATCAATTCTTGCATTATAATTCTGGAAAAAGTAAATATGCTGAACTTAAATATATGGAATATTCTAAAAGAGTATATTCTACTTTAGAAAAAAGATTAGAAAAATTAGAATATTTAGCTCATAATTATTCAATTGCAGATATCGCAACTTGGCCATGGGTTGCAAGATTTGAAATACATAAAATAAATCTTAATAATTATCCTAATGTTTTAAAATGGTACAAAAAAATAGCTTTAAGACCTGCTGTAATCAAAGGATATAATGTTTCTGGGGAAAAAAATAAAATTCCTTTACCATAAATTTATGAACTCCATCTGGAGTTCATAAATCTAATATATCTTTTTATTAATTATTTGCTTTATTCTTTCCAGAAGAAGAATCATTTAAACTAGGACCTTCTTTTTTTGCTTCACTTATTTTTTTAACTTTTTCAGAGATTTTAATATCTCCTTTTATTTGACCTCCAAGCTTAATTTGAAGATTTTGATATTCTATACTACCTGAAACACTTCCTTGTTCTTGAATAGTAAGAGTTCCTTCAATTTTGATGTCTCCATCTAATTTGCCCCAGATATCAGCATTTTGAGATGTAATATTTCCTTTTAAGTTTCCCGTACCTCCAACTAATAAATGATCAGTATTCATTGTAACATCTGCATCACCATCAATTTGTATTTCTCTTGCTTCAGTAATTTCACCTTTTATCTTTACTCCTGGTCCAATAATTACTTTAGATGATGCATTAGAAGGCTTTATCAAATCAATTGATTTACTACTATTATCATCTCCCTTATTTCTTTCAAACATAGTCCACCTCGAAAAAATTTATATTAATCATAATATAATATATAAACATTAATTAAAGTAAATAATTAAAACAAAATAGAAATTGCTGTTCCTATTAACAAAATAGCTAGGAATAATTCAGTAATTTTTTTTACATTTTCATTTTTAAGATAATTTCTTATTATACTGCCTCCAAATGCCCATATACTTATTGAGGGGAGATTTATTAATGTGGACATTAAAACCATAAAAACTATAGCTAAAATAATATTTTCCTTCTCAGGAAAAAACAATGATACTGCGGTTATACATATAACCCAAGCTTTAGGATTTACAAATTGAAAAAGTATTGCTTCATAATATTTTAAAGGCCTTGATTCTTGTTTTGATTCAGATACTTGGAGTGTTCCAAACATTTTCCAAGCAAGATATAATAAATAGGCGGAACCTATATATTTCATAATATCTAAAATTATTGGAAATTGATCAAATAAACTGCCTAATCCAAAACATACAAATCCTAATTGCAAACCATGACCAGAGGGAATGCCAAGAATATTTGGAATTGTTCTTCTAAAACCAAATTTTATACCTGAAGTTGTTAATATGCTATTATTTGGACCAGGAGTAGCATACATTACAAAATAATAAACGCTTATAGTAATAAACAAATCCCATGTTATCATTTAAATCAATCTCTAAAATTCGTAAATTGAATAGGAATTTTTAAATTTGACTCATTTATAGTTTGCATTACATACTGCAAGTCATCTTTTTTCTTACCTTCAACTCTAAGTTCATTTCCATTTATTTTTACCTGAACTTTTATTTTTAGTTTTTTTATTTTTGAGACAATATCTTTTGCAATAGATTGATCTATGCCTTCAATCAAAGTATATATTTGGCGAAGTTTACTTCCGCTTATTTTTTCAATATTCTTTTTAGATATACAAAGAGGATCAACTTTACGCTTTACTAAATGTGAAATTATCAAACCATGAATTTGATTTAATTTTAATTCATCCTCAGTAATAATTATAAATTCTTTTTCTTTTCTTTGTAAAGACGATTTAGAACCTTTAAAATCATATCTGTTTTCTATCTCTCTAATAGTATTACCAATAGCATTATCTATTTCCTGATAATCTAATCTGTTTACTATATCAAAACTTGCCATAAATTTTTAAACTTATTTATCAATTGCTTCTGGAGGTAAATTTTTTTTTGTAGTAAGCCTACCTTCTTTTTTAATGTTATCTAGTTGTTTAGTAAAGCTATCTTTTCCATCTCTAAGTCTATCTTTTGATTGTCTCATTTTTATTTGAGCTTCATCTATAGCCTTTTGAGCGTGTGAGAAAGATTCATAAATATTAACAGATTTATCATAAAGATTTGAGATTTTCTTTACTAAATTTTCAACATTACGTGATTGATCATGTACTTGCCATAATTTTTCAACTATTTGAAGAGTTACAGGTAAAAGAGATGGGCACACTATCATAATTTTCTTTTCAAGAGCGCTTTTGATGATTTTCTGTTCTTTACTATATAAAGCAATATAAGCTGGTTCTATAGGAACAAACATTAATACTGCATCAATTGTATCTAAACCATATAAAGTTTGATAATTATCTTTGCTAAGTTTTCTTATATTTTCTTTAACTGAATTCAAAAAATGTTCAAAATAGATTTTTTGATCTTTTTCATTTTTAGCATTACAATAATCATGCCATGACTCTAAGGAAACCTTAGAATCGATAATGAGATCTCTCTTGCCTGGTAAATGAATTACTACATCAGGTTTTTGCAAATTTTCATCAATATTCTTTAAAACAGGTTGAATCTCAAAATCATGTTTTTCTCTGAGTCCTGAATTTTCAAGAATGTTAACTAGAACAAACTCTCCCCATTCACCTTGCTGTTGAGATCCTCCTCTTATAAGACTATTTTCAATCTTAATTTGTGCTAAATTAAAGTTTTGTAATTCTTGCTGAATTGATCTTATATTTTCTTTAATTGAACTAATGCTTGCATTTTCATCATTTATTTTTTTTCTTTTGAAAAAAAAATAATAAATCATTAACATTGTAAATAAACCCAATAGAAAACTAATAAAAATAAAAAAGGGAATATCATCAAACATAATTAATATAATATAATATAATCATATATATACATATTTAATTAATAAATATTAATTATAAAAGTGATTTAGTTTCACCTATAGAGAGTTGCCATATATTTTTTTCATTATAACCGTTTAAAATAGCTTCTTTTCTAAACTTATTAGGAGGTTCCCATGGATTTTCAGCACTTAATCTAATTGTTCCCCAGTGCATACCCAAAATATTTTTGCTATTTACCATTGAGGATATCTTCACTGCTTCTTCAGGAGTACAGTGAGAGGCTTGCATCATATCTCTAGGTTCATATGCTCCAATAGGCACTATTGTTAAATCAAATGGACCATATTTTTTTCCAATATCCAAAAACATAGGTCCAAAAGCTGTATCTCCACAAAAATAAATTTTTTTATTTTCATATTCAATTATATATCCATTCCATAATGTAGAATTATATTTTTGACCCAATCGTCTCGACCAGTGATAAGCAGGTGTAGCTATAAAATTAACATCATTAATTTTTTTTTCTTTATTCCAATCAAGTTCAATTATTTTTTCATAGCCAAGTTTTGAAAAATTTTTATATAAATTTAAGGGACATATAACAAAAATATTTTTTTTATTTTTTATTTTTATTAAAGTTTTATCATCTAAATGATCATAATGGTTATGACTAACTAAAATATATTTTATTTTTGGCAAATCTGAGATTTTAATTCCTGATGGAATATATCTATTTGGCCCAATACCAAATGGTCCTGCTGTCTTGCTTAAAAAAGGATCTATCAGCATATTTTCTCTACCTAACTTTATAAGAAAAGCTGCATGACCTAACCAAGTAATAGTAATTTTATCTTTATTATTATGATAATTAAATATAGCTTTTTCTTGCGTAAGTGAGTGTTTTAGAGGAATATTTTCAGGTACTTCTTTTTGGTCAAACATCTCCCTTTTAATTATACCTTTATAGAAAAAATAAAAGAATCCCTTTGAAGATCGAGTAATTTTTCTCCTAGTAGGACTACCAGGCAAATTTCTAAAAGTTCCATTTGGTAAATGATGATAAGGCAAAGATTTCATTGCGTTAGCTATTCTATAATATTTAAAAGTAATAAATGTTGCAATTAAACCAAATAAAACTCTTATAAATTGACGTCGATTTTCCATATAATATATGCCATTTATATATGATTAACAATAAGATATAGAAGATTATCATGAGAGGTTTTAATATTAAAGAATATAAGCAAAGAGTAATAAAAGCTAAAAAATTAATGGAAAATGATAAAATTGATATTCTTTTAATAACTTCTCCATCAAATTTTAGATATTTTACAGGTCTAGATTCAAATTTCTGGGAAAGTCCGACTAGACCATGGTTTTTGCTTATTCCAATGAATCAAGATCCAATTGCTATTATTCCATCAATAGGAAAAGCCGCATTAGAAAAAACTTGGATTAACAATATTAAAACCTGGCAATCTCCTAATCCAAATGACGAAGGAATTTCAATACTTAAGAAAATAATTTCAGATCAATTATCATCTAAGGGAAATATAGGTTGTGAATTAGGTTTAGAAAATTTTTTAAGAATAAATTTTTCTGATTTTGATAAATTAAGAAAAAGTTTATCAAACCATAGATTTATTGATGCAAGTAATATTTTTTGGAATTTAAGAATGATTAAATCTAAAAATGAAATAAATAAATTAAAAAAAATAATTTCTATTACTAGTCATGTATTTGATAATTTTTCAAATAAAATAAAATTAAACATGACTGAAAATGAAATAGCTTCAGTTTTTAAAAAAGAGCTTATTAATAATGGCGCTGACTATGTTTTATATATGGCTTGTACCTCTGGAAAAGGAGGTTATAGTCAAATAATTTGTAATGCTTCAGAAAAAAAAATAAGAAATGGTGATGTGGTTATTATTGATACTGGTTCAGTATTAGATGGATATTTTTGTGATTTTGATAGAAATTATGGTATTGGTAAAATATCTCCAAAAACCGTAGAATCTTATTCTAAACTATGGGAAGCAACAGAAAAAACTTTAGAAATTATTAAACCTGGTATTACATGTTCAGAAGTTTATAATTCTTTAAAAAATAATTTATTTAAAAACAATTCAAATATAAGTGACATTGGTAGAATGGGTCATGGATTAGGACTCCAATTGACAGAGCCTCCAAGTATAATGAAAAATGAAAAATCAATACTACAGAATAATATGGTTATTACAATAGAACCTTCTATTGAATATGAAAAAAATAAAATATTAGTAATGGAAGAAAATATTTTGATAACAAAAAATGGATATGAACTTTTAAATACTAGAAGTCCTCAAAACTTACCAATAATTAAATTATAGATTCTATTTTTGGCATTAATCGAATAAGTTCTTTGGTATATTCATGAATTGGATTGTTAAATAATTCTTCTGTTTCATTAGTTTCACAAACAATACCGTTTTTTAAAACTACTATTCTGTTGCACATTTGTCTAATTACTGGAAGATCATGGCTAATAAATAACATTGTTAAATGTAATTCATCCTGAATATCTTTTAATAAATTCAATATTTGCGCTTGGATACTGACATCTAAAGCTGATGTTGGTTCATCACATATCAATAATCTAGGTCTTGTAGCTAAAGCTCTAGCAATTGATATTCTTTGTCTTTGACCTCCTGAAAATTCATGAGGGTAACGATCTAAGGATTGTCTTGTCATACCAACAATATCAATTAAATCAAAAACATTTTGATTTAAATCATACTTTGTCATATTTTTTTGAAAAAACTTTAAAGGTTCAGCAATAATATCTTTCACTTTAAATCTTGGATTTAGTGAAGAATAAGGGTCTTGAAAAATCATTTGTATTTGTCCTCTACTCTTAGTAATTTGATATTTTCTTTTTGAGTCATAAAGTGAAAAATTATTATAATTTATCTCACCTTTTGAGGGTTTGATGAGTCCAGTAATAATTTTAGCAATAGTTGATTTTCCTGATCCTGACTCACCTACTAGACCCAGTGTTTCACCTTCAAATAATTCAAATGAAACGTCATTAACTGCTTTAACTATCTTTTCATCCACTAGTTTTTTAGAAATAGAAAGAGAACTATCATCAAAAATTTTTGTAACATGAAATAAGTGTAATAATTTTTGATTAGTATTTTCTCTTAAACCCCATGTTTTAATAATATTTTTTGTTAAATTAGCTGAACTTGAAGTTATTTCTGTTCCGTCTGGACTAATAAGCTTAAACCTATCAATTTTTTTATTTGTTGGTGGCACAGAAGTAACAAGACTAAGAGCTTCAGTTGATTTTGGGTTAGTCAATAAATCCTTAGTATTGCCTTGTTCAACAATTATTCCGTGTCTCATTACAATAACTTTATTTGTAGTTTCTGCAATTACGCCCATGTCATGAGTAATGATAATAACTCCAAGGTTTCTTTTTTTTGTAAGTTTTTTTAATAATTCTAGTATTTGAAATTGTATGCTAACATCTAAAGCTGTAGTTGGTTCATCTGCTATAATTAGGTCAGGTTCACAACTAATAGCTAAAGCAATAACAACTCTTTGGCGCATACCTCCACTAAACTGATGTGGATAATCCTCAATTCTTTTTTCTGCATTTTCTATCCCAACCTCTTTTAAAAGATTGATAGATTTTTTAAGCGCATCTTTGTAAGATAAATTTAGGTGAGTTTGAATTGTTTCAATTAATTGTTCTTTGATTTTAA
>PTKV01000012.1 GCA_002937895.1 Alphaproteobacteria bacterium MarineAlpha5_Bin9 | reverse complement strand
GTAAGAAGAATACTTAAAAACTGGCTGGGGCGGTAGGATTCGAACCTACGAATGCCGGCATCAAAAGCCGGTGCCTTACCACTTGGCGACGCCCCAATAAATCTAAACTTTTTGCAATTACTTTGTTTGAGTATTGAAATTATCTTGGAAAATCAAGGAAATATTTTATTTTTTATAATTAGATAGGAATATTCTTTAAAATTATAATATTTTATGTTTAAAATTATTTATAATATTTTTTATGGTTAAGTTTTAAGGGGGCTTATGCGCATGGAAAATTCCGCCGTAAATGGTAAGGAAATATTAGAAAAGAATCTGAATCAAATAGATTTTCATATTTCGGCAATTTCAAAACAAACTATTAGGAATGAAACAGTGAATTGGTTTCAACAATCACCACTTCATTGGCTATTTATTCTATTTGTGATGAAATATTATTATAAAAATGAACCACTATCAAAACAAAGTTTGCTTGAAGAAATTAATGAACATCTTGCGACTGATGGTAAAAAAACAGTAACTACGGAATTTAAATACATTGATGATGCAATAGCAAAAGAATTTATTTTTGCTGAAATATCTAAAGTTGATCAAAGGAAGAAAAACATCTATCCAACACAAAAAACCGTGGAATCTTTAAATCAATGGTTTTTAAACTTTGCTACCCATTTTAATAGTAAGTAATTTTTTATTAATAGTAAGTAATTTTTTACTTACATAAGAGTTTGAAATTTTTATTTTGCAGAGTGTGAAAAGAGTTCATTCCTGCACTTTTGGCACCGCCAAAAACATACAAGGAATTGTTAATAACCCCTGCACCCATCCCATGTAAACCGTGAGGTAAATCCAAAGACTCCACCCAAACATTTTTTTCAAGATCAAAGTACCAATGACTCTTAAAGGTTATATTCTTTTGCAAGTTTTCGCCCCCTAAAATATGAATTTGATTATCAATAAGTTCAACTACATGCCCACTTGTTGCATAGGGAAGTCCATTATTGGCGAACCACCTATTTTTCTCTGGATTATAAATTCTAATTTGATTTAAATTGCCATCCCTGAAACGACCACCTAAAATAATAAAATTACCATCACTGTTAATGATTGAAGCTATATGATCAGCAGGAGATGGCATATGGGTTTCTAACTCTCTCATTTTCTTTTTTTCTGGCATATAATATAAAACGTGACTCGGCTTATATCCGTGACCACCAAAAATATATATTCTGTCATCAACCGACTCACTTGTATGAGCTACTCTCAACATATTCAACGAGTCATAGTCTTGCCAACTATTTTTTTCAATATCATACTGATAAATAATACCATTGGCATGTCGCCAAGTTAAATCAACAAAACCTCCAATAAGGTATATTTTTCCATTCACTATTCCTAAAGATCCGTGATGGTTGGGTATTGGGAGAGAAGCAAGGATCGTCCACTTATCTTTGATTGTGTCATAAACCTCAAAACTTGAAAGGGCCTTATCTCTACCTATACCTCCTAAAACATAAATCTTTTCTTCATAAACAAGAGTAGTTAATTCAGATCGTGCCGAAGGCATTGGTGATTTTTCTATCCATTTGCATCTATCTTTATGGTCATTAGATTGCATAGAGAATGAAGGTAAAGATAGCAACCAAATGAATAAAAATAATGATATTTTAAGGATCTCTCGGCACATTATATCTTTTTCTCCAATCCCATGGTTTTATAAATTCACTTTGCCAAATCCCTAATTCATTTTTTTTAGCGATTTTTTCGTACTTTACATAATCTTTCGTTTGCTTTCTTCTAGCTAAGGCAAATCCTTTTTCAACCAATTCTCTGTTAATTTCTATATTTATCACTTCACAAACACCAAAAACTCTTCCCATTCTTGATTTTTTAATCACTCTACAAGTTGTTTCTCCAAGATCAACTAAACTTTCAAGGAAGCGTACGGTGATATCGTAACAAGGCCATATCTTACCATCAATATAACAAACTTGTTTTCTTTCCATTGCTTCGATGCCATACAGAATAATCACTTGTTCGTTAATTTTTATATAATCACTGTTAATTACTTGAGCATTTCCTTTTATTATATCTTCAGCATTCACAGAGTTTAAACAAAAGAAAAAAGAAAAAATTAAAATAAAATTTCTCATTTATTTTAAATGTTCTCCAGAAGGCAAGATGCAGTTTTTATAATTTACAGAAGATGTATCTGATTTGTAAAATTTTGCTGAAAGTAAATTTGTGTCTTGAAAATATGTATTCTCCAATACTGTTTCCCTTATTCTTGACTTATAAAAATCTGTTTTTATCATTTTTGCATATGAAAGATTCGCTTTTCTAAAATTAGATTTAGTGAAAATAGTTCTAAAAAATTCACTATTTGAAAGATCTGATTTTTGGAAATTAGCCCCAGTAAAATTAGTATTTGAAACTTTTATACTTTTCATATTAGAACTAGATAATTGTGATTCATTAAAATAAGAGTCTTTTATAATTATATTTTCTAAATTTGCTCCTGTAAAAATGGCTTTTTGAGACCTAACTTTTTCTAATAATGTATTCTGAAATGACGATTTTGATAAATTGGATTCGTACATCATTGTTTCAGTGATTGTAGCATTGTTAAAATTTGCTTTAATTAAATCTGTTTTATTAAGATTTACACCAAAAAGTTTAGCATCAGAAAAATTCACCCCTCTTAATTTAGCTCTGTGAAAATTCGTATTAATTAATAAAGATCCACTTAAATTAGCATTTGTTAAATCCGTATGTTTAAAATTCATTCCTGATAAATCACAATTTAAGCACTCATTAGTTTCTCTACTAATGAATTTAGTAACAGAATTTTCATCAGACAAAGCATAATTCAAAAATGAAAAATATATTAATATTGTAATATTTATAATTTTTATCATTACTTGTTCCAACCATATTTTGAATAATCAACATTAATATCTTTACTAAAAACATCCAATCTAACTGAACTTTCAAAATACCCTGTGGTAGGTTTATTAGTAACTGGATTAAAAGTAGTTTGGCCTTTTTTTCTAAAATAAGTTCCTTTTAATATTATTGTTTTATCAAATTTCTCTTTAATACACATCCTTTTTAAAAAACTTGCGCCAATTGGTGTTTCTCCTTCTTCAGGATCAAAATCTACACAATCCCATGGATCATCGCCAAAAGTTTTTTCTAATTTAAAAAAAAATCCAGCTGATGATTTTCTTTCATTATGACTGGCTCTATCGTCTGTAACAATTCTTACACCCTGCACTATCCCATCAGCATCAAATAATAAGGATAAAATTGATGGATGAGAAAACACTCTAGTTCCTTGAAAATTGGAAGAAAAAGTATCATTAAATGCTAGTGCCCAATAATATGCTTCATCATCATATTCGAAATAAACTTCTCTTAAATTATTTTCATCAGGTTGACATAAATTGTAATCATTAAATTTATTTTTTAATATTCTAGATGGCGGGCCTCCATTTGTACCACATGCAAAAAACATAAAATCTTGAGTAGGAATATCGGAATAAAACATTCCCAATTTAATATCCCAAATATTAGTTAGTTTTGGTCTTTGATCAGCCAATAAAATATTAAAATTAATTAAAAATAATAAAATTATTGTTAAATTAAAAAATAAAGCCTTTTTATTTATCTCTAAACCCATTGCACTTTCGAGAACCTACACTAAAATATTCTTCACATTCTTCAAGAGTAATTGGGCCTCTTCCTTTAATGTCAGCTAAAATATATTCTACTAATGCACTAATAGATTTTTCATTAAGAGTTCTATTATTTTCATGTTTCTTAGGCATATCTTCTCCCATATCTTCAGCTAGCATATCCCAACAAATTTCAGGTTTTTTATATGCAGATCTGTGAAAATAGGGCATTTCAGTTCCTGGAATTCCGCAGGCTACTACTAAATATAATCCATCTCTATCAAGTTGAGTTTCTCTAATATTTGCTCCTAATCCAGGAGACCTAGGATTTCCGGCCCCGTTACCAAAAGGACCGTGACAATAGCCACATTTTATTCTTTCTTTCCAAACTTTTTTTCCTAGTTCTAATGTTTTTTCATCAGCAGCAAAAATATTAGGAGTAAAAAAAAGAATGGAAAATAAAATTATTAAATATTTGATCATTAATTCTTCTTTTAATTTTTCTTAAAACGATACTGATGAGGCTACTATAAAAAACTACTTATTTTTTAATATAAGGGAAAAAAGTAGCCTCACCAATTACAATTTATGAACTATAGTGAAAATACATATAGTGTTGAAGCAAATTGAATATTTTCCGTTTCAGGAAGATTCAACCAACCAGCACTAGATGTTCCACCAGCCAAAATTGCAATATATTGTTTTCCATTCACTGAATAAGAGATTGGAGGTGCTTTGATATTTGTTCCTGTGTAAAACTCCCATAATTTATCAAGAGTCTTATCATCATGACAAGTAACCATACCATCAACCCATCCAGTGCATACTAGACCACCTGCGGTAGCTACTACGCCTGCATAATTTGCAGCAGGATGAAAATATTTAGATTCAACTTTACCAGTTTTTAAACTGTAAGCTGCAATACTTCCCTCAATTCTACCTTCAGATGCAAGAGATCCTCCTAAGAATACATCTCCAGGAACCATTTCTCCGGCTAAAACTTTTTCAGCGTCATCATTAACTTCGATTTCACTGCAACCTTCAAAACCAGCTCCATAGTTAAGCATTAAATTAGGATTATATGCCGTTGGCCACATGTTTACTCCACCTTGAAGATGAGGACACATTGTAATTGGTCCACCACCTCTTCTTGGTGCGCCACCAGCTATATATTCTTGCAATCCTTGACCAGGTTTATATCCCATTGGAAGTCCTGTTTTAGGATCTATACCTTCTGTCCAATCAAGTTTTTCAATATATTGAACAGCTGATAAGAACTGACCATTAGTTCTATCAAGTTGATAATAGTATCCATTTCTGCCAAAATGAGTAACTTGTTTTCTCATTTCACCATCATATTCAACATCAACTATTAAATGAGAACCAACTTCATCATAATCTAAATAATCACCTGGTGTATATTGAAAATGCCAGTCTAGATTTCCTGTTTGAGAATTAATAGCCAAAAGAGCATTTGAATACAAATTGTCTCCTGGTCTAAATTCTGGATCAAACATCGGTACTGGATTTCCAGTTCCAACAAAGTATTGTTGAGTTTTAGTATCATACATTCCTGTTACCCAGGCAGCTGCTCCACCTGTTTTCCATGCAACTTGAGCCGCGTCTGTCCAAGTTTCTGAACCTGGTTCACCAGGAGCAGGCACAGTGAAGAATCTCCAAAGTTCACTCCCGTCTTCAGGACTAACTCCTGATATCCAACCACGTGTTCCCCAGTCTCCGAAAGCATTGTGAACTAGAATAACATCATCAACAGCTAAAGGAGCTGCTCTAAAGCCCTCTCCTTGCTCAGTTGCAATTTGAGTTTCCCAATTCATTTCACCTGTTTCATCATCTATAGATATAACTCTTCCGTCTTCAGTATTAATTATAACTGAATTACCCCAAAGAGCTGCTCCTCGAGTAACAGGGTTTCCAATAATTTCAGGATCATTCTCTGGATCAAACATCCATTGAATACTAGGATAGTCTCCTCTTAGATCAATTTTATAAACTACATCCCATAAACCTGTAGCATACATAAATCCATCTTTTACAAGAGGCGTAGATTGATGAGAACCTAAACCATCAGATCCTTCAGCTACATCACCAAGTGGTATAGTGTATGCAACTTTCATATTTTTTACATTAAATCTATTAATTTCATCCAAATCAACAAATCGAGCTCCATCTAAAGTCTTGTGATGAGTTAGCCAATTTTGTGGCTCAGAAGCAGCATTGGCTAATCTGTCCATTGTAACTTCTGAAAAAGCTGAGCTTGAAATAAAAAAGATAGAAAATAATGTTATAGCTAATTTTTTATGCATTATTTTTACTCTCCTACGTAATAAAAATTAAATCTTTAAATTCCCTTAAGATTAGTGCAAAGATATCTTAAAGTCACCAATCATTATTAATTACTAACTAAAAAAGCAGCAATTAATGTTGATTTACGTTAACATTAAGAGAAAATAATAAAATTAAATTAATTAATAAAAAATTATACTAATAATTTATTATAGTAATAATTTAATATAAATTATCACAGAAATACAATGCTTCTTTATGGTCAAAGTAAGAGAGTTTATAACTTCAAGTTTATGTATCTTTTTTTTTTGGGATAAGTTAGATAATCAGCATGTTAAAACATTTTCACCTCTTGAGATGGCTTATTCCAAATGCAGTTTTGATTACTGTTGTAATAGGAGCTTGGCATTTTGGATTTTTGACTCAATTATACTCTAATGACAGAAGTTATATTTCAACTTTAATAACGGTTGTTTATATAATTACTTCTTTACATTGTTTATATAGATTGTACCTAATTTCTGATCAAATAAACTCTATAAACGATATAAAAGATCTTTTTTTTAAGAATCCTAATACTTCGATAAATTTAAATGAAAACTTGATTATGTTTGGTCAAGATTTTACTTTAAAAAAAGATTCTCATTTAAATAGTTATTTGAAAAATGTCATACAAAAATTTTCTAAAAACGATTCACAAAGTAACAATACTTTGCTTGAATTGTTTGCTGATAAATTGAGAGGTGAAACTAAAGTTGGGTCTTTTATTGCTGACTCTCTTTTCAAATTAGGTCTTTTAGGAACTATCATTGGATTTGTTTTGATGCTTCAACCAATAAGCTCATTAGATTCTTTTGATGAGATATCAATTAAAAATGCATTAACTTCTATGAGCGCTGGTATGTCAATAGCACTATTTACTACTCTTTCGGGATTAGTTGGAGGTTTACTTCTTAAAATTCAGTATTTTTTTCTTGAAAGTGCAACTGAAGAATTATTTTTTAACACCTCTGAAATTAGTGAAGTTTATATTATCAACTCAATAAAAAAATAATTTTATGAAAAAATTTGGATTTAACAAAGAAGAAAGCACTCTTGACCCGTTCACTGATCTATTATTTAATGGATTATTAGGTTTTGCATTTATGTTTGCTATAGCTTTTATGTTAATTAAACCAACCCCTGAAGAAGCAAAAATTGATCCTGATGCTGAATTTATCATTACAGTCAGTTGGCCAGATGAGCATCCTGATGATATTGATACTTACGTAGAAGATCCCCAAGGAAATATTGTATGGTACCACATAAGAGAAGCTGGCTTAATGCATCTAGATAGAGATGATAGAGGAAATTTTAAAGACACGATAATGATGGATGGAGAAAAAATTAACAACCCTCTTAACCAAGAAACTATAACTTTAAGAGGTATTGTTAAAGGTGAATATGTAGTAAATGTTTATCATTATTTAGCAAATACTGTTGATGAAATTCCAGTTAAAGTTAAAGTCGAAAAAGTAAATCCTACTGTCCAAGTTATTTTCTACGACACTCTATTTGTAAATGGAAAAGGCACAGAGTTAACTGCTGCAAGATTTGTTTTAGATAAAGATGGAAAGGTTTTAACAGTATATAAAAAACCTAAAAAACTAACTGTTTTAACTAGACAAAGGAAATAATATGGTTTTTAGTCCTTTTACTCTTCCTATTTTAACATCAGAAATTATTTTAATTATATCTATTTTCATTTTTATAACTGTAATTTTATTACTAATTGTTTTACGAACACAAATAAATTGGGTAATTAAATTAATTTTGATTGTAGGTTCATCTTTAATTTATGTCGGAACTTATCAAGGAATGATAAATTTCACTGGTTGGCCAACTGAACAAAATCTTCCAAATAAATTTCAAATACACTGGACACATGTTAAAGAGCCAGATAAATTTACTAAAGCTGAAGGAGCTATATATTTATGGGTTGAGGAACTTGATGAGTTTAATGTTCCTAGAGGTATACCTAGAGCATACAAGCTTCCATACACTCCTCCACTAGAAGATGCAATTACGCTTGTTCATACTAATATACAACAAGGAATTGAACAAGCAGCTGAAGTCAGAGAACTCAATGAAGAAGAAATTGCTTTATACAACGAAAGAAATAGAGAAAACACATTAACATCTGGAGAACAGGAATCTTTAGGCTATAGAATGTTTCAATCAATTAGTGGCGTATATCAGATAACTTTTGGAGATTTACCTGAAACAGAACTACCAGATAAAAGTCCTTTTTGATTAAATTATTTTACCCTTTTCTATTTTTATTACTCTGTCAACATCAGTAATTTCATTTTCTAAGTGCGTAATTGTTAAAACTGTAATCTTATCTTCCTTAGTAAGTTTTTTTATATCATTTAAGATTAATTCTCTTGCTGATGGATCTAAACCTGATGTAGCTTCATCAAGTATTAAAAAATCCGGATCTTTAAGTAAAGCTCTTGCTATTTCTAGTCTTCTCTTCATCCCACCACTTAAATCTCTTGCTCTATAATTTTCAAAGTTTTGAAGTTCAAATCTTTTTAAAAGTTTTTCTATCTTAATTTTTGAACTTGATCTTTTCATGCCATGAATGTCAGCATAAAAAAGTAAATTTTTTTTTGCCGTCAAATCAAAATCTAATGTATGCTGTTGAAAAACAATTCCTATTTTGCTTAAAATAAATGTAATATTGTTTTCTAAGTTTTTTTCAAATATTTTTATCTCTCCTGAATCTGCAGCAACAAGACCAAGTAAAATATTGAGTAACGTTGATTTTCCAGCTCCATTTTTACCAACTACAGCAACGTATTCTCCTTTATTTATAGTAAAAGAAATATTTTTTAAAACTTCTAATTTGCCATATTTTTTTGATAGATTATTTACCTCTAGAATCATAACATTACATTGCTTTTAAAATATTAGGATAATTCATAGTTATATTTTTATACACTTCATCTACTTCATCACTGTCATAAGAAAAAGATTTTTTAATATTTATTTCTTTATCTAGCAAAATTTTCATTGGTTTTTCATTACAAAAAATTATTCTATCAGAGAACATTATAGCCTCTCTTAGATCATGAGTAACTAAAATAGCTGTTACATTATTTTTATTTATTAATTCAATAGTTTTTTCTCTTAATTCATTAGCAAGAGGTTTCTCTAAAGAAACAAATGGCTCGTCCATTAATAATATGTTTGGTTCATTTACAAAAGCTCTTGCTATAGAAACTCGGCGCTTCATACCTCCAGATAAATTATTAGGATAAGAGTTTAAAAAATCTCCAAGACCTAGTTCATTTAGAATTTTGCTAGGGGAATCGTTTTTTAAACTTTCTTCATTTGATATTAATTTTACATTTTCTATCGAAGTTAACCAAGGTAATAAGTTATGAGCTTGAAATATAAAGCTTAACTTTTTGTTATTAATTTCTCTATTTATTGAAATATCTCCTTTATATTGCTTATCATAACCTGATAAAATATTTAGAAGAGTTGACTTGCCAATTCCAGATGGTCCGACAAATGATACAACTTCATTTTGTTTAATATTTAGATTTAAATCTTTTATGATTTGTAAAATATTATACTTATGTTTATTTTCAGAATCAGGTTGTAAAAAAGATTTATTTAAATTTTTAATTGATATATCAATCATTGTTTTCTCCAATGAGTTGCACGATTCTCAATAGGAATCATAATATAGTTTTCTATAATCAATATAATAAAAATAAAAAAGAAAGAATAAGCTAACAAGCTAGATATATCAAAAAACTGAAAAAAAACTTGAATTTGAAAACCTATACCACTACTTCTTCCTAAAAGTTCAAAAACCAAAACTATTTTCCAAATAAGTGAAAGTCCTGTTCGCGCAGAAGTCATTATATAAGGATATAGTTGAGGTAAAATTATTTTAGTAAAGGTTTGTAGTTTTGTAAGTTGATAAACTGAACTAATATGAAAATAACTCTTATCTAATGATCTTGTTCCTTCACGTATATTAACTATAACAATCGGCATTTTATTCAAAACAACAGCAGAAACAAGTGCAAGCTCCGTTAAACCTAACCATATATAAAAAAGAATAACTAGAACTATAGCTGGAATATTTAAACCGATGATTACCCAACTATCAAAAAAATAATCTAAATTTTTATATCTAGCTAATAAATATCCTATAATAGAGCCAAGAAACATAGCTATAAAAAATGAAGTTCCGGCTCTTGTCAAAGTTATAATAGTGTCGCTTATTAATTCTCCTTCAAATAAATGATAGTTTATATCTTTGACAACATCTATTGGAGAAGCAAATAATCTATGATCTACAAATATAGAAAGAATGGTCCATATAATAAAAATGGATAAAAAAGAACTAAATCGTATCAATGATGGAAGATAAGAAATTTTTTTCATCTTCCATCATTTATATATTAAAATTTTGTTTTTCTCTATTGAGATAAATAAGAAATCCAAAAAGTGTCAGGATCTAATGTTTTTGCCTCACCAACTAATTTTTTACCACCTACTGAAGCCATTACAGAAAAGACTTTTGAAGCAGAATTAATATGATCTTCTTTAAACTCTTCAACAATACCATCTCTGTATGCATCTCTCAGAGTAGTAAACAATTCTTGGTTATCTTCAGCTTTCATTTTTTTCTTTAATTTTTCCCATTGGCCCATATCATTTAAAAGTATTTCCTTCGTTTGATATGATGAATCTAAAAAAGCTGAAATAAGATCAGGATTTTCATCTGCCCAACCTTTATCAAAAACCCATCCAAGTAAAGGAGTTGAATCGTTTAAATCCATTTCTTTAAGAATGTCCTTAACGGAAATAACCTCATTCATTCCTAGGGCTTTAAGTCTTGCATTATAGTGCCAAAAATTTAAAACAGCATCTAACTTACCATCTGCAATCTGTTCATTAATTACTGCTGGCGCAGCAAAAACAGTTTCAACGCTATCTTTTAAATTTATTCCCAGCTTATCTTTTGCATAAGCTTGAAGTATAACCCAACTTTTATCAACTGGCCCTCCAGCAATGCCTAATTTTTTTCCAGCTAAATCCTCAACAGAATTAATTCCACTTGCTGGCCCTGCTATTAAACCGCCAACTGTAAGTGAATGAGGAACAAATGAATAATTTGCCCCATCTGCTCTTTGTCTATTTACCCAAATATAGTCTGATAAAATTACATCAACTTCTCCAGCTTGCAAAGCTGTGCTTGACGCATTTTTACTTCCCAATCCAACAACCTCCAAAGTATAATTATTTTTATTATCAAGTTTTTTATCTCCAAGAGTTTTTAACTCCCAATTAGCTGTTCCCCATTTAAGAACACCCACTTTAACAGTATCTTTTTTTCCATCTTGTGATACTGCATAGATACTTGAAGAGAAAAATAAAACAATAGAAGTAAAAAATAAAATTAAATTTTTTCTCATTTTTTTTATCCTAACCTTTTTTTTTAATCATAATATTAAGTCTATCAATGTAACTACTAACAAAAGATTTTCTTAAATTATTTAATTGATGCCCAAACAGAGCAAAAAATCATTATAATTAAAATATAAAATAATGATATAATTTTTTATTACTAAAAATAACAAATAAAAACATTGAAAAATCAGTGGTTTATAAGTACTAATATAAAAAGCTTTTTAAGTAATTTTTTCTATACGAAAGATAAGCTGATAAATAAGGACTTTCGATTGACTTTAGACCTTTTTATAATAAAAATGCATATCTTTTGTTTATAAAAGAAAAATTATATGAAATTTAAATTTTAAATCGGAGAATAAAAATAATGAAAAAAATATTTTATATTATAGTATTAAGTATTTTTACTTCAACTTCAGTATTAGCAGAAGGCAACCTTGCTGCTAAACCTACAAAACTTGAATTAGAAATAAGAGGTGATCTTACAATGAGTGCCACTTCTTTTGAACTAGAAACTGGTAAGTACTATAAGTGGATAATTGAATCAGATGGCATTGAAGAAATGATGCTTCAAGCTCCAGATATTTTTAGAAATGTTTGGATTAGTCAAATTGTCATAGATGAACGTGAGATCCATGGTGTTAATTCTTTATATGGAATTGAATTTGACGATGAAGGAGATGTAGCAATTTTTTTAGTCCCTATAAGACCTGGAAAGTTTGAGTATTATGTCAAAGGATATCGAGATAGAGGGATGGTAGGAACGTTTAATGTTAAATAAAATTATCTATACTTTATTTTTTTTAATCCTGTGTTCTAGCTTGAATGCGAAAAATACAGGATTAATATTTGTTTCAAATGAAAAAACAGATGATTTAACAGTTATTGATCCAGATACATTGGAAATAGTTACTTCAATACCCACATCAGAGAGACCAAGAGACATGCACTTTAATGAAGACAGATCTCTTATATATGTAGCATGCGGTGATGATGACGTAATTGATATAGTTGATATAAGCACTTTTACAGTTATAGGAAGTCTTGATACAGGACCAAGTCCTGAGGCTTTTCAATTTAGTCCTGATTATAAATATATATATGTCTCAAATGAAGAAGACTCAACTTTAGGTGTATTAAATGTTGAAGAAAATGCAATAATGGATGCAATACCTACAGGAGCGGAACCTGAAGGTGTTTTAACATCAAAAGATGGATCAATTGTTTATGTCACTTCTGAAGTTGCTGATATGGTTCATGTTGTTGATTCTGAAGGTTTGTTTGTGTCAGAAAATATTTTCGTAGGCACAAGACCTCGAAGACTTGCTACTACAGCAGATGAAAAAGAACTTTGGGTTTCAGCAGAATTATCTGGAGAAATGTATATAATTGACACAGCATCATATGAAGTTACAGATATAATAAAATTTTTGCCGCCTGGTTTTAGAGATGAAGATGTTACTCCTGTTGGTTTTAGATTGAACAAGGCAGGAACTAAAGCTTATATTGGTTTAGGAAGAGCAAATCATATTGCAATTGTTGATGTCAAAACAAGGGAAATAGAAGATTATATTTTAGTTGGAAGTAGAGCCTGGGAAGTAGAATTGTCAAAAGATGAAAAGACACTCTATGTTGCTAACGGATTAAGTGATGACATAAGTATTATAAACTTAGAAAATAATACTGTTATAAAATCAGTAGCAGTTGGTAGAGTTCCATATAAGGTTCTAATTGATTATAAAGAATAAATGTCTCTAAGACTTTTATCAATTATAATTAGTTTTTTTCTTTTCAGTAATTTAAATAATATTATTTTAGCTAAGGAACTTGAAGAATTAAATATTGCATACATTGAAATAGAAAATGATAAAAGATATGATCCTGATTTAGTATATACTAGAATTCAATTAAAACCTACTGGAAGGCCTTACACTGGTGCATTAGTAGCATATAAAGAATCAGAAAGACTTTTTGATATCATTGGGAAAAAAATAATTTTAAATAGAGTTGCTGTTACATCTCATGAAGAAATATTTTCGAAAATCGATGATTTAGTTGGACAAAATTTTTCCTTTTTTATTATTGATGCGGATATCAAATTTTTTGAAAAAGTATCTGAAATTAAACATAAAAATATAGCTATATTCAATATTACTGCTCAAAATAATATATTAAGAAATGAACAATGTGATAGTAGACTTTTTCATACTATACCTAGTTATGCAATGTTATCGGATTCCATTACGCAATATTTAGTTTATAAAAATTGGAAAAAAATATTGGTTCTGCAAGGACCTTATGAAAAAGATATTGAAATCTCTAATTCTTTTCAAAATTCTGCAAAAAAATATGGTCTTGATATTGTAGAAGTAAGAGATTTTATATTATCCAATGATCCAAGGCTAAGAGAAGAAAACAATTTATCATTATTAACTTCTGGGAAAAAACATGATGTTGTTTACCTTGCTGACTCTGATGGTGAATTTGGAAGATATCTTCCCTATAGTACTAAACTACCTAGATTAGTTGTAGGTTCAACAGGTTTAACAGCTGAAACATGGCACTGGTCTTTTGAAAGACATGGCGCTCCTCAACTAAACAGCAGATTCCTACAAATTGATGATACTCGAAGAATGTCTAATTACGATTGGGCAGCTTGGTCAGCGGTAAATATAATATTTAAAAGTTCTATGAAATCAAAATCAATTGAACCTGAAAAAATTATAAATTATTTTAAAAGCGATAAATTTGGATTAGATGGTTTTAAAGGCCCTAGATTATCATTCCGTCATTGGAATAACCAATTAAAACAGCCTATGTTATTATCTACTCACAATGCTATAATTAAAAAAACGCCAATTCAGGGTTTTTTACATGAAAAAAACAATTTAGATACACTAGGATTTGACGAAATAGAAACAAAATGCAATTTTGTTAATTGATAATGAATAAAAATATTTTTATTAAATCTTTTCTAGCTATATTAGAAAGGGAGATAATCAAACTTATTAATCAAAAAGGTAGACTACTATCATCTTTAATTAGACCTTCTTTATGGTTATTTATATTTGCAGCAGGCTTTGGAAATATTTTTGGAGTTTCAATAATTCCACCTTATGAAACATATATAACGTACCAGGTCTATGTTCTACCAGGTTTAATAGGAATAATAATGTTATATAATGGAATGCAGTCTTCTCTATCAATGGTATATGACAGAGAAATGGGAATGATGAGATTACTTTTAGTCTCACCAATTCCTCGATGGTATATGCTTTTATCTAAAATTTTAGCATCTACTATTTTATCTATAATTCAAGTTTATGTTTTTTTATTATTATGTATAATATTTGATATATCTCTTCCTTTAATAGGCTGGCTTTACATAATGCCTTTTTTATTAATCTCTGGATTTATGCTTGGATCTTTGGCCTTACTAATAACTGTGTATATAAAACAACTTGAAAATTTTGCAGGAATAATGAATTTTGTAATTTTCCCAATGTTTTTTTTGTCAACTTCTCTTTATCCAAGTTGGAAAATTAGAGAAAGTGGAAATGAAATTTTATATTGGTTATTAACTTTTAATCCTTTTACTCATAATGTAGAATTAATAAGACATGCTGCATATAGTTCTTTCAATCAAATATCATTGTTAGTTGTTTTAATTTGTGGAATAACCTTTTTTCTAGCTTCAATTTATGGCTATAGTCCAAAATTTGGATACACTAAAAAACCTAGTTAAATTTGGCTTTTAAAAATTCAATTATATCTTCTGAATAATAATCAAAACATTTAGAAAAATGAAGGTTATGGCCATCAAATATAGGTTCTTCCTTTACATCAAGTTCAGAGTGAAATTTACAAATTTGATCATTTAAATAATAAAAATTATTTTTTCTTTCCATTGTTTTAATTAATTTCAAACCTTTTATTCTTTTAAGCCATTTTAAAGTTAAATAATTTTCTCTAGGATCATTAGGACTAACAAAAACTAACGAAGATAAATATTTATTTTTTCTCATAGTGTTTTTATCATTTTGTCTATATTTTAAAAAGGCGCGTCTTTGAAAATAAAGGTATCTTGGCCCATAACATGATGGACTGAAAGCAATTACAGAATTAATCTTATCTGGATGTAAAGAACCTAATAATAATGAATGCCATGCCCCGCAAGAATGTCCGACTAAAAAAATTTTTTCATTATTAAAACCTAATTTATTAAAATTATCAATTAATTTTAAAAGTTCAGTTCTAATTTTTTCATGTTTAGAATCTCCTTGATAAATATAAGGAAAATTACTTCCATTAGGAATTAACATGTCTCCTTCAATTAAATTTGTACAATTCAAATAAAAATATGATTTATTAATTTGGTTTATTTGAAAAAAAATTTCATTTAAATATGCAAATTCATTATAAGTAGAGCAAATTATGTCTTTTCTATCATCATTTAATGATCCTGGTGTATAAATAAATAAAAATTTATTTTCTGTGTTTAAATTTTTTAATTCTTTTATAACTGTTAAATTCTTAAAATCTTTATCAATAAAACTAATATAACCACTTTCAAAAATTTCCTGAGAGTAAACATTATCTATAGTTTTCTCTGCTTTTAATTGATAAGAGAATAGTAATAAAAATGTTAAACAAAAATATTTTCTCAAAGTGTTTTATTATTTAATTGATTTAAATCTCATTCTATAAAATATTTTATATCGATCTTTAATTATTATCAAATGATATAATGCAGCAAAAAAATGTACAATTACTATAAAAATAAAAAATATTGCTAAGTAAAAATGTATTTCAATTAGAATATCTGCCAAATCTTCATTTTCAAAAATTATAATGTTTGGTACAGTTATTAAGCCAAAAATGATTATATCCATATCACTTAACCAATTATATAGTAAACCTAATAAAGGAACGCTAAACAATAAAAAATAAAGAACCAAATGAGTTATTTTTGATAATTTTAAATGATAATTAGGAAGTTCTCGATTAAAAGGTTTCGAGTTATAAAAGCGCCAAATGATTCTAAAAAAAACAAATATCATAATTACACTGCCAATAGATTGGTGAAAATCAATAAGCTCTAATTTACTATAAGAAAAATTCATTGTGCTAAGTCTAATTCCACTAGTAAATTGTATTAGTAAAAGAAAAGCTATAATCCAATGAGAAAATATAGCAACTAACCCCCATGAATTTTGATTCCCCTTAAGTTTAATTTGCATTAATCTTCTAATAAATTTATTTTTGCTCTTGCAAATTTATGATGACATTTTTGACATTCTTCAAAAGCAACTTTAAATTTAGCCCAAGTTTCTTCTTTATTTTCTGTAGATGCTGCAACTATAAAACCTTCTACAGCATCAACAAAATCCTGATTCATCTTTAAAAATAATTCTCTTTCAGTCCACATTGATTTTTTAGAACGACCAACTTCAGAGTCTGGTTTTGAATAAGATGGAAATTCAATGCCTAATTTTTTTAATTGTTTCCCTATTTTTATTACTCTTTGATAATCAATTTCATTTGATTTAAATATTCTATCAATCTTGATAGTAATTTTCGTCATTTTATCCATATTTTTTTCTCTTTTCTTATTATCTTTTCCAAAAAGATTTAGAGAAAAAATTACAAGAAAAAATATAACTAAATAATTAATTAAAGATTTAAACATCATAATATGTAAATCTTTTGAAAAAAAATTAGAGCAAAAGAAATAAAGTCACTAACTTTAATTTAATAAAGAGGATTTTAATATCTTAATTTTAAAAATACAGATCTAAATAGTATAAAATTTTTGTAATAAAAATTTATAACTTATTCTTCAAGACTTGAAAAAACATATGTAAATTCTACGTTTTTAAGATCACTTAATTCAATATCTTTGGAAATAGAAGGGTCTATATAAAACACCATTGTAAACTCTCTATCTTCCCCTGCTTTAAATTGTTGTTCAGAAAAACAAAAACACTCGGTCTTAATTAAATATGGATTAATTTTATCAGGATTAGTAAAAAAATTTGCAGTAGAAATAACCGTATTTTTTGATTTATTAGTAGCTTTAAATTTTGCAATTGTATTTTCACCTATTCGTATCTGAATTTTTTTTTGCAATGATTCAAATTCCAATGGAAAGTTTTTTGCCACTTGTGTATTCATAGTAATATCCATAGTCCTATCAAGAATTTGAGGTGAATTAACCTCTGGATTAATTACTATTTGATTTTCTACAAACTGATTATCTTTAATTCTTATTTGTTTCAAATAATTGGAAAACGGTAATGCTAAAATAAAAATGAAAGTAATTAAAATTATATTGAAGAAGAAAAAAATTAAAAATTTATTTTTCTTAAAGTTAAGAAACCTCATTTAATTAATGATGTTTTTAAAATTATTGCTGCAATTGAGCTAATAAAGGTTCAGCTATCTTTTTTGACTTTCCAATAAATTTAACTTGGTTAATTGAATCAATATTGGAATAATCATCGCCTACTACTACGAAACCAATCATACCCATCGTTTTGTGCGGGGTGCACCAATATGCATAAATACCTGGTATTGAGAAAGTATATTCTGCATCTTTACCAACTTTTGATTTAAACTTTTCCACACCTTCTGGGACTCCATTTTTTGATATAAATTCTACATTGTGTCCTGGATCAGTTGCTTTCCAAAAAACCGTATCACCTACATCAACTTTTACTAGTTCTTGACTAAAAACCATGCTCCTTTTTTCAAGCTTATTAAGCATTTCAATGGTTATATCCTCAGCATATGCTAAAGTAGAAAAACAGAAAGCAACAATAAAAAATAAATATTTCATAAATTGAATCAAATAAAATATATAATAATTTTATATAATAAAACAAGTATAATTTTACTGTTTAAAAAAAATATATTTCTTCATCATATACACTATACAAAAAGCAAATACTTGATTATATAGGCTCAATAAATTATGTTTGTAGCTCTCCTCTTAGTATTAGTAACATTGGGTTCGGTGGCATTTCATTTCTGGAGCCCTTGGTGGTGGACTGAAGTTGCTTCAAATTGGGGCAATATTGATGGAACTATCGTTTTAACTTTTTGGGTTACTGGTGCTGTTTTCGTAGCTGTATGTCTATTCATGGCATATTGTGTTTGGAAATTCCAGTATGATCCAAATAGAAAAGCAGAATACAAACCGGAGAACACAAAATTAGAATGGATTTTAACTATATTCACAGCTGTAGGAGTAGGTGCTTTACTTGCCCCGGGTTTAATTGTGTGGAATAAATATGTGACAGTCCCAGAAGATGTTGTTGATATAGAAGTAATGGGACAACAGTGGTATTGGAATTACAGACTCCCAGGCGAAGATGGTATATTAGGTTTAACAGATTTAAGAAATATAACCGATGATAATCCTTTTGGTATTAATTTAGATGATCCTAATGGATTAGACGATATTTTAATTCAAGCTGATGATTTGCATGTTTTGATTGATCAACCTATAAAAGTAAATTTAAGATCAATTGATGTATTGCATGATTTTTATATTCCTCAGTTTAGAGCAAAAATGGATATGGTGCCTGGAGTTGTTACTTATTATTGGTTCACTCCAATTAGAACTGGAAATTTTGACATATTATGTATGGAATATTGTGGGACAGGTCACTACGCAATGAGAGGAAGAGTTTTAGTAGATGAATTGTCTGATTATGAAGAATGGCTAAGTGAACAAATGACGTTTGAAGAAATGATTGCAAGCAATGGGAAAACAGATTTAATTAAATTAGCTTTAAATAAAAAAGGAGAATAAAAAATGGCTGCTGATAGTTATGAAGATATAGCTGTAGACAAAGGTGATGTAATACCTGCTTTGGAAGTTCCTCCTCAGGAGCTTTATCATGCTAAAAGTTTTTGGACTAAATGGATATTTTGTCAAGATGCTAAGGTAATCGGCATTCAATATTCAATTACAGCTATTGCAATTGGATTAGTTGCTCTAGTTTTATCTTGGTTAATGAGATTGCAACTTGGGTTTCCTGAGCTCTTTCCTTTTCTAGGTGCAGCTGAATATTATCAATTTGTTACAATGCATGGGATGATAATGGTTATTTATCTTCTTACAGCTTTATTTCTCGGAGGATTTGGGAATTATTTAATACCTCTCATGGTTGGTGCTAGAGATATGGTTTTCCCATATGTTAATATGGTTAGTTTCTGGGTATACTTTTTAGCTGTTTTAGTTCTTGTTGCTAGTTTCTTTGTACCTGGAGGCCCGACAGGAGCTGGATGGACTCTATATCCTCCTCAAGCTATAACTTCCGGAACACCAGGTGGAGATGGTTTAGGAATAATACTTATGCTTATTTCTTTGTCTATTTTTGTTGTAGGTTTTACCATGGGTGGTTTGAATTATGTAATTACAATTCTACAAGCTAGAACAAGAGGAATGACACTTATGAGAATGCCTTTAACAGTTTGGGGAATTTTTACAGCTACAGTTTTAGCTCTTTTTGCTTTTCCAGCACTTATTGTTTCATGCATAATGATGACACTAGATAATCTTCTAGGCACAAGTTTTTTTATGCCTGCAATAGTTGAATTTGGAGAGCAAACTGAATATAGTGGTGGTAGTCCTATTTTGTTTCAACATTTATTTTGGTTCTTTGGACATCCTGAAGTTTACATAGTTGCGCTTCCTGCTTTTGGAATAGTCTCAGATTTAATTTCTGTTCATGCAAGAAAAAATATATTTGGATATCGTATGATGGTTTGGGCTATTGTTATTATTGGCGGATTAAGTTTTGTAGTTTGGGCTCACCATATGTATGTAGCTGGAATGAATCCATGGTTTGGATATTTCTTTGCAACAACAACACTTATTATAGCCGTCCCAACAGCTATCAAGGTCTATAACTGGGTTATAACATTATGGAGAGGCAATATTAAACTAACAATACCTATGCTTTTTGCTCTTGGGTTTATTGTTACTTTTGTAAATGGAGGGATAACAGGTCTTTTTTTAGGCAATGTTATTGTGGATGTTCCTTTATCAGATACTTATTTCGTAGTAGCTCACTTTCATATGGTTATGGGTATAGCTCCAGTTCTTGTAGTCTTTGGAGCTATTTATCATTGGTTTCCATTAATAACAGGTAGACTTCTTCACGAAGGAATGGGCAGATTTCATTTTTGGGTAACTTTTTTAGGTTCTTATGCAATTTATTTCCCAATGCATTATTTAGGATTTGTGGGAGTGCCTAGAAGATACTTTGAAATGTATGATAGTGAATTTATGGCTGTTTCAACTAATTATTTAAATCAATTTATTACAGTTGTTGCTTTAATTGTTGGTTTTACTCAAATATTATTTCTATATAATATAATTACTAGTTCAAAATTTGGAAAAAAAGCAGATAAAAATCCATGGAAAGCTTGTTCTTTAGAATGGAGAACTCCTGAAGTTCCACCTACACATGGTAATTTTGGAAAAGAGCTTCCTGTTGTTCACAGATGGGCATATGATTATAGTGTTCCTGGTGCAACAGATGACTTTATTCCGCAAGATATTCCAGCTAGCCAAGTCCCTAATGCTGAAGTTGAAAAAACATGAGAAAAAAACAAAGTATTTTTCAACTTCTTTCCCAAAAACCCTGGGAACCTGAGCAGGCAAAATTAGATGATCTTCATGATGGTGAAACTTTAAATTTGAGTAAAGGAAAGCTTGGCCTAAGATTCATAATGTTTGTTAGTACAATATTTTTCTGCTTATTTATAGTTACATATTCAGACCGAATGATTTATGCAGACTGGCAACAAATGCCTGAACCTTTTATGTTGTGGTTTAACACATTGACTCTTTTTATAAGTAGTAGTGTTTTTATCTATATCCAATTGTCTGCAAAGAAAAATGATTTTGATAAAGTAAAATATGGCTTAATCATAATAGGATTTTTAGCTTTAATTTTCATATTAGGTCAACTTTTTGTTTGGAATCAGTTAATAAATTTAGGGTACTATGTTTCAACAAATCCAGCTAATGCATATTTTTATGTGTTTACAACTTTACATGGAATACATTTATTAGGTGGTTTATTTTATTGGAATATTACATTAAGAAAAGTTTGGTATCCAAAAAATGTAGAAATTAATAAATCCAAACATACAATAGAGTTATGTGCAATCTACTGGCATTTTTTACTTGCAGTTTGGGTTGTATTATTTGGCTTAATGATATTTAGTTAGATAGGATAATATATGGAAGAATCTTCATCACAAACAAAAGTAACTATTCCTCCTAATAGAGGAGCTATTAAAGAATGGGCATCAGATCAAAAAGTCTTTAAGGGGGTTCCTTGGGGTAAAGCTATGATGTGGATATTCTTGGTTAGTGATACTTTCGTTTTTAGTATTTTTTTAATTTCTTATATGACAGTCCGCTTTTCTACAAAAGTAGAATGGCCTAATGCAAGTGAAGTTTTTGGTCTGCATATAGGTCATTATAACGTTCCTCTCCTTTTGATTGCAATTATGACATTTATTTTAATAACTAGTAGTGGAACAATGGCTTTAGCAGTTAAGTATGGATATGAAAAGAATAGAAAGATGTGTGCTTATTTAATGCTTGCAACAGCGATATTTGGAGCTTCTTTTGTTGGAATGCAAGCTTTCGAATGGACTAAATTAATTATGGAAGGAGTTCGCCCTTGGGAAAATCCTTTTGGAGCTCCTCAATTTGGTGCCATATTTTTTATGGTTACTGGATTTCACGGCACCCATGTTACTATTGGAGTTATATTTTTATTTATAATGACGCGAAAAGCTTGGCGAGGAGATTTTGATACAGGTAGAAGAGGCTATTTTACATCGCAAAAATCTAATTATGAAGCAATTGAAATAATGGGTTTATATTGGCACTTTGTAGATTTAGTTTGGGTTTTTATTTTCGCATTTTTTTATTTATGGTGAGGTAATTTATGGCTGAAGATACACAACAACATCCACTTAAAATTTACTTTTATGTATGGATTCTTTTATTCGTATTTAGCGCTTTCTCATATTGGGTAGATTGGTATGGATTTCAAGGATTTACTCGATGGGGATTAATCTTATTATTTATGATGTTAAAAGCAGGTTTTATATGTGCTATTTTTATGCATATGTATTGGGAGCGGTTGGCAATAATTTTAGCTATACTCGTTCCATGTTTTGCTATTTTAGTATTCGTTTTTATAATGTGGCATGAGTCATATTACACTCAACTTATTAGAAAAATTTACTTTTTGGTTACTGGTAGTTAGATTAGGAACCTAACTTGTATAATAGTAATATAAAGATTAACACATCCATAAATTTTTTAGGAAATTTATTTCAACTAATGAAGCCAAGAGTAATGTCTTTGGTAATCTTTACTTGTGTTGTAGGAATATTAATTGCTCCTGCACAAATAAGTTTTTTAAATTCAGCATTTTCTTTGATAGCTGTTGCTATAGGAGCTGGAGCCGCTGGAGCTCTTAATCAATGGTATGAAGCTGATTTAGATGCACTAATGAAAAGAACTTGCCTTAGACCAATTCCAACTGGCAAGATAACAAAAAACCAAGCTTTAATATTTGGAATTATATGTAGTCTCCTCTCAATTATATTGTTATATTTTTTTTCTAATTTTTTATCTGCTTCAATTTTATTCATTACAATTTTATTTTATTTTTTTATTTACACTATTTGGTTAAAAAGACGGACTTCCCAAAATATTGTTATTGGCGGAGCAGCAGGAGCTTTTCCTCCAATTATAGGGTGGACTATAGCTACCAATTCATTAAGCTTTGAACCTATAATTCTTTTTCTAATTATTTTTTTTTGGACTCCTTCTCATTCGTGGGCACTAGCATTATTTAAAAATGATGATTATAAAAATGCAAATATTCCAATGCTTCCAGTAGTATCAGGGATACAACTGACAAAAATCAATATTCTAATATATGGGGTTATATTGTTTGCTGTATCTTTACTTCCTTTTTTATTTAATTTTGTTGGTTTTATTTATATCTCTGCTTCAATTGTTTTAGGACTATATTATGTCTATTTATGCTATGTTTTGTTTCTTAACAAAACAAAAGATAATGATAGTATTATTGCAAAAAAAATATTTCTATATTCTATTATTTATCTATTCTTGATTTTTCTAATAATTCTATTAGATAAGTTTATATGATAAACAAAATATTTATTTTATTTTCTCTATTGTTTATAATACCCACAAATGTTTTTGCAAGATGTGCAGTATGTTATACTAATGGACTATCAGGAGCATCAATAGCAGTAATTGTTATTGTAACTTCTTTTATTTTGTTATTTTTTGCAAATAAACTTTTAAAAAAAATTTTAAAAATTTAGATTAAATCTAGCCAATTTTTATTATAGTTTTAGTAATAAAAGTATAAGGAGGAACTTTTAAATTGTCAGGTGCTGGACCTTTACGAATACGTCCAGAAGTATCATAATGTGAACCATGACATGGACAAAACCAGCCATTGTAATCACCTTTTGTATCCGTCATTTTTTGTCCCAATGGTACGCAACCTAAATGAGTACATATACCCTCTAATACAAGCCATTCTTCTTTTTGAACTCTATCAATATCTAACACTGGGTCTTTTAAATTAGCTATCTCTACTTCTTTTGCTTCTTTTATTTCTTCTGGTGTGCGACGTCTAATAAAGATAGGCTTTCCTCTCCATTTTGTTGTAATACTTTGGCCAACTTCTATATTTGATATATCTATCTCAACAGTGCCTAAAGCTAGTGTATCCTCTGCTGGATTCATACTTTTTAAAAAAGGCCATATCATTGATGCAACTCCGATACCACCAACAGTTAATGTAGAAAGATAAATAAAATCTCTTCTATTTTCTTTTGTTATATTTTTAATATTTTCTTCGTTATTTTTATTTTTTTTTACTTTTATCCAAACCCAAGTAGCAGTGAAATAACAAAATATAAAAATACATAATACTAATAGAAGTAAAATTAAGTATGCAAGTGTCATATAATTAAAAATATATTCTATATATATACTTAAATATTAAAAAGTTAAGAAAATTAATTAATTAATTGATGCACACAATATAAAGCTACGGTAATAGCTGTATCAGTTCTTAAAATTTTTTCCCCCATTGAAAACGATACAGTTTTATCAAAGCTAGATATTATTTCTCTTTCTATATTAGAAAATCCACCCTCAGGTCCTATTATAATTGCCCATTTTTTCATTTTTGATCTATACTTTATTAAATGATCAACAAAGTCATTTTTATATTCTTTTTTCTCATCACAAAATAAAATACTTCTATCTTTAGGCCAATTCTTAAACAAATCATCTAATTTAATTTCTTTTGTTATAATTGGTATATCGATTCTTTCACTTTGTTCAGAAGCTTCAATAGAATTTGCTTTCCAGTTATTTATATTAATATTTCGTATATTAGTAAATTCCGTAATACAGGGTATTATTTTAGAAACACCTAATTCAGTAGCTTTTTGTATTGCAATGTTCATTCTCAAAAATTTGATAGGTGAAAAGATTAACCATACATCTGCAGAAGGCTGAAAATTTTTAATTTGACTTTTTATCTTTAATACAGTGTTATTTTTATTTATTGACATTACTTCAGTAAGCCACTCTCCAGTAATTCCATCAAAAATATTAATTTTATTGCCTATTTTAACTCTTAAAACATTTTTTAAATAATGGTGTTTTTTATCCTTAACATATATTAGTAAGTTAGGTGAAATTTTATTCGGAATATAAATTCGTGTTTTGGACTTTTCCATAAAAATATTATAAGTTATTAATCATTATACAATGGCATTCGTTTCTTATCCAAATAAAATTAAATCTTTTTTTTCTTTAATTAGATTAAATAAACCAATAGGTTTTTTACTATTAATGTGGCCATCTTGGTTTGCTTTAGCTGATACTAAAACTTTAGATAATAATTTACTTAAATGGTATATTATATTTTTTATTGGTGCTTTCTTAATGAGAAGTGCAGGATGTATAATTAATGATATAATTGATATTAACTTAGACAGAAATATTATCAGAACATTAAATAGACCCCTAGTAACAAAAGAAATTAGCTTATTAGAAGGTTATATATTTTTAGCATTATTATTAGTATTATCATTCTATATATTAATACAGTTTAAAATTACTACTATTTTTATTGGATTATGTTCTATACCTTTGATAATTATTTACCCCTACATGAAACGAATAACTTATTGGCCACAATTATTCCTAGGAATTTCATTTAGCTGGGGAATTATAATGGTTTCTTTTGAATTTTTAGAATATTTAAGTTTAAATAATTTTATTTTGTTTATTGCATGTATTTTTTGGACTTTGGCTTACGATACAGTATACGCATATCAAGATATAAATGATGACATAAAAAATAAAATTTTTTCTACTGCTGTGTTATTTAGAGAATCTGGTAAAAAGTATGTATTTACTTTTTATTCTATTTTTTTATTACTTTTAAGTTTTATTTCATTTAGAAATAATGGCTCATTTATTAGTTTTTTAGTAATAATTATGATTTTGTTTACTATTTTAGTTTTTTTAAATAAATGGGAAATTAATTCAACAACTAGTTCAAATAAATTTTTTAAAGAAAATAATATATTTGGATTAATTTGTTTTTTATATTTATTAGTTTTTTAAATATCATCATATGAAAATAAAAAAAAATAAAAAAATAATTTTAAGATTAATTAAAAATTATATATCCCCACACAAATATAGAATTTTATTTGCTTTGTTGATGATGATAATTTCTGCAGGGGCAACGGGTTTACACGCTTGGTTAGTTAGACCTGCTCTAGATGAAGTATTAATCAAGGGAGATCGGCAAATGTTATACTTAATTCCTTTTGCGATAATTATTACAACTATAGCTAAAGGATTTGCGACTTATCTGCATTCTTTTCAAATGAGTAAAGTTTCACACAAAATAATAGCTATGCTTCAATCTGAAATGTTTAATAAACTAATGAGATTTAATTTGAAATTTTATGTTGAATCTAAAACAGGAAACTTGATCTCAAGATTAATAAATGACACATATCAACTAAGAGCCGCAATAATTAAATCGGTAACAGGAGTAATAAAAGATACGCTAGTTATAATTTTTTTAGTAGGAAACATGTTTTATCAAAGTTGGGAATTAACTATTTATGCTTTTTTTGCATTTCCTTTAGCATTATGGCCTATAAGAAAAATTGGGAAAGGCATAAGAAAAATTACTTATATTATACAAAATGAAATTGCTACTTTTTCTAATGTTCTTGGAGAAAGCATAAGGGGTATCAGGCAAGTCAAAGCTTATGGAAGAGAAAAATTTGAAGAAAAAAAAGCAAATCAAACAATAATAAAAATTAGAAATGACTATATAAAATCTTCTTTTATCAGCAATAGATTAACACCAATAATGGAATTTATCGGAAGTTTAGCTATTGCTTTATCAATATATGTTGGAGGAATTTTTGTATTAGATAATAGTATGAGTGCTGGACAATTCATGAGTTTTTTGGTTAGCTTACTTCTTGCTTATCAACCTGTCAAAGCACTTGCAAATTTAAATATTAGTATGCAAGAAGGGTTAGCTAGCACTGAAAGAATATTTGAACTATTAGATAAAGAATTAAGAAATTTAGAAGTTGAAATAAATCAAGATTCTATTTCAATTCCAAAAGGTAAAATTGAAATAAAAGAAATAGAATTTAGTTATAAAAATAAGAAAATATTAGAAAATTTTAATTTAGTAATTCCAGCAGGAAAAAAAATTGCACTTGTAGGAAAATCTGGATCTGGCAAATCCACAATAATAAATTTGATTTTAAGATTTTTTGATCCACAAAAAGGTAATATTTTAATAGATAATCAAAATATTAATTTATATAGTTTGAAATCACTTCGTGAAAAAATATCATTAGTCACACAAGAAACTTTTTTATTTAATGATAGTGTTTTGGCTAATATCAAATATGGTAAACTTGAAGCATCCCTTGAAGAAGTAAAAAAAGCAGCAAGTGAGGCAGGAGCTACAGAATTTATCAATGATTTACCTAACGGTATTAATACTAATATTGGTGAAAGTGGAATAAAATTATCTGGTGGACAAAGACAAAGAATTGCAATTGCAAGAGCATTACTTAAAGATGCACCAATTTTATTGTTGGATGAGGCTACTTCTTCATTAGATAACTTAAGTGAAATCGACGTTCAAGATTCGATTAAAAGACTAATGGAAAATAGAACCTGCTTAATTATTGCCCATCGTTTAAGTACGGTTGAAGATGCAGATATTATAAATGTCCTTGATAAAGGGAAAATAATTGGTAGTGGATCTCATCAAAGCTTAATTTCTAACAATGAGCTTTATTATAAATTATATAATAGTGGTAAATTAAACCAATGAAGATAAAAAAAAGAATCGTAAAAAATTTTTTTATTCAGTATTTTTTAGCTTTTTTAACTTTTTTATATATTTTATTTGTTAGATATACTTCAAAAATTATTAAAAAAAATAACAATGTGCCAAAAGAATTTTGGATTAATAATAAACCTTTTATTTTAGCTTTCTGGCATAGTCAATTAATGATGATTTCATATTGCTGGGAATCTGATAAAAAAATAAATATTATTGCCTCTAATCATAGTGATGGTAGATTTGGAGCTATTGTAGGTAAATTTTTTAACTTAAAAAATATCCCATCTTCTAAAGACATATTAGTAGCAAGAAAAATATATCAAATCATAAAAAATAATGAATATATAGGAATTACACCAGATGGGCCAAGAGGTCCTAAAAAAAAAGTATCTAATGGTATTATTAAAATTGCTAAATCATTGAACATACCAATAATACCTTGTGGATTTTGGTCATCTAAAAATAAACAACTTAATTCTTGGGATTCTTTTTTAATTACTCTTCCGTTCGCAAGATGTAGTTTTGTATGGGCAAAACCAATATATATTAAAAAAAATATTTCTGATAAAGAAATACTAAAATATCAAAAAATTCTTGAAAATGAAATTAATAATTGCATTTTAAAGGCTAAGGAAAATATTTTTGTATGATAAATTTATATAAATTTCTTGGCTATTTATTTATTCCTTTAATTTTATTAAATACTTTGTTCAGAATAATAATAAATAAAGAAGATTCTAAAAGAGTTTATGAGAGATTTGGCTTTACTAATTTTCAGAAACCCCAAGGAAAGCTAATTTGGATTCATGCAGCTAGTGTTGGTGAATTTAAATCTGCATCTAAATTAATTGATATTCTTTACAACAAGTATAATCTTTTAATTACTACAACAACTTTAACAGCTTCAAATTATGCTAAAAAAAATTTTAATAAAAAAATTATTCATCAATTTGCTCCATTTGATGTTAGTTTTTGTGTAAACCGTTTTTTAAATAAATGGAAGCCAGATTGCGTAATTTGGATAGAATCAGATTTATGGCCGATTACTCTAAATTTAATTAAAAGAAAATCAATAAACAGTCTTTTGGTTAATTCAAGAATATCGCCAAAATCTTTTAAAAAATGGAAATTTTTCAAAAGTTTTTTTACATCAATATTAAGTTCATTCGAAGAAATATATGCCCAAAGTATTTTAGATAAGGAAAGAATAGAATTTTTATCAAAAAGAAAAATTAAATTTATGGGAAATTTAAAACTATCATTTATAGAAAAAAAGAATGAATTAAATATATCACAATATGTAAAGAAATATATTGATGAAAAAAAAATAATAATGTTTGCAAGCACTCATCATAATGAAGAAAAAATATTATTTAGCACTATCAAGAATTTTGTTTCTAAAGGATTTAAAGTATTTATAGCACCTAGACACCCTGAACGCTCATCTCAAATTAAAAAATTTTTTAAACAAAAAAATATTGATTGTGATACAATTGATTCTACTAAACAATTTAAAGATATTAATATAATTAATTCACTTGGTGAAATGACATTCTTTTATGATTTATGCGATATTGTAATTCTTGGAGGTTCATTTGTTAATAAAGGTGGGCATAATCCTATAGAAGTTGCCCATAATAATTGTGTTGTTATAACTGGACCAAATATTTATAACTGGGAAAACATATATTTAGAAATGCTAGAAATAAAAGGTTGCTATATAGTTTATGATGTTAAAGAACTTAATTTCTTAATTGCAAAACTATTAAATAACCAAAATGACATTGTAAAACTTAAAAATAATGCCAAAAGATTTGCTATTGATAATTTTCAAAAATCTCAAAAACTTTTAAATCAAATAGAAAATTTTGTAAAAAATATCGATGTTAAAAGCGCCTAAATTTTGGTACATAAAGAAAAAAAGTTTATATTCTCAAATACTTTATCCTTTTTCAATTTTGTTTCGTATTGGCACTAGAATCCATAAAATTATCTCTATTGAAAACAAATCTCCTATACCAACTATTTGTATTGGAAATATTGTAGTTGGTGGAGCAGGTAAAACCCCAGTATCAATGAAAATTTGCAAACTTTTACAGAAAGCTGGTTATAATCCTCATTTTATTTCTAAAGGTTATGCGGGTATTATAAAAAATAGTTTAATAGTAGAAAATTGGCATTCTGCTATTTCTGTTGGAGATGAACCCATTTTATTATCTAAAATAGCTAAAACTTGGGTTGGCAAAAATAGAGTAAAATCTTCTTATTTAGCTAAAAATGCAGGAGCAGATTGTTTAATATTAGATGATGGTTTTCAAAATCCATCTATTTCAAAAAATATATCTATAGTAGTCATTGATGGAGAGCAAGAATTTGGCAATAATAAAGTAATGCCTGCAGGTCCTTTAAGAGAAAGTGTAAGAAGAGGTTTATCTAGAGCCAATGCAGTTATAATAATTGGCAAACAAAGTGATCAGTTAAAACAAAGAATACCTAATACCATTCCTGTCTTTAAAGCAAATTTTGAAATAGATAAAAATAATGAAATCTTTAAGGGCAAAAATATTACTGCATTTGCGGGTATAGCTTATCCTGATAAATTTTTTACAACATTAGAATTACAAGGTGCTAAGATTGTAAAAAAAGTCTCTTTTCCTGATCATCATATATATACTGAAAATGACTTATTGGACTTAGTTGAAACAACTAATAAAACTAAATCAATTTTAGTAACTACTCAAAAGGATTTTATTAGAATTCCAAAATCTTATAGACCTCTAGTAAAAACATTAAATGGTGAAATTTCTTTTGAAGATGAGGAAGTGCTTGTTGAGATAATTTCAAATATATTAGAAAATTTTTATGTAAATGATAACTCTATAAATAATGAAAAATATTAAACACATTATTGAATATATTCTATTTATTATTATTTTTTCTATATTTAGACTACTTCCTATTAATTTAGTTTCTATAATAGGGTCAAATATATTCAGACTATTAGGTCGTTACAGTAAATCAAACACAATAGCTTTATCAAACATCAAAAAATCATTACCAAATATTAAAAATAAAGAATTAAAAAAAAACATTGACGCTAGTTGGAGTAACATTGGCAAAACTTTTTCAGAATTATCTATACTTCCAAAAATAGCAAAAAAAAGATTAGAAATTAAAGGTTTAGATAATATAAAAAAAACAATTAATAAAAATAAACAAATAATTTTTTTTGGTATTCATCAAGCAAATTGGGAAGTAATAGTTCCTGCTCTAGACAAAATTGGTTTAAATGTTGTTGCTATATATAGACATATCAACAATCCTCTTATAGATAAGTATATTTTGAATAAAAGAATTTCAAGCATCAAAAATAAAAATATTCAATTTAGCCCCAAAGGAAAAAAAAGTGCTAAAGATATGATTAATGCAATTAATAATAATAAGTCTATAGTACTGTTAATAGATCAAAAAGATAATACAGGAAAAAAAACAATTTTTTTTAATCAAAATGTTAAAACACAAACTGGTTTCTTAAAAATTGCTTTAAAATATAAATTAGAATTAGTTCCAATACAGGTAAAACGAAAAAATATAAATAATTTAAGTGTTATATTTCATAAACCATTTAATAAAAATTATTTAAATGATGAGATTTTATTAATGAATAAAATCAACAGCTTAATAGAGAAATGGATTAAGGAAAAACCTGATCAGTGGCTTTGGCAACATAATAGATTCAATTAAATTTTTTTTATTTTTACATTAATTTGATCGTCAAAAAATCTTATTTTTAAATGTTGTTCTTTATTTATTTGAGTAGATCTTTTTAAAATATTATTTTTATTTTTAATAAGTACATAACCTTTCTTTAAATTATTTTCAACTGAACTCGTTAATAAAAATCGAGAATTATTTTTCAATCGTATCTTATTTGCATTATATATATAAGAAATTTGTTTATTTAGATTTTTTACTAAGTTAATAATTTCTAATTTTTTTAATGAAAATAAATATTCTGGAGATTTAATATTTGTAGATATTTGGAGAAGTAAATTTTTTTTATTTGTAATTAAATTTAAAAATGTTTTAGATAATTCATTTTCTATTCTACTAAATCTATTTATATAATCATTAACAATTGTTTTTGGATCCTTTAAAAGTCTTGAAAAATTGTTTAATGTTTTTTTTATTTGAATAAAATTGTTTTTAAACGAAACATTCAACCTTTGATCAAGATTAATTGTTTGTATAATCAAATTTTCTCTTACTGGCACAACTTTTTCTGCTGCTGCAGTTGGAGTGGGACATCTATAATCACTAGCATAATCTACTAAAGTAAAATCCGTTTCATGACCAATTGCAGAAATAATAGGAATTTTAGATTTAAAAACACTAATTGTTAATTCTTCATCATTAAATGCCATAAGATCCTCTACACTCCCTCCTCCCCTAGCTATAATTATAACATCAGGAGGATTATAATAATTTGAATCATTAAAACCATTAATCGCTTTAATAATATTTTCAGGAGCTTCTTTTCCTTGCACCAAAGAAGGCCATAAATCTACTGGTATTGGAAACCTATCCTTTAATCTATTTAAAATGTCATAAATAACTGATCCTGTGGGGGAAGTTATAATTCCAATCTTTTTAGGCAGGTAAGGAATGCTTTTTTTATGTTTTAAATCAAAAAAACCTTTAGATGCAAGTCTTTTTTTTCTGTCCTCAATTATTTTTAGCAAAGCTCCTTCACCAGCAACTTCAATATTATCGACGTCTAATTGATAAGTTGTTTTATATTTATGCCATGAAGTAATTTTACCACTTGCAATTATCTCCATTCCTAACTCAGGATAAATGGTTAGGGAATTAATATTATTTGACCAAACTACAGCACTTAAAACAGAACTTTCATCTTTGATAATTATATAAATCTGACCTTTAGAAGATTTTTTTATTTCGCTAACTTCTCCTTTAATTCTTATATATTCAAAATTTGAAAAAATTATTTTGCGAAAAGCATTATTAAAAGCAGTTACACTATATTCTGGAATGTTTTTATCTTGCATTTTTTTTTCTTAAATTAGTAAAAAAATTAGTTAGTATTTTTCCACATTTCATTTCATTAATACCACCATATATTTCAGGTATATAATAGTTTTTTTTATAAAAATAATTATTAATATCATTAGTTGCACCTTTTTTATTGTCATAGGCACCAAAATAAAGTTTACTAATTCTAGCCTCTGAAATTGCCGCCAAACACATTAAACACGGCTCAAGAGTTACATAAATAGATGTATTGTTTAAATATCTACTATTTAGATTATTACAAGCCTCCTCTATTGCTAAGATCTCTGCATGATTAATAGGAGAGTTATTCACTAAGTTTTTGTTATGTTGAAGAGATAAAATCTTATTATTTGATTCATTTACTATTAATGCCCCTATTGGAACTTCATTATAAATTAGCGCTTTTTTTGCATGTTTTAATGCTAAATCCATATAATTAATTTTGTTCATATAAATATTATGGTTATATTGTTAATTATACTTTAATAAATAATTAATGAAAAAGCCAATTGTAGGAATAACTTTGGATAATGAAAAAAATGGCGGATATTCGAAATTTCCTTGGTATGCAATAAGGGAGAATTATGTAAATTCTATAGAAAAATATGGTGCAATTGCATTGCCAATTCCTCATAATATAGCAAATATCAATTATTTTTCAAAAATAATTGACGCTTTAATAATTACAGGAGGCAATTTTGATATTGACCCCAAATTGTATGGAAAAAAAAATAGAGGATCAAGAAACTTAAAATTAACAAGAACCAATTTTGAGATTAAACTTTTAAAAAAATGTTTAATAAAGAAAGTTCCAATTCTTGGAATATGTGGTGGGGCACAATTAATAAATATTTTTTTTGGAGGTGATTTAAACCAAGACATTAAAAATATTAACAATAAAAAAATTAATCATGAACAAATAAAACCAAGAAATCAAACTAGTCATTCAATTAATATCATAAACAATACAAAACTACATAAAATACTTAATAAAAATAAAATTAACGTTAATAGTGCTCATCACCAATCAATAAAAAATTTAGGAAAAAATATAATAGTCTCAGCTTATGCTTTTGACTCAACAATCGAATGCATTGAACATACAAAACTTAGGTGGTGCTTGGGCATTCAATGGCATCCTGAATTTTTAATCACTAAATACGATAAATTAATATTTACAAACTTTGTCAAAGTTACAAAAAAAATTAAAAATGAGAGTAGCTAAATATATTTCAAATTCAGGACAATGCTCACGAAGAGATGCTGAAAAATTAATTTTAGATAAAAAAGTCGAAATAAATGGAATTATATGTGCGAAACCAAATATTAATGTTTCATCACAAGATATAATAAAAGTAAATGGTAAAATTATAAAACTAATAAATAATTTAAGACTTTGGAAAATATATAAACCAATAAAAATAATATGTTCAAATAAAGATAACAAAATGAGAAAAACTTTATTTGAATTGATTCCTGATGAAATGCCTAGGGTAATTTCAATAGGAAGATTAGATTATATGAGTGAGGGATTAATTTTACTCACAAATAATGGAGATTTTGCTAGAAAATTAGAACTACCATCTTCCAATATTGAAAGAAATTACAAAGTATACTTAAAAAATTCTATAAATATTAATGAAGTAAGAAAAATAAACAACGGAATAACAATCGATAATTTATCTTATAAAAAAATAAATGCACAAATTTTAGTTAATTCTAAAAATAATTCAATTATAACTTTTAGATTAAAAGAAGGAAAAAATAGAGAAATAAGAAAAATTTGTAAATTTTTTAATTGGAAAATTGTAAAATTAATTCGTACTCACTTTGGTTCAATTAATTGTCAAGATCTTAAACCTGGACAAATTGAAGAGATAGATGAAATACCAAAGGAATTTAATGATTAATATAATAGGTGGCAATAAAAAAAATATAAAAATAGATGTTCCATTATTTAATGTAAGACCAACATCTATTCTAAAAAGAAAATCTATATTTTCTATTTTAGAAAATTATGAAATTAAATTAAAAAACAATCTTTTACATAATACTGTAATACTTGATTTGTTTTCTGGAAGTGGCTCACTTGGATTAGAAGCATTATCAAGAGGCTCAAAATATGCATATTTTATTGAAAAAAATGAAAAAATAATAAAAACTTTAAAAGAAAATTGTAGAAAAATATCTAATTTAGAAAATTATGAAATAATAAAATCAAATGTTTATGAAGAAAAGTTTTTGAACATAAATAAAAAAATTTCATTAATATTTATGGATCCGCCTTATAATGATAAATTAATAAAATTAATTCTAGTTAATATATATAAATCAAAAATTTTAAAAAAGAATGGGATCATTGTTATTGAAGCAGCAAAAAAAAACAAATTTGAAATACCTAATTTTTATTACAATTTAAAAAAAAATGTGTATAAAAAAACAATTATATATTTTTTAAAAATTAAATAAATTTTTTAACTAATTTTTTTCCTATTTCTACTGCAGGCTGATTGAATGGATTCACATTTGATAAATAACAAGTTGCAATTGTTTCTATAATAAAGAATGCAAATAATTGACCCATTGAATATTCATCAAATTTTTTTAAATTTATTTCTCTAAAAAAAATTTTTTTCATTCTAAAGGTTTTTAAAGTGGCAACCTGCTCAGCCTGCATTAAATCTCCCATATTTTTTTCAGAAAAAAAGCTAGTTTCCTTGTAATTAAGAATTGCTTTATTCATTTTTAAACCCTTTTTTGTGTGATCTGTAGTTATAAAAGTAAAATATTTATCTCGAGGACCATCTAAATATAATTGTAATTGACTATGTTGATCGGTAGTTCCTATAGAATGAATAGGAGTAGATCCTTTTTTATTTTTTCCAATACTTTCAGACCAAAGTTGCAAATACCATTTTCCGAAATAATATAATAAGTCAGAGTAAGTCATTATAACATTCATATTAACAGATAAACTATCAATTAAGTATTTGTGAACAGTAGCGCCTATTAAATGTTGATTGAAATTATTTTTTTTTACTTCATTTATAACGCTTTTAGCGCCTCTTAAGAAATTATTAATATCTATATCAATTAAAGACGCGGGAAATAAACCCACTTTTGAAAAAATTGAATATCTTCCACCTATTTTTGAATCGTGAACTAAATAAATACATTCGATTTTTTTTGCTATTTTCCTTAATGGATTATTATTATTTTCTGAAATAATTATAAAATTTCTTAATATATTTTTTTTGTTTTTTTGTTTTGAAATTAATTCAACTAATGCTGAAAGTTGACTTAAAGTTTCAGGAGTTTTTCCTGATTTTGAAATAATTATAAATCCAGTTGTCATTAAATTTAATTTTTTAATTTTAGATGCAAATATTATAGGATCAATATTATCAATAAAATCAATTTTCTTTTTTAAGTTTTTATCATAAAGATTTATTAAAGCTTTCGCACCTAAGCTTGAACCTCCAGTAGCTAAAATAATAATTTTTTTTTTATTGTTAATAAATTTTTTTTTTATTTTTTTAATATTTTTAATATCTTTAATTAAGTTATCAATATTAAGAGCAGGAATATTAAGAATTTTTTTATTTATTTTTTTATATGTAACTTTATTTTTATCAAATTTTTTAATAAAGTTATCTAAGATGTTATTCTGATATTTAATATTAAAATTAATCATCTACGGAAAGATTTTTGTTAAATTGTTCATTTCTTAATCTTTCTGATTCTTTAATTGCATCCAAAACCTCTTCTTCTGTTTCCCATAAATTACCAAAAATATTTTTCGTATCAATCTCATTCGCAATCCCTTCATCAATTTCTTTTCTTATTTCATTAGAGACTTCATTTGCTTTGGTCTTATCTAAAATAGTATTCATGCTAGATAAGTTATTGTTTTTTAAGTTGTTTTCTTTATCTGAACCAAATAAAATTTCTTCTGCAAGTTCTGATTCTAAATTTTCTATTTTGTTTTCTTTCATTTGTTCGGGGGCTACAAGACCAAAATCAGGTGGAATTACTAAAGGAGGATTTTCAATAACTGTAAACTCATCGGGTGATTTTCTTGACACTCCAGCACTCTCTCTTACTGAAGAACAATTAGTAGTAAAAATTGTTAAAAAAAGAAAAATAAATAAATTACTAATTATGCTCTTATTCATAAATTACTATACTTATTCCTTTAAAATCTTAAATGTAGTCATTAATATTAGCAATATACCAATAGTTATATAAATGTCAGCTAAATTATATGCTGGCCAGTAATGACTTTTGTAATGCATGTATATAAAATCTACAACATAATTATTTATAATTCTATCAAATATGTTTCCTAATGCTCCAGATAATATTAATAATATGCCCCATTTTTCAATTAATGAATTTGATTTAATTAACCAAAAAAATAGAAAAGTCGAAATAATCAAACCAACTAAAATAATTATCCATGAAGATAAAAAATTAGAAAATAATCCAAAAGATATTCCGTAATTATGAATATGTGTGATCTTTAAATAAGGCATTATAGTAACAAACTGATTTACATCTAGATATGATACAATTATTTTTTTTGAAATAAAATCTGAAATTATTAAAATAGATAAAACAACAAACTTCATATTTTATTGAATGTTTTTAACAACTTCATCACATCTCTTACAAAGATTATTATTATTTTTTACTTCTTCAAGAATCTTCCAACATCTATCACATTTATTACCTTTAGCTTTGTTAATTTCAACTTCTATTCCCTCAATATCTGTTAAGGTAAAAAAGTTCAACTTTTCATCTTTGTCTAGAATATTTGAATTTGAAGTTATTGTTATGTCTGCAAAATCTATATTTTTAACACTTTCTTTAATTTCTTTTGATAAATAGATATTAACAGAAGCTTCAAGACTTGAACCTATAACTTTATTTGATCTTTTTAATTCAATGGCACCAGTAACTACTTTTCTGATATTTTTTATATTTAACCATTTATTTTTTAAGTTTTCATTCTCATATTTATCTAAAACTGAATCAAAATCTTCTAAATGAATACTAGTTTTATTCCCATTCGCCAGCCAAGCTTCTTCACACGTAAATACAAGAAATGGAGCAAACCACTTAACAAGAGAGTTAAATAAGATATCTAAAACAGTTAGAGTTGCGTTTCTCTTTTTCGACTTAACATCTTCACAATATATGGTGTCTTTTCTAATATCAAAATAAAAAGAAGATAAATCATTAGAACAAAAATTCAATAAAGTAGTAAAAATCAAATGAAAATTGTATTCTTTAATAGACTTCTTAACTATTTTATCAATTTCCCATAAACGATGTAAAATATATTTTTCTAATTCTGGAAGATTATCAAAATTTATTTTTCTTGATCCTTTAAAATTATATAAATTACCAATCAAATATCTGAAAGTATTTCTAATTCTTCTATACGAATCTACTTGTGAACTTAAAATTGAGTTATCAAGTCTTAAATCATCATAATAGTCTGAGGCTACTACCCATAATCTTAATATATCAACACCATATTTTGCCATTATATCCTCAGGTAAAATTACGTTACCTTGAGATTTTGACATTTTACGTCCCTTTCCATCGACAACAAAACCATGTGTAAGAATACTATCATAAGGAGCTCTACCTCTTGTTCCTGAAGATTCTAATAAAGAAGAATGAAACCATCCTCTATGTTGATCGCTTCCTTCTAAATACATTGACGCAGGCCAAATTAAATCTTCTCTTTTTTCAAGGACAAAAGAGTGAGTGGAACCACTATCAAACCAAACCTCAACTACGTCCATACTCTGCTCATAGTCTTCAGGAGAATAATCTTCACCTAAAAATCTTGAGGGATCACTTGTAAACCAAGCATCTCCTCCTTCTTTTTCATAAATTGTAGCAATTCTTTCTATAACTTTAATATCCCTTAAAGGTTCTCCATTTTTTTTACTTACAAAAAGAGGTAGAGGTACTCCCCAGACTCTTTGTCGGGATATGCACCAATCGGGTCTAGTTTCAATCATTGATCTAAGTCTTGTCTTACCTTGACTTGGATAAAAAGTAGTTGAATCAATTGATTTTAAAGCTTTTTTCCTTAATTGGTTTTTTTCCATTGAAATAAACCACTGAGGAGTATTCCTAAAAACTAGAGGAGCTTTAGACCTCCATGAATGAGGGTAGCTATGAGTAAGTTTACCTTGTCCAGATAAATTATTCAATTCTTTTAGCTTTTCTGCGATTAATATATCAACCTTATAAACATGTTTTCCCTCAAATCCCTTTGCATGACTATTATAAGTTCCGTCATCATTAAGAGTCTGTACTATATCAATATTATTTTTAACTCCCAATTTATAATCATCATCACCATGTCCCGGTGCAATATGAACTATCCCTGTTCCTTGATCAGTTGTAACAAAATCACCTTCTAAAACTTTTATTTTAAAATCATAACCTATTGCTTTAAATGGATGCTCACACTCAGAACCTTTGAGATTTGAACCTTTAAAAGAAGATAAAATTCTTACATTATCAATTTTACAATCCTTTAAAACACTTTCCATTAAATTTTTAGCAATAATGATTTTTTCACCAGATTTACATAAGCTTTCTTCAAAAACTGAATCTACCTCAAACAAAATATATTCAATATCTTTTCCATAAGCTACCGCTCTGTTTCCTGGTATTGTCCATGGAGTTGTAGTCCAAATTAAAATAGAATTATCAATTAAATCTTTTAAATTACTCTTGATTATTTTAAATTTTACATAAACAGTATTAGAAGTATGATTTTCATATTCTACTTCAGCATCAGCCAAAGCTGTTTTTTCTACTACTGACCATAAAACTGGCCTCGCACCTTTATACAAACTACCATCTATTAAAAATTTACCCAATTCTCTAACAATTTGAGCTTCTGCTTCATATGACATTGTTAAATAAGGATTAGACCAATCACCTTCAACACCGAGTCTTCTAAATTCTTTTTTTTGAATTTCTATCCATTTTTTTGCAAAGTCTCTGCATTCTTTTCTAAATTGAATAATTGGAATTTTATCTTTATCTTTTCCTTTTTTTCTATATTGCTCTTCAATTTTCCACTCTATTGGCAAACCGTGACAATCCCAACCCGGAACATAAATTGAATCTTTACCATTCATTTGTTGAGTGCGTGTAATTACATCTTTTAAAATTTTATTCAGTGCTGTTCCCATATGAATATGACCATTTGCATAAGGAGGACCATCATGAAGAACAAATTTTTCTCTACCTTTCGATTTACTTCTTAATTGTTGATAAATATTTTGCTTGTTCCATTCAGCAAGAATTTTAGGTTCTTTCTGAGGAAGATTTGCTCGCATTTCAAAAGATGAATGAGGTAAAAAAAGAGTTTCTTTATATTCCATATTTTTTTCTTTTAAAAAGTTTTAATACTACTTGAGAGTCCTTTTTTATTTGTTTTACAAGAAATTCAAAATTCTTAAATTTTTTTTCATCCCTAATAAACTTTACAAACTCTACAGTCAAATCTTTACCATAAAGTACATAATTAAAATTAAAAATATGAACCTCCAAAAGTAATTTTTTTCCATTAACAGTAGGCCTTTCTCCAAAATTAGCTATACCAGTATATTTTTTATCTTTAAATATAACTTTGACAGCATAAACGCCCTTTCGTGGTTTTATTAAATTAGGAGGTAAAATATTTGCGGTAGGATAATTTATCTTACTTGCCATTTTTTTACCTCGCACTACTTTGCCTCTTAATGACCAGTACCTTCCAAGATAATGAAAAACACCTTCACAATTTCCAATAGAAATATTTTTTCTAATTCGAGAGGAGGAAAAAACTTTATTTGTTTTTTTTGATTTAATTGGTTTTAAAATAGAGACTTTATAGTTGTATTTTTTTGATAATTTTTTTAATAACTTAACACCGCCAGATCTATATTTGCCAAATTTAAAATCATACCCAACAATTAAAAGCTTAACACCTAATTTTTTAAATAATATTTTATTTATAAAATCTTCAGGTGGCAAACTTGAAACTGCTTTGCTAAATTTTAATAATATGTAATTATCTACATTCAATTCAGATAAAAGTTTAATTTTACTTTTATTGTCAATTATTTCAAAATTATTTCGATTACCTGAAAAATATTCTCTAGGATGTGGTTTAAAACTCATAATCGAACTACGATAATTATTTTTTTTTGATTTATTTATTAGTTGTGAAATTAATTTTTTATGTCCAATATGGATTCCGTCAAAATTTCCAATTGCTAAACTTAAATTTTTAAGTTTAATTTTTGAATTTAAATTAATATTATATATTTTCACTAAATCTAATAATTATAATTTTAACAATATTTTTATATATTTATGATAATTTTTAAAAGTATTTAATTACAAAGATGTATTTATTTTAATAAATTTATAATATAAATAGAATTAAATGAAATATCTTCATACAATGATACGGATATCTAATATTGAGGAATCTCTTGATTTTTTTTGTAATAAATTAGGAATGAAAGAAATTAAAAGAACTAATAATGAAAAAGGTGAATTTACTCTAATTTTTTTAGGACAAAATTTTGAGGACAAAAATCAACCATTAATTGAACTAACTTATAACTGGAAAACGGAAATTTATAATGGTGGAAGAAACTTTGGTCACCTCGCATTTAGCGTAAAGAATATCTATAAAACATGTGATAACTTAATGAAAAAAGGAATTACGATTAATAGACCTCCTAGAGACGGAAGAATGGCTTTTATCAAATCCCCAGACAATATATCTATAGAATTGCTTCAAGATGGAGAAGCTTTGGAAATAAAAGATCCTTGGAAATCAATGAAAAATATAGGTAGTTGGTAAAGATAATATTTCCCAATCTAGTATTTTATGAATCAAAAAAAAGTAAAATTGTTATTTAATTCAAAAGATATTTTAGGAGAAAGCCCTATCTGGGTAGAAGAACATAATTCTCTTTATTGGATAGATATAAAAAGAAAATTAATTCATAAGTATAATATTAGAAACAAACAAAAAAAAACCTGGTGTTTTAATCAAACTATTACTTGTATCGCTCATATAAAAAAAAATTTGTTTATAATAGGATCTAAAAATGGATTAAAAATAGTTAACTTAATTAATAAAAAAATAACGAATATTTTTAATCCTGAAAAAAATTTACCTAATAATAGACTTAATGATGGTAAATGCGATAACAAAGGAAGGTTTTTTGTTGGTTCAATGAATGAAATTAATAACAAAAAAACAGGAAGTTTATATTTGTTAGATAATGATTTAAAGTGTAAAAAAATAATTGGAGGTTTTATTATAAGTAATGGACCAACATTTAGCCCTGATTATAAAAAAATATACTTTTCTGAAACAAGGCTAGGTAAGATTTATGTTGCAAATTTAAATAGTGATGGCTCTATTTCAAATAAAAAACTATTCATAAAGATTCCTATTTCTGAGGGTAAACCCGATGGAATGACTACAGATAATAAGGGGAATATTTTTGTTGCAATAATTTATGGCTCTAAAATCAATAAATATAATAAAAATGGAAAAAAAATAGACACAATTAAACTTCCTATATCTTGTCCTACAAGTTGTGTTTTTGGTGGAAAAAAATTTGATATATTATTTATCACATCTGCATCACATAAATTAAGTAATAAACAAAAAATGATAGAACCACTATGGGGTTCTGTTTTAAAAATCAAATTAAAAACAAATGGTTTAAAAACAAATAAATTTATTAGAACATAATTTTGATTATTTTTGTTTTTTTTTAAAAAAAATTATATAGTATTAAAATTTAATGTATAAAATAGCTTTAATAGGAAATATTCATGAAGATGGTGTAAAATTATTAAAAAAATATAAGTTCTCTTTAAACTTTATCAGAAATTTCTCAAAAAAAAATCTTATTAATAAGCTTAAAAATATTGATGGGATAGCACTTAGAACTTCAAAATTAGATAAAAGTATTTTACAAGAATGTAAAAAATTAAAAATTATCTCTCGACACGGAGTTGGTGTTGATAATATAGATGTAAATTTCACAAATAAAAAAAAAATTACTATTTTAATAACTGGAAATTCAAACTCAGCTTCTGTTGCAGAACATGTAATATCTATGTTCTTAAATCTTTGTAAAAATTCTTTTATTGCAGATAAATTAGTAAGATCCAACAATTTTAGAAAAAAATATGAAATGTCACCTTCTTATGAACTATACCAAAAAAATATATTTATCATTGGATTTGGAAGAATAGGCAAATCTCTATCAAAGAGATGTAATGCTTTTGAATCAAATGTGCTGGTTTATGATCCTTATGTTGATAAGAAAACTATAAAAAAAAATAATTGTATACCTATAAATTTTAACCAAGGTATTAAAAAAGCAGATTTTATAAGTATTCATCTACCATTAACTAAAAAAACTAAATATTTAATTACTAAAAAACACCTAACTAAAATGAAAAAAACTTGTATTATTGTCAACACTTCCAGAGGATCTATAATCAAAGAAAAAGATCTTTATTGGGCTCTGAGTAAAAAAATTATTCATTCAGCTGGTTTAGATGTTTTTGAAACCGAACCTCCTTTAAAAAATAATCCATTATTTAAATTAAATAACATAATTTTTTCACCTCATAATGCTGCCTTGACTGAAGAGTGCAAAAGAAGAATGGGGGTAGAAACATGTCAAAATTTAATTAACTACTTCTTTAATAAAAAGAAAATTAAAAAAAATAATTTTTTAAATACATGATATTTTAATTTAAAATTATAAAAATTTTTATCTAAATCTTATATTCTTTTTTGAAAGTTGACTTATGTTGTTAACACCCATTAATTTCATATCTCTTAATATTTCTGATTTAATATTACTAAGAGCTCTCTCAACTCCTGCTTGCCCACCTGCTGCTAGAGCATATAAATAAAACCTACCACCTGAACAAGCATTAGCCCCCAATGATAAAGCCTTTAATATATGTGTACCTCTTCTTATTCCTCCTTCACAAACAATTTCAATTTTATGGCCTACAGCGTCAACTATCTCTGATAATTGATCAAATGGAGTTCTTGATCCATCTAATTGTCTACCACCATGATTTGATAGAATTATAGTTGAAGCACCTATATCAACAGCCTTCCTAGCATCTTCAACTGACATAATTCCTTTCAATGCAAATTTTTTTCCCCAAAGCTTATTGATTTCTTCTGCTGCCTTCCAATCCATAGACTGATCAATCATTTTTGTAAAATAATCTCCAACATTTATTGCAAGAGATGTACCTTCATTAATATAATCTTTTATTTGACTTAGTTCGAACTTAGATCTCATTAAAAAATTTAAACTCCAATCTAGATGCCAAGCAAAACTAAAAAGACTTTTAAATGTTAACTTAGGAGGATAAGTAAAACCTGTATAAAGATCTCTTTCTCTATTACCTCCAACAATAGTATCAACAGTTAAAGCCATAGCATCAAAATTTGCCTCTTTACATCTATCAATCATATTTCTAGTAAGACCTTTGTCCTTATGAACATATAGTTGAAAAAGTTTTGGAGTATTTATTTCCTTATCTATATCTTCAATACTTGTTGTTCCAAGTGAAGATACTCCAAACATTGTATTAAATTTTTGCGCAGCTCTAGCTACAGCTTTTTCTCCATCATGATGAAATAATCTTTGAAGAGCTGTGGGAGCTAAAAAAATGGGCATATCTATTTTTTTACCCATAATTTCAGTAGACATATCAATATTTTCTACTCCAGCTAAAACATTTGGTACTAAATCACATTCTTCGAACGATTCAGTATTTCTTCTATAAGTTACCTCATCGTCAGAGCCGCCATCAATGTAATGAAAAATGGGACTAGGCAGTCGTTTTTTTGCAAGTTTTCTAAAATCTTTTGTGTTATGACATTTATTAATTTTTTTTAACATAAAATTATTATTATTCTATATTGTTATTAATCTAAAATTTAAATAAAAAACTATAGATAAATTAATGAATATTCTTATTACAGGTGGAGCTGGTTATATTGGAAGCCATGTTAGTTATAAATTATTAGAATCAGGGCATAAAGTCTCTATAATAGATGATTTAAGTAATGGTTATAGATATCTAATACCAAAGGAAGCATCATTTTATCAAAAAAATATTAATGATATAAATTTTATTAATAATTTATTACAAAAAAATAATTTTGATATTCTTATTCACTTAGCAGGATATATAAAAGTAAAAGAATCAATTATAAATCCAAAAAAATATTATAATAATAATACTTATAATTCAGAAATGTTATTTGTAAATTGCATAAAAAATGGAATTAAAAATATAATATTTTCATCTACTGCAGCAGTGTACGGAAATACAACAAAATATAAAGTTAGTGAAAGTGATCAATTAAATCCAATAAATCCATACGGAAAATCAAAAGCTTTAGCTGAAAAAATATTAATTGATTTAAGAAAAAAAAATAAATTTAATTATATGATTTTAAGATACTTTAATGTAGCTGGAGCAGATCCAAGTTTAAGATGTGGATTAATTTCAAAAGATTCATCACATTTAATTAAACTGGCAGCAGAAACAGCTATTGGTAAAAAAGAATCTATTACTATATTTGGAAATGATTATCCAACAAAAGATGGTACTGCTATAAGAGATTACATTCATGTTAGTGATTTAGCAAATATACATTTGGAATCTATAAATTATTTAGTAGAATCTAATAATTCTCTAATAATGAATTGTGGATATGGAAAAGGTTATTCAGTTAAAGAGGTTTTGGATGCGTTAAAAAATAATACTAAAAATAATATAAAAATAAAAATTGGTAAAAAAAGAGAAGGTGACGCTTTTTCTTCAATTTCTGATATTAGTTTACTTGAAAGTAAAATAAAATGGAAACCACAATATAATGATATAAATAAAATTATTAAATCATCTATAGATTGGGAAACAAAATTAAAAAATGAAAAAATATTTTAAAAAGATATTACTTAGAAAATATAGCTGGGGTATTTATAATAAATATTCTTACGGAAAAAAGTGTTAAAATATTAAGGAGTTTTCCATAATAATGAGTATTCAGGATAAAATTATATATTATAAAGATAGTCTTGAATATTTTGATGATACTATGGAAAAATACAAATTTCTATTAGAACAAGGAAAAAAAAATAATAACTTTCCTGAAGAATATAGAAAAGTTGATTTTTTAGTTCCAGGATGTCAAGCAAAAGTATGGTTGGTTCCAAAGCTATATAAGCAAAAACTTAATTTTTATTGTGACTCTGATGCCTTTCTTACAAAAGGAATGATTGTTATTTTAGTTGATATTTACGGGAGCAATAAACCAATAGATATCTTAAATGCTGATTTTGATTTAGTTAAAACCTTTAAATTAAATTCTTTACTCACACCAGGAAGAACAAATGGTGTATATGCTATGTTAAAAAAATTAAAAGATTATGCTGAGGTTTTTTCAAAAAAATAAATATGAAAATTTTTAATTTTCCAAAAAATAATTTTTTTTATATTTTTTTATATTTCATTTTTTTTAATTATAAATTAGAACTTAAAAAATGTTTAGGGCGTGTGGCGGAATGGTAGACGCGATAGACTCAAAATCTATTGAGGGCAACTTCATGGGGGTTCAAGTCCCTTCACGCCTACCATAAAAATGATATTTTTAAAAAAAATTTATAATTGGACTTTATCAAAAGCAGACCATCCAAAAGCTGGATGGTTTTTATCTTTCATATCTTTTGTTGAAAGTTCTTTTTTTCCAATTCCTCCAGATATTATTTTAATTCCTATGGTGCTTGCTAATAGAATGAAAGCTTGGATATATGCATCTATATGCACAATCAGTTCTGTCTTAGGTGGTTTAGCAGGATATTGTATAGGAGCATTTTTCTATTCTACAATTGGAATATTAATAGTTGGGTATTATGGCTTAGATGATAAGTTTGGCGCATTTGAAAATTGGTATAATACATATGGAGCTTGGCTAGTATTAGCTGGTGGCTTTACACCTTTTCCATACAAATTTATTACTATAGCAAGTGGAGTTTTTCATCTTAATATATTTATTTTTATAATTGCTGCAATTATTAGCAGAGGATTTAGATTTTTTTTATTAGCAATGTTGTTAAAAATATATGGAGACTGGATAAAGAAAAAAATTGATAAGTATTTTAATATTTTATCAATTTTATTTTTTATTTTATTTTTTGGTGGTATATTTCTTATCTTCTTTCTATGAATAAGCTATACCAAAATTGGATTATTATAATTCTTTTTATAAGCTCCGGAGCAATAATTACTGCTTTAATAGCTGAACATTTTTTTAATAAATATCCTTGTCAATTATGCATATATCAAAGATATCCTTATTATTTAATGATTATGTTAAGTTTGTTTTATTTTGTAAGAAATTTTTCACTAATATTATATTCTATAATAAGCACTTTATCATTTTTTGTAGGGAGCATTTTTGCACTTTGGCACGTTGGAGTAGAAAAAAATATATTGCCAGGACTATCTGGCTGCACAATTTCTTTAAATTCATCAGAATCTTTGGGAGATTTAAAAAATAAAATTTTATCTCAACCGATTACTAATTGTGAAGATGTAATTTGGACTTTTTTTGGCTTTTCAGCTGCTTCTGTCAATTCAATATTATATATTTGTTTATTTATATTAAGCACTATATACTGCTATAAAAAATTAAATGAAAAACAAAAGAAAAAATAGTAAAAAAAGATCAAATAAAAATAAATTTTATTCAAAAAAAACTAGTAAAAGTGTTCTTGATGAAATTATTCGTGTTGATCATGCTGGTGAATTTGGGGCTACAAGAATTTATGAAGGACAAATTGCAGTATTTGGAAAAAACTCAAAAATAGGGAAAACGATTCAACATATGGCAGATCAAGAACAAGAACATATCGAAACTTTTGAAAAATTAATTATCAAAAATCGTGTTAGACCAACAGCTTTTCTACCTATATGGAATATAACTGGTTTTGCTTTAGGCGCTGCCACAGCATTAATGGGAGAAAAAGCAGCTATGGCATGTACTGTTGCTGTTGAGGCAGTCATAGGAAATCATTATGATGAACAAGCAAAAATTCTAGGTGCTGATCAAAAAAAACTTAAAAAAACTATTTTAAAATTTAAAGAAGACGAACTTGAACATCATGATATTGGAATGAAACATGATGCAGAAAATGCTCCTGCTTACAAAATTTTATCAAAAGTTATTACTGCCGGATGCAAAACTGCAATTGCAATTTCAAAAAAAATTTAGTTTTCTAATTCAGCATCCCAGTAAAGATAATCTCTCCAACTTTCATGCAGGTAATTTGGTGGAAAGTTCTTACCATTATTCTGAAGAGATATAGCTGATGGTCTAGATGGAGATTTCATTAAAGTCATATCAGTCTGATGAATTAGTTTTCTACCTTTTTTAAGATTACATTTTGTGCAAGCTGAAACAACATTCGACCACTTTGTTTTGCCATTTAAACATTTTGGGATAATGTGATCAAAAGTTAATTCATTTGCTGTATATTGATTTCCACAATATTGACATGAAAAATTATCTCTTAGAAAAACATTGAATCTTGTAAACGCTGGATTTCTAATAGGTGATACAAACTTTTTTAAAGCAATTACGCTAGGCAGTTTAAAAGTTTTTGATGGTGAATGAATTTCTTTATTATAACTTTCTATTATCGAGACTCTCTCAAGAAATACTGCTTTTACAGAATCTTGCCATGAACACAAAGATAGAGGATAATAACTTAATGGTCGAAAATCTGCATTAAGCACAAGTGCCGGGCTTAAACTAAAATTCATAAACAATTTTCATCTCAAACTTAAAATTATATATTATTATAATATGACAATTTGGTTACGTCATACATTTTTTTTAATAAAGTTTTTCAATAAATTTAATAAAACAGGAGAAATAGTGTGTTCTTCTTCCTTCATTAAATGAGATTCATATGGAAAGCCTAACTTTTTTATAATATTACAAGATTCATAGAAATAATCTAATTTTAGAACTGTATCCCTGTCTCCATGAGAAATAAAAATTGGAGTATTAATAAAAAGATTCTTTTCACTATTTATAAAGTTTAATATTCTTCCTGATATTATAGCACAACCTGCAAACTTTTGATTTATTAATTCACCAAGCATATAAGACATCATCGCACCTTGTGAAAAGCCAATTAAAAAACAATCATTATATGTAAGTGAAAATTTATTACATTTTTCATTAATATAATTTTTAATTAAAGATAATGAAGAAATACAATCTTGCTTTAAAATTTCTATTTCTGCTTTGCCAGCATCATTAAAATTAATTCCATTAGGATATAAATTAAACCACTCTAAACCATTTGAAAAATTATTTATTTTTGTTGGGGCATTTGGTGAGTAAAAGTTAATTGGGGCTGATGTTTCATAAAGATAATTTGCTATATTAATAAAATTTTCCCCTGTATCTCCATATCCATGAAGAAGAATGACTAATTTATCAGGATTTTTTGAATACTCTAAACTAGGTCCATTTAGTGGTTTTTTTGAATTCATATTATAAATATAGTAAATAATTTGCAAAAGACTAGATTTGAAATAAAAAATTTAGTAAATAGATTATTTAAGGAAGTTGCTATGGGAATACATTATAATCACAAATCAAAAGCTGGCGATAGGAAAATGCAAAAGGAATTAAAGAAAAAAATGAAAATAGAAGCTAGAAAACAAAAAAAGCTTGATAAAGAACAAACAGAATTTGATGAATTAGAAAAATTAACACGTCCAGATCTTCTTGAGAAAAAAGATTAGATATAAATCCTTTTTATTAAATAATGAAACAATTTGAAAATAAAAATGTAGTAATAACTGGTGCAAGTAGAGGTATTGGATTAGAAATAGCCAAAAAACTTGCGTCAAATGGTGCAAACATAGCAATACTTGCTAAAACAGATGTTCCTCATTCAAAACTTCCAGGTACAATATATACAGCTGCAGAAGAAATTAAGAAATTTGGTACAAAATCTATTGCTATCAAAACTGACATAAGGTTTGATGATCAAATAGAAAATGCTTTTATAGAAATAAAAAAAGAGTTTAATTCAATAGATATTTTAATAAATAACGCCAGTGCAATAAATTTATTCAATAGCGAAACACTTCCTATGAAAAGATATGATTTAATGCATGATATTAATGTCAGAGGCACTTATTTATGCAGTAAAATTGCTTTGCCATATTTAAAAGAATCAGACAATCCGCATATTTTAAACCTAAGCCCTCCTATTAATTTAAAAGCAAAATGGTTTGAAAATTTTCCAGGATATACAATGTCAAAATATGCTATGTCTATGTGTACATTTGGCCTATCTGCTGAATATAAAAAATATAATATTGCTGTAAATTCTTTATGGACAAAAACTGCAATTAATACATCAGCCTTAGCAATGTTAGGAGGAATAGTTTCTCCAGAACAATGCAGAAAGCCAGAAATAGTAGCTGATGCAGCTTTTATTATATTATCTAAAAAAAGCGATGAATGTACAGGAAAATTTTTTATTGATGAGGAAATATTGAGAAGTTCAGGTGAAATTAACTTTGAAAAATATGCTGTAAAGCCTGGAGTAAAATTATTTGAAGATCTTTATCTTGATTAATTTTTAAATATATTAATTATACAATTATATATTAAAATAATGAATAAACCCTGGTTAAATAGCTACCCTAAAGGAATATCTCCTGAAATAGAATTCAAAGAATACTCGTCCTTAGTTGATATGTTTGAAAAAACTTCTGAAAAATTTTACAGTAAAACTGCCTTTACAAATTTTGGTGTAAAAATGTCTTTTGGAGAAATTCAAAATAAATCCCAAAATTTATCATCATTTTTACAAAATGAATTAAAACTTGAAAAAGGTGCAAGAGTAGCAATAATGCTTCCTAATATTCTTCAATATCCAATAAGTACTTTTTCAATTCTCAAAGCGGGTTATATTGTAGAAAATATAAATCCTTTATTTACTGAAAGAGAGTTAGAAATTCAGTTAAAAGATTCACGTTCAGAAGCCATAATAATTCTTGAAAACTTTGCTCATAATTTAGAAAAAATCATAAAAAATACTTCGATAAAACATGTAATAATTACATCAACAGGAGAACTTTTAGGATTTAAAGGAAAATTGATAAATTTTGTTTTAAGAAATATTAAAAAAATGGTGCCTAAATATAAAATTAAAAATAGTTTATTATTTTCGGACTGTATAAAAAAAGGTTCTCAATATAAATTTTTAAATGTAAAAATAAATTTAGATGATGTAGCATTTCTTCAATATACAGGTGGTACAACTGGAACAGTAAAAGCAGCAATGCTTACACATAAAAATATTTTAGCAAATGTTTTACAAGTTAAAGAATGGCTGGGTAAGCACCTTAGATACGGAGAAGATATAGCAATTTGTGCGCTACCTTTGTATCATATATTTGCTCTTACTTGTAATGGTTTAACATTTTTTAATTTTGGAGCAAATAATATTTTAATTTCTAATCCAAGAGATATAAAAAGTTTTGTTAAAGAATTAAGAAAACATAAATTTACTTTTATTAGTGGTGTTAATACTCTTTTTAATAAGCTTATTAATGATCCTAATTTTAAAAAATGTAACTTTGCCAATCTAAGAATTAGTTTAGGTGGTGGAATGCAAGTTCAAAAAACTGTTGCTGAAAATTGGCAAAAAATAACAGGTAATGTTTTAAGTGTCGGATATGGATTATCTGAAACTTCTCCTGCCGCATCAATTGATCCTATTGGAAATGACAAATTTACTGATAGTCTTGGCTTACCCTTACCATCTACTGAATTTTCGATACAAGATGACAAAGGGAAATTTCTAAATTTTAATGAACCTGGTGAAATATGTATAAAGGGTCCTCAAGTAATGAAAGGTTATTGGGAGAAGGAAGAGGAAACCAAAGAAGTGTTAACTGTTGATGGCTGGTTTAAAACTGGGGACATTGGTATTATGGACCAAAATGGTTATACAAGAATGGTTGATAGAAAAAAAGATCTAATAATAATTTCTGGTTTTAATGTTTATCCAAATGAAATAGAAGAAGTTGCAATGATGCATGAAAATATCTTTGAAGCAGGATGTATTGGAATACTTGATAGTTCTGGAAATGAAAATATTAAACTTTTTGCTTCACTAATGCCTAATAAAAAAATGGATTCTGATGAACTTATTACACATTGTAAGAAATATTTAACTAAATACAAGGTGCCAAAAATAATAGAATTTATTGAGGAAATACCAAAATCCAATGTAGGTAAAATTTTAAGAAGAAAACTAAGAGATAAGGATAAAAATGTCTAACGCAGTTATAGTAGGATATTCTAGATCGCCGTTTACTATAGCGAAAAAAGGCGATTTAATATCGATTCGTCCTGAAGATTTATTATCCACAGTAATTAAAGATTTAATTGAAAAAACGAAAATAAACACTGAAGATATTGAAGATATAATTGCTGGATGCGCTTTTCCAGAAGGTGAACAAGGTTTCAATATTGGTAAGGTGGTAAGTTTTCTATCAGATATGCCTAAATCAGTTGCAGGAATGACTGTAAATAGATGGTGTGGTTCAAGCATGCAATCAATACATATTGCTGCCGGAGCAATAGCTATTAATGCAGGAAAAGTTTTTGTTTGCTGCGGTGTTGAAAGCATGACAAGAACACCAATGAATGGTTTTAATCCAATGCCTCACCCAGAATTACTAAAAAATAATCCAAATGTTTATTTATCTATGGGTTTGACAGCCGAAAATGTTGCAAAAAAATATCAATTTACCAGAACTAAACAGCAAGATTTTGCAATTAATAGTCATATAAAAGCCTTTGAAGCGCAACAAAGTGGAAAATTTGATAATGAAATTGTTATGATTAATAATTGCAATAAAGATGGGGCTATCAGACCTGACACAAATCAAGATGTTTTGAATAATTTAAAATTAGCTTTTGATGAAAATGGCACAATAACAGCAGGAACTTCTTCGCCTTTAACTGATGGAGCTGCTGCAACTTTAATTTGTGATGAAAATTATGCTAAACAAAATAATTTAGATATTTTAGCAAAAATAAAATCTATTGCAGTACATGGCTGCCCTCCAGAAGTTATGGGTTTAGGTCCAATAGGTGCTTCTAAAAAAGCATTGAAACGCGCAGGACTCACAATAAAAGATATTGACATAATTGAATTAAATGAGGCCTTTGCCTCTCAATCATTAGCTTGTATCAAAGATTTGAACATTGAAGAAAAAAAAGTTAACATAGATGGTGGAGCAATTGCACTTGGTCATCCTTTAGGTGCTACAGGAGCAAGAATTACAGGTAAGGCAGCTCAACTTTTACAAAGAGAAAATAAAAAATATGCTTTATCAACACAATGTATCGGATTAGGTCAAGGAATAGCTACTGTATTAGAATCAAATAATTAATGATTAAAACTATAACAGTTATAGGCTCTGGATTAATGGGTTCAGCAATTGCTGCCCATTTTACGAATTGTGGATGTAAAGTAAATTTACTAGATATTTTATCAAAAAAAAATTCTAATAGAAATATTTTAGCAGAAAAATCAATAAAAAAACTTTTAAAAATTAAACCTAGTCCTATTACTCTTAAATCAAATATTAAAAATATTATTCCAGGAAATATAGACGATGATCTTGAAATTATTAATGAGAGTGATTGGATTATTGAAGCAATAGTTGAAAATTTAGAAATAAAGCAAAAATTATATGAAAAAATTGAAAAAATAATGAAAAAAGATCTTATAATTTCCTCTAATACTTCGACAATACCAATAAGTAAATTAACCAAGGGAAGAAATGATATATTTAAGAAAAACTTTTTAATTACACATTTTTTTAATCCTCCGAGATATTTAAAATTATTAGAAATTGTTTGTTCTGAAAAAACTAATCAAGTAATCAAAGAAAAAATAATAAATTTTTCTGATTTTTATTTGGGAAAAAGCATTATTGAAACTAAGGATACTCCTGGTTTTATAGGCAACAGGATAGGTATTTTTTGGATTGAAAGAGCTGCAATTGAAGCTATTAATCATAATCTTTCAGTTGAGGAAGCTGATATTCTTATTAAAAATATTTTTAATGTTCCAAAAACAGGAGTTTTTGGACTAATTGACATAGTTGGTCTAGATCTAATACCTACAGTTGTTAAATCTTTATTAGAAAATATTCCAAAAAACGATCTATATAAAAAACTTCACAAAAAGCCAGAAATATTTGACTTCATGATTTCAAATAAATTCTATGGAAGAAAAGCAGAAAGCGGTTTTTATAAACTTGTAAATAAGGACGGGGGGAAAATTAAATATTCATTAAATTTACAAACAAAAAAGTATGAGTCAAGTCATAAAGCACTAATACCAAACTTTAATTTAATTAAAAAAAATTTAAAACAATTTTTAGAAATTGAAAATAAATACTCATTTTATTGTAGAAGAGTTTTGTTAGACATTTTGTATTATGTACTTTTAATATATGAAGAAATATCTTCTGACATTATTTCAATTGATACAGCTATGAAAGATGGTTTTGGATGGAAATTAGGTCCATTCGAAATAATAGATATACTAGGTTCAGATTGGATAAAAAATGAACTTCAAAAGGAAGGCTTAGCACTCCCTAAATTATTAAATCTTATCGAAAATAAAATTTTTTACAAAGTTGATAATAATGAAATTAAGTATTTTGATTTTATTCAAAATAAATACAAAAAAATAAAAAGAGGTAATGGTATAATCTTATTATCGGACATTAAAAAAGTTAAAAAACCTATAAAAAAAATATCTACGGCAAGTTTATGGGATATAGACGATGGGATAACTGTTTTTGAAATTCATAGTAAAAGTAATACGTTAGATATTAATACATTAGAATTTTTAAATCAAATGATTGATTTAGTGTCCTCCTCTTATAAAGCAATGATTATTTATAATGAAGGTGAATTTTTTTCAGCTGGAGCAAACCTAGGTGAAGCCATGTTCCTGGGAAATATAGGTCTTGAATCTGAATTAGATAAAATCTTAACAAGAGGACAAGAAGTTTTTACCAAATTAAAATATTCAAACTTTCCGGTTGTTGCGGCTCCCTTTAATTTAACTTTAGGCGGTGCATGTGAAATAGTTTTGCAATCTAATTACGTCCAAGCACACATAGAGTCATATATCGGTCTCCCTGAAGCGGCTCTTGGGATCCTTCCAGCATGGGGTGGCTGTAAAGAAATGCTTTCTAGATTTAAAAATAATAAATCAATCCCTAAAGGACCTATGCCAGCTATCTTAAAAGCGTTTGAAGTTATTGGCTCAGCAAAAGTTTCTTCTTCAGCTCACGAAGCTATACAATTTGGATTTCTAAAAAAAACAGATGGTATAACAATGAATAGAAATCGATTGCTTTATGATGCTAAAGTTAAAGCTTTAGAATTAATTAAAGATTATAAACAACCCAAGAAAAATAATTATAATTTACCAGGAATAACTGGATTTTCTGCAATGAAATTGTATATAGATAACTTAAGATCAAGTGGACAAATATCTAAACACGATCAGTATGTCGGAGAAACAATTGCACATGTTCTTTCTGGCGGCACTACAGATATAAACAAACAAGTAGATGAAGAATACATTTCAAAATTAGAAAAAAATGCTATTAGTAAATTATTTAAAAAAAATCTAACAATTGAAAGAATTGAACATATTCTTGAAACAGGTAAATATTTGAGAAATTAAAATGGTACAAATATATAAAGCTCCACTTAAAGATATGAAGTTTCTTATTAGAGATTTTATAAATTCTGAATCAAATAAAATATATAAAAATTCTAATATAGAACAAAACGATTTAGAAATGATTTTAGATGAGGCTGCAAAATTATGCGAAGAAATTTTATTACCTATAAATCAATCAGGAGATATTGAGGGTTGTAAATTAGAACACGGCATAGTTTCTACTCCAAAAGGGTTTAAAGAAGCTTACAAAAACTTTACAGAAAATGGATGGCAAGGTGTATCGGTTAATGAAAAATATGGTGGTCAGAATCTACCCTATTTTTTAAATATGTTTCTAGATGAAATGATAAGCTCTTCCAATATGTCTTTTGGACTTTATCCAGGACTTACATCTAATGCAATTGAAGCAATTGAAAAAAATGCCTCAGAAGATATTAAAAATTTATATTTGCCAAAATTAGCCTCAGGTGAATGGAGTGGAACAATGAATCTTACTGAACCACAATGTGGAACAGATCTAGGTTTAACTAAAACTATGGCTACTCCTCAAAAAGATGGTTCTTATAAATTAACAGGCACTAAAATTTTTATTACATGTGGAGAACATGATCTTAGTAAAAATATTATTCATTTAGTTTTAGCTAAAACTCCAAATGCTCCAAAAGGAATTAAGGGCATTAGTTTATTTATAGTTCCTAAAATTATTCCAAATTCAGATGGAACCTTGGGAGAAAATAATAGTCTAGAATGTGGCTCTATAGAAAAAAAAATGGGAATTAATGCAAGTCCTACTTGTGTAATGCATTATAACGAAGCTACCGGGTGGTTAATTGGAGATCTCAATAAAGGTATGAAAGCTATGTTTATAATGATGAATGGCGCAAGATTAATGGTAGGTGTTCAAGGTTTAGGAATGGCTGAGATAGCTTATCAATCTGCTTTACATTACGCAAAAGAAAGACTGCAAGGAAGATCTTTAAATGGTTCTAAATCTCTAGATAAACAAGCCGATCCTATTTTAGTTCATCCAGAAATAAGAAAAAATTTATTAAAAATAAAAACCTTAACTGAGGGTTTAAGAGGATTAATGGCTTGGACAGGTTTGCAAGTTGATATTGCAAAAATAGAAAAAGATAAGTTTAATAAACAAAACGCAGATGATTGGGTATCTTTAATGACTCCAATTATTAAGTCTTTTGCTACGGATGTTGGATGTGAAGCTACAAATTTAGCCGTTCAAATTTATGGTGGTCATGGTTATATTAAAGACCATGGGATAGAACAATTAGTAAGAGATGCGAGAATAGCTCCTATTTATGAAGGAACTAATGGTATCCAAGCTTTAGATTTAGTTGGAAGAAAAATGCCTATGCATACAGGTAGATTATTAAAAAGTTTTTTTCATGAAGTTAAAGAATATATCGAAAAAAATAGTTTTAACTATAATTTAAAAGATTTCATGCCACTATTAATTAAATCTTATACAAGACTTCAACAAGTAACTGCTTTTATTGCTGCAGAAGGATTAAAAGATCCTGACGAAGCTGCAGGCGCAGCAGTAGATTATTTAAAAATGTTTGCTTTGGTTTCAATTGGATATGTTTGGACAAAATATGCTGAAATATCTTTTAATAAACTTAATAATGATCCTGAGGGATTTTATAAAGCTAAAATTGAATCAGGCAAATATTATATGACTAAATTACTACCTGAAACTGGATCTTTAATGTCAAGCATACTCTCTGGAGCAAAATCTTATAATAAGTATAATGATGAATATTTTGATTTAGGATTTAAAATATAAAAACTAATTCTTAACCGGATGATTATTAGTTATAAATTTTTTTAAAATTGCTAGAGCCTTATCGGCTTCCTCTAATAAAATCATATGTCCGCAGTCTTCAATAATTTCAACCTGAGAACCTTCTATATTTTCAGCTAGTTTTTTTCCTTCTTTAACAGGACACATTCTATCTTTTGCTCCTAGTATATTGATTGTTGGACATTTAATTTTTTTAGCAGCTTCAAAACCATTTTTGTAATTATCACAAGCCCTAAAATCTACTCCTAAATTATCCTTTATTGATCCATTTATAACAATTGAACCACCTAAATTAATATGATGTAAACCAGGAACTGGATGGCCGCCAAAATGTCCTGCGGGCCCATGAGCCCAATCCATCATAAGATCTACAGCTTTAGGATCTCCTTTTTCAGCTAATTCTAAAAGTTCAGGATTCATAGGAATTGCTCCTGCACCGCCCATTAATGCTAGTGATTTAATTTTTTCAGGAAATTGGGATGCGCACTCCATTGTTATTAAACAGCCTTGTGAATGTCCAACTAGTGAAGCTTCCTTTACATCAACTGCATTAATTACTTCTGATATCCATTGTCCCTGCTCCTCAATAGATTTTATAGATGGACCCTCGGAGTAGCCATGACCTGGTAAATCAATAGCCAAAACACTATAACCATGAAAAGCAAAATACCGAGTTTGTAAAACCCATGTAATATGACTTAAACCACTTCCATGAACAAAAATAATTAG
>PTKV01000011.1 GCA_002937895.1 Alphaproteobacteria bacterium MarineAlpha5_Bin9 | reverse complement strand
CGGGTGTAGCTTAGTGGTAAAGCTCCAGCCTTCCAAGCTGGCTACGAGGGTTCGATTCCCTTCACCCGCTCCAAAACAAAAAAAAATATTGGGGTAAAAAAATGGCAAAAGCAAAATTTGAAAGAAATAAACCACATTGTAATATTGGTACAATTGGTCACGTAGATCATGGTAAAACAACTTTAACAGCTGCAATAACAAAAGTACTTGCAGAAAGTGGAGGCGCAGAATTTACAGCATATGATCAAATTGATAAAGCACCTGAAGAAAAAGAAAGAGGTATAACAATTTCAACAGCACATGTTGAGTATGAGACTGAAAAAAGACACTATGCGCATGTAGATTGTCCAGGTCATGCTGATTATGTAAAAAATATGATTACTGGAGCAGCACAAATGGATGGAGCTATTTTAGTTGTTAATGCTGCTGATGGTGCAATGCCTCAAACTAAAGAACATTTATTGTTAGCAAGACAAGTTGGAGTGCCTGCAATAGTTGTATATTTAAATAAAGTTGATCAAGTAGATGACAAAGAACTTATAGATTTAACTATTGAGGATATAAAAGATACATTAAAAAAATATGAATTTCCTGGTGATACTACCCCTATCATTAAAGGATCTGCATTGGCTGCTGTAGAAGGCAAAGATGATGAAATAGGTAAAAATTCTATTCTTGAATTAATGAAAGCAGTAGACGAACATATACCTCAACCCGATAGACCAAAGGATAAACCTTTTTTAATGCCAGTTGAAGATGTTTTTTCCATTTCTGGTAGAGGTACAGTCGTAACTGGTCGTATTGAACAAGGAGTTGTAAAAGTAGGAGAAGAAATTGAAATACTTGGAATAAGAGATCCTCAAAAAACTACATGCACAGGAGTAGAAATGTTTAGAAAACTTTTAGACTCTGGAGAAGCTGGAGATAATGTGGGTGTTTTACTAAGAGGCACTAAGAGAGATGAAGTTGAAAGAGGTCAAGTATTAGCTAATCCAGGTTCGATTAAACCTCATACTAAATTTAAAGCAGAAGCTTATGTTTTATCTAAAGATGAAGGTGGTAGACATACTCCGTTTTTTAGCAATTATAGACCTCAGTTTTATTTTAGAACTACCGATGTTACTGGAACAATAAAATTACCAGAAGGAACAGAGATGGTTATGCCTGGAGATAATATAACTATGGAAGTTGAACTCTTGTCTCCTATAGCAATGGATAAAGGATTAAAATTTGCAATTCGTGAAGGCGGAAGAACAGTCGGAGCTGGTGTAGTTGCAGATATTAAGGAGTAGATTTTAGTTTCTCTCTGTTATCTTTTGCGAATTACTCTTAGGAGTGTAGTGTCAATGGTTAGCACGTGAGTCTCCAAAACTCGAGGTGAGGGTTCGAATCCTTCCACTCCTGCCAATTAAGAAGTGATATGAATATAGAAAATAAAAAAACAAATCCTGCTCAATTTGTAAGACAGGTACGACAAGAAATATCAAAAGTTACTTGGGCAACTAGAAGAGATGTATTGATATCTTCTGCAATTGTAATTTTATTAATATTTTTGTTTTCTATCTTTTTTTTATTAACAGATCAAATTTGGTCTTTTGCTATTAATAAAATTATAGAAATAGGTGCGAATTTATGATCGCTGAAAATAAATGGTATGTATTGCATGCTTATTCTGGGTATGAAAAAAAAGTTGCAGATAGTATAATTGAACAATCTAAAAAATTAGGCATATCTGAATTTATTGAGGAAGTATCTGTTCCAACTCAAACTATTGTAGAGGTAAAAAGAGGAGCAAGAGTAAACACTGAAAGAAAATTTTTTCCTGGATATATTTTAATTAAAATGCTTTTAAATGATGATACGCTAAATATTATAAAAAATACCCCTAAATTAAGCGGCTTTCTAGGATCTAAAGGTAAACCTACCCCAATAACATCTGCAGAAGCAAAAAGAATATCCGAACAAGTTATAGACGGTGAAGAAAGTCCAAGACCTTCAATTATTTATGAGGTTGGAGAGCAAGTAAAAGTTATAGATGGACCATTTGCTTCTTTTAATGGGCAAATTGAAGAAATTGATGAAGAAAAATCAAAATTGAGAGTAGCAGTCTCTATTTTTGGCAGATCCACTCCTGTTGAACTTGATTATAAACAAATTGAAAAGGCTTAATTATGGCTAAAGAAGTATTAGGATATATAAAACTTCAAATACCTGCGGGTGGAGCTAATCCATCACCTCCAGTAGGACCAGCTTTAGGTCAAAGAGGCTTGAATATCATGGATTTTTGTAAAGCATTTAACGATAAAACTAAAAAGGTTGAAAAGGGAGCTCCAGTACCTGTTGTTATAACTGCTTATAAAGATAGAACTTTTGACTTTATAACAAAACTTCCTCCAGTTAGTTATTACTTGAAAAAAGCTGCAAATATTAAAAAAGGAAATTCAACTCCAGGACGAACTTTAGTAGGTAAAGTAACAAATAAACAAATAGAAGAAATAGCAAATGCAAAAATGCAGGATTTAAACGCAGTAGATTTAAAAGGAGCAATTAATATGGTTAAAGGCTCTGCTGTTTCAATGGGAATGGAAATAGTAAAGTAATGAAAAAAATGTCAAAAAAAAGAAAAGAAATTATTTCAAAAATTGAATTAGTAAAAAAATATGAACCTATAGAAGCAATTCAGTTTTTAAAAAACAATACATATGTAAAATTTGACGAATCTTTGGATATTTCAATCAATTTGTCTATAGATGTTAGTAAATCAGATCAAAACATTAGAGGAGTTGTTAATCTTCCAAATGGAACTGGAAAAACAATAAAAGTTGCAGTTATAGCAAAAGAAGAGAATGCGTCCTTAGCTAAAGAAAAAGGAGCTGATTTAGTTGGTGACAATGAATTGATTGAAAAAATAGAAAAAGGTTATACAGACTTTGATATTTTAATTACTTCTCCAGACATGATGAAACTTGTTAGCAAACTTGGTAAATCTTTAGGTCCTAAAGGTTTAATGCCTAATCCAAAATTAGGAACTGTTACTAACGATATTGGAAAAGCAGTCTTAAATGCTAAATCAGGACAAGTTCAATATAAAAATGATAAAAGTGGAATAGTTCATGCAGGAATTGGAAAAATTAAATTTAAAGAAGAAGAATTATTAGAAAATTTAAAAACATTTTATGAAGCAATTATTAAAAGCAAACCGGATACCGTAAAAGGTTCCTTTGTAAAAAAAGTTTCCATAGCTTCAACTATGGGAGTTGGAATTGAAATTAATACATCAGGATTGCATTAATGAGATTTCAAAATTTAAATGACAATACTTATGTATTGTTGCCTGTCAAAGACTGTAGGAGCGAAAGCTTAATATCCTACACAGACGTAAGCAAGTCATTAAGATCTGCTTCGTGACAGGTTGTTGTTAATTAAGATGAGCTTATTAACAATAACAATTAGGATGTAAGTCCTAAAAGACTGGAGTCAAAGTGAGACGTAGTGAAAAAAGTGAATATGTTTCCAAACTAAAAGAAGAATTAAATAATTCTTCAACAGTAGTAGTAGCTCATTATAAAGGTCTTAACGTTAGTGAATCTGAAGAGTTAAGAAAAAAAATGAGGGAAAATGGTGCAAAGTTTCAAGTTACTAAAAACACTCTGACAAAATTAGCTTTAACTAATTCAAAAAACGAAGCAATAAAAGAATTATTTACTGGTCCTACCGCAATTGCATATTCTCAAGATCCGATAGCTCCTGCAAAGGTTGCAGTGGAATTTGGGAAAAAGCATACTAATTTAAAAATCATCGGAGGAATGTATGAAGGTGAAAAAATTGATAATGAAAAAATTAATTTTTTGGCTAGTCTTCCAAGTTTAGATGAGATTAAAGGAAAACTAATAGGTTTAATTAATGCTCCTGCACAAAAAATAGTTTCTATATTGCAGGAACCTGGAAGTAAAGTGGCTAGAATTATTAGCGCTCGTAATAATGAATTAGAAAAAAGTAACTAGTTTTAACAAAGGAGAATATTAATGGCTGATTTAAATAAAATAGTTGAAGAATTATCTTCCCTATCTGTTATTGAAGCAGCGGAATTAAGTAAATTACTTGAAGAAAAATGGGGGGTTTCTGCAGCTGCACCTGTAGCAGCAGTTGCTGCTCCTGGAGGAGCTGCTCCTGAAGCTGCTGAAGAAAAAACCCAATTTGAAGTAATGCTTAATGAAACTGGCTCAAATAAAATTGGAGTAATTAAGGAAGTAAGAACTATTACTGGATTAGGTCTTAAAGAAGCAAAAGATTTAGTTGAAAGTGCACCTAAATCTTTGAAGAAAGATGTTGCTAAAGCTGAGGCTGAAGAAATGAAAAAATCTTTAGAAGCAGCTGGTGCCAAAGTTGAATTAAAATAAATTTTTTAACCATCTTACTTTATTAGTAAGATGGTTAATTTAAAAATGGAAGTTAAATGAGTCTTGAATTTATAAATAATAAAAAAATTAGAAAATCTTTTGGAAAAATCGCAAAAATAACTTCATTGCCAAATTTAATCGAAGTTCAAAAAAGATCATTTGATAATTTTCTTCAACTAACAGTTGATCCAGATAAAATGTTAGATACAGGTTTGCATGCAGTATTTAAATCTGTTTTTCCTATTAATGATTACACAGAAAGAGCTACTGTTGACTATGTTAGTTTTAAAGTAGGACCTCCTAAATATGAAGTAGCTGAATGTTCCCAAAGAGGAATGACATATAGCGGCCCACTTGAGGCAAGATTTAGATTAATAGTATGGGATATTGATGAAGAAGCAGGAACAAAATCTGTGAGAGATATTAAAGATCAAGAAGTTCATATGGGAGATATTCCACTAATGACAAAAGATGCAACATTTGTTGTAAATGGAACTGAGAGGGTGGTAGTTAGTCAAATGCATAGATCACCTGGTGTATTTTTTGATCATGATTTCGGAAAAACACATGTAAGTGGAAAATATTTATTTAACGCAAGAATTATTCCTTATAGAGGATCTTGGTTAGATTTTGAACATGATGCTAAAAATAATATTCATGCGAGAATTGATCGTAAAAGAAAATTTCCAGTAACCACTTTATTAAAATGTTTAACAAGCAAAGTTTCTGAAGAATATACCAATAAGTGTTTAAAAGATAAGATAGAGCCTGATCCAAAAAAATTACAAGGTATGTCAAACGAAGAAATTCTCAGCAATTTTTATGAAGCAGTTAATTATAAAGCTGATAAATATGGTTGGATTGCTAAATTAGATCTTAATTTTTTTAAGGGCAAAATTATAAATTTTGATATACTTGATCCTAAAAATGGAAAAATTTTAATTAAAAAAGGAACTAAAGTTAATTTTAAAATTATTAATGAGATAAACAAGAAAAAACGCAATGAGTTTTGTATAGAAAAAATTTCTCTAATAGGTAACTATATTGCAAATGATATTATAGATGAAAAAACTGGTAAAATTTATTATGAAGCTGGGTATGAGATAGACGAAGAGTTTCTAAACTTTTTAGAAGAAATAAAGTTAAAAAATTTATATCTTTTAAAAATTGACAATGTAGAGATATATCCTTCAATAAGAAATACATTACAGCTAGATAAAGCTAGATCTAGAGAAGAGGCTCTTTTTGAGTTATTCAAAATTTTAAGACCTGGAGAACCACCTACTATAGAAACAGCTGAGATATTATTTAATAACTTATTTTTTAATTCTGATAGATATGATTTATCTGCTATAGGAAGAGTAAAACTTAATTCAAAATTTAAGAAAACTACTCCTATAGAGAAAAGAGTCTTAGAAAAATCTGACATTTTAGATGTTATTAAGCATATGCATAAGTTAATAGATGGTGTTGGAGAAATTGATGATATCGATCACTTAGGAAATAGAAGAGTTCGTTCAGTAGGAGAGCTTCTAGAAAACCAATATAGAGTTGGATTATTAAAAATGGATAGAGCTATTAAGGAAAGATTAAGCTCTCTAGAAGTAGACAAAATTATGCCTCAAGACATAATCAATCCAAAACCTGTAATTGCATCCATAAAGGAATTTTTTGGCACAAGTCAATTAAGTCAATTTATGGATCAAACCAACCCCTTAAGTGCAATAACTCATAAAAGAAGAGTGTCCGCTTTAGGACCCGGAGGGTTAAATAGAGAAAGAGCAGGTTTTGAAGTACGAGACGTTCATCAAACACATTATGGAAGGATTTGTCCAATTGAAACCCCTGAAGGTGCAAATATAGGATTAATTAATAGTTTGGCTTCTTATTCAAGAATTAATCAGTATGGGTTTATAGAAACTCCTTATCGAATTGTAGCAGGTGGTAAGGTTACTAATAATGTTATATATTTAAGTGCTATTGACGAAGAAGATTATGTTATAGCCCAAGCTAATGCAGAAATAGACAAAAAAGGTCAATTTAAAAATGAAATAATAAGTTGTAGACAAAATGGAGAGTTTATAACTTCGTCTATTGATGAAATTGATTTAATGGATGTTTCACCTCAACAATTAGTTTCTGTTGCTTCTTCACTTATTCCATTTTTAGAAAATGATGATGCGAATAGAGCTCTTATGGGTTCAAATATGATGCGTCAGGCTGTGCCATTAATTAAACCTCAGGCTCCAATTATAGGTACTGGAATGGAACATACTGTTGCGGTTGACAGTGGGTCGACTTTAGTAGCAAAAAGAGACGGGGTAGTAGATCAATTAGATGCAAATAGAATAGTTATTAGGGCAAGTGAATCAAGATCTCAAAAAAATAGTAAGGTTGATATTTATAGTCTTTTAAAATTTCAAAGATCTAATCAAAATACTTGTATTAATCAACGACCCCTTGTAAGTGTTGGTGAAAAAATTACTAAAGGTCAAATAATTGCTGATGGACCTGCAACTGATTTAGGGGAATTAGCATTAGGTAGAAATGTTCTAGTTGCTTTTATGCCTTGGAATGGATACAATTTTGAGGACTCAATTCTTATATCTGAAAAAATTGTTCATGATGATGTTTTTTCTTCAATTCATGTAGAAGAATTTGAAGTAATGGCCAGAGATACAAAACTTGGACCCGAAGAAATAACCAGAGATGTGCCAAATGCAAGCGAAGATTTACTTAAAAATTTAGATGAAACAGGAATGGTTTACATTGGAGCTGAGGTAAAGTCTGGGGATATTTTAATTGGTAAAGTAACGCCTAAAGGTGAGTCGCCAATGACTCCAGAAGAAAAATTGTTAAGAGCTATCTTCGGTGAAAAAGCTGCAGATGTAAAAGATACAAGTTTAAGAGTTCCTCCAGGAGTTAAAGGGACAATTGTTGAAATAAGAGTTTTTTCACGAAGAGGAATCGAAAAAGATGAAAGAGCTATTAGTATTGAGAAAGCAGAAATAGAAACTCTTTCTAGAGATAAAGAGGACGAAATTAATATTGTAGAAAAAAGTTTTGCAAATCAATTAAGAGAGCTATTTATTGGTAATACTTTGTCTTCTAGTTTTGAAAATTTAAAAAAAGATCAGAAATTATCTTATGAAGATCTTGAAAATTTTAGTTTAAATAAATTGTTAAATATCGATATAACGGATGAAAAAACTACTACAGAGATTGAAAATAGAAATAAAATATTTAACGAACAAATCGGTGAAATAAATCAAAAGTTTGAAAATAAAATTGATAAAATTCAAAGCGGTGATGAGCTATTACCTGGTGTTTTAAAATTGGTAAAAGTATTTGTTGCGGTTAAAAGAAAATTACAGCCAGGAGACAAAATGGCTGGAAGACATGGAAATAAAGGAGTAATATCAAAAATTTGTCCAGTTGAGGATATGCCTTATTTATCTGATGGAACTCCAGTTGATATAGTTTTAAATCCCCTTGGGGTTCCTAGTCGTATGAACATCGGACAGATATTAGAAACTCATCTTGGATGGGCATCAGCATCTTTAGGAAAACAAGTTTCAGACATATTAAAAAATATAAATCAAGAAGGTCATTCTAAGAATGTAAGAAAAAAATTACTTGAAATATATGATGATGAAAAGCATCAAAATGTAATTAAAAAAATGAATGATGATGAAGTTATTGAATTATCTAGTAATTTGAAAAATGGAGTACCTTTTGCAACACCAGTATTTGATGGAGCTAAAGAACTCGACATCACAAATCTATTAGAAAAGTCAGGAGTAAGTCAAACTGGTCAAGAAATTCTTTATGATGGTGTTTCTGGGGAAAAATTTGAAAGACCAATTACAGTAGGTTATATATACATGCTAAAACTTCATCACTTAGTTGATGAAAAAATTCATGCTAGGTCTATAGGACCATATAGCTTAGTAACTCAGCAACCATTAGGTGGTAAAGCTCAATTTGGGGGTCAAAGATTTGGTGAGATGGAAGTTTGGGCTCTGGAGGCCTATGGAGCAGCGTATACTCTTCAAGAAATGTTAACTATTAAAGCTGATGATGTTGCTGGAAGAACAAAAGTATATGAATCTATTGTTAAAGGAGATCAAAATTTTGAAACGGGGACACCTGAATCATTTAATGTAATGGTTAAAGAATTAAAATCTCTAGGCTTAAATGTTGAATTAAAACAAACTAAAGAAGAAAATGAACAAGTTAAAGAAATAGAGTCAATGAATGAATAAACAATTAGCTAACATATTTAATCAAGATCAAGGTATAGAAAATTTTGATAAAATAAAAATATCTATTTCAAGTCCTGAACAAATTCGTTCTTGGTCATATGGTGAAATAAAAAAACCAGAAACTATCAATTATAGAACATTTAAACCTGAAAAGGATGGTTTATTTTGTGCCAGAATTTTTGGACCAGTCAAAGATTATGAGTGTTTATGTGGAAAATACAAAAGAATGAAATTCAGAGGAATAATTTGTGAAAAATGTGGAGTAGAAGTTACATTATCAAAAGTAAGAAGAGATAGAATGGGTCATATTGATTTAGCTGCACCTGTTGCCCACATTTGGCTTACAAAATCTTTGCCAAGTAGAATAGCTACTATGCTTGATATGACTATAAAAAATTTAGAAAAAGTTTTATATTTTGAACAATTTATTGTAATTGAACCAGGTTTAACAGAATTAAAATCTGGCCAACTTTTAACAGATGAAGAATATTCTCAATATCAAGATGATTATGGCGAAGATTCATTTAGTGCATCCATTGGTGCAGAAGCTATTGAACAACTTCTTCAAAATATTGATTTAAAAGAAACAAGCTTAAATTTGAAAGAAGAACTAGCAAATACCAAGTCTGATTTGAAAAGAAAAAAGTTTATAAAGAGATTAAAATTAATTGATTCTTTTATTGAATCAAAAACAAAACCAGAGTGGATGATTTTAAAAATTTTACCTGTTATTCCTCCTGAACTTCGTCCATTAGTTCCTTTAGATGGGGGAAGATTTGCAACAAGTGATTTAAATGATTTATACAGAAGAGTAATTAATAGAAATAATAGATTAAGAAGATTAATTGATCTAAGAGCCCCAGACATTATTATAAGAAATGAAAAAAGAATGCTGCAAGAAGCAGTAGATGCATTATTTGATAATGGAAGAAGAGGAAGAGTAATTACTTCAACAAACAAAAGACCATTAAAATCTCTTTCGGACATGCTTAAAGGAAAACAAGGTAGATTTAGACAAAATCTTTTGGGTAAAAGAGTTGATTATTCAGGAAGATCAGTAATTGTAGTTGGACCTAATTTAAAACTACATCAATGTGGTGTTCCAAAAAAAATGGCTTTAGAATTATTTAAACCTTTTATATTTCATAAGTTAGATATTTACGGATGGGCCAATACTATTAAAGCAGCAAAAAAATTAGTTGAAAGAGAGGATCCTAGAGTTTGGGATATATTAGAAGAAGTTATAAGAGAGCATCCAGTTTTACTAAATAGAGCTCCTACACTTCATAGACTAGGTATTCAGGCTTTTGAACCTATGCTAATTGAAGGTAAATCAATTCAACTTCATCCCCTTGTATGTACAGCTTTTAATGCTGACTTTGATGGTGATCAAATGGCAATTCATGTTCCTTTAAGTTTAGAATCTCAGTTAGAAGCAAGAGTATTAATGATGAGTACAAATAACATACTTTCACCCTCAAGTGGAAAACCTATAATAGTTCCATCTCAAGATATAGTTCTTGGAATTTATTATTTATCAATAAAAAGAGACAATCTTATAGGCCATGGAAAAATTTTTACAGGTCTTGATGAAATAATTAAAGCTTTAGATAACAAAGACATTCATTTGCATAGTAGTATAATAACTAGAATTAAATCAAATAATAATGAATTTGAGAGAGTCGAAACAACCCCAGGAAGAATGCTTTTAGCTAGTGTATTACCTAAGAATGAAAATATTCATATGAGAATTGTTAATAAAACTCTGACTAAAAAAGAGATAAGCAATATTATTGACTCTGTTTATAGATATTGTGGACAGAAAGAAACTGTTATTTTTGCAGATCAATTAATGAACTTGGGTTTTAAGTATGCTGCTAAGGCTGGTATATCTTTTGGAAAAGATGATTTAATTATTCCTTTTGATAAACAGTCTTTATTAGATAAAACTCAGGAAAAGGTTAAAGAATATGAAAATCAGTATCAAGAAGGACTTATCACCCAGGGTGAGAAATATAATAAAGTTGTAGATGCTTGGTCTGATTGTACAAATAAAGTTGCAGACAAAATGTTAGAAACCATTTCTACACCTTCAGAAGGCCAGCCTGTCAATTCTGTATATATAATGGCTCATTCTGGTGCTAGAGGTTCCGCAGCTCAATTAAAACAATTATCTGGTATGAGAGGTTTAATGGCAAAGCCTTCAGGAGAAATTATAGAAAATCCAATTAGATCAAATTTTAAAGAAGGATTATCAGTTTTAGAATATTTTACGTCTACTCATGGAGCTAGAAAAGGACTTGCAGATACTGCTCTTAAAACTGCCAATTCTGGATACCTTACAAGAAGATTAGTTGATGTTGCTCAGGATGCTACTATTATTGAAGAAGATTGTGGCACAGAAAAAGGAGTAATTATTGAAGAAATTATTGAATCTGGAAATTTAACAGTTTCTCTAGGAGAAAGAATTCTAGGTAGAACAGCTTGTGAAGATATATTGGATAAAGATGGAAACAATATTATTTCTGCTGGCGAAATAATAGAGGAGAATGTTCTTGAGAACATTAAGCTACTTGAAAAGAAGTCAATAAAAATAAGATCTGTTTTAACTTGTGAAACGCAAAGAGGCATATGTGCTAAATGTTATGGGAGAGATCTTGCCCGTGGGACTCCTGTAAATATTGGAGAATCAGTTGGAATTATAGCAGCTCAATCAATTGGTGAACCTGGCACTCAATTGACAATGAGAACTTTCCATATAGGAGGCGCTGCAAGCTCATCCGTAGAGCAGTCATCTGCCTATTCACCAATTAAAGGAAAAGTAGTTATAGATAATTTAAAAATTATTACTGATGAAAATAATAATAAAATATTGCTAAGTAGAAATGCGAAAATAAAAATTTTAGAAAATGACAATGAAAAATTTTCTTTAAATGTTCCTTATGGTTCTAGAATTTTAATTCAAAATAATCAAGAAGTTAAACAAAACCAAATGTTAGCAGATTGGGATCCATATACTATTCCAATTATTGCAGAAAAAAATGGTTATGTAAGTTTTGTTGATTTAAAGCAAGGGCAAACTTATAAAGAGATTATTGATGATACTACTGGAATTTCAAGTAAAGTTATTTCAGATTGGAGCCAAGACACAAAAACTAAAAACTTAAAACCTTCTATTAATTTAGTTGACTCAAAAAATAAAATATTAACTTTTGAAGATGGTAGGGAGGTTATTTATCCAATGTCGATTGAAACTATTCTTAGTGTTGATGATGGTAACGAAGTTAAAATAGGTCAAGTTATTGCAAGAATACCAAAAGAGTCATCTAAAACAAAAGATATAACAGGAGGACTTCCAAGAGTTGCAGAATTATTTGAGGCAAGAAAACCAAAGGACCCTGCTATTATTAGTGAAATTGATGGAAAAATTAGCTTTGGTAAAGATTACAAAAATAAAAGAAGATTAATAATTTCTGATAAAGAAAAAGATAAAGAAATTGAAATACTAATACCTAGAGCTAAATATTTAACTGTGCAAGAAGGTGATTATGTTAAAAAGGGAGATATATTAGTTGATGGAACTCCTGTCCCTCATGATATTCTTAGAATATTAGGAGTAGAGGAATTAGCAAGATATTTAGTTAGGGAGGTTCAATCTGTATATAGACTCCAAGGTGTTACTATTAATGATAAACATATTGAAGTAATAGCAAGGCAAATGTTGCAGAAAGTTCAAATATTAGATCCTGGAGATTCTACTTTTTTAGAAGGAGAGCAAATTCATAAAAATGAATTAAATGATTTAAATCAAAAACTTGAAAATGAAGGAAAGAAATTAGTCCAAACCGAACCTGTATTATTAGGCATAACTAAAGCTAGTCTTCAAACTAACTCTTTTATTTCAGCAGCATCATTTCAAGAAACAACAAAAGTGTTAACTGAAGCAGCTGTTCAAGGAAAAATTGATAGATTATCTGGTTTAAAAGAAAACGTAATAGTTGGAAGATTAATCCCAGCTGGCACAGGCAGAATGACTTCATTGTATCACTCAATTGCAAAAAAGAGAGATGCAGAAAAACTTAGTTCTCTTGAAAAAAACGAAGAAAATAAAGAAACTTAACTAAATTCCCTTATTTTGCTTGACTTTTTCTACACATATTAATAAACACTCGCATCTTTACTTTTGAAATCAATGGTGGTGGAGAATTCACTCCAAACGCTTGATGAAAGGAATTAAATAATGCCAACTATTAATCAATTAATTAGAAAAGGCAGAAAAAAAATTAACAAAAGAAATAAAGTTCCTGCACTAGCTGCATGTCCGCAAAAAAGAGGAGTATGTACTAGAGTATACACAACAACACCAAAGAAACCAAACTCAGCTTTAAGAAAGGTTGCAAGAGTTAAATTGACAAATGGTCAAGAAGTATCTGCATATATACCTGGTGAAGGACATAATTTACAAGAGCATTCAGTTGTTTTAATTAGGGGTGGTAGAGTAAAAGATTTACCAGGAGTAAGATATCATATTTTAAGAGGAACATTAGACACACAAGGTGTTGCGAATAGAAAACAAAGAAGATCTGTTTATGGATCTAAGAAACCAAAATAAGATTTAGATATGTCTAGAAGAAGAGCAGCTATAAAAAGAGAAGTTTTACCTGATCACAAATATAGAGATAAAGTTTTAACAAAGTTTATGAATAGATTGATGCTTGATGGCAAAAAATCAGTATCTGAAACAATTGTTTATGGAGCTCTAGATATGGTTGCTGAAAAAACTAAAAAAGAGGCTATTAATTTTTTTCACAATGCTTTAGATAATGTTAAACCTGGTTTAGAGGTTAGATCTAGAAGAGTAGGAGGAGCTACTTATCAGGTTCCTATGGAAGTAAGATCCGTGAGAGCACAAACATTAGCTATGAAGTGGATAGTTGACTCTGCAAGAAAACGTGGAGAAAAAACTATGAAAGAAAAAATAGCTTATGAATTAATCGATGCATTTAATAATAAGGGTAATGCAGTTAAAAAAAGAGAAGAAACTCATAAGATGGCAGAAGCTAACAGGGCCTTCTCACATTTTAGATGGTAATTAAGTATGGCTAGAAAACATCCTATACAGAAGTACAGAAATATTGGAATTATGGCTCATATAGATGCTGGAAAAACTACAACCACTGAGAGAATTCTTTATTATACTGGAAAGTCTCATAAAATAGGGGAAGTTCACGATGGTGCAGCTACAATGGACTGGATGGAGCAAGAGCAAGAAAGAGGTATAACTATAACTTCAGCAGCAACAACTTGTTTTTGGAATGATCATAGAATTAATATCATAGACACTCCAGGACACGTTGATTTTACAATAGAAGTCGAAAGATCTCTTAAGGTTCTTGATGGTGCAGTAGCAGTTTTTGATGGAGTGGCGGGAGTTGAACCTCAATCAGAAACTGTTTGGCGTCAAGCAGACAAATACAAAGTTCCTAGAATGTGTTTTGTGAATAAACTTGATAGAACAGGAGCTAATTTTTTTATGACTGTGGATATGATTAAAGATCGTTTAGGATCATACCCACTAGTAATTCAATTACCAATAGGTATTGAAAGCGATTTAAAAGGAGTGGTAGATTTAGTTTCAAACAAAGCCATAGTATGGAAAGAAGAAAAATTAGGTGCTGAATTTGATATAACCGAGATACCTGAAGATTTAGTGGAATCTTCGAAAAAATATAGAGAAAAATTGATTGAGAAAATCGTAGAAGAAGATGACAAATTAATGGAATCATATCTTGATGGAAAAGAACTTACAGAAGAAGAGATTAAAAAATGTATTAGATCTGGAACCATTAAAGGATCTTTTGTTCCTGTTTTAACTGGTTCTGCTTTTAAAAATAAAGGTGTACAGCCTTTGTTAGATGCTGTTGTTGATTATTTACCCTCTCCTGAAGATGTAGAAAGTGTTAAAGGTTTATCAGAGGACGGAAAAGAACTAACAAGAGATTGTGATGATAGTGAACCTTTTAGTGCTTTAGCTTTTAAAATTATGACTGATCCATATGTTGGAACTTTAACCTTTGCAAGAATATATTCAGGAACACTTAATTCTAAGGACAATGTTTTAAATTCAACTGCAGATAAAAAAGAAAATATTGGTAGAATGCTTTTAATGCATGCAAATAATAGAGAAGAAATAAAAGAAGCTCATGCAGGGGATATAGTTGCATTAGTTGGATTAAAAGGCGTTACAACAGGCGAAACATTATGTGATATTGATAAACCAATAATTTTAGAAAAAATGGATTTCCCAGATCCAGTTATAGAAGTTGCCGTAGAACCTAAAACAAAAGCAGATCATGAAAAAATGGGGACAGCTTTAGGTAGGCTAGCTCAGGAAGATCCAAGTTTTAGAGTTACAACTGATGAAGAAAGTGGACAAACAATTATCAAGGGTATGGGTGAGCTTCATTTAGAAATATTGGTTGATAGAATGAAAAGAGAATTTAAAGTAGAGGCAAATGTTGGAGCTCCACAAGTTGCTTATAGAGAAACTATTACAAAATCTTATGATGTTGACTATACTCATAAAAAGCAATCAGGAGGCGCTGGACAATTTGCTAGAGTTAAAATCAAGTTTGAGCCTAGTGAAGCAGGAAGTGGTTATGAATTTGTGAATCAAGTTAAAGGTGGAGTTATACCTACAGAAATGATCCCAGGTGTTGAAAAAGGATTAGAATCTCAAAGACAGACAGGTGTTATAGCAGGCTTTCCTACTATTGATTTTAAGGCGACAGTTTATGACGGAAATCATCATGATGTGGATTCAAGTGTTTTGGCATTTGAAATTGCATCAAGAGCAGCTTTTCGTGAAGGAATTGCCAAAGCAGACCCAGCCCTTCTAGAGCCAATGATGAAAGTAGAAGTAGTTACTCCTGAAGAATACATGGGTGATGTAATAGGAGATTTAAATAGTAGAAGAGGTCAGGTTCAAGAAATGTCTACACGAGGAAATGCAAATGTTATTGATGCAATGGTTCCTTTAGCCAATATGTTTGGATATGTTAATAATCTAAGATCCTTATCGCAAGGTAGGGCTAATTATACAATGCAATTTGATCATTATGAGCAAGTTCCAACAAATGTAGCAGAAGAGGTTAAAGCAAAATTAGCATAATGGATAAACAAGATATTAGAATTAGACTAAGAGCATATGATAGTAAATTATTGGATACCAGTACTATAGATATAATAAATACTGCTAAACGAACAGGAGCAAAAATAAGAGGACCTATTCCTCTTCCAAATAAAACAGAAAGATTTACAGTAAATAGATCACCTCATGTTGATAAAAAAAGTAGAGAACAATTTGAAATTAGAACACATAAAAGATTATTAGATATAATAGACCCAACACCTCAGACAGTCGATGCATTAATGAAATTAGATTTATCAGCTGGTGTTGAAGTGGAGATAAAAATATAATTATGCGTACTGGATTAATAGGAACTAAAATAGGATCGTCATCGTATTTTAATGATGATGGAAAAATGATTCCAGTTACATTAATTAAAATAGATGAGTGTATAGTCTCAAACGTTAGAACAAAGGAAAAAAATGGCTATGATGCTCTTCAAATTGCAAGTATTGAAAATAACCTAAAACTTAAAAATATTAAAAAACCTCAAAAGAAAATTTTTGCCGAATTAGATATTTCACCGAAAAGATATTTAAGAGAATTTAGAATTAATAAAGATAATTTTAAAGACGTTGGTAGTAAAATTGATATTTCTCATTTTGTTAAAGGACAACATGTTGATGTTTCTGGCACAAGTATTGGAAAAGGTTTTGCAGGATCAATGAAGCGACACAACTTTGCAGGCCTAAGAGCTTCTCATGGGGTTTCAATATCTCATAGATCTCATGGTTCTACAGGAAATTGTCAAGATCCTGGAAGAGTATTTAAAGGAAAGAAGATGGCAGGACATATGGGTGCAAAAAAAGTTACAAAACAAAATCTAGTAGTTATTGACATAGATAAAGAAAATAAAATTTTACTAATAAAAGGTTCTGTCCCAGGTAAGCCAAATTCAATTGTAATTATTAAAGATTCTATAAAAAAAAATAATATTAAAAATGAAAAAGAAAATAGTTAGTTTAGATAATAAAAGTACTGGTGAAATTGATTTGCCAGATCTTATTTTCAATTTGAAAGTTTTACCTGATTTAATACATCAATCTATTAGATATCAAGATGCAAAAAATAGACAAGGAAGTAGAAGCACAAAAACAAGATCAGAAGTTAGAGGTAGGGCTAAGAAGCCTTTTTCCCAAAAGGGAACTGGAAATGCAAGACAAGGAAGTTCAAAACCTCCTAATTTTAGAGGCGGAGCAGTTAGCATGGGGCCACAAAATAGAGATTTTTCTTTTGCTTTAAATAAGAAACAAAAAAAACTTGCTATAAAATGTGCTCTTTCAGAAAAAAATAAATGTGATGAAATTATTATTTTAGACAATATGAATTTATCATCACATAAAACAAAAGAGTTAGCCATTCGACTAAATAAATTTAAATTTAAATCAGCTTTATTTGTTTATGATCCAGCCAAATTAGATGATAATTTTAAAAAAGCTTCAGAAAACATTCCTAAAGTTAATTTAATCTCTCATTTAGGAATTAATGTAAAAGATTTAAATTTAAATGAAAAAATTTTCATAATTAAAGAATCTATTAATCATATAACAGAAAAATTATCATGAGAAAAATTTATAAAAATAAAGATATTTCAGACGGCAAATCTATTAACATTTTAGAAAAACCAATTCTTACAGAAAAATCTACAACATTAAATCAATTTAATCAATACTCATTTAAAGTTAATCTAAATTCTACTTCTTTCGAAATTAGGAAAGCTATCGAAAAATTATTCAAAGTTAAGGTGTCAAAAATTAATACATTAATCGTTAGTGGCAAAGCAAAATCCTTCAAAGGTAATTATGGATATCAAAAGAATTATAAAAAGGCTATTGTTACACTTAAAGAAGGTCAAATCATTGATTCATCTCAGGAGATTAAATGAGTTTAAAACATTTAAAACCAACTACACCTGGACAAAGAGGCACAGTTTTAATTGATAAATCTGTATTATGGAAAAAGAAACCAATGAAATCTCTAGTTAAAAAAATAAGTTCAACTGGTGGAAGAAATAATCAGGGCAGAATTACATCAAGAAGAATGGGTGGTGGAGTAAAAAGAAAATATAGAATCATTGACTTTAAAAGAAATAAATTTGGTATTGAAGCAGAAGTTGTAAGAAATGAATATGATCCTAATCGTTCAAGTTTTATAAGTTTAATTAAATATAAAGATGGAGAATATAGATATATTATTTCGCCAAAAAATATAAAAATTGGAAGTAAAGTTGTTTCAGGTGAGCAAGTTGAAATAAATGATGGAAATGCACTTCCAATTAAGAATATTCCTCTTGGAACAAATATTCATAATGTTGAATTAAAACCGGGAGCTGGCGGGCAATTAGCTAGATCAGCAGGAACATATGCTCAAATTATTGCAAAAGAGGCCAATTTTGCCCAGCTAAGACTGGTCTCAGGTGAAATTAGATTAATTAATATTAACTGTTATGCAACAATTGGTGCAGTATCAAATTCAGACAATCAAAATATTAAATTTGGAAAAGCAGGAAGAAAAAGAAAACTTGGTTTTAGACCTAAAGTAAGAGGGGTTGTTATGAATCCAGTTGATCATCCTCATGGAGGTGGAGAAGGTAGAACTTCAGGGGGTAGACATCCAGTAACACCATGGGGTAAATCGACAAAAGGTAAGAAGACAAGAAATAACAAACGTACTAATTATTTAATTATTAAAAGAAGAAAGAAGAAATAAAATGACAAGATCTGTTTGGAAAGGACCTTTTGTAGATCAAACTTTAGTAAAAAAAGCTGCTAAAGTATCTGAATCAGGAAAAAGAGAAGTAATAAAAACATGGTCAAGAAGATCCACTATCCTCCCTTCTTTTATCGGATTAACGTTTAGTGTTTATAATGGGCAAAAGTTTATCCCTGTATCAGTTAATGAAAATATGGTTGGACATAAATTTGGAGAATTTGCTCCTACAAGAACTTTTAAAGGTCACACGCCAGCAGACAAAAAAGTTGAGTCAAAATAGGTATGGATAAAAATTTGATAGTTATGGCAAAAGATAATCAAATGAGAATAAGTACACAAAAACTTAATGCAATGACAAAGTTAATTATAAATAAAAAAGTAAATACAGCTATAAACCAATTAAAATTTAGTCAAAAAAGAATTTCATCTTCAGTTTTAAAAGTTCTTAATTCAGCTATTGCAAATGCAGAAAATAATAAACAATTGGATATTGATTCTTTGTATGTAAAAGAAGCTTTTGTAGGCAAAGGTCTTGTAATGAAAAGATTTAGACCTAGGGCCAAAGGAAGAGCTTCACAAATACTAAAACCTTTCAGTAAATTAACAATTATTTTGGAAGAAAGAAGAAAAAAACAAATTGAAAAGAAAAAGAAAGAGAAAAAATAATGGGTCAAAAAATTAATCCAAATGGTCTTAGATTAGGAATAAATAAAACTTGGTCTTCTAGATGGTACTCAAATAAAAATTATGCCAAATACTTGCACGAGGATTTAAAAATAAAAGAATTTATAGCAAAGAAGCTATTTAATGCAAGTGTTTCAAAAATTGTAATTGAAAGAGCTGCTAAAAAAGTAAGAATTACTCTTTATAGTTCTAAGCCAGGAATAATTATTGGGAAAAAAGGCACAGATATTGAAAATTTAAAGAAAACTCTGTCTAAAATGATTAATTTAGAAATATTTTTAGATATAAAGGAAATAAGAAAGCCAGAAATTGAAGCTATACTTGTAGCTGAAAATATAGCAAATCAGCTTGAAAAAAGAATTTCTTTTAGAAGAGCTATGAAAAAAGCAGTTCAATCTTCAATGAGACTTGGTGCTAAGGGAGTTAAAGTAGAAGTTAGTGGTCGATTAGGTGGAACAGAAATAGCTAGAACAGAAAAATACCATGAAGGAAGTGTACCTCTGCATACTCTTAGAAATGATATAGATTATGCTACAGCTAGAGCTGAAACAACTTATGGCATATGTGGTGTAAAAGTTTGGATTAATAAAGGAGAAATATTAGCTAAAGATCCACTTGCAAGTGAAAAGAATCTTCAAGAACAAGGAAATATAAGATAATGAATATGTTATCCCCTAAAAGAACTAAATTTAGAAAACAATTCAAAGGTAGAATCCATGGAAATGCTAAAGGTAACTACTCACTAAATTTTGGAAGCTATGGATTAAAAGCTTTAGAACCAGAAAGAATTACCTCTAGACAAATAGAAGCTGCAAGAAAAGCTATTACAAGGTATTTAAAAAGAGTAGGAAGATTATGGATAAGAATTTTTCCAGATGTTCCAGTTTCAAAAAAACCTGCCGAAGTTAGAATGGGCAAAGGCAAAGGTTCTATTGAATTCTGGGCTTGTAGAGTAAAACCTGGAAGAATAATGTTTGAGGTTGATGGAGTTGATTTAATTAATGCTAAAAAAGCTATGACTCTTGGAGCAGCTAAGCTTCCTATAAAATGTAAATTTGTTCAAAGGAATCATTAATGTCACCTAAAAATAAAAAATCAAGTTTACAAGCTAATTATAGTGAGATTAATTCTTTAAGAAAAAAATTATTGAATTTTAGATTCCAAAAATCATCTGGTCAATTAGAAAAAACAGATGGAATCAAAAAAACTAGAAAAAAAATAGCTCAGTTATTAACTCAAATAAATAAAAAACAAGAAAGTAAAAATGCCTAAAAGAATTTTAAACGGGAAAATAGTATCTAATAAGAATAAAAACACAGTTGTTGTTGAAGTGATTAGAACAGTAAAGCATGAAATTTATAAAAAAATAATTAAAAAAAATAAAAAATTCCATGCACATACAAATAAATCTTATGAAATTGGAACTTCAGTATCTATTCAGGAATCAAAACCAATTTCAAAATTAAAAAAATGGGTAGTAATGGAAGCAACTAAGGAAGAAAGTAAATGATACAAGTCGAATCAAATTTAGAAGTTGCAGATAATTCAGGTGCAAGAAGAATTCAATGCATTAAAGTTTTGGGTGGGTCTAAAAGACGATACGCTTCTTTAGGCGACTTGATTGTAGTTTCAGTAAAAGATGCAATTCCAAATGGTAAAGTTAAAAAGGGCGAGGTATTTAAAGCAGTTGTTGTTAGGGTAAAAAAAGATTTTAAAAGAGTTGACGGAACATCAATTAGATTTGATAAAAATGCAGCAGTGTTGTTAGATAAACAGGAAGAACCCATTGCCACAAGAATCTTTGGCCCAGTTACAAGAGAGTTAAGAACAAAAAAATTTATGAAAATAATAAGTTTAGCCCCTGAGGTGTTATAAAGTATGATTAACAAAATAAAACTTAAAAAGGGTGATGAAGTGATAGTTTTAACTGGTAAAGATAAGGGTAAAACTGGAAAAATATCTTTTATAAAGCCAACATTAAGAAAAGTTGTAGTTTCAGGTATTAATAAAGTTAAGAAACATCAAAAGCCAAATAATAATCAACCAGGGGGAATTCAGGAAAAAGAAATGCCAATTCATGTGTCTAATCTTGCATATTATGATGCTTCAATAAAAAAAGGTATAAAAATTGGATTTAAAATAACGGAGAAAAATAAAAAGATTAGAATTAATAAAAAAACTGGCAAGGAAATAAAATAATGGCAAGATTAGCTTTAGAATTTAATAAAACAATTAAGCCTTTGCTTTTTAAAAAGCTTAATTATAAAAATATTTTTGAAGTTCCAAAAATTACAAAAATTGTTCTTAATATGGGAATAGGTGAAGCTAAAGAAGAATCAAAAATTCTAGATAAAGCCCAAGAAGAACTAACATTAATAGCCGGACAAAAAGCAATAAAAACATCTACAAAAAAAGCAATTGCTGGATTTAAAATTAGAAAAGGAATGAACATAGGAGTTAGCGCAACATTGAGAAATAAGATAATGTATGAATTTTTGGACCGATTAATTAATATTGCTTTGCCAAGAATTAGAGATTTCAAGGGTCTAAATTCTAAAAGTTTTGATGGTAATGGAAATTTTTCTATGGGCATAAAGGAACAAATAATTTTTCCAGAAATAGAATATGATAAAATTGATAAAGTTAGAGGTCTTGACATCACTATTTGTACTAGTGCTTTAAACAATACTGAGGCTCTTGAATTGTTAAAGGCTTTTAATATGCCTTTTGAAAATAAGGAGAATAATTAAAATGGCTAGAAAGATATTAATTCAGAAAAATAACAAAAGAATATTTTTATCTAATAAATATAAAAATCTTAGAAAGAATTTAAAAAATAAAATTAAAGATAAAAATTTAAGTCTTGAAGATAGAATTAAACTACAAAATAAACTAAATGATCTTCCTCGAGATAGTTCTAGAACTCGAGTTAGAAACAGATGTCAAATTACAGGTAGACCAAGAGCAGTTTATAGAAAATTTGGTCTTTCTAGAATCAAAATAAGAGAATTATCTATGTCTGGATCACTACCTGGAGTAGTTAAGGCTAGTTGGTAAGGAGCGCAATTTATGTCATTTAATGATTCTTTGTCAGATATGTTAGCAAGAATAAAAAATGCTCAACAAACTAACAAAAGTTTTACTCATTGTTATTCTTCTAAATTAAATTCAAATGTTCTTAATGTATTAAAGGATGAAGGTTATATTAGGGATTTTAGTCATATTGATGTGAGAAAAGGTGTTAAGCAGATCAAGATTGAATTAAAATATTTTGATGGGACCCCAGTAATTAAAAAGATCAAAAGAATATCTAAGCCAGGAATTAGAGTTTATTCAAAAATTAAAGAATTATCTAAACCATATGGGGGATTAGGTATTTCAATTATTTCTACGCCAATGGGAGTTATGTCTGATAGTAAAGCTAGAGCTAAAAATGTTGGGGGAGAAATCCTCTGTGAGGTATTTTAAGATGTCAAGAGTTGCGAAAAATCATATAGATATTCCAGAAGGTACTAAATATACTTTTGAAAATAATTTATTTGTAGTTACAGGCAAAGAAGGTGAATTAACTGTAAAAATAGATAAAAAATATACAATAAAAGATGAAAATAATAAATTATATGTTCTTCCTATAAATGATAAAGATAAAGAAAATCCAATTTGGGGAACAACAAGAGCACATATATATAATTCGATTTTAGGTGTTAACAAAAAATTTATTAAGACACTAGAGTTAAATGGAACAGGATATAGAGCTTCTATTTCTGGAACTAGATTAAAACTTCAACTTGGATTTAGTCATGACATAGATTATGAAATTCCACAAGGTGTTAAAGTTGAATGTCCTAAGCCAAATATTATTAACATATCATCTTCTAATATAGATCTTTTAGGCAAGGTTGCTTCTAAAATAAGATCTTTTAGAAAACCTGAACCATTTAAAGGAAAAGGTATAAAATATAAAAATGAATATATTTTTCGTAAAGAAGGAAAGAAGAAATAATGCTTGATAAATCAACCAGAAGAAAAAAAAGAACTAGAAATAAATTAAAAAAAATATCTGAAAGAGATAGACTAAGTGTTTTTAAATCTAATAATCATATTTATGCACAAATTATTGATGATAAAAAAGGGATAACTTTAGCTAGTGCATCAAGCCTAGAAAAAAATTATAGAGAAAACAAAGATCTTACTAGAAAAGATTTGGCAAAAAAAATAGGCGAAGAAATAGCAAAACGTTCATTAGCCAAAGGTATAAAATCTATATCTTTTGATAAAGGAAAATATAGATATCATGGTATAATAAAAATTTTAGCAGAAGCAGCTAGAAATGCTGGATTGGATTTTTAATATGTTTGAAAATGATAAAACTGATTTTAGTGAGCACTTAGTCTCAATTAATAGAGTAGCGAAAGTTGTGAAAGGTGGTAGAAGATTTGGTTTTGCAGCTGTAGTAGTTATAGGAGATACAAAAGGTAAAGTGGGCTACGGCACTGGTAAAGCAAAAGAAGTTCCAAATGCCATTCAAAAAGCGACTGAAAATGCAAAAAATAATATGATTAGAGTTAATTTAAAAGAAGGAAGAACTCTTCATCATGATATTGTAGGCACTTTTGGTTCAGGAAAAGTAGTTTTAAGATCTGCTAGACCTGGGACTGGTATAATAGCTGGAGGTCCAATGAGATCTATTTTTGAGTCTTTGGGAATCAAAGATGTTGTAGCTAAATCGACTGGAAGTTCTAATCCTCATAATATGATAAAAGCAACATTTGATGCATTTTATAATTCAGCTTCTCCAAAAAGTATAGCTTCTAAAAGAAATAAAAAAATTTCTGAAATTGTAGGATCAACAAAAAATAATAAAGAGAAAAATGAAAATTAATCAATTATCTTATAATCATAAATCAAAGAAAGCACGAAAACGAAGAGGAAGAGGTGCGGGATCTGGTTTAGGCAAAACTTCTGGAAGAGGTGTTAAGGGACAAAAATCTAGATCAGGAGTATCCATAAATGGATTTGAGGGTGGTCAAATGCCACTGTATAGAAGATTGCCAAAAAAAGGTTTCAAAAATCGTTTTGCAAAAAAAATTCAAACAATAAATTTTTTTCAATTACAAGATATAATTAATAAAAATAAGTTGGACTCAAATAATTTAAAAGAATCTGATTTTTTTAAAAGAAATTTATTTCATAAATCAAAAGGAATGTTAAAATTACTTAATGTGGGAAAACTTTCAACAAAAATTAATATTGAAATATCTTTTGCTTCAAAAAAAGCTATAGAACAGATTGAGCAAGCAGGCGGTAAAATTACTACAAAAATAAGTAAGGAATAATAATATGGCTAATCAAATGGAAAAATTAGCTTCAAATTTGAACTTAGGTGCTTTAGGAAAAGCTAAAGAACTTAGAAATAGACTATTTTTTACTTTAGGAGCACTTTTAGTATTTAGACTTGGTACTTTTTTGCCAATACCAGGTATAAATCCAATTTCTCTTCAGCAATTTTTTGAACAACAGTCTTCTGGTATACTAGGAATTTTTGATACTTTTTCAGGAGGAGCCTTAGGAAGAATGGGAATTTTTGCCTTAGGGGTTATGCCTTATATCTCTGCATCGATTATAATGACTTTACTTCAATCAAGCATACCTGCTCTAAAAACTCTTAAAGAACAAGGCTCTAAAGGAAGAAGAAAAATAATTCAATATTCTAGATATTTAACAGTAATTATCGCAGCTCTTCAAGGATATGGTGTAGCTGTTGGATTAGAATCTCTTCAAACAACTACTGGTAATGTAGTCTTAGATCCTGGATTATTTTTTAAAGTAACAAGTGTAATAACTCTTGTTGGAGGCACTATTTTTTTAATGTGGTTAGGAGAGCAAATTACATCTAGAGGAATAGGAAATGGAATATCTTTAATAATATCTGCAGGTATTATAGCTAATTTACCAAGTGCCCTTTTTTCAACTCTTGATCTAGGAAGAACTGGTGAATTATCAATTAGTTTTATTTTATTTATTCTTATTATGGTTTTAGCATTGATAATTTTCATAGTATTTATTGAAAAAGGTCAAAGAAGATTAATGGTACAATATCCTAAAAGACAAGTTGGTAATAAAATATATGGTGGTCAGAGTTCTCATCTCCCTCTAAAAATTAATACCGCAGGTGTTATACCAGTGATTTTTGCTTCTTCAATTTTGTTATTACCAAATACTATGTCAGGTTTTGGAGCAGATTCATCCAGTGATATATTTTTTATGATTTCAAGCTATCTTGGTAGAGGACAACCTTTGTATATGATTTTATTTGCATCAATGATTATATTTTTTGCATTTTTTTATACTGGAATTGTTTTTAATCCTGATGAACAAGCAGAAAATTTAAGAAAATATGGGGGTTTTATTCCTGGTATTAGACCTGGAGAGAAGACATCTATTTATATAGATTATGTATTAACCCGATTAACGACAGTTGGCGCAATATACTTATCATTAGTTGCTCTTTTGCCAGAATATTTAATTTCACAAACATCCATTCCTTTTTATCTAGGGGGAACAAGTTTATTAATAGTTATTGTAGTAATGATGGATTTTATTACTCAAATTCAATCACATTTATTTGCTCATCAATACGAAGGTCTTTTGAAAAAAACTAGATTAAAAGGCCGCTAAGGAATCATTTTTAATGATCATATTTCTTTTTGGAGCTCCTGGAGCTGGGAAAGGAACCCAGGCAAAAATTCTTTCTGAAAAATTAAATATTTTGCATTTATCTACAGGGGATATTTTAAGAGATGAACTTTTACAAGAATCAAAACTCTCCCAAAAGCTTAAAGTGATTATCAATAGTGGAAGTCTTGTTTCTGATGAATTAATCAACGATATAATTTCTAAAAGAATAACTAAAAAAGATTGTAAAAAAGGTTTTATTTTTGATGGATATCCAAGAACAATAAATCAAGCTAATTATATTGATATTTTTTTTCAAAATAATCAATTGAAGATTAATTATTTGTTTGAAATAACTTTAAATCAAAATGAAACTATAAAAAGAATTAACAAAAGATCATTTGAAGAAAATAGAGCAGATGATAGTATTGATACAATCAAAACAAGATTAAATAAGTATTTTAATGATACTGTGCCTGTTTTGAAGCACTATAAGAGCACTCAGCCAGAGTTATATTTTACAGTGAAAGGAGATCAAGAAATTAGCATAATACATTCAGAAATTATGAAAAAGCTTGAAAAATAGGAATTTTTTAAAGATTTATATTTAACTTTATCTTGACTTTTATATAAAAAATCATGTATTCACCCAAATCTTATTCGCATTAATACCTGATATAAAAAAATGGCTAGAATCTCTGGAGTAAATATACCAACAAATAAAAGGGTTTGTATAGCTCTTACATATATATATGGAATTGGCACAAAAAGAGCCTCAGATATCTGCACAAAAGCATCAATCAATCAATCAAAAAGAGTAAATCAATTAAATGATGATGAAATTACTAAAATAAGAGAATTAATTGATAAAGATTTTATAGTTGAAGGAGATTTAAGAAGAGAAGTTTCACTAAATATAAAGAGATTAAATGATTTGGGGTGTTATAAAGGATTGAGGCACAGAAAAAAACTTCCAGTTAGAGGACAAAGAACTCATACAAATGCTAGAACCAGAAAAGGAAAAGCAGTTGCTATAGCCGGTAAGAAAAAAGTTACAAAGGGATAGCAGTGGTAGAAAAGAAAAAAGCAAAACAAAAAACTAAACAAAAAGTTTTAAATGGAATAGCACATATTGTATCTTCATTTAATAACACCATTATTACTATAAGTGATTTAAATGGTAATGTTTTATCTTGGTCCTCTGCAGGTCTAAAAGGTTTTAAAGGGTCTAGAAAGTCCACTCCATTTGCAGCACAAATTGCAGCAGAAGATGCTGGAAATAAAGCTAAAGAATATGGATTAAAAAATTTAAAAGTAGAAGTTTCAGGACCAGGATCAGGAAGAGAATCTGCTTTACGATCATTGCAGTCAGTTGGATATATTATTTCATCAATTACAGATGTTACACCAATTCCACATAATGGTTGCAGACCCAGAAAAAGAAGAAGAGTTTAATAAAAAAAGGAGATTATAGAAGTGTTACAAAAAAATTGGTTAGAATTAATAAAGCCTACTAAAATGGAAATTAATGTTGAGGAAAACAATGGTCGTTATGGAGTAATAGTAGCTGAACCACTTGAAAGAGGTTTTGGTTTAACCTTAGGAAATGCACTAAGAAGGGTAATGCTTTCATCTTTGCAGGGCGCAGCTATAACTTCAATTAAAGTAAAAGGGGCTGTTCATGAATTTACAACTATACCCGGGGTAAAAGAAGATTTAACAGATATTATATTAAATTTAAAATCAGTTGGCATTAAGGTTCATTCACCAGGCGCGAGAAAAATGTACATAAAGGCAAAAGGCTCTGGCGAAATAAGAGCTGGTAATTTTGAAACAGACTCTGAAACAGAAGTAATGGATCCTGATCAACTTATTATGACTTTAGATAGCAATGCTGATGTTGAAATCGAGGCCAATGTTAATACAGGAAAAGGTTATATTTCTGCAGAAGTAGCAGAGGATGAAAATAAGTCAATTGGAGAAATTTATCTGGATTCGATGTTTAGTCCTGTTAAAAAAGTAACCTACAAAGTTGAAAATAGTAGAGTTGGTCAAGTAACTGATTATGATAAATTGATTATAGAAGTAGAAACAAATGGAGCTGTATCACCAGATGATGCGGTTGCTCTTGCAGCTAGAATTTTACAAGATCAACTTCAACCTTTTATAAATTTTGATGAACCAGAAGTAGAGCCAGAAAAATCTTCTCAAGAAACATTACCATTTAATCCTAATCTACTTAAAAAAGTTGAGGAATTAGAGCTATCAGTTCGTTCAGCTAATTGTCTAAAAAATGATAATATAATTTATATTGGAGATTTAGTTCAAAAAACAGAGTCTGAAATGCTAAGAACTCCAAATTTTGGAAGAAAGTCTCTAAATGAAATTAAGGAAGTTCTCTCTCAAATGGAGTTGTCACTAGGAATTAATGTTAATGATTGGCCACCAGAAAACATTGAAGAACTTGCAAAAAAATTTGAAGATCCTTTTAATAAATAATATGAAGCATAACATTACTCACAGAAAACTAAATAGAAACTCATCACATAGAAAAGCTATGTTGGCGAACCTATCAAATGCTTTGTTAAAACACGAACAAATAACAACAACTCTTCCTAAAGCTAAAGAATTAAGATCTTTTGTTGAGAAAATCATAACTTTGGGGAAAAAAGGAGATCTAAATTCAAGAAGAAAAGTTAATTCTATTTTAAATGATGAAAAAAATTTAAAAAAAATTTTTGATACATACTCAACTAGATATAAAAACAGAAAAGGTGGATATACTAGAATAATTAAATCAGGATATAGATATGGTGATAATGCCCCAAAAGCAATAATTGAACTAGTTGATAGGGATGTTGAGGCTAAGGGATTAGATAGTGGCCCTGTAATTGAAAAAAAATCTATTAATCAAGAAGAAAATTAAGTTTTATTAATTTTGATAATAAAAATTATATATATAGCTGCAGGTGGTTCTTTGGGATCAGTAATGAGATTTTTAACTTCATACTTGTTAAAAACAAATATAACTCAAATTCCTTTATCAACTTTATTTGTTAATGTATCTGGATCTTTCTTAATTGGCCTTCTTATTAATTTTCTTGAAAGCAAAAATTCATCAGAAATTCTAATAAAGTATTTTTTTGTTATTGGTTTGCTTGGATCATATACAACTTTTTCTACATTCTCTTTCGAAATTATAGAATTATTAAAAAATGGTAAATTAATTATTTCAACGTTATATGTAGCTATTTCTATATCATTAAGTTTATTTTTTGCATATTTAGGTTATTATTATATAAAGCTTTAGTTTTGAAAAATAATAAAGTTATTCTAATTTCTAAAGAAGAATCAGATATAAGAATAGACAGATGGCTTAAAAAAAAATTTTCGCTTACTCAAAATTTTATTGAAAATAATCTCAGAAAAGGAAATATTAAAGTAAATAGAAAAAAAACCAAATCTAATTATAGATTATTATATAAGGATAAATTATATATTTTTAATTTTTCTAATATAATTCTTATTAACAACAATAAAATTATAACAAAAAAAATTCCAAAGCATTTAATATCTAAATTTAAAAAATCAATATTATTTGATTCTCAAAATTTTCTAATTTTAAATAAATGGGAGGGTATTTCAACTCAAGGTGGAAAAAAAACAGGAATTTCAATTAATGATCTTATCAAAAAAATTTCAAGTGATTATAATTTAGTTCATAGATTAGATAAAGATACTACAGGATTATTAATTGTGTCAAAAAATTATCAAACTACGAAAATATTTGGAAAACTTTTTAAAGAAAATCAGATTAATAAAAAATATTTAGCAATTTGTGATGGAATACCAAAAAATAAATCTTCAACAGTTAAATTAAACTTAAAAAATAAAAAAAATAATTCATATGAATCAATTACAAAATATAAAATATTAAAAATTTATGATAAAAAAACTTTAATTGTTTTTACACCTATTACTGGCAGAACACATCAATTAAGAATAGTTTCAAAATATTTAAATTGTCCAATAATGGGAGATATTAAATATAATTCAGCAAAAAATAAATTTAAATATAAATTAATGTTAAATGCATATAGTTTAAATTTTAAAATACATGGTAAAAAATATGAATATTTTAGTAACTTACCCTATTACATGAAAAATATTTTAAATAAGATGAATATATCAGAAAAGAACATTATGATAAAAAATTATTAAAATTTATTTATCTCTTTTAAAAAATGATAAGCAAATTTTTCATCAAATTCTTTATCACTTAAAATTATCCCAAGATCTTTTAATGATGTAGTTTCATAATTTTCTAGTCCACAAGCAACAATATTATCGTAGTAACTTAAATTTGGACATATATTAAAACTTAGACCATGAAAGGTAACCCATTTTTTAATTCTAAGTCCTATTGATCCGATTTTTTTTTCTTTTTTTAATTTTATTCCTTTTACTTCAGTGACCCATATTCCTATTCGGTTTTTATAACTTTTAGATTTTATTTCTAATTCGTATAATAAATTATGAATTGTTTTTTCTAAAATATTAATAAAAAGTCTTATATCTTTTTTTCTATTATTCAGATTAATCATTAGATAAACTATTCTTTGACCCTTTCCATGATAAGTAGTTTTGCCACCTCTATTTGTGCTAATTATGGGTATATTAGTAATTTTTAATATTTCTTTTTTTTGTGCACTTGTTCCGCATGTGTACACATCATTGTGAGTCAAAAACCAAATTAATTCATTAGATTTTTGTTGAATAATTTGATCAACTTTTTTTTCCATAAATTTTATTGCATATTTATAATCAATTAGTTTATGAGATTTTTTTTTATTTATTTCCATTAATTTTTTCGTTTTATTGATAATATTTAAAGTATCTGATAATTGATAGACTTATTTTGCGGCTATGGCGGAATTGGTATACGCGCAGCGTTGAGGTCGCTGTAGGATTTATCCTGTAGAAGTTCAAGTCTTCTTAGCCGCACCAAAAGGACTTTTATGAATATAAGAGACAAAGATATATTTCAAATTAAAAAAGAAACATTAATTGAGACATATTTAGAGCAAATAAAAAAAATTTTGGATACTACTAATAATAATGATTTATTTAATTTTACTAGAAAAATTCACAATGCAGATATTGCTGAAATATTACAAAATTTAGATGCAAATTACCGTGAAAAATTTATTCTTATTCTAAAAGATCAGTTTGATCCAGAAATTTTAACTTATTTGAATGATGGAATAAAAGAAGAAATTATTAATAAAATTGATCTACAAGATCTAGCAGAAGAATTAAAAGAATTAGAAACCGATGATGCTTTAGATGTTGTTGAAGATCTAGAAAAGTCAGATCAAGAAATAATTCTAAAATCTTTGCCTATTTCTGAAAGAAAATTGATCGAAGAAGGATTAACTTTTCCAGAAGATAGTGCAGGTAGATTAATGCAAAGAAAATTTGTATCTATAAACAGCAATTGGAATGTAGGAGAAGCTATTGACTATTTGCGTTCACAGAGAAAAAATTTACCAATTGATTTTTATGAAATTTATTTAATAGACTCAAAAAATAAAATTTCTGGAATTGTTTCACTTGGTAGAATTATGAGTTCTAAAAGAGATGTTGCTCTTATTAACATTCAACATAAAGAAACAAGAGTTATTAATTATTTAACAGATCAAGAAGATGTTGCTTATCAATTTACTAAATATGCACTGGTAAGCGCTCCTGTTGTAGATGATTATAATCATGTAATTGGATCTATTACTGTAGATGATGTTGTTGAGGTTATTGAAGAAGAAAGAGAAGAAGATATTTTAAAATTAGGTGGTGTAGGACAGATAGATATTTTCGAAGCTACTATTAATACTATTAAGTCTAGATTTTCATGGCTATTAATTAATCTTTTAACAGCAATAGTTGCCTCAATAGTTATAGCTTTTTTTCAAGCTTCAATAGAAAAAGTTGTAGCATTAGCAGTTCTTATGCCAATAGTAGCTTCTATGGGAGGAAATGCAGGCACTCAAACAATGACAGTAGCTGTAAGAGCAATTGCTACAAGAGAATTAACACCTAACAATACCTTTAAAATTATTAGTAAAGAAATATTTGTTGGAATAATCAATGGTCTTATATTCGCTGTTATTACTGGAATTATATCCGCATATTGGTTCAGTGATAATTTTTTAGGATTTATTTTAGCAATTGCCATGGTAGCTAATTTATTAATAGCGGGTTTCGTAGGCGCTGTTATTCCTATTACTCTTCATAAGCTTAAAATTGATCCCGCACTTGCTTCAGGGGTTTTATTAACTACAATTACTGATGTTTTTGGATTTTTATCTTTTTTAGGTTTAGCAACATTTTTTTTAATCTAATTGTTGAAGCTAAATATTTTATAGTTTAATATTATAGAAAATAGGAGATATTTATGAAAAATAATACATTAATTTTTAACTTAATACCTTTAAACAATATAAACAGCAAAAGCACGAAATTTATCTTATATGTTTTTTTTGGATCACTTTTAATAGCTATCTCCTCTAAAATTCAAGTCCCTTTTTGGCCTGTTCCAATGACAATGCAAACTTTTGTAGTTATGTTTATTTCAATGGCCTATGGTTGGAGATTGGCATTTAGTACTTTAGCATTTTATTTATTTCAAGGAGCCCTAGGCATACCTGTTTTTGCAACTGGATCAGGCATAGCTTATTTAGTAGGACCTACAGGTGGATATTTATTAGGAATGCTTATTGCCTCAGCTATAATGGGATATTTTGCAGATTTAGGTTATGGAAAAAATATACTTAAATGTTTATTACCCCTTTCTTTGGGAACCATAATTATCTTTACTTTTGGAGTTGGATATTTAGGAACAATCATAGGTTTTGATAGAGCTTTACAAGCTGGATTATTACCATTTATACCAAGTGAAATATTTAAAATTGGTTTAGCTCTTATCTTAGTGCCTCAAATTTGGAAGATTGTAAAAAGTTAACAATTTATAAATGAAAGTTGGAATTGATCTTGGTGGAACTAAGACAGAAGCGCTTTTGATTGATGAAAAAGGCAATAAAATTTATTCTAAAAGAATTCCAACACAAAAAAATTATCAAGGAACATTAAACGGGATAGTAGAACTAATAAGTGAAATAGAACAAAAATTTAAGAATATCAATTCGATAGGAATTGGAATGCCAGGAGCAATTTCTCTTGAAACTTCTCTAATTAAAAGTGCAAACTCTATATGGATGAATGGAAAACCATTTAAATCAGATCTTGAAAAATTGTTGCAAAAAAAAGTAAAAATTGAAAATGATGCAAATTGTTTTACTTTATCAGAAGCAGTAGATGGAGCAGGAAAATCATATTCGATCGTATTTGGAGTAATAATAGGCACTGGAACTGGAGCAGGAATAGTAATAGATAAAAAAATTATCAGGGGAAATAATTATGCTGCTGGAGAGTTTGGACATACCTCTTTACCTAGAAGTAATGACAAAGAGATCAATTTAGCAAAAAAATGTTATTGTGGTTTAAGTGGGTGTATTGAAACTTTTTTATCGGGACCAGGTTTTACGGGGATTTTTAATAAAATTAATCAAACAAATATTACATCTGAAGATATAGTTGAATTATATAAAAAAAAAGATACTAGAGCCATTAAAGCATTAGAAGATTACGTTGATAGACTAGCAAGGTCTTTATCTGCTGTAATAAATATTTTAGATCCTGATATAATAATCTTAGGCGGAGGGATGTCAAATATAGAATTTATTTATGAAAATATTAATAAAGTAATATCGAAATATGTTTTTAGTGATTATGTTAAAACAAGGATTGTAAAAAATATACACGGTGATTCAAGTGGAGTAAGAGGAGCTGCCTGGTTATAAAATTATATCCCTGCCATATTAATATATTTTATTTCTAAAAAATCTTCTAATCCATATTTAGATCCTTCTCTTCCTAAGCCTGATTGTTTCATTCCTCCAAATGGAATTTCTGCTTTAGAAGGAAGACCAGTATTAACTCCAACTATACCGTATTCAAGTGCTTCAGATACTCGCCAAATCCTTCCAATATCTCTTGAAAAAAAATAGGATGCCAATCCATATTCACTATTATTTGCCATCTCTATTACTTCTTTTTCAGAAGAGAATTTATATATTGGAGCAACAGGTCCAAAAGTTTCTTCGTTTGTAATTTTAGCTTTTATTGATACATCATATAAAATTGTTGGTTCATAAAAATTTCCTCCTAAATCATGAGGTTTTCCACCTATAGCAATTTTAGATCCTTTTTTAATAGCATCTTGAATATGATCCTTTACTTTTTCAACTGCAAGGTTATCGATTAAAGGACCAGCTGTAACATTTTCCTCTAATCCGTTTCCTACTTTAATTTTTGATACTTCTTCTGTAAATTTTTTTATAAATATTTCGTATATTTTTTCATGTATAAAAATTCTATTTGCGCAAACACAGGTTTGACCTGTGTTTCTAAATTTGCTTTGTATTGCTCCAGTTACAGCTTCATCAATATCACAATCTTCAAAAGCAATAAAAGGTGCATGACCTCCTAATTCTAAAGAAACTTTTTTTACAGTTGGTGCAGATTGTTTCAGTAAAATTTTTCCAACTTCAGTAGATCCTGTAAAAGAAATCTTTCTTACTAAGGAATTTGAACATAATTCTTTTCCTATTTTTTCTGCATCACCAGTTAGAATATTGATAACTCCCTTTGGGAATCCAGCTTTTTCTGCTAATGAAGCTAATGCTAAAGCAGAAAAAGGCGTTTGGGGTGCTGGTTTAATTATCACAGGACAACCTACTGCTAGAGCAGGAGCACATTTTCTAGTGATCATAGAGCTAGGAAAGTTCCAAGGAGTAATTGCTCCAACAACACCTATCGGTTGTTTAATAACAACAGTTCTTTTATCTTTAAATCTATCTGGTATTATATCTCCATACACTCTTTTACATTCTTCAGCGAACCATTCTACAAATGAAGCACCATATACGATTTCAGCTCTAGATTCTGATATTGGCTTCCCCTGTTCAATAGTCATGATTTGAGCAAGGTCTTCTTGATTTGCTAGGATTAAATCATTCCATTTTTTTAACAAAATAGATCTTTCAAGGGCAGTTTTCTCTTTCCAATTTTTCCAGCTTTCGTAGGCTTTTTTAATAGCTTCATGTGTTTCTTTGGTCCCACAATCAGGAACTTTGCCAATACTTTTTAATGTAGCCGGATTAATTACATCTATAGATGAATTATTTGCACTATTTATCCATTCTCCATTAACAAAGCATTTGTTTTTAAAAAGAGATTTATTAGAAATATTCATATATTTATATTATAAGATAGAAATCAAAAAAACAAACTTTATAAGGCTACAATGAAAAATAAAAAAACTATTGTTAATTCATGGAATGAATGGGATCCTTTGAAGCATGTGATTGTTGGTAGAGCTGATGGATGTTGTATTCCTCCTGCTGAACCAGCTATGGCGCCAAAAATTCCTGAAGAAAGTGATATGAAAGGTAAATTTGGACCAAGACCACAAGATACTATTGATAAAGCTAATTTTCAATTAGATAATTTTGCTTCAATATTAACTAAAAGAGGAATCAAAGTTGATAGGCCCAAACCAATAAATTTTAATCAAAAAATCGGAACTCCTGACTGGGATATTGATACCATGTTTGGTTGCATGCCGCCAAGAGATGTAATTTTGACTTTAGGAAGTGAAATGCTTGAAGCAACAATGTCTTTTAGATCAAGATGGTTTGAATATCTATGTTATAGACCAATACTAGAAAAATTTTTTGAAGAAGATCCAAAAATGATATGGTCTTCAGCTCCAAAACCAAGATTAACAGATGAATCTTATAGAGACAATTACTTAAGTGATAACATTACATTAGATCAAAGATATGAATGGGTAAGAGATAAAAAATTCATAACAACTGAAAAAGAACCTCTGTTTGATGCCGCAGATGTTTTAAGAATGGGAAAAGATCTTTTTATTCAACATGGCTTTACTACCAATTTAAAAGGAATAGAGTGGATTAAAAGACATTTTTCGAATCATAGAATTCATATCTTAAACTTTCCAGGGGATCCTTTTCCAACACATATTGATGCAACGTTTACACCCTTGAAACCAGGGATAATGTTGAATAATCCTGAAAGAAGATTGCCTGAAGAACAGAAAAAAATTTTTTATAATAATGATTGGAAAATTGTTGATGCAGCTAAGCCAGCTCATAATCAACCTCCACCACTTTGTTATTCAAGTGTATGGTTAAGTATGAATGTTTTAATGATAGATCCTAATACAGTATGTGTAGAATCTAGTGAAGTATACCAAATGGATCAATTAGATAAGCTGGGCTTTGAAGTAGTTCCAGTACCTTTTAGAGATGCATATCCTTTTGGGGGAGCTCTTCACTGCGCAACAACAGATGTTTATCGAGAGGGTAAATGCGAAGATTATTTTCCTAATCAATAATGGATAATTTTGAACAAAATTATTTAAAACCTGTAATAAAACAAACAACTAATCCAAGAGTAGGTGTTATAACTTTATCAACTGATTTTACTATAGAGCAAGATTTTAGAAAAATCTGTCATGATTTACCTCTAGATATATTCTTTAATAGAATACCTTTTATTAATCCTTTGAATTATGAAAATTATCTAAAAATGGCAGAACATATTCCTGAAGTTACTAGTCAAATTTTACCAGGACAAAAAATTGATATTATTGCATATGGATGTACTTCTGGCACCATTGCTATAGGTGAGAAAAATATATTAACTCAAGTTCAACAATCTAAACCAGAAGCTAAAGTTACAACACCAATTACAGCAGCTATCAGTGCTTTTAAAGAAATGAAAATTAAAAATATTGCTGTTCTAACCCCTTATCCAAAAGATGTAAATTTAACAGTTTTTAATTACTTAAAAAAAAATAATTTAAATATAGATTCTTTTAGTTCTTTTAATTTAAATTATGATTCGGAAATTGCTAAAGTTAGTCACGAAAGTATCATTGATGGTATTCACAATATAAACTTAGAAAAAATTGAAGGATTATTTGTATCTTGTACAGCTCTTAAAATTGTTGATATTATAGATGAGGTAGAAAAAAAATTTAATACTACTGTAATTTCAAGTAATCAAGCGATTATATGGCATTGTTTAAAGCTTTTAGATATTAACACTAAAGTTTTAGGATATGGAAAATTATTTGAAAATTAATCCCATATGATTTCTTTAGATAAAATTAGAGAAGCACATAAAAAAATTTCTCCATATATAAATTATACTCCTTTAATACATTCTGATTTTTTATCTAAAAAAAGAAATGTTAAATTAAAATTAGAATCTCTTCAAAAAACAGGATCATTTAAAATAAGAGGAGCTTTAAATAAACTATTATCATTATCAGAGGAGCAAAAAAATAAAGGTGTAATAGCTGTATCTACGGGTAATCATGGGAAAGGTGTTGCATATGCATCAAGTTTATTAGGAATTAAATCTACTATTTATATGTCATCAATGGTCCCTAAATATAGAAAATTAGCAATTGAATCCTTGGGAGCAAATGTAGAAATTGTAGGTAAAAATAGTGATGAAGCTGATTTATATGCCAGAAATATTGCAAAAAATAATAACATAACCCTTGTTCACCCTTTTGATGATGAAGAAATAATTATAGGACAAGGGACAGCAGGTTTAGAAATGATCAATGATTTTCCAGATGTAGATAGCGTAATTATTCCTACTTCTGGAGGAGGTTTAATAGGTGGCATTGCACTAGCTTTAAAATTACAAAATCCACAAATTAAAGTTATTGGAGTTTCTATGGAGCGCGGACCTTCGATGTATGAGAGTTTAAAAATTGGAAAACCAGTAGATGTAGAGGAATTGGAAACACTCGCTGACTGTCTTGGAGGAAGTATTGGACTAAATAATAAATATACTTTTAAGATTGCTAAAGAAAGAATTGATGATTTTGTTCTAATAAATGAAAATAAGATCGCTGAGGGAATAAGAATCAATTTTTTTGAACATAAAATAATTTCTGAAGGAGCAGCAGCAACAAGTGTAATGGTAGTAAAAGATAACATGTCAAATCTTATTGGAAAAAATGTTATTTGCTTGATTTGTGGTGGAAATATTGAGGCTAAGCTATTTAAAGAAATTATTTCATGACAATAATTTTAAATTCTGAAGAAATAAAAAGATGTGTTCGATTAGATAATAAAATGATTTCTATAATAGAAGAAGCTTTTAAAAGTTTAGCTTTAGGAAAAGCAACAATGCCACCGATTTTAAGACTTGATATAGAAAAATATCACGGTGAATCAGATGTTAAAGCAGCTTATATTGACGGTTTAGATAGCTATGCAATAAAAGTGGCCTCTGGATTTTTTAATAATCCAAAGCTTGGTATTCCCTCTAGCAATGGGCTAATGATATTATTAGACGCAAAAACTGGCGTGTTAAAATCTATTTTATTAGATAAAGGATATTTAACTGATATTAGAACAGCAATTGCTGGAGCTATAGCTGCTAAATATTTATCAAATTCTGACTCTACTATTGTAGGAATAATAGGAGCAGGAATTCAAGCAAAATTACAACTTCAAGCACTGACTTTAGTAAGAAAAATAAAAAATGTATATATATGGGCAAGAGACATTGACAAAGTTAATAATTATATTCGCGATATGAAAAAATTAAATATAAATCTTAAAGCTTGTGCAACGCCAGAAGAAGTAGTTCGACAATCTGAAATTATTGTAACAAATACTCCAAGTAGATCATTTATAATTAAATATGAATGGTTAAAAAAGGGTATGCATATTACTGCTGTAGGATCAGATGCTGAACAAAAAAATGAATTAGACCCTCTTATAATAAAAAATTGTGATATATATATTCCAGACTGCCTATCTCAAACAAAGATTTTAGGTGAACTAAACCACGCTATATTAAATAAGGTTGTTTCATCAAGTAATCATTATAATGAACTAGGTAATGTTATTCTAAATTCAAAATTAGGAAGAAGAAGAAAGGAAGATATTACTGTATGTGACTTGACTGGCACAGGAGTTCAAGATACTGCAATAGCAAGAGAAACATATAGAATTGCTATGCATTTGAATCTGGGAATAAAAATTGGTTAATTTATGAATGAGTCTGTTATTAATAAAACTTCTGAATATTTTAAAAAAAATGGAATAATTTTACCTACGATTTCAGAACTTTGTGACCCTAACTTAATTGATATAGATATTAAAAACAGACTCAAAAATATTAATAAAGATGAAATTAATCCTCTAAATTTATTTAGAGTGCATTGGTTTAATAATTTAGATCATTCTGGTTTTTCCGAAGTGCCTGAACATATTGTGCTTCCTAATGAATTTACAGGTGTAGAAGCAAAAATAATTGTTAATATTGGAAGATTATTTCCATTAATAACTGCTCATAAAGTTCTTGCTGCATATGGTTGTTTAATTCCAAGAATTTTAAATGGAACTTTTGATTATGAAAATCATAAAACTGTTTGGCCTTCAACAGGTAATTATTGCAGGGGAGGAGTTGCTATTTCAAGAATACTTGGATTAAAAAGTGTTGCAGTTTTACCCGAGGGGATGAGTAAAGAACGCTTTGACTGGTTAGAGAAATGGGTAAATAACAAAAATGATATAATTAAAACAATTGGAACTGAAAGCAATGTTAAAGAAATATATGATGCGTGTAATAAACTAAAAAAAGATCCAAGATATGATATAATAAATCAATTTAAAGAATATTATAATTATTCAATTCATCGAGCAGTAACTGGACCTTCTTTTCAAAAATCTTTTTTGAAAGTAAAAAGTGATACAAATTTAATACCGAGATTTTATGTCGCAGCTTCAGGTTCAAGTGGAACATTAGCTGCAGGAGATTACTTGAAAGAAAATCTAAATGTAAAAATAGCTGTAGTAGAAGCTGAGGAATGTCCTACTTTACTTTATAATGGCTACGGAGAACATAATATTCAAGGAATAGGAGACAAACATGTTCCATTAATTCACAATGTAATGAATACTGATTTTGTTATCGGAGTTTCCGATAAAGCAACTAATAATCTTAATATGATTTTTAATACATTAGAGGGTCAAAAATTTTTGCATTTAACAAAAAATTTTGAAAGTAATTTTGTAAATAGACTTCCTGAATTCGGTTTTTCTTCGATTGCGAATATTCTGGCCTCAATAAAATTAGCAAAACATATGAAATTAGGATCTAACGATGCAATCATAACAGTTGCCACTGATGGGGCTGATTTGTATCTTTCAGAACTAGAAAAAACAAGAAAAGAATTTAAAGGAATATATGATCAAACTGCATGTTCAGAAATATATGCTCAATATCTTAAGGGAGTTTCAACTGATCATACCCTTGAACTCAATCAAAGAGAAAAAGAAAGAATTTTTAATCTTGGTTATTATACTTGGGTAGAACAACAGGGAATCGAAATTAATGACTTTGAAAAAAGAAAAAATCAAACTTTTTGGAATGAACATTATAATTATATGCTTTCTCTTGATAATCAAATTAAAGAATTTAATAGTATGTAATATAAATGAAAACGAAAAATTTACATAATTTATTAACAGAATGGAGACATGATTTACATATGAATCCCCAAGTAAGTTTTGAGGAAAAATATGCTTCGAATAAAGTAGCTAAATTACTGAATGAATTTGGAATAAAAGTGCATAAAGGCATTGCAAAAACTGGTGTAATTGGAGTTCTAAAAAAAGGAAAAAGTAGTAGAAGCATTGGAATACGTGCAGATATAGATGCTTTACCTATCAATGAATTAAATACATTTTCATATAAGTCAAAAATTGAAAATAGAATGCATGCTTGTGGTCATGATGGGCACACAACTATGTTACTAGGTGCTGCAAAATATTTAACAGAACACGGAAATTTTGATGGAACTATATATTTTATTTTTCAACCAGACGAAGAAAACTGCCAAGGTGCTAAAATGATGATTGAAGAAGGTTTGTTTAATAATTTTTCTATAGACGAGGTATATGCAATGCATAATATACCTGGAATGACCCTTGGAAAATTTGGAACAAGAAAAGGAGGAATAACTACCAGTGAAAATTTATTTGAAATATCATTTAGTGGTAAAGGTGGACATGCAGCTCTTCCTCATATGACCAAGGATGCAATTATTATTGGAAGTCAAATCATAATTGCCTTACAAACTATTGTATCTCGAAAATTAGATCCTGTTGAAACAGGAGTATTGTCTGTCACTGAATTTATTACTGATGGAAAAAAAAATATTTTGCCTGGAAAAGGCTTAATAAAAGGAGATGCAAGAGCTTTTTCTGACAAGACTAACAGAATTATAGAAAATAATATTCGTCAAATTGTAAAAGGTATTTGTGAATCTTATGGGGTTTCATTTAAAGTGAGTTATAAAACTACATGTCCAATGACTTTTAATCAATCTGAACAAGTTGAGTCAGCTACAAGAGCGGCAAAAAAATTATTGGGTAAAGAAAATGCTAATGGAGATATCGCACCTAGACAATTTTCTGAAGATTTTTCCTTTATGGCAGATAGTAAACCAAGCTGTTTTGTTTTAATGGGAAATGGAACATCTGGATCAAATGGAAAACCTTTGCATGCTGCTGATTATGATTTCAATGACGAATTATTAGTTATTGGTTCTTCATATTGGGTAGAATTAGTAGAACAACAATTGAAATTAGATCAGAATTAAATGTTTAAGAATAATTTAAATAAATTAAGAAAAAAAATGAATGAGAGCGATATAGATTTAGCTATAATTACAGATGATGATAACTTATATTATTTTACTGGATATCATGATTTTCTCCATATGGATTTTAATCGTCCTACTATTCTTTTGGTTTCTAAAGATGATGAAAGTATCTTAATCACCCCATTATTAGATGTTTTGTTAGTTCCAAAAGATACTCCTGTTGATAAAATAAAAACATGGAATGATGGTATAGGAAATGAATGGAGAGAGTTTTTACCTAACATAATTAATAAACATAAAAATATCTTTTACGAAAAATATAAAATTAATGCCACTGTAAATATTTATTTAAATCAATTAATTAGCAATAAAGTTGTTGGAGATATATCTTCTATTATAGAAGAAATTCGTATGATCAAATCTGCAGAAGAATTAAAAATAGCAAGACACACTGGTGAAGTTGCAATGGCTATGATGGAAGGGGCAAAATCAGTTATAGGTCATAATGTACCAGAGTATGAAATTGCTCTAGCTCAATCGCAAGCAGGAACAAGGAAAGCTGCTGAATTATTGAATGCCCATTATCCCAACAGTATTAATATGTCTCCAAATATTCATTTTTTACCTGCTTTATCTTCAGGAAGAGATTTACCAAAAACCCACCATCGTGCTTCAACAAAATTGGTAAAAAATGGCGATCCTATTTTTTGCTGTTATTGTGGATCATCTAATTTTCATAAATTTAAATTAGGTTTTGACCGAGTTTTTTGGGTGAATGAAATTCAAGATGAAGATCAAATTAAAGCATTTGAAGTTGCAGTAAAATCACAAAAAACTGCTTTAAGCATGCTCCGTCCAGGAGTTACTGCTGAGGAAGTTCATGCAGCTTATGCAGATACAATTCAAAGTGAAGGTTATCCTTATCCTACTTTTAGATGTGGAAGAGGAACAGGATTTAGTTTTTTAGAAGAGCCTCAATTGGTTGTAGGAAATAAAACTGTTCTTCAACCTGGAATGGTTTTTGCTGTAGATGGAGGCGCCAATACAGATGATTTTCGTGCCCAAGTAGGTGATAGTTTTATAATTACTGAAAATGGCTATGAACAAATAACTTATCATTCGAAAAAAATTGAAGACTTAATAATAAAAAAATGAATAAGCTAAAAATTTATAATACCCATTGTTGTGGTGAAATAGGAGATGTGGTTATAGGAGGATATAAAAATTTACGAGAATTAAATATTCTTCAAGAGTCTAGAGAGCTTTTAAAAGATAACAAATTAAGAAATTTTTTATTAAATGAGCCTCGAGGTGGTGTCTTTAAACATTATAATTTAGTTGTTCCATCAAGAAATAAAAAAGCCCAATTTGGATTTATAATTTTAGAGCCAGAGGATAATCCTCCTATGAGTGGTTCAAATAGTATATGTGTTGCTACTGTTTTGTTAGAAAAAAATTTTATAAAAATCATAGAACCAGAAACTAATTTTTTTTTAGAAGCTCCTGGAGGAATAGTAAAAGTAAAGGCTCAATGTTTAAATAAATCAGTAAATTCAATTGAAATTGAAAATTTACCTTCATACGTAGATAAATTGGATGCAGAAATAAATTTAGATGATTATGGAAAAATTTTAGTAAGCACAGCATACGGAGGAGATAGCTTTGTTGTTTGCAAAGCCTCGGATTTTAATTTAAAAATTATTCCTCAAAATGCAAAGCAATTTGTAAACATTTCTTATAAAATTTTAAAAGCTGCAAATGAGCAAATAGGATTTAAACATCCTGAATTGGATAGTTTGAATTATATTTCCTTTTGTCAATTTGTAGAACCGGTAAATATAAACTCCCAAGGTATAAAAGAAGCAAAAAATACTGTTTGTATTAGACCAGGGAAACTTGACAGATCTCCATGTGGCACTGGAACTTCAGCAAGGCTTGCTTTAATGAGAGAGAAAAAAGAAATTGATATAAATGAAGTATTTATTTCAAAATCTATTATTGATTCAAAATTTTATTGTAGAATTTCGCAAGAATATATTGAAAATGATAAGAAATATATTAGACCAAAAATAAAAGGTTCTGCATTTATTTCTGGTTATCAAGAATTTTATCTAGATAAAGATGATCCTTTTCCTGAAGGTTATAGACTAAACGACACATGGCCAACAAATTTATAATTTATAATATAAAAAATGAAAAAAAAATTAATTTTGAATAAATATATATCGTTATTTAATTTTCTTGAAAATAAATTACTTATTAAAAGTATCAAGAATACTTTTTGGTGTTTAATTGGATGTAGTATTGGAGATTTTGGCACTATTCTCTTTTTTCAATTTTCAGATTATGAAATTAATGTCATTATTATAATGATATTAGCAATAATTAATGGAATAATTACAAGTATTGCTTTAGAAACGTTCGTTTTGTTAAGCCAAATGAATTTTATTCAAGCTCTAAAAACAGCAACAGGTATGAGTTTAATTTCTATGTTAAGTATGGAAATTTCAATGAATTTAGTTGATTTATTATTAATTGGAGAAGCAAAATTAGTTTGGTGGGTGATTCCTATCATGCTTTTAGTGGGTTTTTTTACTCCTTTGCCTTATAATTATTGGAGGTTAAAAAAATATAATGTTTCTTGTCATTAAAAAAATGAAAAAGTTTTTTTTCTTATTAACATGTTTTGTTTTTCTTAACAGTGAAATTCAATCAGAAATTAATTTTAAGCCTTTGTTAGATAAATCCGATAATAGAAATTTATCCAAAAAAATTTTAGAAGTTATGCCAGAATTGAATGATCTTTATTTTGGAAATGAAGATGCTGAAAACATTATAATTGAGTTTGTTGATTATAATTGCATATATTGTAAGAAAGTTCATCCTGAAATTATGGATGTTATTAATCAAAGAGAAGATGTAAAATTATACATACTTCAATTTCCAGTTATATCTGAAACTTCAAGATTTTATGCTCTTACTATATTAGCACTAACTAAACAAGATCGTCAAAAAGCTATAAATGTTCATAATTCGCTGATGTTAATTGAGTCAAAAATAAATGATAAAATTCTTGAAGAAATTTTAATTAAAAATGAAATTGATATAGAAAAATATATGCAAAATATTAATATGGTAGAATTAGAAGAAATTTTGGAGGTCTCTTATTTTTTAGCAAGAAGAATAGGAGGAAAAGGAACCCCAACTCTAGTAATAAATAACAAAGTTATTCCTGGATATATTAAAAAAAATACAATAATTGATTTAATTGATGAGAAATAATTTTTTCTATGACTAGATTTAATGCTTGGAATGTTTTTAAGAATGGTTTGAATGGACAAAAAGGATGGAGCAGACAATGGAGAGATCCTGAACCTAGATCAAACTATGATGTTATTATTGTAGGTGGGGGACTTCATGGCTTGGCAACAGCTTATTATTTAGCAAAAAATCATAATTTAAACAATATAGCTGTTTTAGAAAAAGGATGGATTGGAGGGGGTAATGCTGGGAGAAATACAACAATTGTAAGATCGAATTATATGATGCCTGGCAATCATCAATTTTATGAACATTCTTTAAAATTGTGGGAGAACTTAAGTCATGATTTAAATTATAATGTAATGTTTAGTCAAAGAGTTCATGTATCTCTTTTTCATAGTCCTGGAGCTAAAGACTCATATGCAAGAAGGTATAATATTATGAGATTAAACGGAACAGATGGAGAGTTGTGGGATCTTAAAAAACTTAAAAAAAAGATTCCAATTTTAAATTATAATAATGCTCGATTTCCAATTATGGGAGCAGCTGTTCAACCTCGTGCTGGTAATGCTAGACATGATTCTGCAGTATGGGGATATGCTAGATCTGCAAATGCATTAGGAGTTGATATAATTCAAAACTGCGAAGTTACAGGTATAACTAGACAAAATGGCAATATTGATAGCCTTCAAACTTCCAAGGGTAGTATTAAAGGAAAAAAAATTGGTTTTGCTGTAGCTGGAAATACATCACGTTTATGGCAAATGGCTCAATTAGGAAACTTACCTATAGAATCTCATAAACTGCAAGCATTTGTTACTGAGGCAATTAAACCATTCTTAGATCATGTGGTTGTATATGGAGTAGGTGGCGCTCATTTTTATATTTCTCAGACAGACAAAGGAAGTCTAGTTTTTGGTGGAGATTTAGATTGGTATAAATCTTATGCTCAAAGAGGTAATCTGCCTATTGTGCAAGATGTCGCTGAAGCTGCAATGGCTATACTTCCATCAATAGGAAGACTTCGTTTACTTAGGCACTGGGCTGGTATAATGGATATGTCTATGGACGGGACTTTTTTTATTTGTAAAACTCCAATCTCAAATTTATATCTTAATGCTGGTTGGAACTATGGTGGCTTTAAGGCAAGCCCAGCTTCAGGATGGTATTTTGCTGATTTGATAGCAAACGAACAACCTCACAAATATATCCAACATCACCATTTAGAAAGATTTGAACAAGGAATCAATTTGGATGAAAGAGGTGCTGGCCCGGATCCTAAGTTACACGGATAAGTATGATAAGAATTAAATGTCCTTATTGTGGTGAAAGAGATCACTCCGAATTTACTTATGGAGGTGATGCTTCTATTCGTTATCCAGCATTAGATGCCTCTAGAGAAGATTGGACTCAGGCTATTTTTTTTAGAGAAAATATAAGAGGATTTCAAAAAGAAACTTGGCATCATTTAAATGGTTGTAGAATGTGGTTAGAGATAGAAAGATCAACTGTTACGCATGAAATTAAAAGTGTTAAGCCTTGCCATCCAGATTTACAAAAAATAATGGATTCTAAAAAATGACTTCATTTAGAATAAAAAATTATGGAAAAGTAAATCGAAAAAAAGCTATTTCATTTAAATGGGAAAATAAAAAATATTATGGTTATGAGGGAGACTCTCTTGCTTCGGCATTGCTTGCAAACAATATTAAAATTGTTGGTAGAAGTTTTAAGTATCACCGACCTAGAGGTATTATGTCATGTGGAGTAGAAGAGTCTGGAGGTCTTGTTACTATAGGATCTTATGATAAAAGAGATCCTAATGTTCGAGCTACAACACAAGAATTATACCAAGGTCTTACAGCTTATGGTCAAAATGCTTTTCCTAATGTAAATTTTGACCTTGGAGAAATTAACAATTACTTAAGTAGATTTTTTGCTGCTGGTTTTTATTATAAAACATTTATGGGCATACCACCTTTTGAATGGGGCACAGGCACATCAATATGGATGGTTTTTGAAAAATTTATTAGAAAAGCTGCTGGTATGGGAAAACTATCTACTTTGCCTGATCCAGATAATTATGAACATGCCCATGATTTCTGTGATGTATTGATAGTAGGATCTGGACCAGCTGGTATTGCTGCAGCTAAGGAGGCAGCAGATAAAAAACTTGATGTAATTTTAGTTGAACAAGATAGTCTTTTGGGAGGAGATCAATTAGGGGATAGAGTTTTTAATGTTGATGAAGTTTATTCAGAACTTAAAAACTTAAATATTCGTATTTTAAGTAAAACTACAGCATTTGGTTTGTATGACAATTGTGTAATGGGGCTTTTAGAGAAAGTTACTGATCACAAAGCTGAAGTTAATGACAGTTTACCTAGACAAAGATTTTGGACAATAAGAGCTAAACATATTATTATTGGCTCAGGATCTTTAGAACGTCATATAGCGTTTAATAATAACGATGTTCCTGGAGTTATGACAGTTAATGCTTCAAAGCATTATTTAAATAGATACGGAGTTCTAACTGGTAAAAACATAGTTATTTCAACAAACAATGATTCTGCTTATAAAACTGCAGAGAGTTTATATAATGCAGGGGCAAAAGTTACAGTATTAGATGTTAGACAAGATATTAGTTTACCTCCAATTTTTAAAGATAAAATTCCAGTAAGATTTCAAACTGTCCCATATAATATAAATGGTTCAAGGAAAATTAAAAGTATAGATTTGGCTACAATAACAGATAGCTCTTATAAAAAAATAGATACAATTATATGCGATCAAGTTCTTCTATCAGGCGGATGGTCTCCTGTAGTTCATTTATTGTCACATAGAGGAAGTTCTCCTACTTGGAATATAGATAATTTATGTTTTTTACCAGGTAATACAAAAGAAAATATTTCAATTATAGGTGCAGCTAGAGGGATATGGAATAGAGAAGAATGTATTAAATCAGGTATAGCTGGTGCTTTAGATGCTATGAACAAAATGGGTTTAACAAAAACAAATTATTTTTTTCCAAAAGAAGGCGGTTGGAAAAACCCAATTCACCCACTTTATGAAGTAAAACATAAAAAATTAATTTCAAAAAGTTTTGTAGATTATCAACATGATGTTACAACAGATGATATACGATTAGCTCATCGTGAAGGATTTGAATCAGTAGAACATTTAAAACGCTATACCACTTTAGGAATGGCAAATGATCAAGGAAAAATGGGCAATATAATTGCAATTTCTCTAATGGCTGATCTTTTAGATAAAAAAATATCTGAAGTTGGAACTACTGTTTTCCGTCCTCCTTATACGCCTATTGCAATTGGAGCTCTTGCCGGAAGACATGTTGGTAAACATTTTAGACCTTTGAGAGTAACTCCTATGCATCAATGGAATTTAGATAATGGAGCTGTTATGATTGAAGCAGGTCTTTATCAAAGACCATGGTATTTTCCCAAAAAAAATGAAACTTTAACTGATTCTTACATTAGAGAGGCAACAATTGTAAGAAAATCAGTAGGAATGTGCGATGTAACATCTTTGGGAAAAATTTCAATTCAAGGAATTGACTCTACTGAGTTTATTAATAGAATATATGCAAATCCATTTGCAAAACTCCCTATTAATAAAACTAGGTATGGGATTATGTTACGAGATGATGGAATAGTAATGGATGATGGAACCTCCTGGAGACTGTCAGAAAATGAATATTTAATGACTACTTCGACTGCTCAAGCAGGTAAAGTTATGTCATGGCTTGAGGAATTATTACAAACTCGTTGGACTGATCTAAAAGTAAATGTAACAAGTGTTTCAGAGCAATGGGCAGCAGTCGCTATTTCAGGACCAAAATCTAGAGACGTTATTAAAAGTTGCGTTGAAAATTCAATTTTAATTGAAAATCTTCCTTTTATGGGATTTGTTTCGACAAAATTAATAGATGGTATTCCATGCAGGATTGTAAGAATAAGTTTTTCAGGTGAACTAGGTTATGAAATTTATATTGAATCTGATTACGCTAACACAATGATGAATTTGCTTTGGAGAGAAGTAAAAAAATTTAATGGTTGTTTATATGGTTTAGAAGCATTGGGAGCACTTCGAGTAGAAAAAGGTCATGTTACAGGTGCTGAACTTGATGGGAGGGTTACAATAGAAGATGCTGGTTTAGGCAAAATGGCTTCAAGTAAAAAATCTTATGTTGGTAGTGCAATGAGAAAAAGAGGAGTTTTAAACTCTTTAGAAAGAGAGCAACTTGTAGGATTTTTTCCCATTAATAAAAAACACACTTTTGGTGCTGGAACAATAGTTTGTGAAAAAAATAGTATCAAAGGTTTTGGAGTAGGAAGAATTACTTCTGTTACTCATTCGCCAGAACTTGGCCATTGGATAGGAATAGGCTTTGTAAAAGGAGGAAAAGAAAGATGGAAAAATATTACTTTAATAGGAAGTGATCCTGTACGTAATAAACAAATGGAATTAAAAGTGGTTTCGCCACATATGATTGATCCAGAGGGAAAACGAATGCATGTTTAAAAGATATTCAGCTTTAGATTCTAATTATTTTACTGGAAGTTATCCTTTTAATAATAAAATAAATGTTTCTTTTAAAGAATATAATAATTTAAATTTACAACAAATAGCTTGCTGGCCAAATACTTTGCCTAATTTTGAAAGTTTTGTAATAGATGAATTGAATTTAAGCAATTTACCTGGTTTTAATAAAGGAATTATTAATAAGGAATTTTCTCTTTGGAGAATGGAACCTTTGAAATGGTGGTTATTAAATAAAAATATATTTTTATCTGAAAATTTAGGATCAACTTTAGATATGTCTCATGCATTTACCTGTCTAATCATTTCAGGAAATGAAGCTACATCTTTACTAAATAGACACATACCCATAGATCTTAGAGAAAATATATTATCTCACACTTCATCAGTAAGTTCTTCAATTCATCATGTCAGTATAAAATTGATCAAGTTTTCCAACAATAATTATTATCTTTTCATACCTAGGGGTTTTGCCTTATCAATTTGGGAAATTTTAATAAATTCCTCTAAACAATTTGGTTATGAAATCTTAGAAAGATAATTAAGTTCATAGACAATTTTTTTAAAATGAATAGATAGAAATTATGAATTTTACTACTCAAGAATATAACGCTAGATTAACAAATGTAAAAAGTAAAATGTCTGAGAAAGGATTAGACGTTCTTATTCTTTCAGATCCTTCTAATATGAATTATTTAACAGGATATGATGGATGGTCATTTTATGTTCCACAGGTGGTAATAATATCCTTAGACAAAGATCAGCCAATATGGTTTGGAAGAAAGCAAGATTCTAATGGTGCAAGAATTACTACTTTTCTTAAAAATGAAAATATACTAGGATATCCAGAAAAATTAATTCAATCTCCACCTTCTCATCCTTTTGATTATTTATCTATTTTTATTAAAGAAAATAAATGGGAAAATAAAAATATTGGAGTTGAAATGGATAGCTATTATTATACTGCCGAATGTCATAATAGATTATTAAATCATTGTCCAAATGCAAATTTTAAAAATGGTTATTTGTTAGTTAATTGGATTAGATATATAAAATCTGACTCAGAGATAGCTTATATGAAAGAAGCAGCTAAACTAGTTCAAGCTGGAATGCGAACGGCTTATAATGAAATAAAACCGGATATAAAACAAAGCTTTGTTGCTGGCAAGATTCAACAAACTCTTTTGGGAGGTAATGAAGATATTCAAATTGGTGGAGAATATTCTGGTTTAAACATAATTTTAGCTAGTGGAGAGTCAGCTTCTGCCTCTCATCTCACACCTACTGATAAAAAATTAAAGCAAGATGAAGGAACAATAATTGAGTTGGGAGGAGTAAAAAATAGATATCATTGTGCATTATCTAGAACTGTATATATAGGGAAACCAGATCCAAAAATAACAGACACCTTAAAAATTACAAATGAAGGAGTTGAAAAAGCAATTGAGGCTACTAAACCAGGCAATAGTTGTCATGATGTGGCTGTTGCATTTTGGAAAGTTCTAGAAAAATATGGTGTGGAAAAAGAATCAAGATGTGGTTATTCTATTGGAATTGGATATCCCCCGGATTGGGGAGAACATACTCTAAGTATTAGAAAAAATGAAATGACTATTTTAAGACCAAATGTAACATATCATTTAATGGCTGGTATGTGGATGGATACTTGGGGTTTAGAAATAAGTGAATCTATTCGTGTAACTGAAAGTGGAGCTGAACTATTTTGTAATTTTCCCCGAGAACTTCACTTAATCTAAAATATATGAGCGATAAACCAGAAATAAGTTTTGGCACTAGAATAAGAAAATCCCCTTTTTTTGATTCAACCATTAAATGGGGTTGTAAAGGCTACACAGTATATAATAAAATGTATATGCCAACATTTTACAAATCATTTGTAGATGATTATTGGTCTCTGGTAAAAGATGTAACATTATGGGATGTTGCAGGAGAAAGACAAGTTGAAATAAAAGGTAAAGATGCTGAAAGATTTATAGAATTTATTACACCAAGAGATATTTCTAAATGCAAAATAGGTCAATGTATGTATATTTTATTAACTGAAAAAAATGGTGGAATAGTTAATGATCCAGTTTTATTAAAATTAGATCAAAATCATTTTTGGTTATCAATTGCAGATAGTGATGTCTTATTGTGGTGTTTAGGGATTGCTTCATCAAAAAATTTTGATATTTCATTAGGTGAACCTGATGTATCTCCATTATCATTACAGGGTCCAAAAGCCCCCTCTGTTATGGAAAAACTTGTTGGTTCATGGGTAAGAGATCTAAAATTTTTTAATTTTAAAAAATTTCAAATAAGTGATATTCCTGTTTATATAGCTAGAAGTGGTTGGAGTGGTGAAGCAGGATATGAAATATATTTATGCGATGGTAAATTAGGAAATGAATTATGGGAAATTATTATGAAAGCTGGAAAAGAGTTTAATATTGCTCCAGCTGCCCCTTCTCAAATAAGTAGAATTGAATCTGGCATGCTTTCTTATGGTAGTGATATGTCTTTAAGCGAAACGCCGTATGATATTAATTTAGAAAAATTCATAGATTTTGATAAAAAATCTAATTGTTTATCAATGAATCATTTGAAAAAGATTAAAGAAGAAGGGCCAAAAAAAAGATTGGTTGGTATAGAAATTGAAACATCAAATTTTGATGATTATATAGCTGATCATATTATTTTGTATGATAATAATGAAAAAATAGGAAAAATAACATCAAGTGTTTATTCTCCGAGATTAAAAAAAAATATTGGGCTGGCTATAATTAATTTTTCAAAAAATATTACTAATAGTGAATACAATATCAAAATTAAAGATAAATTTATAAAGACTAAAATTTGTAAATTGCCTTTTTTAAGAAATAAATAATTTATTTATTTATTTTTTTTAAATTTTTTTCAAAAATATTTAATGTATTTCCACTAGCAAAGTTGTGCTTTTTTAATACTTTAAGAATAGCTACTAAACAATCATCTCTTATTTTCTCTATTTCATTTATTGATTTTCCATTGGTTTGTTTTTTTGTGCCTCTTGAAAATCTTTCAACTATTTTTTTATTTAGATTTGGAGCTTTCATATGTGACCAAGGCCATTTAAGTGCAGGACCAAACTGATTTATAAAATGCTTAGTCCCTCCTTTGCCACCTGCCAAAAACCATAACTGGTTAATGCCCATTATTGACCATCTTAGTCCAGGTCCGTGAGTAATTGATTCATCAATCTCTTTTGTGTTAGCTACATTATCTTTTAGTAAATATAAAACTTCTCTCCACATAGATTCTTGTAATCTATCAGAAATATGCCCAGGTATTTCTTTTCTTACTAAAAGCACATGCATACCAATATTTTCATAAAAATTTTTAGCTAATTTTTTAAAATGATTTGAAGTTTTTTTACCAGGAACTATTTCTACTAAAGGACATAAGTATACAGGATTAAAAGGATGAGCTACTAAAAATCTTTCAGGATTTTTAAAGTTTTTTTGTAATTTACTTGGCATAAATCCTGAAGTGCTTGAGCAAATAATTTTTTTTGGATCGGAATTTAAATCAATCTCTGAGAGAATTCTTGATTTAAGTTTTAAATTCTCTGGAACATTTTCTTGATAAATATCTGATAAATTTATTAATTCATTTAAATTTGTTGTAAAACAAAGTTTCCCTTTTTTAGGCATCTTCAAATCTGATGTTAGTTTTTTTAAATAAGGTAAAGCTCTATTAACAGATTCTTTAAAACTAGATTCTTGACTTGTATTTTTGTCAAATCCTATTACATTTACACCATAATGAATAGCTCTAGCAGCCCATCCACTACCAATTAAGCCAGTTCCAATAATGCCTATGGTTTTTATTTTTTTCATTAGTCAATTAAATATTGAATTTTTATATATTAATAATAAGATACTTTAAATTATAAATAAGGAGCTGATATGAACAGATGGTATTGGATTATTGGAATTGTAGTTGTAGTCATAGTACTTTATTTTCTAGCAACATAAATATTATAGCATTTCCTCCTATAAATATTTAAAATTTTCTACTAGTCATAATTAATGAAATTATGACTATTATTACACCTATAATTTGTAAAAAAGTTAAGCTTTCATTTAAAAATAAAATTGCAGAAGAAATTGCAACAAGTGGTTCAAGATATAGCAATAATGAGGTTTGAGTAGAACCTATAACTTTTACTGCATTCAGTTGAAATAGAAGAGCAATGAAGTAGCATAGAGATGCAAAAATTATAAAAAACCATCCAAATAAAGGAATATCGAAATCTAAATTATCAAATGCTAATATAATGGTTATAAAAAAACATAAACATAAAATGTTGATGAATGAGTGAATAATCAATGCATTAAGATATTTTGCAAGATACTCATTTGTAATTAATATAATTGACGCCCCAAAAGAAGCTAGTAAGGCTAGCGAAACACCATAAATATTTAAATTACTAAATGTAGGAGTTAGTGCTAAACCTAAGCCTATAAAAGCTGAAAGAAAACCTATAAGTTTTGAAATTGTTAATTTTTTAGTTTTTATAAAAAAATAACTAATTATTACTAGTGGGTAAGTATAAAAAATTAAAGCTGTTAAACTTACTGGAATATAATTAACAGAACTTAAAAGTCCAAAGGTTAAGCATATAAATCCACAAGATATAAGTAATAAAAAATAGAAATGTTTAAAGATTTCATTAAAATCTATTTTTATAAAAAAAATAGGAAAAGCAATTAAAAAACATGCAATTGAAAATCTAGCAAAAATCGCTAAATTAGGATCTCCTCCATATTCATAAGATATTTTAGCTGTTGTTGGAATTAAACCAAAGAAACAAGCAGCACTAATCGCATAAATTATACCTTTAATATTCATATTTGTTAATAAATAGAAATAAATTTAAAGCATTTCTTGAAAAATAAGCTAAGTTCTTTTATCACATATATTTATTATTTTCACAAGGAGATATAATTTGAATAATAACATAGAGTCATTTGTAAAATTTGAAAAAATAGATAAAAGTTACGATGGTGAAATTTTAGTAGTTAAAAACTTAAACCTAAATATAGATAAAAGTGAATTTGTTACAATGCTAGGACCATCAGGATCAGGCAAGACAACAACACTTATGATGCTTGCCGGATTTGAAACCCCAACAAACGGAGAAATTTATTTAGATAATCAACCTATTAGTAAGATTCCACCTTATGAAAGAGAAATTGGTATGGTTTTTCAAAATTATGCTTTGTTTCCTCATATGACTGTAAATGAAAATTTATCTTTTCCATTAGAAGTTAGAAAAAAATCAAAATCAGATATTGAAAATAGAGTTAAAAAAGCTTTAGATATGGTAGAGCTTGGAGATTTTGGAAATCGTTTTCCAGCTCAACTTTCAGGAGGTCAGCAACAAAGAGTAGCTCTTGCTCGGGCTTTAGTTTTTGAGCCTCGATTGGTTTTAATGGATGAACCTTTAGGAGCCTTAGATAAAAATCTTAGGGAACAAATGCAATATGAAATTAAGCACATTCATGAAAGAATAGGTATAACCGTGGTTTATGTAACTCATGATCAAAGTGAAGCTTTAACAATGTCTAATCGCATTGCTGTATTTAATGATGGTGTTATTCAACAACTTTCCACACCAGATATTTTATATGAAAAGCCAGAAAATTCCTTTGTAGCTCAATTTATAGGAGAAAATAATAGAATGACGGGTACTATCAAGGAAATTGAAGGTGATTTTTGTTTAGTTGATTTGGATGGAGGCGGTATAGTAAAAGCAATGAAAATTAATGTTAATTCAGTTGGGGAAAAAACTCAACTATCAGTCAGACCTGAGAGAGTAGTTTTAAAAGAAGAATCTTCTGCTGACGTAAATACATTTAACGGCACTGTAAAAGAATTGATTTATTTAGGAGATCATATCAGAGCTAGATTAAATGTATGTAATAATGAAGAATTTATAGTCAAAATCCCTAACGAAGGAAATATAAATATTGAAGAAGGTTCAAACATAAATGTTTCATGGGATGCAAAAGATATTAGAGCCCTTGATTTTAACTAAATATTTATTTTTTATACTAATTTTCCTAGATTTTCGGTCTATTTAACCCTTTTTTTTAGTTTCTAAGCATGTTATGAGCAACGTAGAAAAAGACATAAACGACAAATTAAAGTTAACTTAAAAAAGGGAGGAAGATTATGTCAAATTTTTTTAAAGCCTTCTTATTTATTTCTTTTCTTGCATTTCCATTTGGAGCTAATGCAGATATTACTGTAGCTTCATGGGGCGGTGCATATACAGAAAGTCAAATTAAGGCATATGTAGATACTTATAAAGATCCAGGATCTGTTAAGTTTGAAGCATACAACGGAGGTCTGGGAGAAGTTAGAGCTCAGGTTGAAAGTGGAAATATCAAATGGGACGTTGTAGACGTTTTACCATCTGAAGCTATTGTTGGCTGTGATGAAGGTTTATTTCAAGATATTTCTATGCATTACGATGATTTCCCAAAAGCACCAGATGGAACTGGCATGATTGCGGATATGGCAAATAGTGGAGTGACAAATCTTTCAGATTGTTGCGCTCCTCAAATTTTCTGGACTTATGTAGTATTTTTCGATCCAGATGCTTTTTCAGGTGAAAAACCATCTAGAGCTGCAGATTTTTTTGATACAGAAAGATTTCCTGGAAAAAGAGGTATTCACACTTGGGCAAATGGTATTGCTGAACTAGCACTAGTTGCTGACGGAGTAACACCTTCTGCTGTTAATACTGTTCTTGATAGTCAATCTGGAGTTGTTGATAGAATTTTTAATAAACTTGATACAATTAAAGATGATGTTGTTTTTTGGTCTGCTGGATCAAAACCATTAGAATTAGTTAAAAGTGGCGAAGTTATAATGTCAATTGCATACAATGGTAGAGTTGGAGCAGCTAACTTAAGTGAAGGTGAAAACTTTGAATACATTTGGGAAGGTCAAACTCTTGAGCAAGAATATATTTGTATGACTGCTGGAACACCTAATTTCGATGAAGCTCTAGAGTGGATGAAATGGGCTTCAGCGCCTGAACAACAAGCAGGACAAGCTAAATATATAACTTATGGTCCTATGAGAGCTTCAGGTATAGATATTATTGCAGCAAACGAACCATGGTTTCATACTGGCATAAATGTATTAGATCATATGCCTAATACTCCTGATAAATTAGAAATATCAGTTGTGGCTGATCCTGTATGGTGGGCAGATAATGGAGCTGAAATCAACGAGCGCTATGGTGCTTGGATGGGTAACTAAGCTTGATTATAAATATAATTTAATTTAATCTAAGGGCGAGTATAACTCGCCCTTTTTTTTGGAGGTTATTATTACAGAACAAATTTTAACTACTGATGGAATTCCTTTAAAAGAGAGTCTTAAAAAAGCTGAGCGAAATAATAAAATCAGAGCTTTTTTCTTAGTATTTCCTCTTTTAATATTTATAATTATAACTTTTGTCGTGCCAATAGGCGACATGATGTTAAGAAGTGTTGATGATAGCCAAATTAACACAGTTTATGAAAAAACATTTGAAGAATACAAAAAATGGGACAAATCAAAAGATGAATTGCCTCCAGAGTCTGTTTATAAAGCTTTATTTCTTGAAATAGCATACGGAGATAAACTTCAGCTTGGTAGAGCCTTAACTAGAATGAACTATTCTAAATCAGGTTGGAAAAGCCTAATTAAAAAAACACAAAGAGGAATAAAAAAAATTGTTAAATCTGGTGAGGAGCCCTTATCATATAAACAAACGTTAATTGATATCAATGAAAATTGGGCTGATCCAACTTTCTGGTATGCGATGGGTCAAATGATTAATAAGCAAACATCAATATATTATTGGAATGCAATTGATAGGACATTTGATCAAGATCAGAATGTAGTAATGCAAAACGAAGATAGAAGAGTATATGTTTCTACTTGGATTAAAACATTTAAAGTTAGCATATATGTTACATTTTTTTGTTTATTATTAGGTTTCCCAGTTGCCCATTTGTTAGCAAGTTTACCCTTAAGATATAGTAATATATTAATGATTTTTGTTCTTTTACCATTTTGGACTTCTTTGCTTGTTCGAACTACTGCATGGATTGTTATGCTGCAGCAAAATGGAGTAATTAATGATGTTTTGGTTTGGCTTGGAATTTTAAGTGATGATGGAAGAATACAGATGGTTTATAATCAAACAGGCACAATTATTGCAATGACACAGATACTTTTGCCTTTTATGATCTTGCCTTTATATAGTGTAATGAAAGTTATCCCAAAAAGTCATATGCGCGCAGCTCAAAATTTGGGTGCAAAGCCAACTATTGCATTTATAAGGGTTTATTTACCTCAAACAATTCCAGGTATGAGTGCAGGAGGTTTGCTAGTATTTGTTTTGGCAATAGGTTATTTTATAACTCCTGAATTAGTTGGAGGAAAAGATGGCCAACTAATTGGTCATTGGATAGCTTATCATTTAAAAACTACTTTAAATTGGGGTTTATGCTCTGCATTAGGGGCAATTTTGTTAGGAATTATGCTTATATTATATTGGTTATATAATAAGATTGTTGGAATAGATAATATAAAGTTAGGATAATATATGGCTTTACCAAGTTACTCTACACCTTCCCAAAGAATTTTTTATTACTTATATCTTTTCTTTTGTGGAACTGTCCTGTTTTTTTTAGTAGCACCACTAGTTGCAATCATACCTATATCATTTAGTCAATCTCCATTTATGATTTTTACTGATGGAATGGTAGCTTGGCCTCCTGATCCCGAAGCTTGGTCCTTTAGGTGGTATAGATATATGGTTGGTATTTGCGAAGATGAAAATTTAACTACACCATGTAGCAACAAATGGATGGTAGGAACGGTTAATAGTTTTTTTATAGGTTTTATTTCAACTTTTATTGCCACTGCATTAGGAACTCTTGCTGCTTTAGGATTAAGCAGACCTCACATGCCTTATAAAGGGTTAATAATGTCTATTTTGATTTCCCCAATGATTGTGCCCCTAATTATCACTGCAGCAGGTATGTTTTTCTTTTATGCAAAAGTCAATTTAGTTTACACTTTTACTGGGGTTATTCTTGCCCATGTTGCTCTCTCAACTCCTTTTGTTGTAATAACAGTAACAGCAACTTTAGTAGGTTTTGATAATAATATGGTTAGAGCCTCTCAAAGTTTAGGAGCTAGACCTTTACGAACTTTTTTTAAAGTAGTTATGCCTTTAATTCTGCCAGGAGTGATATCAGGAGCTTTGTTCGCATTTATTACATCTTTTGATGAAGTAGTAATAGTTATGTTTATGGCTAGTTTAGATCAACTCACAATTCCTAAACAAATGTGGGCAGGTATTAGACAAGAAATAAGCCCAGTTATTTTATGTATGGCTACTTGTTTAGTTATTTTGTCAATATTTTTATTAACCACAGTTGAATTGTTAAGACGTCGATCTGAAAAATTACGTGGCATAACACCTAGATAAAAATTGTGGAAAAAGTAGCTGTAATTGGCTCTGGAATTATAGGTATATGTTCATCTTATTTTTTACAAAAAAATAATTTTGAAGTAACATTGTTTGATCCTGAAAAGCCAGGATCTATGACAAGTTATGGACATGCTTGCACTTTTGCTAATTATGGTTTTATTCCTATAAATTCACCTTCATTATTTAAAGAAATTCCATCAATGCTTATTAACTCTGAAAGTCCACTTTCAGTTAATTATTGGTACATCTTAAATAATTTAAATTGGGCTATAAAATTTTTAAGAAATTGTAGAAAAGAAAAAGTAAGTTATATTATTTCTTCATTAGCTAACTTGTTAAACCATGCTAGTAGTTCATACGATGAAATATTTAATGATATAAATGTGTCTGAGTATATAAAAAATGCTGAAGTATTAAGCCTATATAAAGACAAAGATGAATATCTTAATTCACAGCATACTAATAATTTAAGAAAAAAATATGGTGTTAAAATTCAAGAATTAAGTTCTAATGAAATTTATGAATTAGAACCTAATATTGCCCAAATTTATTATAAAGGAGTCATGTATAAAGGTTCAAGATACACAACTAATCCTTTGATGGTAAGTAAAAAAATATTTGAAAGTTTTATCTCTAGAGGTGGAAATTATATTAATGATAAAGTTATTAATATTGAAAAAAACAACAATAAAATACTAATAAAATCTCAAAATAACTCTGGCTTGTTTGATAAAATATTAATCGCTGCTGGCTCTTGGTCTAAAAATTTAGCTTTATTAGTTGGAGATAAATTTCCTTTAGAGACAGAAAGGGGTTATCATTTATTATTTAATAATAAGGATAGAATTATAAATCGACCTGTAAGCTGGCCAAAGTATGGAATTTATTTTGTACCTTTACAAGAAGGTTTGAGAGCAGCAGGAACAGTGGAAATAGCAGGATTAAAAAATGGTATTAATAGGAAAAGATTAAAAATGATTGAGGATCAAAGTAGGAAATTATTTCCTCAATTAGGAGAAGTAAAATCTAATTGGATTGGGTTTAGACCCACTCTACCTGACTCAATGCCAATAATTGGAGAGTCTGCAAATCATAAAAATATATTTTATTCATTTGGACATCAACATATAGGATGGACTTTAGGAGCAATTAGTGGGAAAATTATTTGTGATATAATATTAAGAAAAAAAACTAATATAAATATTTCTCCTTTCGATCCCAAGAGATTTAAGTAAAATTTTTAATTATCTTTTAACAAATTAGACATATCTTTGATTAAATAGATTAATTATTTTATCGTGTCGTTTTTTTTAGATTTATGTCAGAGTGAAAAATATAATCTAAGGTTTTGAATTAATTCCACCGTCTATAATAATTTCTGTTCCTGTAATAAAACTACTTTGATTGCTAAGTAAAAACATTATTAAGTTTGAAATATCATCAGGCTTGCCTATTTTTCCTATTGGAATTGATTTAGAAAGTTGTTTTTTTGCTTTAGGATTTTTTTTCCATCTATCTTGCATAGGAGTCATTACCGGGCCAGGTAGTATAGAATTTGAACGAATATTATATTTTGCAAATTGTATAGAAAGTGATTTAGATAATCTAATCATTGCTGCTTTTGAGGCTCCGTAAGCATCTTGCGGTTTGTCGTCACCCTTTAAAGCATCAATAGAGGAGATATGAACCATTGAACCAAATTTATTTTTCTTCATTTTAGGTATTATAATTTTTGATAGATAAACCATACTTTTTAAATTTATATCAAATACTTTATTCCAAACATCCATATTTATATCGCATGATGAAATATCTTTTTCAAACCAAAGAACGCCAGTAGCGTTTATTAGATAATCTATTGAATTGTATTTTTTGTAAAAATTATCAATTATTTTCTTTAATTTTGAAAAATTAGTAATATCAACTTTTTTAAAAATTACGTTTTTAAATTTTTCAGGAGGTTCTTTAATGTCAAGCATAAGAACTGTAAAATCTTGATCTTTAAGTTTTCTAACACAATCAATCCCAATTCCACCACTTGCTCCTGTAACAATAGCTGTTTTGCCTTTAAAGGTAAGTTTCATAATATATTACATTTAATATATCCTAAATATTAATAAATTATAAAAAAATAATTGATTTAAAAGGATATATATTTAAAAATACAAATATGCTTAAAACTATAAGTCCTATTGATAATTCAGTATATGTAGAAAGGCAATACGCTTCAGATAATGAAATAAATCTATCTCTTGATAATTCAAAAAAAGCTCTAATTAGTTGGAAAAATAAACCTTTAGAAGAAAGAAAAAAATTAGTTTCCTTGTTTGTCGATAATTTTTTACAAAACTCTAAAGAGATTGAGGAAGAATTATGTAAACAAATGGGCAGACCAATTTCTCAATGTAATGGAGAGATGAAAGGATTTGAAGAAAGAGCAAGATACATGATTGACAAATCTGAAGAGGCGCTAAAAAAAATAATTTCCAAAAAAAATAAAGAGTTTGATAATTTTATTATGAAGGAACCTCTTGGAACAATATTTGTAATAGCTCCATGGAATTATCCTTATAATACTTCTGTAAATTCAATTATTCCTAGTTTATTAGCTGGTAATTGTGTTATTTTAAAGCATTCATCACAAACCCCTTTATGTGCCGAACAACTTTATAAAGCAGCAATCAAATCAGAAATTCCAGAAAATGTTTTTCAGTTTTTGCATCTAAGTCATAAATCAACAGCAAAAATTATATCAGATAACAGAATTGATCACGTATTGTTTACTGGATCTGTGAGCGGAGGGAAAGAGGTAAAAAAAGCTATAGGTAATAGATTTATAAATGCTGGCTTAGAATTAGGAGGAAAAGATCCTGCGTATGTTAGAAAAGATTGTAATTTAAAGCATGCAATTGAAAACTTAGCAGATGGTTCATTTTATAACTCGGGTCAATCATGTTGTGGAATTGAAAGAATTTATGTTGATAAAGAAGTTTATGAAGATTTTGTAGCTGGCATAAAGAATTTTACTGAAAAATATATTTTAGATGATCCTCTGAAAGTATCTACAAATCTTGGGCCAGTAGTTAGAATATCAGCAGCAGAATCTATCAGAAATCAGATCAAAGAAGCAATAGCAAATGGCGCTCAAGATATAATTAATAAAAATAATTTTAAAATTTCTAAAGAAGATAATTGTTATGTTAGCCCTTCTGTTCTTATAAATGTAAATCACAATATGAATTTTATGATGGAAGAAACATTTGGTCCCACAGTAGGCATTATGAAGGTTGAAAATGAGTCTGAGGCTGAGAAATTGATGAATGATAGTCCTTATGGATTAACAGCATGTATATGGACTTCTGATGATGATTTTGCCAAATCTTTTGGAAAAAAAATTAATACTGGAACTTTTTTTATGAATAGATGTGATTATCTTGATCCAGGTTTAGCCTGGACTGGAGTTAAAGATACTGGTATCGGAGTAACATTATCAGTTTTAGGTTTTGATCACGTAACAAGAGCTAAAAGTTATCATTATAGAACGATATAATATTATGAAAAATGCAAATTGGAGTTATCCTACTAATATTTGGTTTGGAATAGAAAGAATTAAAGAATTACAAAGTGCCTGCGATACTCTTTCTATAAAACATCCTCTTATAGTAACTGATCCAGGTATACTAAAAACAGATATAATTGAAAAAATTAAATCATCATTATCAAATGAAGTCTTAATTTTCAGTGATGTTCAAGGAAATCCAACAGGTCAAAATGTTTTGAAAGGAGTGTCTATATTTAACAAAGGGGGTTTTGATGGTGTCATAGCAGTAGGAGGTGGATCAGCTATGGATGTTGGAAAAGGAATAGCTTTTTTAGCAAGACAAAAAAGATCACTGTGGGATTTTGAAGATATTGATGATTATTGGAAAAGAGCAGATAGTAATAATATATTTCCGATAATAGCGGTTCCTACTACTGCTGGCACGGGGTCTGAGACAGGAAGAGCTTCTGTATTTACTAAGGAAGAAACTAAAGAAAAGAAAATTATTTTTCATCCTAAAATGCTTCCATCTTTAGTAATTTTAGATCCTGATTTAACAATTAAACTGCCTAAAAATTTAACTGCTTTTACAGGTATGGATGTATTAGCACACTGTTTAGAAGCATATTGTTCTCCTAATTTTCACCCTTTATCTCAAGGCATTGCTCTTGAGGGAATATTAATAGTGAAAAATTTTTTGTTAAGAGTTTATAATGATGGGACAGATTTTGAGGCAAGAAGCAATATGTTAGTAGGATCAGCTATGGGCTCTACTGCTTTTCAAAAAGGCTTGGGAGCTATCCACTCTTTAAGTCATCCAGTAGGAGCTATTTATAATACTCATCATGGTTTAACTAATGGAGTGTTTATGCCATATGTTTTAATTAGAAATAAAGAAGCTATCTCAGATAAATTAATTTCTTTAGCTAATTATATTGATATTAAAAATAAAAGCTTCAGTGGATTTTTAGAATGGATATTAGAATTAAGAAATAAATTAGCAATTCCTCATACTTTAAAAGAGCTAATAAAAGATAATTCCAAATTTAAAGAAATGAGCGTTATGGCTTTTAATGATCCATCAACCTCTACCAACCCAATAAAGCTAGATAGTCAAGATTTTTATAACCTTTATAATGATAGTTATAGTGGCAAATTATAGAATTAGTATATATTAAATGTTTATGCAGCCAAGTAGCACATTTCACAATAAATTATTAAAAAAAAATTTTGTTTTTACAGCAGAAACTACCCCACCAGACTCATCAGACAAAAATGTTCTTTTAAAAAAAATTTCATCATTAAAAGATATCGCAGATGCGATTAATGTAACAGATAGTCCAGGAGCTAACGTTCATATGTCTTCTCTTGTAGCCTCAATAATTTTAGCTCAAAATAGTTTTGAGCCAATCTTACAATTTACAGTTAGAGACAGAAATAGATTAGCACTTCAAGGAGATTTACTAGGTGCAGCTGCTCTTGGAGTTCATAATATCTTATGTTTATCTGGAGATGATCCAAGTAATGGTGATCAGCCACAAACAAAATCTGTTAATGATATTGATAGTTTAGGATTAGTATCTACTGCTAACATGATGAAAGATAAAAGTCAGTTCCCTTCTGGGAGAAAGATAGATCCACCACCATATTTTTTTATAGGAGGAGCTGAAGTTCCTACGGAAGGAAAACCAGATCCAAAAAAAATTAAAACTAAAATAGATAATGGAGTAAATTTTTTTCAAACTCAATATGTATTTGATCATATAGTTTTAAAAGAGTATATGAAAATTCTAGAAGATGAAGGAATTTTTGAAAAAGCATTTTTTATTATAGGATTAGGTCCTTTTAGTTCTGCAAAAAGCGCAAAATGGATGAATGATAATTTATTCGGTGTTAATGTACCTGACAAAATTATTAATAGATTAAATCAATCAAAAGATCCTCTAGATGAAAGTATGAAAATTTGTTTAGAATTAATTGATTTATTTAAAGGAATTAATGGTGTTAATGGAGTTCATTTAATGGGACCTAACAAAGAAAATATTATTGCTGAAATAATAAAAAATTCAAAAAAAAATTAATTTTAATTTAATCCTAATAATTTTTTCCTTTCATCTGCCCATGTTCTGATTAAATTATCAACTGCTAAGCAAATAAAAGAAACAAATATACCTAAAGTTAAACCAATTCCTGCTCCATTTGGTCTTGACAAGCATCCCATAATTATTTGACCTAAATCTTCAGTCCCTATTAAGGCACCTAAAATTACCATAAATAGAGCAAAGATAACTGTTTGATTTATTCCAAGCATTATATGGGGAAATGCTAAGGGAAATTCTATTGAAATTAATCTTTGTAAATTGGAAACACCTGACATTGATCCTGCGTCCTGCAAAGCTGGTGGCACGCTTCTGAGTCCTTCAACTGTGTATCTAGTTGCTGGAACTGTAGCATAGGCAATTGCTGCAATCATTACTGAAGTATCGGTAATGCCAAAAAGAAGAATAACTGGAATTAAATAAATAAATGATGGAAAGGTTTGAAAAAAATCACAAACAGAAAGTATAAATTTTGCAGCTATTTCATTTCTTGCACATATAGATCCGACTACTATTCCAAGTATTGCAGATATTCCTACAGCAAATGTAGCCATATAAGCTGTAATTAAAGCTCTGTTCCAATACTCAGATAAAGCAATAAAAAGTATTAAGGCTCCAACAATTAAACAAGATCTTATGCCACCTATTATATAACCTGCCCCCATTACCAATACAAAAGTTGATATTACAGGCATTCCAAGATATGCATCTCTCATAACAAAAAGAACATATGTTATTAGAAATTTGTTAAATGCGTTTAAGTAGTAGAAAAATGTCTCCCAAATCCAGTCTATTCCAGCGTCTAAAATTGGAGCAATTGTTAATCCTTTATTAAAAGGAATTAAATATAAATAATTAAATCCTTTATCAAAAAAGAATGCACTAAAATAAGCTATAATAGCTAATATAATTGTTAAGATAACAAAAAATATGAAAGCTTTATTTCTTTGATAAAAATTTAAATTTGCAAAATAATCCTTTTGCTTGTTTGCCCAAGCCAAAGATAGTTTATCTAATACTACAGCTATAATAACAACACAAATTCCTATTTCAGCTGCTTTTCCAATTTTAAGACCATTTAGGGCTACCTTTAAATTAAAACCTAATCCTTTAGCTCCAATAAATGCTGCAATTGTAGTCATTGCAAGACATTGCATTATAACTTGATTTACCCCTATTAATATATCTCTTCTTGCAGTAGGAATTAACACTTTAAACAGAAGTTGGAACCTATTACATCCACTCATTAGTCCTGACTCAACTACTTCAGGTGATATTTTTTTCAAACCGAGTATTGTTAAACGTATCATTGGAGGAGTTGCAAAAATTATTGTTGCTACTGCACCCGCATGGTCTCCTATACCGAATAATACTAAAATAGGCACAAGATAGGAGAAATGGGGCATAGTTTGAGCGACGTTTAATATAGGTTGTAAAGAAGTCTCAACTTTTTTATTTAAATAGCCTAAAATTCCAAAAAATAATCCTAGAACAAAACAAATTGGTGCAGTCACAAGTACTAAAGATAAAGTTTCCATAGTAGGCTCCCATTGACCAAAGATTGAAACATAAAAAAATCCCAAGCTTGCTATTAAAGCTAATCCTATTCCTTTTAATTTATAACCTAAAATAAATAGACCAATAACAACTGCTGTCCAGGGCAATGCTGGCAAGTAAACCCATTTATATGCTTTTAATGAATCTCCTGTAAGTGAACCTATAGTTTGAAGGCCTCCAAGAAATATTTCTCTTATAAAAATAATTAAAAATAATAAAAAATCTGAAATTGATCTAGTTATTAATCTAAATAGAGGTTTATCTTCATACATTTGCCAATCTGGATCCCATATTGGAATAGTAAACCATTTAAACATTAAATTATCTAGAAAATTATTAATTAATAATGGAATACCTTTTAAAAGAGGGGGTAATCTCCATAATAAACTATTTTCATCTTCAGGTACAAAAAAATATAAAAGTAAGAAAGAAATGAATAACAACAAAAATTGTTTAGATCTTGAATTTTTGAGATCTGTTAGCATTTAAATTATTTTCCAAATATGACTTTAATTACTTTAGAAGGATTTAATGAACCAACTATTTGATTTTTATTATCAATTACTGTTAACACTTCTTTACTGTTTAAAATTGATTCAGCCAATGTTTCAATAATTGCATCTTTAGAAACTTGCTTTGAGCCTGAATTATTAGAGTCATATGGATCCATTATAGATTCAATTTTAAGTACTTTTTCCCTAGGAACATCTTCTGTAAATTTTTTTACATATTCAGTGGCAGGATTTAAAACAATATTATCAGGAGTATCAAGTTGTTCTATAATTCCATCTTTCATAATAGCTATTTTATCAGCCAAGCGGAGTGCTTCATCAAAATCATGAGTTACAAACATTATTGTTTTATTTAGCACTCCTTGCAACCTAAGAAACTCATCCTGCATTTCTTTTCTTATTAGAGGATCAAGCGCTGAAAAAGGTTCATCTAAAAACCAAATATCTGGTTCTACAGCTAAAGAACGAGCGATACCAACACGCTGTTGTTGACCTCCTGAAAGTTCTCTTGGAAAATAATTTTCTCTACCTTTTAAACCTACCAACTCAACCATTTCCAATGCTTTTGACATGCTATCTTGTGTGGTCATTCCTTTGATTTGCAGAGGGAATGCAATGTTTTCAATAACAGTTTTATGAGGAAGTAAAGCAAAGCTCTGAAAAACCATGCCCATTTTATTTCTTCTAAGTTCGATTAATTGTTTATTGTTCATAGATAAAAGATCTTCGCCATCAATAAATATATTTCCAGAAGTAGCTTCAGTAAGTCTTGATATACATCTCAGCAAAGTAGATTTTCCTGAGCCTGATAAACCCATAACAACCATCATTTCACCTTTCATAACATCAAATGAAGCATTGTTTACTCCAACAATGCAGCCAGACTCTTGAAAAGTTTTTGCATCAACTTGACCGTTAGAATTTTCTAGAAGTCTTTGGGCATTATTACCAAAAATTTTATAAACTGATTCACATTTAATTACAGGAGTAGAGTTCTTTTCTTCAATTAATTGTGACATTTTAAAACCTTAATATATTTTAAACCTAATTAAAATAAAAAAATCCTCCCTATATTGGGGAGGATTTTTGAAATTATATATATTTTTTATTTTTTCCAAAGATCGATCAGATCTCTATGTTGTGCAATAAATTCTGTAGCAGCTGCAGCATGATCCATTCCTTGACTATCAACTAAATCAGCCATTAGACCAATTTGTGGTGCTGTAAAAGCCATTTTTGTATAAAATTTATATGCATCTGGATGCGATAATGGAAATTTAATATGAGCAGCTTTTTTAAGCCAGCCTTTAGGAGAACCACAACCAGTAGTTTCTAAAGTTCCACCATTTTCCAATCTACAACCTTCAAAGTATGGCGGAAAATCAATGAATGTGAAACCAGCTGCATCAGTAAAATTTGGAGACCAGTTAAATATTACTGTTCCACGACCTTCTTTTTTAGCTGCTTCTAATTCAGCCCATAGAGCATCCGCACTACCTGCAAATTTAACTGTCCATAAATCATCGATACCAAGACCTTTAAGTCTGTTAGGCATAACTTCAGTATGCCATTCGTAAGGACCTTCTAACCAACGACCTTTTCCATCTGAATCAGCAGTAGCAAAATTTGCAGCACATTCAGGAGATTTTAAAGCTTCCCAACTAGGAAGACCTGGACATAATCCTTCATCAATAACCCAATTCGGAACACCCATTTCTTCGAATGTAATTAGGTCATGACTTCCTGCATCAATAAGCCCACCTTTATCCATAGCTTCATAAAAAGGAAGAGCCATAGTTGACTCCCAAGTTTCATGAGCAACGTGTAGATCACCAATTCTAACCGCTTCATATCTAGAAGCTGATTCGGCAGGAACTAATTCT
>PTKV01000010.1 GCA_002937895.1 Alphaproteobacteria bacterium MarineAlpha5_Bin9 | reverse complement strand
TTAGAATTTTATCTTTTCAAAAAAAGAAAAAATTTATCAGAAAAGCCTCAACCAGCAATATCTAATGAGACTAATAGACAAAGTGAAGGTACTCAAGTTTATGGGATGAGGGAACTAGATGAATTTTATGATTTTTTAAAAGATGTAAATAATTATTGTAAAATACAAGATATACCTGCTTCTACTGCCTCTTCAGAGTTTGCTCCAGGTCAATTTGAAATAAATTTAAGTCATACTAATAATATTTTAAAATCAGCTGATGATGCAGCTTTGTTAAGACGTGTAATTAAAGAAACAGCTATTAAACATGGATATGAGGCTAGTTTTTTATCAAAACCTTTTGTTAATGAAACTGGGAGTGGAATGCATGTGCATTTAAGTATTTTTGATGAGAACAACGATAATATTTTTGCAAGTTCGAAAGAAGAAGGAAGTGAAAAGTTAGGTTTTGCTATAGGAGGTTTACAAAAAACAAATTATGATAATTTTTTAATATTTGCTCCGAATATAAATTCTTACAGACGTTTTCAACCTGATCAATTTGTTCCAGTAAATAATTCATGGGGCCCAAACAATAGATCAGTAGCCTTTAGAATTCCTAAAAGTGAAAATAATTCAAAAAGGATTGAACACAGGGTAGCAGGTGCAGAGGCTAATTCATATTTAGTTCTTGCAGCTATATTATCAGGAATACATCTTGGTTTAACAAATAAGATTCAACCTTCTGAATTTAGGACTGACAATGCATGCACTCATATAGATCCAAATATGCCTAAAAATATTGAAAAATCCATTCAATTATTTGAAAATTCTAGATTTTGTAAAAATTATTTCTCTAATGAATATGTGCAAATCTACTCTGACTTAAAAAGAAAAGAATTAAAAACATTTAATTCTGAAATATCTGATATAGAATATAAATGGTATCTTAATCTTTAATTTTACCATCTAAAGTTAAGAGTTCTTTGTAAAGATCTATTCTTCTATCTCTAAACAAGCCCCAATTTCTTCTAAACAAATGATCATCCTGGATATCAATTTCTGACATAATTATTTCTTGTTTATCTTTACTTGCTTCTGCAATAATTTTACCTGTTCGATCACATATAAAAGATTTTCCATAAAATCCATTTGTTTGACCTTTTACTGACTCAGAACCAATTCTATTAGAAGCTACTACTGGAATAATATTTGCAGCTGCATGTCCTTGCATAACTCTTTGCCATGCTGAAGAGCTGTCATATTCACTCATGATTTCGTCACCAATAGCTGTTGGATAAAAAAGTATATCGGCCCCTTTCAATGCCATTATTCTAGCAGCTTCAGGGAACCATTGATCCCAGCAAATACCAATTCCAATTTTTCCAAAACTTGTTTCCCATACCTTAAATCCAGTATCTCCTGGATTAAAATAATATTTTTCTAAATAACCTGCGCCATCTGGGATATGAGATTTTCTATATTTACCAAGTATTTTACCGTCACTGTTTATTACTGCGATAGAATTAAAATATACATTATTATCTTTTTCAAAAAAACTTATTGGTAATACAACATTAAGTTTTTTTGCAATCTCTGCCATTTCCTTCAATACTTCATTGTTTTCATATGTTTTTGCTAAACGAAATATTTTTTCATCATATTGAATACAGAAATAAGGTGTTTGAAAGAGTTCTTGAAGTAATATTATATTTGCACCTTTTTTTGCAGCATCATATATAATTTCTTTTGCTTTAGATAAATTTTCTTCAATTTCCCAAGAACATGACATCTGAGTAGCAGCAACAATTACTTTATTTTTTTTATTCATAGCCTAAACACATAGAGGTTGTTGTTGAGTTATGCAGTGCACATTACCTCCACCCATTGATATATCAATTCCATTAATATCAATAATTTTTTTATCAGGAAAGACAGATTGTATAATATATTTTGCATTATCATCGGCTTTTTTATCATCAAATGTAGGCATTACTATTCCTTTATTAGCTATATAAAAATTAACATATGAGCTAGGCTCATCATAATTTGGAATTAATCTTTTATAAGACATTTCTAATTCAATAACCTCTAACCTTTTTCCTTTACAATCGGTAGAAGTTTTTAATATTTCTAAATTTTCATTTATTTTTTCATAAAATGTGTCATTCTTATCCTTACAGGCTAGTGCAAGAACAGTTCCTGAATTTACAAAACAAGCAATATTATCTACATGACCATCAGTGCCTTCATCTGTGCCATGTTTTAGCCAGATGATTTTACTTACTCCAAGATAATTTTTTAGATTTTTTTCAATTTCTTTTTTTGATAAATTTGGATTTCTATTTTTATTTAACAAACATTGTTCAGTAGTTAATAATGTTCCTTCTCCATCAACATGAATAGATCCCCCTTCAAGCACCATATTATTTTTAAAGTATGAAGCATTTGAGTTTTCTATCATAAATTTGGCTATTTTATTATCTGATTCATAAGGTTTAAATTTTCCCCATCCGTTAAATTCCCAATCAACACCACCTAAATTATTTTTGTTATCTAATAGAAAAATTGCACCACTATCTCTTGCCCAGCAATCATCAATTTTCATTTCAATAATCTCTATTTTAGAATCTAACAAATCTTTTGCATTTTTTATATTATCAGTATGAACCAACATTTTAACTTTTTCAAATTCTGCAATAGATTTGGCTACATTAGCCCAAGCTAATCTTCCTTTTTCAAAATCAAAATGGGACCAAGAAGGAATCGCTCCGTATCCATTGTGATGTGGATTTTCATATGGCCATTGCATCCAGCAACATTCGTGAGGATGCCATTCAGCTGGCATATAGTAGTCTTTGTCAATTGGTTCCATCTCAGTATTTTTCTTTTATTTCACATTTTGAACATTTTCTAAATAAAAAATCTTCTTTTTTTGATTTGTTATTAAAAGTTTTATTAGAAGATATTAAAACTGATATTGTAATATTTAAAATTATCAGTTTTTTCATATTTCTAATAAGTTTTTTTCTTGTTGCTTCCACATACTAGCATATAAACCATTTAAAGATAATAATTGATTATGATTTCCTCTTTCGACTATTTCACCTTTATTAATTACAGCTATCATATCTGCGTTAACAACTGTAGATAATCTATGAGCTATAACAATTGTTGTTATATTTTTTGATACATCTTCAAGATTTTTTTGTATTTCTTTCTCTGTTTTTGTATCTAAAGATGATGTAGCTTCATCAAAAAAGAAAATTTTAGGTTTTTTTAGTAAGGCTCTTGCTATTGCCACTCTTTGCTTTTCACCCCCTGATAATTTTAAACCTCTTTCACCAACTATTGTTTTATAACCTTCAGGTAAAGTTTCAATAAAATTATGTAATTGTGCCATTTTTGATACTTGTATTACTTCACTATAATTTACATCAGGATTACCATACGCAATATTATAATAAATTGTATCATTAAACAAAACAGTATCCTGAGGAACAACTGCAATTTGTTTTCTTAGTGAATTTTGTGTAACTTGACTAATGTTTTGATCATCAATTAAAATATTTCCTGAATCAAGATTATAAAATCTAAAAAAAATTTTGCTTATTGTTGATTTGCCTGCACCTGTTGGTCCAACTATTGCTAATGTCTGATTGGGTAAAATATCTAGTGATATATTCTTAATAATTTTTCTTTTATGGTCATAGTTGAAAGATACATTTTCAAATTTTATTGATGCATTTTTGATTACTAGATCTTTAGAACTTGGTAAATCATTAACTTCTGTTTTTTCATTTAGTAATTCAAACATGTTTTCCATATCGACTAAAGATTGTTTTATTTGCCAATATACAAATCCAATAAAATTTAATGGTATAGCAAGTTGAATTAAGTAAGTATTAATAATAATAAAATCACCAATGCTCATTATTCCAGATTTTATTTGAAATAGAGCTAGAATCATCATTCCTATCATGGCTATAGAAATTATTATAGATTGGCCTATATTCAAATAATTCAAACTTAATGCATTTTTTATTGCATAAGTTTCATACTTTTCTAAGGTTTGATCATACTTATTAGATTCATATTGTTCATTATTAAAATATTTAACAGTTTCATAATTTAGAATACTATCAATAGATTTTTGACCTCTAAGATTATCTGCCTCATTCATTTTTTTTCTAATCTTAACTCTCCATTCTGTCATGGTAAATGTGAAGATTATGTAAATAAAAATAACTAAAAATGTTATTATTGAATAATACCAACTAAAAAGATTAATTAGGATTATACAAACCAAAAAAATTTCTAAAAAAGTTGGGACAACGCTAAATAAAAGAAATCTAATAGAAAATTCTATTCCACTAATACCTCGATCAATTATTCTACTAAGTGAACCAGTTTGTCTATTTAGATGAAATTTTAATGATAGTGTGTGTAAATGATCAAAGACCTTTAGAGCGACTCTTCTAATAGCATTTTGTCCAACTTTTGCAAATAAAGCATCTTTTAATTCATTAAATCCAACATTTAAAAACCTTGATATCCCATAAGCTGCAATTAAAGAAATGGGTATAATTAATAATATAGTTTTTTCTTCTAAATCACTTAAAGAATCTACTGATTTACCTAAGAAAATAGGCACTAATACATTTGAACCTTTAGCTAAAAATAAAAAACAGATTGCTAATATTATTCTTATTTTAAAATTCAAATTTTTTTTTGGCCAAAGATATGGCAACAAGTATAATAAAGGTTTAAAACTATTCATAAGTGATATTTATCGATCAATTATTGAATAATATATATAAGCTAATCTAAGATAAAAAAGTCTTAGGGTAGAAAAAATAAATTTCTTAGGCAGGCCTAAATATAATTTTGAAATTAGTAGATCTTTGCTATTTGATCCGTTAATTATTTTTGATAATTCTTTACCAGCCCATGGAGCTGTGTTTACTCCATTAGCATGATAACCAAAACTATAGTAAATTTCCTCATTTTTTATTTTTCCAATAGAGGGAGTTAGTTTTGTGGTTACAGCTACAAAGCCTCTCCAATAAAATTCAATTTTTAGTTTATTCCAATTTGGAAAAATTTTCTTTATTTGCATTTCCATTTTTTGTGCCATAATCTTAGAAGATTTGTTGCTCCCTAATAAATCACCTCTTGCACCAAATAAAAAACGTTTATCTTTAAGCAACCTGTAATAAAAAAGCAAATTTCTTACATTTAAAATTGGATTGTGAGTTGAAAAATTATGAGATTGGATTTCATCATTTGTTAATGGTCTTGTGACAATTATATTAGATATCACGGGTAAAATTCTGTCATTTAAATGAGGTATTAAATCATCTTTGTAAAAACCATTTGTAGCTAAAACAATTTTATTAGAGGAGATATTATAACCATTTACAAATATATTAAATTTATTAGATATCTTCTTAATCTTTTCTACTTTACTATTTTGAAAAATTTTAACACCATAGAATTGGGCTTTTTTAGATAATCCTAAAAGAAATTTTAAAGGATTAATAGCAAATCCTGGTTTATAAGACATAGCTCCATACTGTTCTTTTCCTGTGTGGCCTATTTGATTAAACTCTTCTTTGGAAAATATTTCTGTTTCTATACCAAATTGAGTCTTGTATATTTCAGCTTCTTTTTGAATTGACTTGAAATAGCTTGGATGAGGCGCAACCTCATAATTACATTCTCCAGTAAGATCGCAATCAATATTATATTCAGTAATTAAGTTTTTAGTATAATTTGAGCCTTCAATAGTATTTTTAAAAAACTTTTTAGTTTCTTTTTCTCCAAATTTTTTAAACATTTTTTCTACTGACATTTTTGCAGGCGGAATGCAGCAAAAACCTGCATTTCTAGCTGACGAGCCCCATCCAATATGACCAGCTTCTAATAAAACTACATCAATATTAAAATTTTTAGATAAATTTAATGCACACGAGATACCCGTATAACCGCCTCCAATTATTACTACGTCTGTTTTAATATTGCTTTCAACTTTTTTATATTGATTTTTTAAATTATACGTATTTTCCCAATAACTTTTTACTGGTTCTTTAAAATTATACATATCAGAATGATATAAATTAGACATAGGTAACTTATAAATTTCATTGAATGCTTATTCAATCAATATTATATATATTTATAAATATGAAAAAGTCAGAAATAATAAACTTAATAAAAAAACAAAAAAAAAATTATAGTTTGGATCAAGCTTTTTACACAAATGATGAAATATTTGAACTGGATATAAAAAACATATTTCAAAAGCAGTGGGTTTTTGTAGGCCATATTTCAAGAATACCAAATTCTGGTGATTATTTTTTATTTAATATTGGAAAAGAATCAATAATTATTATTCGTGATTTTGATAAAAATGTTCAAGCTCTTTATAATGTATGTAGACATCGAGGTTCTCAAATTTGTTTAGAAAACAATGGAAACAAAAAATTATTAGTTTGTCCATATCATGCTTGGAGTTACAATTTAGATGGTTCAATAAAATCTGCAAGATTAATGAGCGATAACTTTGAAAAAGAAAAATGGAGTTTACACAGATGTAACGTTAAAATCTTTGAAGGACTAATTTTTATTAATCTCTCTGATCATCCAAATGATTTTAATGAATTTATTGAACCTACAAAAAAATTTATTCAATTCCATGGTTTGGGAGAGGCAAAAATTGCTCATAGACAAATATATCCTACTTTTGGCAATTGGAAATTAACTTTAGATAATTTTCATGAGTGTTATCACTGTCAGCCATCTCATCCTGAATATTGTTCTGTTCATGATTCAGAGTATATAATTGCATATGGAGCAGGGAATAATACGGGTCCATCATCTGAAAAATTTAATAAAAAACTTGATGAATGGAATAAAAAAGTTTCGGCGATGGGACATGTTACAGGGCAATATTCTGAAATTGAATTTAATGACTATTCAAGAAGTGCTGAAAGAACTCCTTTAAAAGATGGAAATTATAATGAAACTAAATCAGGAAAACCAACAGCTAAATTAATGGGAAATTTTAAGAAATATGATAGGGGTTATACGTCGGTAGGTACATCTCCTTTTAATAGTCTTCTAATGTGTAATGATTTTGCAACACTATTTACTTTCATACCTAAATCAACTCTTCATACAGAGGTAGAACTTATGTGGTTAGTTCACAAAGACGCTAAAGAGGGAGTTGATTACAATTTAGATGAAATAATTTGGATGTGGGATGTTACTACTTTAGCTGATAAGAGAATTATCGAAGACAATCAAAAAGGTGTTTTGTCAAACAAATACACTCCTGGTCCTTTGTCTTTGATGGAAATAGGTTTAGAAAAATTTAAATCTTGGTATTTACAGCAATTAGAAATATCTCTAAACATTTAATAATAAAAATTCTCTCTCCCAAGAGCTGATTACTTTTAAGTAAGCTTGATATTCTACTCTTCTTATAGCTGAAATTGTTTTAATGAATTTTTGTCCAAAAATATTTTTTAGATCTAAGTTTTTTTCAAATAATAAAATAGCTTGGTCCATATTTTTAGGGAGTGAACTAGATTTTTCACCATACATAGCCTTTTTTGTTTGTTCTGTAGGTTTAATCCTTTTTTGGATCCCAAGTAAGCCTGAAGCTAAATTTGCAGCAATAACAAGATAAGGATTAGTATCTGAACCGGCAATACGATTTTCTATTCTCATATTTTTCTCTTCAATAGAAGGAATTCTAAATCCGCAGGTACGATTTCCGATTCCCCACATAGTATTTCTTGGGGCATCCCATGTAGCAAAAAGTCTTTTGTAAGAGTTAACATTGGGAGCCAATATAGGCATAAGTTTGGGAGTAAACTCTTGAAGACCACCAATATAATATTTCATATCATTAGAGATCAATCCATTTTTTTCAAAGAAAATATTTCTGTTTCTATTATTATAAAGAGATTGATGTAAGTGCATTGAGCTACCTGGTTGATTTCCCATTGGCTTAGCCATGAAAGTTGCATACAACTTATGTTTTAATGCAGTTTGTCTTAAAGTTCTTTTAAATAAAAATACCTGATCAGCTAATTCTAAAGGATTTCCATATTCAAAATTTACTTCCATTTGAGCTGAACCACTTTCGTGATTTATAGTGTCAATTTCTATTTTTTGATTTTCACAAAAATTATATAAATCTTCAAATAATGGATCAAATTCATTTACAGCATCAATGCCAAAAGATTGTTTGCCACTTTCTTGTCTTCCTGATTGACCAATAGGCACCTCTAAAGGATAATCTGAGTCCGGATTGGGTTTAACTAAATAAAATTCTAGCTCAGGAGAAACTAAAGGAGTTAATTTTAAATTCGAATAAAGCTTTAAAATTTTTTTTAATACATATCTGCTTGAGTTACTTATTGGATTATTATTAAGAGATACAGCATCACATATAACTTGAGCAGTTGGATCTTCATACCATGGCACTTTTCTTATCGTATTAAAATCAGGTCTTAGGATTACATCAATATCTGTTGGATTATAAATCTCATCAGGTAAGCCTTCTTCATCTTCTGTAGCATATTCCCCTGATATTGTTTGAATAAATATAGATTGAGGTATTCGATGACTATCATTTAGTAGACCTTTTACAAATTTGTTAGTTGGTAAAATTTTTCCCCTTGCAATACCACCAAGATCAGGAACTAAACATTCTACTTCAGTAATATTATTTTTTTTTAGCCATTTATTAAATTTAGAAATCATTATAAAAATTGATGAAAAACATTTAAAAAAATATATGCTATATAATATATTTGCTGAATGAATTCATTGAAACAATATGTTTAATAACAAAAAAAATACTTTTGAACAACATGATAATGAAAAAAAAAGTTATTATAAATATTCGATAGAAGCAAATGATGAATCAATAGAACTGCAGAGTAATTTGCAAGTTGATGTGTGTGTTATAGGAGGAGGTTTTACTGGTGTATCTGCCGCACTACACTTAGAAAAAAAAGGATATAAAGTAGCTTTACTAGAAGCAAGAAAAATTGGTTGGGGAGCATCAGGACGAAACGGAGGACAGTTGACATGTGGCTTAAGAAAAGATCAATCAATTATAGAAAATATATTAGGATTTGATCATGCAAAGGAACTATGGAATTTAAGTTTAGAGTCTGTCCAAGAAGTTTTAAAAAATATTAAGGACTATAATATTGATTGCTCTATAGTAAATGGTGTTATGTCAGCAGGATATTTTAAAGAAGATTATAGGTATTTTTCAAATTTAATTGAACATTCGTCCAAAAAATACAATTTTAATGAATATAAGTTGTTTAATTTAACAGAAATTAAAGAAGAGATAAATACTAATAAATATTATTCAGGTTTATTAAATAATATTTCATATCATTTAAATCCTTTAAAATATCTTTTAGGTTTAAGTAAAAAATTAAAATCTTTAAATAAAAATATTTTTGAAAATTCTCATGCTTTAGATATTGAAGAATTTGCAGATAAATTGGTTGTTAAAACAGATAAAGGTAAAGTTACAGCTAATTATGTTGTTTGTGGTTGTAATGGTTATCTTGATGCATTGTTAGGAAAAATAAGAAATAAATTTATGCCAATAAATAATTACATTATTGCTACTGAACCTTTAGGACAAAAAAAAGCAGAAGAAATAATAAGAAATAATTATGCAGTATGTGATACTCGTTTTATAATAGATTATTATAGATTCTCTGAAGATTGGAGAATGTTATTTGGAGGTGGAGAAACTTTCACATCAAATTTTTTACATGATCCTATAAAAATTGTTTCAAATAGAATGTATAAAATTTTTCCTAATTTAAAAGAATATAATATTGATTTTGCTTGGGGTGGAACCTTAGCAATAACTGTGAATAGACTCCCACATTTTGGAACTTTATTAAATGATAAGCTCATTTTTTGTCATGGTTATTCTGGTCATGGAATAGGATTAAGTAATCTTGCAGGTAAATTAATTTCAGAAAAAATATCAGGAAATCCTGAAAGATTTAATTTCTTTAGAGATATTAATCATTTAACAATATTTGGAGGAGATTTTCTAAGAAGACCTATTTATGCTGCTGCAATCGGATATTATAAAATTAGAGATATTATTTAATTTTTTTAGCTCTTTTAAGTCTATCATTAATTGTTAACCCTAAACCATTATTAGGAATAGGAGCTACGGCTATACATTTATAATTCTTATTATCTAAGATATGTAAAAATTTAAAAAAATTTTTGGCAGCTTCTTTTAAATTAGAATTAGGGCTTAAATTTAATTCTTTTATAGATGATTTTAGCTTGTTTTTGCCAAAATTTAACAAAACTTCATTTTTTTTAACTGTTTTTATATTTATTCTTATAGGAGTATTTGGAGAGTAATGCTTGAAGTTTTGTCCAGGGGAAAGAATTAATTTAGATTTTTTAGATTTGATAACTAAATCAGGTAATAGTTTCTTAATTTTTTTTATTTCTAAACTTCCTAATCTTAGAAGTTTAGGTTTATTATTTTTTAAACTTATAACAGTTGATTCTAGACCTAAAGTACTTAATCCATCGTTAATTATAAAAGTATTTTTTTTCATTATTTTATCTATTTGATTAATATTAGTAATACTTAATTTCGATGAAATATTTGCACTAGGAGCAGCAACAGGTTTGTTAAATTTTTTTAGAATATTTATAGTTATTTTATTATTTGGAATTCTACATCCAATATATTTATAATTTGAAACATTTTTAGAAATTAAACTATTTTTTTTCTTTTCGAGAATTATTGTTAATGGACCAGGCCAAAATTTTTTTCCTAATTTTATTGCTTTTTTATTTAATATTACATAATTATTTAATTGTTTCATACTCCAAAAATGACATATTATAGGATTTTTAGTTGGTCTTCTTTTTATTTTAAATATTTTATTTACAGCTTTATTGTTAGTCGCATCAGCTCCAATTCCATATACAGTTTCAGTAGGAAAAATTAACAAATCTCCATTAAATAGCTTTTTTACGGCTTTATTAATATTTATTTGCAAGTTTTTTTTCATCATCTAAAAATAAATTATTTATTTTAAAGATTTAATACTATACATATTTAATTATGGGAAAAATTATTTCATTATCTAATCAAAAAGGTGGATCTGGAAAAACTACTTTATCCGCTAATTTGTCAGTTTTATGGAGTAATAGTAATTATAAAGTTGCAGTAATAGATGCAGATTCTCAAAAAAGTCTAACCAATTGGATTGATGCAAGAAAAAAATATTATGGAGATGACGATATTGGCTTTTCGATATTTGAATTTAATTCAACAGATTTTTCTGAAAGTATTAAATTAATTAAAAAGAGTTTTGATTTTGTTATTGTTGATAGTCCACCCTCAATAACATATGACACAATTCAAATTATTAAATCCTCAGATCTTATTTGTGTTCCTGTCCAGCCAAGCCCTTTAGATTTAATGGCTACCATACCTTTCTTAAATATTGCAAAAAAAGAAAAAAAGAAAACAAATGTTATTATGAATAGAGTTCTTCCAAGAGTTAAATTAACAGAAGCTATGGTTTTAAGATTAAGATATGCAGGTGCTAAAATTTCTAGATCAAGAATTTCAAGTAAAATTATTTATGCTGAAACATTTAATGCTGGTAGAGGTGTTATAGATTTGAGCATAAAATCAGTTACATCTAGGGAAATTATTAATTTAGGGAATGAAATAATTAGAAATACATAAAAAAGTCTATATTTAAGAATAGAAATACAAAATGAGCAAAATCGCAACAATCATATTAGCTGCAGGGAAAAGTAGCAGAATCAAAAGTGCTAAGTCAAAAATTTTTCATCATTTAGCTGAAAGATCTTTGATTGAATATGTGTATGAGATAGGACAAAAAATTTCAAACAAAAATGTTTTTATTGTTTGTAATAAAAATATTCATGATGAATTAAGAAATTTATTACCTGAAGCAAATCTTGTTATTCAAAAAAAACAAGATGGAACAGCCGGAGCAATTTTTTCAGCTAAATCTAAAGTAAGAAATTATAAAAAAATTCTTATTTTGTTTGGTGATGCTCCATTAATAAAAATATCAACAATAAATAAGTTAATTAAAAATTATAATAACACTAGATTATCTGGATCTTTATTAGCTTTTATAACAAATAAACCTAAAGGATATGGTAGAATTGAAACAGCAAATAAATATGTAAAAAAAATTACTGAAGAAAAAGAAGCTAATAACAAAATTAAAAAAATTAATTTATGTAATTCAGGAATAATGATTGTAGACAATAAGTTTTTATTTGATAACGTTAAAAACATTAAATATAAAACTATTAAAAAAGAAAAATCCATAACTGATATTTTTGAAATAGCATATTCGAAAAAATTACCATTTAACTATCATATGTGTAGTGAAAACGAACTACATGGTGTCAATTCAAGGGATCAATTAATTAATTTAGATAGAATATTGCAAGATCAGCTAAAATCTAAATTAATAAATAATGGTGTCACAATTTTACAACCTGAAACTGTAAGGGTAAGCTATGATACAAAAATTGGTAGAGATTCAATTATTGAGCCTTTTGTAGTGATTAAAAAAGGTGTAAATATTAAGAGTAGAGTATTAATCAAAAGTCACAGTAATTTAGAGGGGTGTGAAATTGATGAAAAGTCTATTATAGGTCCATCAGCAAGAATACGACCAGATACAAAAATAGGAAAAAATGTTAAGATAGGAAATTATGTTGAGGTTAAAAACTCAAAAATAGATAATTCTACTTCTATAAGTCATCTTAGTTATATTGGCGACAGTTATATTGGTCAAAAGGTTAATATAGGTGCAGGAACTATTACTTGTAATTATGATGGAAAGAAAAAAAATAAAACGATAATAAAAAATAATGTGTTTATAGGTTCAAACTCATCCTTGATAGCTCCTGTAATTATAGAAAAAAACAGCACTATTGGAGCAGGAAGTATTATAACTAAAAACGTTCCTTCTAATAATTTAGCTGTTTCTAGGGCAAATCAAAAAAATTTAAAAAAAAATAAAAAATATTGATATTTTAGCTTGTTTCACAAAAAAAGAAGGTCTAATAGCCCCGCATGAATAAAATTAAGTGGCAACCTGATAGTTGGAAAAGTAAAGAGGCCAAACATTTGCCTAAGTATGAAGATGAAAATCATCTTAATGATGTTTTAAATCAAATTTCTCAATTTCCACCATTAGTATTTGCAGGAGAAGTAAGAAATTTAGAATCTCAACTAGCAGATGTATCAAATGGAAAAGCTTTTCTTTTACAGGGCGGTGATTGTGCTGAAAGTTTTTCAGAATTTAATCCAAATAATATTAGGGATTCCTTTAAAGTAATTCTGCAAATGGCTATAGTATTAACCTTTGGCGCATCATGTCCAGTAGTAAAGATAGGGAGGATGGCAGGTCAATTTGCAAAACCAAGATCTCAAGATAAAGAAATTGTAAATAATATAGAATTAGAATCATATAAAGGTGACATAATTAACGATATAAAATTTGATTCAATTCTGAGAAAGCCTAATCCAGAAAGATTAATTAAAGCCTATAATCAATCAGCATCGACTCTTAATTTACTAAGGGCTTTTTCACAAGGTGGATTTGCAAATCTTAACAAAATTCACCAGTGGAATTTAAGTTATATCAAAGATAGCTCTTCCAAACAAAAATTTCAAGAAATAGCTAAAAGAATTGATGAATGTTTAGTTTTTATGGAAGCTTGCGGTATTAATGATAAGAATGTTAGACAGATGAGTGAAACAGATTTTTATACAAGTCATGAAGCTCTTCTACTTCCTTATGAGCAAGCTTTGACTAGAATAGATAGTACTACTGGAAACTGGTATGATGTTTCAGCTCATATGCTTTGGGTTGGGGATAGAACTAGACAATTAAATGGGGCTCATGTAGAATTTTTGAGAGGCATAGGCAATCCTATTGGTATTAAAGTTGGACCAACTACCAAGATAGATGAATTATTAGAGATAATAGATTTTATTAATCCAAAAAATAAACCTGGGAGAATAACTCTAATATGCAGAATGGGCGCAGATAAAATAGCCAGTAAGCTTCCTAAAATTATTTCATCAGTAGAAAAATCTGGAAAAGTAGTTGTTTGGGCTTGTGATCCAATGCATGGCAATACTATAAAAGCATCAAATGGATTTAAAACAAGAGCATTATCTAATTTGATATCTGAAATAGAGCAGTTTTTTCAAATTCATAAAGCTGAAGGTTCTTATCCAGGCGGTATTCATTTAGAAATGACTGGCCAAAATGTTACGGAGTGTATCGGAGGAGTTCAGGAATTAACAGAAAAAGATCTTAGTAGTAGGTATCATACATACTGTGATCCAAGATTGAATGCTTCTCAAGCTTTGGAACTTTCTTTTTTATTATCTGATTATTTAAAAGAAAAAAAAATTGGTTTAAAAAAATCTTCAAATAAATAAGATAATTACTATATATTATTTATGATCATTCAAAATAAGATAGAGTATATCGTAGAATGGATAAAAAGTTATTGTAAAAATAGTGATTATAAACCAACTTCTTTAATTATTGGTGTTTCAGGTGGAATAGACTCTGCAGTAACAAGCACATTATGTGCAAAAACAAATATGAAAACTATTGCTGTTTCTATGCCTATTAAACAAAATAAATCACAACACGATTTAAGTATTAAACATTTAAGTTGGCTTGAAACAAAATTTACTAATGTAACAACATCTATAATAGATCTAAATTCTGTTTTTGATTCGTTTACTAAATCTTTAAATAAACATAATAATTTACTTGCATTAGCTAATTCAAAATCTAGATTAAGAATGACAACTCTTTATCAAATTGCTCAATCTAATAAGGGTATAGTGGTCGGAACGGGTAATAAAGTTGAAGACTTTGGAGTTGGTTTTTTTACTAAATATGGTGACGGTGGAGTTGATATTTCACCAATTGCTGACTGCAATAAATCTGAAATATGGGAAATAGGGAAAAAATTGTTTATATTAAAAGAAATAATTAATGCAGAACCAACAGATGGTTTATGGGAAGACAGTAGAAATGATGAAGATCAATTGGGTTTAACTTATAATCAAATAGAAGAGGCTATGAATAACCCATTAAGTAAATATTATGAAAAATATGAATCTATTAGAAAAAAAAACCTACATAAGATGAAGTCAATTCCAGTATGTAAATTTAAGGAAGATAATTGATAAATAAATCTAGATTTGCTCCTAGCCCAACTGGTTTGCTTCATTTAGGTAATGCAAGATCAGCTGCAATTAATTGGGCTTTTATAAAACAAATAGGTGGACATTTTATTTTAAGAATTGATGATACAGATTCTTATAGAAGCACTAAGGAACATGAAACACTTATAAAAGAAGATTTGCATTGGCTAGGTATTTCTTGGGATAAAACTTTTAATCAATCTGATAGAAAAAAAATATATTTTGAAAAAATAGAACAATTAAAACAAGAAAAAAAAATATATCCATGTTTTGAATCCCCAGAAGAACTCTCATTAAAACGAAAATCTCTTTTATCTTCAGGCAAGCCACCTATTTATGATAGATCTGCTTTAAAATTATCAAAACAAGAAATTGATGAAAAAATTAAAAATGGGAAAAATCCTCATTGGAGATTTAAGTTAGAAGATAAAAAAATAATGTGGAATGATTTAGTCAAAGGAAATATTTTATTTGAAGGAAACAAATTAAGTGATCCTATATTAATCAGGGAAGATAATAGTTTATTATATCATTTACCATCAGTTATAGATGATATTGAAGAGGAAATTACTCATATAATTAGAGGAGAAGATCATATTTCTAATACTGCTTTTCATATTCAATTATTTGAAGCGTTGAATTCAAAAGTTCCTAAGTTTGGACATCATCCTTTCTTAGTCGATAACAAAGGAAAAAATCTTGCTAAAAGATTAGGTAGTTTGTCATTAAAAAAATTAAAAGAAGATGGTTTTGAAAATAAAACAGTATTAAATTATATTTTATCAGTAGGGACAAAAAAAAACATTAGTTTAATTAAAGAAGAAGAAGATATAATTAAAAATTTTGATATAAAATCCATAACTTCTTCACAAGCTAAATATTCCGAGGATATCTTAAAGAATTTAAATAAAGATTTTATTAAATCAATGGAATATAATGAAATTTTTGATAAGATAAAAAAATTAAATATAGAGAATCTAGATCAAAAATTTTGGAATTTTGTGAGAAATAATATTACATTTATTTCTGATGCAAAATATTGGTGGGAATTAATATTTAATGAAAAAATTCATGAAACTAATGATAAAGAATTTCTTGCAACTGCATCTGAAAATTTACCAGAAGAACCTTATGATGAAAATTCATGGGGCATATGGACTAAAAATCTATCTATTAAGACTGATAGAAAAGGAAAAGAATTGTATATGCCAATAAGATTTGCTTTGACTGGCTTAAATTATGGACCTGAATTAAAATATTTAATGCCATTATTAACTAAAAAGCATATTATTAGAAAATTTGGATTATGAACCCTTATATTTAAGTTAAATTAATAGATAGCAGATTTTAATTTTTTTCTCGACATCAAATAAATAATGATTTAGCAGCTAAAATTTATGAATAATAAAGTATATATATTTGATACAACTCTAAGAGATGGTCAGCAAACAACTGGAGTTAATTTCACTGTTAGTGATAAAGTAGCTATATCTTCTGCATTAGATGATATAGGTATTGATTATATTGAAGGTGGTTGGCCAGGCGCTAATCCAACTGACAGTGAATTTTTTAATAGAAAAAATAATTTCAAAAATTCATTCTTAACAGCTTTTGGAATGACTAGAAAAATTAATCATAGTGCAGCTAATGATCCTGGACTAAATACTTTAATTAATTCTAAATCTAGTGCTATTTGCATTGTAGGAAAATCATCTTCTTTTCAAGTAAATGAAGCACTGAAAATCTCAGAAGATGAAAATATTAAAATGATATATGAAAGTATTAGAGAAATTGTTAAAAAGAAAAAAGAAGCCATTTTTGATGCAGAACATTTTTTTGACGGATTTAAGAAAGATAAAAAATATTCTTTAAAATGCATTGAGGCAGCTTTTTCGGCTGGCGCTAGGTGGGTAATACTTTGCGATACTAATGGTGGAACTTTGCCTGATGAAATCTTTAATATTGTGGAAGAAGCTTGTAAAGTTGTTCCGGGAAAAAATTTAGGAATTCATGCACATAATGATACTGATAATGCCGTTGCAAATAGTTTAGCAGCTTTAAATGCAGGTGTTAGGCAAGTTCAAGGAACAATTAATGGTCTTGGTGAAAGATGTGGAAATACTAATTTAATTTCACTGATACCAACTTTATCTCTTAAAACTAATTTTAATTTAAATATAAAACAAGAAAATTTAAATAAGTTATTTAATATTTCTAAACTTTTAAATGAGATTCTTAATATTCAATCCAATAAGCAATCGCCATATGTTGGTGAGTATGCTTTTTCTCATAAAGGAGGTTTACATGCTGCAGCTGTAGAAAAAAATCCTCAAACATATGAACACATTGATCCAAAAATTGTTGGAAATTCTAGAGATGTTGTGATTTCAGATCAAGCAGGCAAATCAAATATAATTAATCAGTTAAATAAAATTGATATTAATACAGATCAAAATCAAACTAGTAAAATTTTAGAAACTATAAAGCAAAAAGAATATGAGGGTTATAGTTATGATACTGCTTTAGCAAGTTTTGAAATACTAGTAAGAAGAGAAATGGGGCAAATAAAAGATTTTTTTAATCTTAATAGGTTTAGGGTAACAGATGAAAGAAGATGGAATGCAAAAGGAGAATTAATTACCGAATCTGAAGCAACTGTAAATGTAAAAGTTCAGGATCAAGAAATATTGACTGTAGGGACAGGAAATGGACCTGTAAATGCTATAGACAGCGCTTTAAGAAAAGCTTTAATTTCATTTTATCCATCTTTAAAGCATATGAAATTAACTGACTATAAAGTGAATATTATTTCACCAGAAATGGGAACAGGTGCAATAACGAGAGTGATAATAGAATCATCAGATGAAACTGACAAACATTGGACTACTATAGGAATATCAGCAAATATAATTGATGCTTCTTATAATGCTATACATGATAGTATAACATACAAATTATTTAATGAAATAAATAATAAAAAGTGAAAAAAATTGAAGCTACTATAGTTTTAGTAAGGCCTCAACTTCCAGAAAATATTGGTTTAGTAGCAAGAGCAATGCAGAATAATGGCTTAAATAAACTTGTAATTATATCACCTAGAGAAAAATGGCCTAATCAAAAAGCATTGAAATCTTCATCTAATGCTAAAAAAATTATTCAGAATGCAAAAGTTTTTAACTCTTTAGAAAAAGGGATTGAAAAATATCAATTAGTTATAGCTACATCAGCAAGAAAAAGGTTTTTATTTAATAAATATTATCATGATTTTGATTTATTATTTTCTAATATTCCTAATGTAACAAATATTGCAATATTATTTGGTCCTGAAAATTCGGGACTTACTAATAAGGATATGAATTTGTGTGATTTTATTTTTACAATTCCAACTTCAAATAAAAATACTTCTTTAAATTTATCTCATGCGGTATTGATATTTGCTTATAAATGGAAAGAATTTTATTCAAAAAATAAAATTAAAAAAAATGATATTAATGAAAATATTTCAAATAAAAAAAACTTACTAAAATTTTTAAATTTTCTGAAAATAGAATTAAAAAAATCTGGTTATTTATTTCCTATACAAAAATCAGACTCAATTTTTCAAAATATCCAATCTATTTTCATGAAAGCTAAATTATCTCCTAAAGAAATTCAATCTTTATGGGGCGCTTTAAAAAGCATCGCAAAACCTAGAAAAAGATAGTTTTCAACAATTGACATGTTAAAAGTTATTGTTATAAGGCCTAATAAATAAATGACAAAAAGATCTATTGCTAAATATAAAATTGACAGAAGATTAGGCTGTAATTTATGGGGACGTCCTAAAAGTCCATTTAATAGAAGGAATTCTAGACCTGGACAACATGGAGTTGTTGGCCAAAAAAGAAAATTGTCTGATTATGGCACTCAACTTTTTGCAAAACAGAAACTCAGATTTTACTATGGAGATTTAACTGAAACTCAGTTTAGAAATATTTATAAAAAAGCCTCTAACCTAAAAGGTGATACTGGACAAATTTTAATAGAATTATTGGAAAGGCGTTTAGACTCTGTTGTATATAGAATGAAATTTGTACCAACAATTTTTTCGGCTCGTCAATTTGTTAACCATGGACATGTAAAAGTTAATGGTAAAAGAGTTACTATACCTTCTTATAGTGTAAAAGATGAAGATATAGTTGAGGTAAAAGAAGATAGTAAAAAAATAAATATTGTTCAAGAGTCAATAATTTCTCAGGAAAGAGAAATTCCAGAATATTTAGAAGTAGATCAAAAAGAACTAAAGGGAAGATTTTTAAGAGCCCCCTTAATGCATGATGTTCCTTATCCAGTTACAATGGAGCCTAACTTGGTAATTGAGTTTTATTCTCGCTGATTTTTGAATCTATTTTTAAATTATCATAAATAAATATAATAACTGCAATCCAAATAATAATGAAAGAAATTAATTTGTAATATAATAATTGTTCATTAAAAATTACAATTGATGTTATGAAAAAGAAAGTAGGAGCTAAGTAAAAAATAGAACCTGCTAATCCAAGAGGGAGATATTTTAGTCCAATATTAAAAACAAAAAGAGGAAAAATAGTTATTATACCAGTAAAAATTAAAAGAAATTTAATATAGTAATTTTCATTTACAAAATCAGATTGATTATAAACAAACAAATAAATTAAAGCAAAAATAGTAACAAAGCCTGATTCAAAAATTAATCCTATTTCTGCAGACATTTTGATTTTTTTTCTAACTAAGCCATATATACTCCAACTAAAAGCTATAATAAACGCTATGTAAGGAATAGTTTTAATAGAAATCAATAAAATTAAAATAGATAGAATCATTAACAAAAGCGAAATTTTTTTTAATGTTGTCATTTTTTCTTTAAAAAATAAATATCCAAGACCTATGCTTATAATTGGACTTATATAGTATCCCATAGAAGCATCTTGAAGTTTATTTATATTAATAGATAAAATGAATCCAAGCCAATTAATTGATATTAAAATGCCAGTTAAAGATAAACAAAAAAAATGAGTTTTATTTGAAAAAATATTTATGAACTCTCTAAATCGTCCTAATAAAATAATTATTAATAAAAGAAATAAAAAAGACCATATTGCTCTATGACAAACTACCTCAATTGCATTAACAGATTTTAATTCATTAAAATAAATTGGTGTAGGAAGACCCCAAAAAATTGAAGCTATAGATGCATAGATAATTCCTTTATAAAGAGATTCTTTCAATTTTTAATTTACTTCAATATTTTTTGAATTTAATAATTTTACTAATTCTCCATTTTCATACATTTCTTTTATTATATCACATCCACCAATAAATTCTTTTTTTATATATAATTGAGGAATTGTTGGCCAATCAGAATATTTTTTTATACCTTCTCTTAAATCGTCACTTTCAAGCACATTAATACTTTTGAATTTTATTTTCAAATTTGATAAGATTTCAACAACTGCAGCTGAAAAACCACACATAGGGAAAACTGGTGTTCCTTTCATAAATAGAACAATATCATTAGTATTTATTTCATTATTTATTAATTCAGTTACATCAATATTTTTTTCATTCATATTTTATTCATCCTCCATAGTATTTAGCATAAGAGCATGTAATTCATTGCCCATTTTTCCTTTTAAAGATTTATAAACCATTTTATGCTGCTCTAATTTACTTTTTCCATTAAATGTTTTTGATTTTATCATAGCTTTATAATGATCTCCATCATCTTTTAATTCTTCTAATTTAATTTTTGCATCAGGAATAGATTTCCTTATTAAGCTAATTATTTCTTCTTTTTTCATTGACATAAATTTATTTTAAAACTTTTTTAAAAATTAAATCAAGATTATCTATTTTATTATCTGATATTAATTTATTAATTTCATTATTACTTAAAAGTCTTTTAATTCTTGAATCTTTTTTTAAAATATCTTTAAAATTTCTTTGTTTATATGATTTTATTGCGATTGATTGTATTATTTCATATGATTTTTTTCTAGACAGGCCTTTTTTGATCAATTCAAGTAAAATTAATTGACTTAAATTAGCTCCACCTAAAAAGTCCATATTTTTTTTCATGTTTTTTGGGTATATTTTTAATTTATTAATAATTTTAGAAATTCTTGAGATAATAAAGGTAGTTGCTATAGTTGAATCTGGAGCGATTATTCTTTCAACACTTGAATGACTGATATCTCTTTCATGCCATAGAGCTATATTTTCCATAGATGGGATTACATTACTTCTAATATATCTAGCTAGACCAGTAACATTTTCACTTAATATTGGATTTTTTTTATGCGGCATAGCCGAAGATCCTTTTTGACCAGCATCAAAAAATTCCTCTACTTCTTGAACTTCCGTTCTTTGTAGATGTCTAATTTCAACTGCTAATCTTTCTACTGATGAGGCAATAATTCCTAGAACACTAAAAAATATAGCATGTCTATCCCGAGGAATAATTTGAGTTGAAATATTTTCAGTTTTAAGATTAAGTTTCTTTGCTACATACTTCTCAATTTTAGGATTAATTGAATTATATGTTCCTACAGGACCAGAAATAGAACATATAGAAATTTCTTCTTTTGCATTTTTTAATCTATCATAATTTCTTTTGAATTCAGAATAAAAAGTTAAAAGTTTTAATCCAAATGTAATTGGTTCTGCATGGATACCATGACTTCTACCAATCATAATAGTATTTTTATATTTGATAGAATTTTTTTTTAAAATTTTTAAAAATTGTTTTAATTCGTTTAAAATTATCTCACTAGATTGTTTTAATTGCAAAGAAAAAGCTGTATCAATAATGTCACTTGACGTAACTCCGTAATGAAAAAATTTGGAACTAGAACCAATATAGCTACTGACATTTTCAATAAATGCGATAACATCGTGTTTAGTTTTTTTTTCAATTTTATTTATTTCTTTGACATTAAATTTTGATTTTCTTTTAATGTCTAAATAGGCTTTTTTAGGAATAGTACCATCTATAGAAAGTTTTTCTGCAATCAAACATTCTATCTTTAGCCATATAGAAAATTTATTTTCCGAAGACCATATTTTTTCAATTTTTTTTGAGGAATATCTAGGTATCATATTTTTATTATAATATATTTAAAGGAAAATAAGAATTATTTTGAGATAAAGTAAATATTTCATTACCTTTTTCAGTTATTCCTATTGTGTGTTCAAATTGAGCTGACAAAGATTTATCTCTAGTTACAGCTGTCCATCCATCATTAAGTATTTTAACTTCTTTTTTTCCGATATTTATCATTGGCTCAATAGTAAAAAACATTCCTGGTTTAATTTCATCACCTTCATTAGGCTTTCCAAAATGAAGAACACTTGGGGGGGTGTGAAATATTTTTCCTATTCCATGTCCACAAAAATCTCTTACAACAGAATATTTTTTTGACTCAGCGTATTTTTGAATTTGATACCCTATATCTCCAAAATGATTTCCTGGAATAGCCACTTCTATTCCCTTTAGAAGACACTCATAAGTTATTTTAATTAAATTTTCTGCTTTTTTGTTAATTCTTCCTACTACAAACATTCGAGAACTATCTCCATGCCAACCATTTAAAATTACCGTTACATCTATGTTAATAATATCTCCACTTTGTAAAATTTTGTTTTCACTAGGTATTCCATGACAAACTATATGATTTACAGATGTGCAAATTGATTTTGGAAATCCTCTGTATCCTAAAGGAGCAGGAGTGGCCCCGTTATCTAAAATCATATCATGACAAAAATTATTTATTTTGTCAGTTGAAATACCAGGTTGAATTATATCATTTAGTTCATCAAGTATTTTAGCAGTTAATTTTCCTGCCTTTCTCATACCTTCAAAGTCTTTAAATTTATGTATTGGAATGTTATTCATAGTTATTCTTTATACTAATTATATAAATACTTAAATATTTAAGACAAATTATATTTATAATTATAATATATAAATAAGATTTTTATGAAAAAAATTACAGCAGGAATAATAATTATAGGTAATGAAATTTTATCAGGAAGAACTCATGATAAAAATTCAAATTTTATTGCAAAACATTTGATAAAATCAGGAATTCAATTATCTGAAATTAAAATAATTCCTGATAATAAAAAAATTATTATAGATACAGTAAAAGATTATAGGAAAAAATTTAATTATGTTTTTACTACAGGAGGTATTGGGCCTACTCATGATGATATAACGACAGAAAGTATTGCTAAAGCATTTAAAAAAAAAGTAATTTTAAATAAAGAGGCATATAAAATCTTAAAAAATCATTATTCTAATAAGAGATTAAACACAGGTAGAAAAAAAATGGCTATGTTGCCAGAGGGTTGTAAATTAATTCTGAATCCATTAACCTCTGCTCCAGGTTTTATCATTAAAAACATTTATGTTTTGCCAGGTGTTCCATCAATAATGGAAGTTATGTTTAAATCTATACTAATAGATTTAAAAAAAGGTAAAAAAACTGTTTCAATCACTTTAAAAACTGATTTATTTGAGAGTAAAATTGCAAAAAAATTATCAAATATTCAAAAAAAATTTCCTGATTTTGATATTGGTAGTTACCCTTATTTCAATTTTGTGAAAAAAATAGGAGGAGTAAATATTGTTATTTCTTCTTGGCAAAAAGATGATTTATCAAAAATCATTAAAGAAATTAAGAAAATGATATCATTATTAGGTGGAAAAAGTTTAATACTCTGATAGATAGTTTTTTTTGGCCGCGTGGTGGAATGGTAGACACAAAGGACTTAAAATCCTTGCCCTTTTGGGAGTGCTGGTTCAAGTCCAGTCGCGGCTACCATATTAATTATTAAAATAAAGGATTTTTATATGATTAGATTTGTTACACTTGGAACAAATGATTTAAAAAAAAGTTCAAAATTTTATGATGAAATTTTAAAAATTATAGATATTACTAGAGTAGATGAAGAAGAGGGAAGATATATTGGTTATGCAAAAGAAAAAAAAAATAAATTAATAGCAAATTTTTATATTATGATCCCTTTTAATAAAAAAAATGCAACAATTGGAAATGGAACTATGATCTCGTTTGATGCCAAAACAACTGAAAAAGTAAATGAGATACATAAGAGAGCTCTTGAACTAGGTGCTACTAATGAAGGGAATCCTGGACCTAGACATGATGAAAACTATTATGCTTACTTGAGAGATTTAGACGGAAATAAAATTTGCGCCTTTGCAGAAACTTAAAAAAATCAAGAATAAAATTGTTCATTTAAAATTTTTTCTTCAATTGAATGATTGTTATCAAATAACAATTCGACAGTAAAATTTTTTGAGGTTTGTATTTCAACTTCTATGATATTTCTAAATTCATTGTGATCTGCTGTAACACTAACCGGACGTTTTTCTATGTTATTTGAAATTATTTTAATTTTTGTATTTTCAGATAATAAAGCACCCCTCCATCTTCTTGGCCTAAAAGCACTTATAGGTGTTAAAGCTAAAAGTTTAGAATCCAGAGGAATAATGCTTCCATGAGCGGAAAAGTTATAAGCTGTACTTCCAGCAGGTGTAGAAACAAGTATACCATCACAAACTAATTCCTCTAATCTTATAATTTCATTGATTAGTATTTTTAATTTTGCAGCTTGGTGCGTTTCCCTCATTAGGGATACTTCATTAAAAGCAATTGATTGAAATTTATTTTTATTTACATCAATACCTTGCATAAGTAAGGGTTTTATTTTTATTTTTTGAGACTTATTCATTATATTATGTAGATCTTTATCTTCGTCTTTATTCATTAAAAATCCAATAGAGCCATAATTAATCCCATAAAAAGATTTTTTTAAATCTTTAAAGTCGTGAATTGTTTTTAATAAAAAACCATCACCACCAATAGCAATAATTATATCTGCTTCAGATACTATTGTTTGATTATATTTATTAATATATTTTTCTTTTGCTTCTTGAGCTTCTTTAATATTAGCAGCAGTAAAATGAAATTTCATTAACCACCAGTTACATTCATGAATCTTTGCATATAAGGCTTAACATTTTTTTCAATGATAAAATTATGTTCTTTAGGCTTGATATTTAATGCAAATAATATTTTTTCTTTTATATAAGAGTCTGTAAAGTCATTTCTTAAAATATCTCTGAAATCAACATATTCATTTTGTCCTAAGCATAAATATAATCTACCTGTACTCGTAATTCTAACTCTATTGCAGTTCGCACAAAAATTATTTGTTAAAGGAGTTATGAATCCTATATTTATATCTAACTTCTCACTTTTATAATATTTAGATGGCCCGCCTGTATTTTTGTCAATTTTGAAAAAATTGAATTTTTTATTTAGATTTTCGTATAAATTATCAAGTGGAATAAATTGTAAATAACGATGAGAATCTGTTTCATTCATTGGCATTACTTCAATAAATGTTAAATCTAATTTATTTTTGTTACACCATAATAAAATTTTTTCAAATTCATCATCATTAAAATTTTTTAAAGCAACGGTATTAATTTTAATTTCTAAATCATTTTTTTTTGCTATTTTAATTCCTTCTAAAACTTTGTCTAGTAATCCAAATCTAGTTATTTCTTTATATTTTTTTTTATTTAATGTATCTAATGAAATATTTATTCTATTTATTCCACTTTTTTTTATTTTTTCTGCATACTTACTAAGCAAAGTTCCATTTGTTGTAATAGTCAGTTCTTTTAATGATGAATTATCAATTTTTGATCCTAATAATTGAATTAAATCAATTATATTTTTTCTTACTAATGGCTCCCCCCCTGTTAATCTAATTTTATTAACTCCTAAATCTATAAAATTATCACACAATCTGCTTATTTCTTCAAAAGAAAGTAAATCTTTTTTAGGCAAAAAATTCATTTTTTCTTTCATGCAATATAAACACCTCAAATCACATCGATCAGTAACTGATAATCTTAAATATGAAATTTTTCTATTGTAGCTATCTATTAGAGACATTAAACTTACTTTTACATTAATTATCTATTGATAGTATTTATTTTTTCATTTTTTTCATGCATTTCTTGCGCCTCGACGCTTAATGTAGCAACTGGTCTAGCTTCTAATCTTTTTAAACTTATTGGATCGCCAGTTTCTTCACAATATCCGTAAGTCCCATCATCTATTCTTTTTAAAGCATCATCTATCTTTAAAATTAATTTTCTCTCCCTATCTCTAGTTCTTAATTCAATATTTCTTTGTATTTCATCACTAGCTCTATCTGTTATGTCTGGTTTCATTGTATTTTCTTCATTTTGAAGTTCACTTAATGTGCTTGATGAAACTTTAAGTAAATCTTTTTTCCATTTAATTAGCTTTTCTCTAAAATATTCTTTCATTTTAGAATTCATAAATTTTTCTTTTTTTGTTGGCTTATATTTTTTTGGAATTTTATTCATTTTTGGAATCGGGCAGGAATTAATAAAATTATTGCATATTTTCAAGCTATTTTATTTTTTTTTTTATATGTGTTAAAATAAATTATTATTATATTTCAATTATTTATAAAAAGAACAAAAATAGAACTAGAAAAAAAAGAACAAAACGTGTACAGAAATAATAACATTTGAAAGAATCACTATAAAAAAATAGGAAAAAAGGAGTAAATACAATGTCTCAAACCAAATTTAAGGTAATTGAAAACAAAAACAATATGGAAAAAGAAAATAGAAATAAAGCCTTAGATAGTGCTGTGGGCCTAATAGAAAAAAATTACGGAAAAGGCTCAATTATGAAATTAGGTTCTAATTCGAAAATAGATATAGAATCAATATCAACTGGATCACTTAGTTTAGATATAGCTTTAGGCATTGGAGGTGTTCCTAAGGGAAGAATAGTCGAAATATATGGGCCTGAAAGTTCTGGAAAAACTACATTAGCTACACAAATAGTCGCAGAGTCACAAAAAAAAGGTGGAAATTGTGTATTTATTGATGCTGAACATGCTTTAGACCCAGCATATGCTAAAAAATTAGGAGTAGATATTGAAGAATTATTAATTTCTCAACCTGATACCGGAGAGCAAGGATTAGAAATTGCTGATACTCTAGTAAAATCAGGAGGAATTGATGTTTTAGTCATAGATTCGGTTGCAGCTTTGGTGCCGAGAGCTGAGTTAGAAGGAGACATGGGGGATTCATTGCCAGGTCTTCAAGCAAGATTAATGTCTCAAGCATTAAGAAAATTAACGAGCTCAATAGCAAGATCTAACACTTTGGTAATTTTTATTAATCAGTTAAGATCTAAAATAGGTGTAATGTTTGGGAGTCCTGAAACTACAACAGGAGGCAATGCACTTAAATTTTATTCATCTGTAAGATTAGATATTAGAAGAATTGGAGCCATAAAGGAAAAAGATGAAATAATTGGCAATCATACAAGAGTAAAAGTAGTTAAAAATAAGCTTGCACCTCCTTTTAAAGTTGTAGAGTTTGATATTATGTATGGAGAAGGAATATCTAAAAATGGAGAATTAATTGATCTAGGGGTTAAGGCAGGAATTATTGATAAATCTGGTGCTTGGTTTTCATATAAAGGTGAAAAGATAGGTCAAGGAAGAGAAAATTCAAAAGTTTTCTTAAAAGATAATCCAAAAATAGCTAATGAGATTCAATCACAAGTTCTTCAAAATGCAGGAATAGTAGAAAAGGCTATGATGGAAGGCGAAACTGAAGTGAAAAAAAAGGAAGAATCAAATAATAAATAATTAAAATATCTTATTTATATCAAAAATTAGGCGTTGTAAATCAACGCCTTTTTTAATTAAAATTAAATAATATAATATGCTATTATAATAATTATTTATGAAATCTACAATAATTAGAAATAAATTTATTGATTATTTTAAAAAAAATAATCATGAAGTTATACATTCAGGACCTTTAGTTCCTCATAATGACCCCTCATTAATGTTTGCAAATTCTGGAATGGTACAATTTAAAAATGTTTTTACAGGTAAAGAAAAAAGAGATTTTAAAAGAGCTGTTACATCACAAAAATGTGTTAGAGCAGGCGGTAAACATAATGACTTAGAAAATGTTGGTTACACAACTAGGCACCATACTTTTTTTGAAATGTTAGGTAATTTTTCTTTTGGAGATTATTTTAAAGATTTAGCAATAGAATTAGCATGGAAATTAATTACCCAGGAATTTGATATAAATAAAAATAAACTATTAGTCACTATATTTAATGAAGATGAGCAAGCATATAAATTATGGAAAAAAATATCAGGTTTATCTGATAATCAAATAATTAAAATTAGCACCTCTGATAATTTTTGGTCAATGGGTGAAACTGGCCCTTGTGGACCATGCTCTGAAATATTTTTTGATCATGGTGATAAATATATAGGCGGACCACCTGGATCTAAAAATGAAGATGGTGATAGATATATTGAAATATGGAATTTAGTATTTATGCAATATGATCAGGTTAATATTGATAAAAGAATAAATTTACCCAAACCATCAATTGATACTGGAATGGGATTAGAAAGAATATCAGCATTACTAAATGGATCTAATGATAATTATTCAACTGATTTATTTTCATCTTTAATACGAAAATCTGTTGAATTATCTAATAATGAATCTTTGTCATCTAGTCCTAGTCACAGAGTTATAGCTGATCATCTTAGATCAGCTTCTTTTTTAATAGCTGATGGAGTAATGCCTTCTAATGAAGGTAGAGGCTATGTTCTAAGAAGAATTATGAGAAGAGGAATGAGACATGCTCATACATTAGGAAATAAAGAACCTGTATTTCATAAAATTTTTCCTATTCTTCTTGAAAACATGAAAGATTCATTTCCTGAATTAATTTTAGCAAATGAATTAATTCATAACACTTTTTTTAATGAAGAAACAAAATTTAAAGAAACAGTTGAAAAAGGTATTAAATTATTAGAACAAGAAATTAATAAATCTTCAAAATCTCTAGATGGAGATGTTGCTTTTAAATTATATGATACATATGGATTTCCAATTGATTTAATAGAAGATTACTTAAAAGACAAAAATATCAAGGTAAATATGAAATCATTTAATTCTAAAATGAATGAACAAAGAAGTAGAGCTAGAAAAAGTTGGAAAGGTATAGGAAATATTGAATATCATAATATATGGTATGATATTACTGAAACTCTTCAACCAACAGAATTTCTAGGATATGATAAAAATATTACACAAAGTCAAATCAAAGCAATTATTTTTAATCAAAAAAATGTTAAAAATTTAAAAATTAATGATGAAGGTATTATATTTTTAAATCAAACTCCATTTTATAGTGAAAGCGGTGGACAAGTTGGAGATACAGGAGTTCTAATTAATGAAAATTTTGAATTTAAAGTTGAAAATACAACTAGGATATTTGCAAACTATTTTTTACATCATGGAAAAGTTCTAAAAGGTGAATGTAAATTAGAAGATTCTGTTGAGGCAAAAATAAATATACAAAGAAGAGAATTTATAAAATATAACCATTCGTCAACACATCTTTTACATTCTGCATTGAGAAAAATTTTAGGTAACCATGTTTCTCAAAAAGGATCACTAGTAAATGATCAAAAATTAAGATTCGATTTTAATCACAATCTTCCAATAAATGAAGATATCATTAAAAATATAGAAAATTTAGTCAATCAACAGATCAGTGATGACTTAGAAATTAAAACTAAAATTCTGGATCAAAAGAAAGCTATAGAAGACGGGGCTATAGCTTTATTTGGAGAAAAATATGAAGATGAAGTTAGAGTTATTACGATTCAAAATAATGAAGATGTCTTTTTTTCAAAAGAACTTTGTGGAGGTACTCATGTAAAAAAATTAAGTGAAATTAAAAATTTCAAAATCATTAATCAATCCAATATTGCATCTGGAGTTAAAAGAATAGAAGCTGTAACAAATATACATGTAAATAATTACATTAAAAATATTAAAAAATTAAATCAAGAAATTGAAAAAAGTAATTTAAAAAATATTCATGACTATAGATTAAAAATTAATAAAATTGATCCTACAATTAAAATTAATATTGATCATGATCTTGATACAAATTTACAATTAAAAGAATTAAAAAAAATTTATGATAAATTAAAGCAAAAAATTAATTTAAATAAAAATAATGATAAAATTATTATTGAAAAAATAAATAATATCACCTTTATTTATTTGATCGCTGAAAATTATCCTATTAATTCTTTAAAAAAGTTTATTGATGATCAAAAATCTAAATATCCAAATAAATGCATTGCCTGTATAATTTCAAAAAATGATTCTAAAATATCTATTGTTTTAGGTTCTACTATAGATTTAAATAATAAATTTGACTCATCCTTAATGATTAAAGATATTTCTGTTATTTTAGAAGGTAAGGGAGGCGGAGGAAGAAAAGATTTAGCCCAGGCTGGCGGAAAAAATTTTTTTAAAATTAATGATGCAATCAGTAAATTAAAAGATAAAATCTATACTTTATAATAGTTTCTCTTCAAGTTTATTTTTTAAAGCATTAAGAAAGTCTTTTGTATTTAACCATTTTTGATTTTTATTGATTAATAAAGCCAAATCTTTTGTCATTTTGCCAGACTCAACTGTTTCAACACACGTTTCTTCTAATTTTTTAGAGAAATTTATTAAATCATTATTATCATCAAATATTCCTCTAAATTTTAAACCTCTAGTCCAAGCGAAAATTGATGCAATCGGATTAGTTGAAGTTTCTTTACCTTTTTGATAATTTCTATAGTGTCTAGTTACTGTCCCATGAGCCGCTTCAGATTCAACTATTTTACCGTCTGGAGTCATTAACATACTTGTCATAAGTCCTAAAGAGCCAAATCCTTGCGCTACTGAATCTGACTGTACATCTCCATCATAATTCTTACAAGCCCAAAGAAATCCTCCTTCCCATTTCATAGAAGAAGCAACCATATCGTCTATTAATCGGTGTTCATAAATGATATTTTTATTATTAAATTTTTCTTTAAATTCTGACTTATATATTTGTTCAAATAAATCTTTAAATCGTCCATCATAAATTTTTAAAATAGTATTTTTAGTAGATAAAAAAACTGAACAATTTGAATTTAATCCATAATTAAAACAAGCTCTAGCAAAATCAATAATTGATTCATCAATATTATACATAGATAAAGCTATACCTTTTGAATCAAAATTAAAAACATTTTTTGAAAATGAGTCAATATTATTTTCAGCATCAAAGACTAATTTTAGTTTTCCTTTACTTGGTATTATTGTATCTGTTGCTTTATATTGATCACCAAAAGCATGTCTAGCTACTATTATAGGTTTGTTCCAATTTTTTACAATTCTTGGTACATTATTACAAATAATAGGTTGTCTAAATATAGTTCCTCCTAAGATGTTTCTTATAGTTCCATTTGGAGATCGCCACATTTTTTTTAATTGAAACTCCTCAACTCTTTCCTCATCTGGAGTAATAGTTGCACATTTGATTCCAATTCTGTATTTTTTAATAGCTTCTGCAGCTTTTATTGTTATTTCATCATTGGTAGCATCTCTATTTTTAATACCTAAATCAAAATATTTAATTTCAATGTTTAAATATGGCAGTATAAGTTTATCTTTTATAAATGACCATAATATCCTTGTCATTTCATCACCATCTAATTCAACTATTGGATTTTTTACTAAAATTTTCTTCATTTAAATATTTCTTTAAATTCTTTAAAATTATTTACAATTATACAAATTGATTGTAAATTTTTATTTCCAAAATTATGATTTTTTGATTTTTTATATAAATTTATTAACTCTTTCCAGTAGTTAAGGTAATTAAATATTATAATAGGTTTGTTATGAATTCCTAAAAATTTCCAAGAGATAATTTCTGTAGCTTCTTCTATTGTTCCAGATCCTCCTGGTAAAATTAATATTGAGTCGCTCTTTTCAAACAATAATTTTTTTCTTCTTGACATCTCATTAACAATAATGGTTTTGGTAATATTGTAGTTAATATTTTCTTTTTTTTCTAAAAATTTAGGAATTATACCAATTACTTTAGAGCCATTTTTATATGCTGATTTTGAAATACATCCCATAATCCCGGCTTTACCTCCACCATATATAATTTTAATATTTTTTTCTCCTAAAAATGCCCCAATTTTCTTAGATATATCATAGTATTTTTTATTTAAAAAATTTGAGCTTGAGCAATAAATAGTTAAAGATTTTATTTTCATAATTCTATATCAGTCTAATTAAATTAATTTTTATGAACAAAATAAATTTTAAGATTCACAAAGCTGGCTGGGTATATTTAATTTTTTTTGGAATATTATCAATATTATTTTACCCTTTTTTTACATTAATTAGTGTTTTTTTCTTAATTATTACTATTTTTACAATAGTTTTCTTTAGAGATCCAGTTCGAGTAATACCTAAAGAGGATTTTGTAATTTCTCCAGCTGATGGTTTAATTACATATATTGGTAAAACAAAAGCTCCTAAAGAATTAAAATTAGATGATGAATTCTTAAAAATTAGTATTTTCTTAAATGTTTTTAATGTTCATGTAAATAGATTGCCAGTTGATGGTAAAATTTCAAAAGTTATTTATATTCCAGGAAAATTTTTTAATGCTTCTTTGGATAAAGCAAGTATACATAATGAAAAAAATATAATTTTAATTGAAAATAATAAATCAGAAAAAATTATTGTCACACAAATAGCGGGTTTAATTGCAAGAAGGATAATTTGTGATTTAACAGAAGAGCAAAATGTTAAAAAAGGTAATAAATTTGGTATTATTCAATTTGGTAGCAGAGTGGATTTATATCTTCCACTTCATTATTCTCCCCTAGTTTCTATAGGCCAAACTGTATTGGGAGGAGAAACAATAATTTCAAATCCTAGAATGATAAAAAAAATAGAAAATAGTATTTTAATATGAAAAAACTAAGTATGAATGAAAATTTGCTATCTAAATATCTTCCAAATACTATTACATTATTTTCATTATGCTGCGGGTTAACATCAATTAGATATTCAATAAATAATGAATGGAAAATTGCAATTTTTTTAATTATTTTAGCATCAATATTTGATTTTTTTGATGGGTGGTTTGCTAAAAAATTACGAGGTGAAGGTAGTTTTTTTGGAGCTGAACTTGATTCTCTCAGTGATGTTATATCTTTTGGAGTAGCACCAAGCATATTCATATATTTTTGGAGTACTAATTATTTAGGCTCTTTTGGTTGGAGCATTACTCTTTTTTTTGTAATTTGTTCAGCATTACGTTTAGCAAGATTTACAGCTGATATATATTTATCTACAAAGGATATTGATTCTAATAAATATTTTATTGGCATTCCATCTCCAGCAGCTGCCTATTTAAGTTTATTACCTTTTTATATATATATTGATATGGAAATTGATTTTTTTCAAAATCCTTATCTTAACATAATTAATTTATTATTAGTCTCATTATTAATGATTAGTAAAATACCTACATTGTCTATTAAAAGTTTTAACTTTAAAAAAAAATATTCAAAATGGATTATTTTATTAATAGCAATAATTTGTATAAGTTTATTTTCTAATGTTTGGAAAACATTAATAATATTAGGCGTATCTTATGTTCTATCAATAGTATATACTGTAACTTATTCTGATAAAATTAGGAATTAGCCTTATTTTGGTACCACTTTTTAAAATTTTCTCTCAACATTAAAAGTGAAGGAGTGACAATTAAAGTTAGTAAAGTTGCAAAAATTAATCCAAAAACAATAGCTGTTGATAATTGAACCCACCATTGAGTATCTTGAGTTCCAACTTTAATTTCTCTTGTAATAAAATCTACATTAGTCATTGTTACCATCGGTAATAGACCTAAAACAGTGGTAAAAGTGGTTAATAATACAGGTCTTAATCTTTGAGCTCCTGTTTTCACTATTGCATCCTTAATACTTGAAGTTTCATTTTTTAAATAATCAAAAGTATCTATTAAAATTATATTGTTATTTACAACAATTCCTGCCAAAGCAATAACCCCCACGCCTGTCATGACTATACCAAAAGCTTGTCCAGTTATCATTAATCCAATTAAAACTCCAGCTGTAGACATTATAACAGCAAATAAAATTAAAAAACTACTATAAAAACTATTGAATTGTAATAAAAGAATCATTAGCATTAAGAATAATGCTACCATAAAGGCTCTTGATAAAAATTCTTGAGCTTCCTTTTGATCTTCACTTTCTCCTGTAAGCTGCGCTCTTATATTAGGATTTAGATTAAATTTAGTTAGATTATCTAAAGGTTGACCTCTGAAAGTTGGTATATTTTTTGAAATTCCTAAAACATATTCTAGCTCTTTCATTTTACTATCAGCAAATATTCCTGTCTCCACATCAGATTGAATATTAATGGCATTTTTAGAATTAATTCTTACGATATTTCCAGCTTTACTTTTTGGAACAACTTCAACAAAATTTGAAATGGGAACCAATCCATTTCCTGTGTTTATTCTTAAATTTTGAAATACATCAAGAGTTCTACCTTCTTGAGGATATCTTAAATAAATGGGAATGCTGTTTGACGAGTCATCAGGTCTATACTCTCCTAATCTTATTCCATTTGTAGATAATTTAATTGCATTTCCGATACTTGATATATTTGCTCCAAATTTTGAAGCTTGTTTCCTGTTTACTTTAATTTCCCACTCTATCCCAGGAGCTGGTAAGTTTGCTTGAACATTTACTAATCCAGGATACTGTTCAATAAATGACATTAATCTAGTTGCCTCAGAAGTTAATAAAACTTTATTAGGTGAGGTTAATTTAATATTTATTGGCTTACCAGTAGGAGGTCCAGCTTCTTGTTCTCTTGTCTCAACTTTTATTCCATTTATTTTTTTAGTTTTGACCATTATATCTTTTAAAATTTCTGTTGATGGTCTTCTATATTCTAAATCTTTATATTCCAAAGAAATCGATCCAATGAAGTCTTCAGAGTCTTCAGATTGGTCAGATACATTTCCACTAATTGAGTAAATATTTTGAAATTCATTTCTCTCATTTTGGATATCTAAAATAATATTTTCTACTCTTGAAACATAATTATTCTTTTCCTCTACTGATAAATTTCCTCTAGCATATACAACAATTTTTGAGAGATCTGGCTCTACATTGGGAAAAAATTCAACTCCAGTTCCAAATCTAGCATACATAAATTGAACAGAAATCAAAATAAAAATAGAAGTTAAAACTACTTTAAATGGATGATTTAGTAATTTATCGATAATTTTAGAATAAATGCCTGTTAAACCAGGTAATTCCATAGGAGAACTTTTACTTTCAGAAGATAAAGCTAGTGCAACTTTTGAAATATTTTTTACAGGTGCATTCATTTTTTTACTTAATTTAGAAATATATGGAATGATTTTTATTGATGTAAAAATAAAAGCACCTAGTGGAACTAAATATTTTAAAATGTTTATTGGTAATTTTAAAAATTGAATATTTTGATAAGAACTAATTATTTGAAATATATTAAAAGCAATAAATGCTACTATTAAAGGGGCGATTATTTGAAGTAGAACCCTAATTATTGTAGCACTTGAACTACCTACCACAGGCACAAATAGCAAAGCCATAAATAGAGATGAAGATAAAACACATATTAAGGTTATTGGAAGATATTTCATAAATTCCCCTGCTAGTCCTGGCCAAAAGATTAATGGCAGAAAAGCGGCTAAAGTGGTTGCAGTTGATGCAATTATAGGCAGAGCCATTTTTTTTGATGCAGCTGCATAAGAGTCTCTTATAGAATTTCCTTCATTTATTTTTCTATCCGCATATTCAACAACTACGATGGCCCCATCAACCAGAAGTCCAACTGATAAAATTAAAGCAAATAATACAACAATATTGACTGTAAAACCCATTATAGATAAAGCCAAAACTCCTGATAAAAAAGCTCCTGGAATAGATACACCTACTAAAAAACCTGATCGAATTCCTAATATACCTAAAATAATAATTAAAACTAAAATAATTGCAGCAATTACATTATTTTGTAAACTGTTGAGCATAGTTTTAATATTTTTAGATTGGTCTTGACTAAATGTTATATTTAAATTTTGAGGGAAATTAATACTTGTATTATTTACAACCTTTTTAACCATATCAGAAGTTTCAATAATATTTTCGCCAACTCTTTTTGAGACTTCAATTGTAACTGAATTTTTACCATTAACCCTAGCAAAAGAATTTCTATCTTCAAAAGTTCTTTTTACAGTTGAAATGTCTCTAAAAGTTATAACAGAGTCACCAAAACTTTTTATAGGAGTATCAAGAACATCATTTATATCTTCATATAAACCTGGGACACTAATTGAAAAGCTTCCATCACCAGTATCCTGTCCACCAGCAGAAACCATCATATTATTTTGATTTACTATACTGATTAATTCTTCTAAATTTATATTATATCCTTCAAGAGATCTTACATCTATTATAACATCAACTTGTTCTTCTCTTTTTCCGCCTATTTTAGCTTCTAATACACTAGGAATAGTTTCAATTTCATCTTTTACTATTTCAGCATGATCCTGAAGAGTTCTATCAGGGAGATCTCCACTTAAAGTAATCAAGAGTATTGGAAAGGCACTAATATTAACTTCATTAACTGTTGGTTCATCAGCCTCAGAAGGGAGGTCTCCTTTAGCTCTGTCCACTTTTTCCCTTATATCATCCATAGCTTTATCAGCATTAAAACCTGGATTAAATTCTAGAATAATGTTTCCACCTCCATTGTAAGATGTGGATCTTAGTTCTTTTAAACCTTCTACAGTTTTGACTTCGTCCTCTATAGGTTTGACTAGGAGCCTTTCTGAGTCATCAGGGGAAATACCTTTTTGTGATAAAGAAACATAAATAAAAGGAATATTAACGTCAGGGGTGGCTTCTTTAGGAATAGTTATATAAGAAGCTGTACCAGCAATAAAAATAAAAACTAGTATACCAATAACAACCCTAGATCGAGATAAAGCGTGATCAATAATATTCATTATATTAATTATATTTTATATTTTGACCAACTGTAACATATTCCTGACCAGCGGTTATAATTATTACTTCTCTTGGAAGTCCAGAAACCCACATTCCATCAATAGTATCTTTAATTCTTTTTGTAGGAAAGAACACAACTTTATTATTTTCTATAGCTTTAATACCAACAGTCCCTTCATCATCAAGAGATAAAATTGATGGTGGTATTTTGTGCGCTTGAACTGATTCTATATTAATAATTATTGATGCAGTTAAACCACTTTTAAAAGAAAGATCATCGTTATTTGCCTCAATAATGAATTCAAAAGTTCTTGTATTCACTTCTGCCACAGGAGAAATAAAAGTTACTTCACCAATTTTATTAATAGAATTAATTTCTATGTTTGTTTTTGTACCCAATTTAACTTTATTGACATCATTTTCTGATAAATATCCTTGAATTTTAATAGGATTTAAATCAACAATATTAAAAAGAATATCTCCCTGACGAACAAAATCACCAATTTCAACATAATTTTTTTCTATTATTCCAGTAAAAGGAGGGTAAATATTAGTATTATTTATATCAATATTAATATTTTTAATTCTTGATTTTATGTTTTCAAGTTGAGATTCTAAATTTACACTTTGTGATTCATAATTTAATTCAATGTCTTTTAGATTAGATTTAGCTTGAGCCAAATTAAAGGAAGCGAGACTTAATTTTGATTTTGAACCAAGACCTTTATTAATTAATTCTTTTGCAGAATTATATTCAATTTCATATAAATTAATTTGTTCAATTACTTTTATAGAATTATTTTCTTTTTTTTCTTTATTTAATAAAATTTCTTTCTTTATTTTTTTTAATTCTTTTTCAAAACTACTTAATAGCTCTTTTCTGTCTTCCATAGAAATTTGAGCAAGAAGACTTTCAGGTCTTACAATTTGACCTCTTTTAAAATTTTTAATAATTATATTTCCAGCAGTTTTTGATTTTATTTCTATTTTTCTATTTTCAATAGTTTGTCCTTGTAAATAAATAGATTGATCTACTTTTTGAGCTATAGATAAAGTAGATTCAACTTTAATAGCTTTATCATCATTGGTTTCTTCTACTTTGTTTTGAGAATTATCATTGTTTTTAGCTTGCTCTGAATATTTAGAACCATTAGAATAATAACCTGATGCAAACCATCCTATAACAGCAATAATGATTATAAACGAAATTATTAAGGATTTTCTCATAATACTATATAATTGGATTATATATTTTATTATTTTAATAAAACAACATATTATTTATGAAATCTAAAGAATGGATACAACGACAAAATTATGATTTTTATGTTAAAAAAGCTAAATCTCTTGGATATGTATCTAGGTCAGCTTTTAAGCTTATTGAGATAGATGAAAAATTTAATTTAATTTTAAAATCGAATACTATAGCTGAATTTGGGTCATCTCCAGGAGGATGGTCTCAAATTATTTGTTCCAGAAATCATAGAGTAAAAATATATTGCTTTGATTTATTACCGATGCAATTTCAAAATAAAAAAATATTATTTCATAAAAAAAATTTTTTAGAATATGATTTTAATTCTTGTAAAAATTATTTTGATTTAGTTCTCTCAGATGTTGCTCCTAATACAACTGGACATAAAAGCACAGATCATTTAAGAATTATGTCTCTTGTAAATAATATTATTGACATATCAAAACTGATTTTAAAAAAAAATGGTTCACTAGTTTTCAAAATTTGGAGAGGGAGTAAAGATATAGAATTAATCAACAATTTAAAAAAAAATTTTAAAACAGTAAAAGAATTTAAACCCAAATCATCTAGAAGTGAGTCATCAGAAATTTATTTTATAGCTAAGGGGTATTTTCGGACTGAAAATACTTTATTGTAAAATCTTTATATTTTTTCTTTTTAAAAAAAATATAATTTCATTAATGTTATTTTTTGATATTTGTAATTTTCCCTTAAACTTCAAAGTATATGGTTTTTTGACATTTTTTTTGATTAGTGAATATTCAGGAAATGACGACGTATTTTTATAAAAACAAAACTTTGCACTATGTTTATCAAAATTTATAGAATAATCTTTCCATTCTCCTGTGGATACACCAAAAGAATAGCATTCTAATATTAAATTTAGTTCATATTTTGAAAAATATATTTTAGAATTGTGATTAAATTGGTAAGATGTTAAAGGGATCAAAGACATTAATAATATTTAATTATAACATTAAAATACAAAAATGGTTGTAAATTCTTTGAATTGTAATTTTGGCTGGAAAGCTTTTGATTTTAAATTAAAATCAATAGATGAGAATACTTATTCATTAAATGACTTAAAAGGAGTTAATGGAACTGTTATTGCATTCATTTGTAATCATTGCCCATATGTTAAAGCCATAGCTGATAGATTATCTTTTGAAGCAAAAGAATTATCTAAATATGATATCAATACTATTGCAATTATGTCCAATGATACAAATAAATATCCGGATGATTCATTTGACAATATGAAAATTTTTTCTCAAAAGTATAAATTTCAATTTCAATATTTGTATGACGAAACTCAACAAATTGCAAAAATTTATAATGCTCAATGTACTCCAGATTTTTTTGGTTTTAATAAGAATCTCGAACTTCAATATCGAGGAAGAATAGACTCAGGGACAATGAACAATAATGAAAAAGAAATTTCTAGGGAATTATATTCAGCAATGAAATTAATTAAAGATACGAACAAAGGACCTATAAATCAAAATAATAGTATGGGCTGTTCAATTAAGTGGAGAGATGAGTAATATTCTTAATAGTATAATTAAAACAGTTAAAGAAAAATATATTTTTATAATATATTTTTTTCTAGCTATACTATTAATTTTAATTATCTTTCAGTATTATTTTTATCAAAAACAAAATAATATTATGCATACAAGTGTTAAATTTGATGAAACTTTAAATATAACTAATACATCTTCATTTATAAGTCAAATGCAGGAAATATCTAAAGAAAAAAATATATATGGAATATTTGCTTCATTAGAAATTATCAAAAATGATATTAAAAATTCAAATTACGATGATGCTTATAAAAAATATGAACAATTATTAAATAAAAAAAACATAGATAAGAATTATAAAAGTATAATTTCAATACATGCTGCGTATAATTTAATTGAGTATTTATCAAAAGAGAAAATAATTGATTTAATTAACAATATCAACAATGATGATGTATCATTTAAAGGTTATAAAAATGAAATCTTATTTCTCTTAGCTCTAAAGGAAAATAATAAAACAGATATAAAAATTCTTTCAGAGCAAATTATGAATGATGCTTTAATTTCAACAAGCATTAAAGAAAGAGTTAAAAAATTAAATGAATTTAATAAATATCAATAAATATTTAATATTAGCATTTTTTTTTACTTTTCTATTTTCGTGCTCAAATTCAGAAAAAAATGAAATGGTTCAATATAATGATAAAAATAATGAAGTTTATGAACAAAATGATTTTATTCATAACGACATTATTAATCAAGAAGACCCTTTAATTAAAGATTATTATAATAGAAATGATTATTATAAATGGTCATTTTCGTCAAATTTTGATCAAGTATTTAAATTTTCAATTGGAAATGATGAAAAATTATTTGCTAAATCTTCTTCAATATTAATAGATAATAATTCTCTTCTTTTCATTAATAAGAAAGGTCAATTAAATATTATTGATCTTATTAATTTAGAAAGTAAAAATAAATATCAAATTATTGAAAAGGTAAATAATGAATTATTTCCTGCATTTATATCTAAAGATAAAAATCATTATTTTATAGCCTTAGGAAATGGCACGATTATTAAATTCACTAAAGATTTAAAATTAATATGGAAAAAAGAACTAAATCAAATTTTAAGAACTCCAATAAAAATTTATGAAAATAAACTGATTATTATTTTTAATACCAATAAAATTATGTCCATTAATACAGAGAATGGTGATATTGAATGGGAATATAAATATGAATTAGATAAACCATCTTTATCAACAGGTGGAGATCTTCAAGTGTATAAAAATTTTATATTTTTTAAACTACCAAATGGAATAACTACTTCAGTAGATATGATTATGGGTGAGCAAAATGAATTAAATTTTTTATCAGAAATAAATCAAAACAATTTATTATCATATAATTATCAATCAACAATCCATATATATGATAATATTTTTGTCATATTAGAGGATAATAAAAATTTATATTCATATGATTTAGATAATCAAAAATTTTTAATTTTTAATGAGCAATTTAAAAATATCAAATCATTTCTTTTTAAAAATAACAGTTTATTTGTTATTGATAATAGTAATATTCTAAAAGTATATAACATTAAAAATAACAATATTTTTTGGACAATTGATTTAAATCAAATAGATCTTGAAAAAAATCATATTACATATGTATCAGTTAATGATCAGTTTTTACATATGATATTAAATGATGGTACATTATTAAATATTGATAAAACAAATGGTTCTATTCTCGATAAATTAAATTTAAAAATTAATAACCTGGATAGTATAACTTTTAATAAAGATTTTTATATTTTTTCACAAAAAAATTCCAAAAATTTAATATTTAAAAAATGAAATATATTTTAATAGGAAATAGTAATGTAGGAAAAACCTCAATCTTTAATATTTTAACTTCAAAAAATAAAAATATTACTCATTTTGAATCAAACACTACAAAAGATTGGCATAAATCTAAGATATCAAGATCTGAAGACTTTATATATGATACTCCTGGCTTAAATTTAATTTCTAAAGATAAAATAAATAAGAAAAATATTCTAATAATTAAAAATTTAATTTCAAATATAGATACAATATTATTTGTTGTGGATCATAATGATTTATTTACTATAAATGATCAATTAATACTAAAAAAAATAAGACAATTAAATAAAACTTGTATTTTAATAGCTAATAAAAATGACAATAAAAATCAAAAAATAGCTGAAATATTAAAATATAGAATTGATGAATATTATTTTATTTCATGCTCACATAATACTGGATTTGATAATTTAAAAAAATTTGTTTTTAAAATTAATTCTAAATCTAAAAATATCAAAATATCAAATAATTATGATTATATTTTAGCGATATTTGGCAAACCTAATGCTGGTAAAAGTACTTTTATGAATTCTTTATTAGGATATGAAAGATCAATTACTGATTCTAAAGCTGGAACTACTTCTGACTATGTTTCTGAAAATTTTATTTACAAAGATTTAAAATTTAAAATTTATGATACAGCTGGTATAGGAAGAAAATCTAAAATTATAAATCAAAGTATTAGTGAATTATCGATAAAAAAAACAATTAGTAAAATGCACGAAATAGATTTTTCAATAATTTTAATAGATTCAAAAAAAAATTTTGATAGACAAGATAAGAGAATAATCAAATTAATTTCTCAACGATCAAAATATTTAGCTATTATCTTTAATAAAATAGATTTAATTTTAGATAAAAAATTTTACAAAAATCAAATTAAATTAGATATAAAAAATGATTTACATCAAATTAAAAATATCGAAATATTTTTTATATCTTCATTTATTAAAACTGATGTAAAAAAAATTCTAAAATATATTTATTTAAATCTTACTAGTTCAAATGTTAATATTACAACGAGTATTATTAATAAATGGTTAAATGAGGCTACAAAAAAATATAAACATCCATTAATTGATAAAAAAAATGTGAAATTTAAATATGCACTTAAAGTAAAAGATTCTCCAATTACAATTAAAATATTTAGTAATTTTAATCATAAATTAAATAAAAATTATATCAGATATTTAAAAAACAATTTTAATAATTATTTTAAAATAAAAAATCAAAATATAAATTTAGTTTTTAATAAATCAGAAAATCCTTATAATTAATTTATCCTAATTCTTCGTAGTTTCTGAAGTTAGGTAAAAATTGATAAATATAAGTTTCATTTAAATAATTTATATTATTAATTATAAAAGAGTTATCTATTAAAAAATTTAATAAATCTTTTAAAAAGAAATAGTTTTCATTCAATGTAGAAAGAAAAAAAATAATTGTTGAAAAAATTATGTAATTGAATAATAAACCATACATTAATCCAAGAGATTTATCAAAAATTCTACCCAATGTTGCTTGATCAATATCTGAGCTAATAATTTTTCTAATTTTTCTTAGAACCATTAGTGAAAATATAAATAATAATGGAATTGAGATAATTATTCCAATTATTTGAGTTAATTGATCTAAATTATTAAAAAAATTAATTTTATTTAATTGATAAGCGATAAAATTTGATAAAGAAGAATAGAAATTTAAAGTTAAAATAATTGAACCAATCCATGTCAATAAACTTAATATAGAGTGAATAAATCCTCTTATCAAACATAAGAAAGTTATTATAAAAATAATTATTAAAAAAATATAATCTAAAATATATAAGTTGTTTAGAATTGAGTTCATAATTTAAAGTGTTTAATTATTGATGGAATTGTAATTAAAACTCCAAACATGGCAAGAATCATTGCTAATGCTGTAAAAAGTCCAAAAAAGATTGTTGGTATAAAATTAGATAAAGCAAGTACACAAAACCCAAAAGAGATTGTTAAAGAAGTTGTCAATATTGCTTGACCTACTGTTTTATGTGAAACATCCAATGATTTTATTGATGATAATTTATTTACAATCTTATTATTTTTGTAACTGTAAATATAATGAATTGTATTATCTACAGCTATTCCTATTGTAATTGCAGCTATAGTAATAGTCATTATATCTAAAGGAATTCCTAAAAATCCAATTAGTCCAAGAATAAAAGATGAGGCAAATATATTTGGTATTATTCCTATAATACTAAGTTTAAAAGATTGAAATAATAATAAAAACATTAAAAAAATCATAAAAATAACAATCCCAAAAGATTTTATTTGTGAAATAAATAAAGATTGAAGCATGTTGTTGTAAAGTACTAATAAGCCATTAACTTTAATTTCTTCAACAATTTCAAACTTATTTTTTAAATTTTCATTTATTTCTTTAATTAGTAAATTTCTTTGAATTTCTTTTGAATCTAATATTCTTGCACTTATCTTAACCATATTTTTCTCTATTGAAAGGTATGGCAGAATTAATTGATCTATGTATTCTTCAGGAATTTCATTATATAATATATTTAAAGTAAATGAATCTAAATTGTCTTTATTAATCATTTCTGCTACTTCAATTAAAGAGTAAATTGATTGCACTTTTCCAATTTCTTTTTTTTCTTGAAGATATTTATGAATATATTTAATTACTTCTAATTTATCATCATTAAACCATCCAGATGAATTATTTGAATTAAATAAATCTCCATCAATAGATAGATCAATTTCTGTTTCATCTTCTTTAGAATCATTCGAATTATTATCTAGAAAATCTATATCATCATCTTGAAACTTAATTATAATATCTAATGGAGTGGTTCCTCCTAAGTTTTCATCAATTAATTTCATTCCTTGATAAATTTCTGAACTTTTTTTGAAATAATTAATAAAGCTATTTTCTACTTTTAGTAAATTAATTCCTATAATACTTAAAATAAAAAAAATTAAATTAAAAAGAAGTATAGAATAAGATTTATTTAAAGAAAGATTGTAAAAAATATTATTAAGTGGATTAATTAAATTTTTATTATTTTTAATTGAAGATTTTAAAGAAATTAAAAGTGGTAAAATAGTGAACGATGTTAAAAAAATAATTAACAATGAAATAATCATAATTTTTCCAAAATCAATAATAGGTTTAATATCTGAAAATAGCAGAGATCCAAATGCAACTATTGTAGTTAGTGATGTATAAAAGCACGGATAAAACATTTCTTTTAAAGTTATCAAAATAGATGTTTCTGAATTTTGAAAAATGTTTATTCTATATCTATTTATTATATGTATATTCATTGAAATTGATAAAATTAACATAAGAGAAATAAAATTTGCTGATATAGCTGTTATTTCCCATTTTAAAAAACCAACTAGTCCTATCATTACAATTATTGAATAAATAGATGCAATTAATGGAATTAAGACCCATTTTAAACTTCTAAAAAATAAAAATAAAATAACTATAAGAAAAAATGATACTGTTATTCCAAATGTATAAATGTCATTTTTCACGTAAGTTATAGTATCATCAGCAATAAGATCTATTCCCCCTAAATAATTTTCATAGGGAAAATCTAATTTATTAATTTTATTTCTAATATTGTTTATTAATATATTTCTTTGTTGATTAAATAAGTATTTTTCATTTTTATACTGTTCATTAATATTATTATATTCTTTAGAATTTTTCTTAAATTTTTTTAATATTTCTTCTCTTTCTTTTTTTAAATTTGAAAACTTAAGATTTTCTTTTGGATAGATTATCAATGATGTTATGTTTTTTTTATTATTAATTATTTGATTTTGAAATAAAGGGCTTTTAGAAAATTCATCTAGAACCCTATTTAAAGGTATATTTGTGTCTTTTAATGTAGGTATAATAGTATTACTTAAATCTGAAAGTTTTAAATTTGAGGATATTAATATTGGTGCGTCTAATAAAGTAAAAATACTATCAATTTGATCAATATTAATTAAATTATTTCTTAAAATTTTAATATTTTTAATGAATTCATTATCAATTTGATTATTAGATTTTATAGCTAAAACTAAAAAGTTTTTGTTTGGAAATATTTTATTGTATTTATTAAAGAATTTAAAATCTTCATCATTTTGTAAAATTAAAGTATCGGATGAAGCATCAATTTTAAAATGAAATGAAAAATATATAAAAAAAATTAAAGTTAAAAAAGATAAAAATAATTGAATTGTTTTATTCATAATTATATTATTTTATATAAACTCTCTCAACTCTATTTGAAATAGACGTTAAAATTTCGTTGCTAATAGTGGAGCATTTATTTGCCATATTCTCAATGTCATATTTATAATTGATAATATCTAAAAACATTCCTGTTTTTATTTTTATTTTACTTTTAGTAATATCTATGGTTATCGTATCCATTGAAATTCTGCCAATTATTTTAAATTTCATGTTTTTGTAATATAAATAACCTTTGTTGCTCAGAGATCTAGATACGCCATCTGCATAACCAATTCCTACAATAGCTATTTTTATATTCCTTTTTGTTTTAAAAGTTTGATTATATCCAACATATTGATTTTTACTTAAATTTTTTATTTGTAATACTTCTGCTTTTAATTTTATAACTGGTTTTATCTTTTTTTTTATAATTGTTTTATTATGTCCACCATATAGAGATATTCCTGGTCTAGCTAAATCTTGGAAAAGTTTATTTTTATTAGATAAACCTGCAGAATTATTTAAACTTTTTAATATTTTATGATCATAGTTTTTAATTATTCTTAAAAATTGATTATATTGAAAAGAATTATATTTATTTTTTATTTCATCAGCACTTGCATAATGAGACATTATTAAAATTAAATTTTTGTTAAATTTATTGTTTAATTTTGAATTATTTAATCCCAATCTATTTATACCTGTGTCAAAATGAATCCCAAATTCTGTATATCTGTTATTTTTGTTTAACTTATTTAAATTTGATATTGAATTTACAATAGGTATTATTTTTAATTTTTTCAGATTGAAATTAGGTTTTTTCGATATTCCATTTAATATGTAAATTTTGCCTAATTTATTAGTTTTTCTTAGATTAATAGCTTCATTTAATGTTGCTACAAAAAAATGTTTACATCCAGCTTTATATAAAGTTTGCATAATTTTTTTATCTCCTAGTCCATATGCATTGGCTTTAATAGTTGCAGCTGTTTCAAAATTATTATTTAATTTTTTTAAATATTTATAGTTATATGATAAATTTTTTAAATTTATTTCTAGAATAGCGCTAGATAAAATCATTCAATCAAATTATCATATTTATTAGATAAATTGCTGAATTTTGTATAATTCCCGTCAAAATGAGTATTAATTGTCCCTATAGGTCCATGCCTTTGTTTAGCAATTATAAGTTCTGCTAAATTATGTTTTTCATCACATAAACTTTTCCATCTTTCATGATTCTCTCTATATTTTTCATCTGTTTCATCAGGTTTTTGCATTGGTTCTTTTCTTTCTAGATAATAACTTTCTCTAAATATGAACATAACAACATCTGCATCTTGCTCAATAGTTCCACTTTCTCTTAGGTCTGAAAGTTGAGGTTTTTTATCTTCTCTTTGTTCAACCTGCCTTGATAATTGAGATAGAGCAATTATTGGAATATTAATTTCTTTTGCTATAGCTTTTAATCCTCTCGTTATTTCTGAAATTTCTTGTACTCTTCCATCATTTCTATTATTATTAGATCCAGACATTAATTGTAAGTAATCAATTATAATTAAATCAATTCCATATAATCTATTTAACCTTCTAGCTCTAGCTCTTAACGATGGAATAGTAAGTATTGGATTATCATCAATAAATAAACTAAGTTCTTCTAATTCAGAACTAATTTCTACTATTTTTTTCCAATCGGTTTGAAGAATGTCACCTTTTCTCATTTTATCACTGGATATTTTTGTTTGTTCAGCTAAAATTCTAGTGGCAAGTTGTTCTGATGACATCTCAAGCGAAAAAAAAGCAACTTTATATTTTTCTGCATTTTTATTATTTTCTAGATCATTTTCTGATTTACTTGAAGCAACATTAAAAGCTATATTAGTACCCAGAGCAGTTTTCCCCATGGATGGTCTTCCTGCTATTATTATTAAATCAGACTTATGAAGTCCACCTAATTTTTTATCGAGATCCATAAGTCCAGTTGGTAAGCCTGCAATTTTTCCTTCTCGCTTAAAAGCATTGTCAATAATATTTACAGCATTTTTAAGAGCATCTTTGAATGATAAATGCTTTCTATCAATATTTCCAATTTGTGATAAATTGTAAAGATTGTTTTCAGCTTCTTCTATTAAAGTTTTGCCATCTTCTGACTCTTGATTATTTATAGATTTATTAATTATTTCATTTCCTATTGAAATTAACGATCTTTTTATATGTAAATCATATAAAATTTGAGCAAATTGCTCAGTATTATAACTTGAAGGTGCAGTTTCTTTTATTTGATTTAAATAAGCTAATATATCAATATCTTTAAAATTATTATTTTGGAGATGATTTTTCAGAGTAATAGGGGTTACTAAAATATTTTTATTTAATAAGTTTTTTATAACTCTAAATATTTCCCTATTATTTTCATCCGAAAAATGAATTTCATCAAGAAAATCAGCTATTTTTTCAAACGATCTATTATCCCATAGCAAACAACCAATTACAGCAATTTCTGCATCAACATTAGTTAATTTTTCTAAATTATCTATTTGGTTTTTGTCATTGTTTTGCACTGCTAGTATTGACATTCATTTCTTTTATAGAAGAAAATGATTATTCTCAATTAATCTTAAAAATAAGTAGTTAATAATAAATGTAAAGGGTGAATAACTGTATTATTATTTTTGAATTTTATTTATATAAATTTTGACTTCTTTACTTAAATTATCATAAGGATTTATAGTTATTAGATGCTCACCAACTGTTTTGATTGGCTCTTTAACACCAATATCATCAATTTTAATGTTAATATCTTTATTAATTAAAAAATTATATATTTCTTTTATAGTAACTGATCCATAAAGTTGATCTTTTTCATCACTTTCTTTATCAAATTGTATTTTGATATTATCTAATTTAGCTAAATTTTCTTCAGCTTTCTTTTTCTCAATTTGTTCTTTTTTTTCAATTTCTTCCTTTAATTTTTCAAAATATTCTAGATTCCTTTTGTTATTTCTAAGAGCTTTCTTTTGAGGAAACAAATAGTTTCTTGCAAAACCGTCTTTGACAGTTACTTGATCACCAATTTTACCTAATTTTTTTATGTTTGAAGTTAAAATTATTTTCATCTAATTCTTTTTGTATAGGATAATAAAGCTAAAAACCTCGCTCTTTTTATAGCTATTGAAAGTTCTTTTTGTTTATTATTAGAAACATTTGTAATTCTACTTGGCATTATTTTTCCTTTATCTGTTATATATCTTGATAAAGTTTTTACATTTTTGTAATCAATTTTTGGAGCATTTTTTACACTAAATGGGCAAAATTTTTTTCTATTAACAAATAATAAATTTTCTTTCATTATTCTTGATTCTTTTTCATAATTTCTGTTGGCAATTCTTCATGGTTTTTAACTTTAACAATTAAATGTCTTATAATCTTTTCATTTAAAGTTAAATTTTTTTTAACATCTTTTATTTTTTCACCCTCAATACTTATTTGGTAAAATAAATAAAAAGCTTTGTTAAACTGTTTTATTTTATAAGCTAAATTTCTTAATCCCCAATCTTCTTTTCCATCTATTTTGCCACCATGATTTTCAATATTTTTTAAAAATGAATCTTGAACATTTTGAATGATATTCGTAGAAGAATCAGGTGAAATTAGTAATGTTGCTTCAAAATTATTCATAAACTCCTTGGTTTTTCTCAAAATATCTATTTTCGAGAGAAGTAAGTGGTGTTAATATTCAGAATTTAAGATAAATCAACAAAAAAATGATAAGTATTGTATTTCCAGGCCAAGGAAGCCAATTTATAAGGATGGGAAAAGAATTTTATGATAATTTTCTTGTATCCAAGGAAATTTTACAATTAATTGAAGATGCTGTAGATCTGAATTTGAAAAAAATAATATTTGAAGAAAACGATAAATTGAATTTAACAGAATATACTCAAATTTCAATTTTTTCAGTTTCAATGATGATTTTTCAATTTTTTAATGAAAATTTTATTAAAAAAAATAACTTAAAAATAAAATATGTTTTGGGTCACTCTCTTGGTGAATATAGTGCTTTTGCTGCATCAGAAGTTTTTAAAATTGATGAATGTTCTAAATTATTAAAAATTAGAGGGAGATTAATGCAGAATGCTGATCCAACTAATCAATCAGGAATGGCTGCTATAATTGGAATGAATTGTGACAAAGTTGAAGAAATATTAAGATTAGAAAATTCAAGTGTAAATGTAGCTAATGATAATGCTCCTGGCCAAGTAGTAATATCTGGCAAATTAAATGAAATTAAAAAAATTGAAAATATTTTATCTAAAAAAGGAGCAAAGAAAATAGTATATCTGAATGTATCATCTGCTTTTCATTCATCTTTAATGAATATTGCTGAAAATGAAATGTTAGAATCTCTTAAACAAATTAAATTTCATGATCCAATCTACTCTATTATATCAAACTATTCTGGCAATGTGTCAGAAAATAAAGATTTATTATTTACTAATTTATCAAAGCAAATTTCTAATAAAGTTAAGTGGTTAGATAGTATTAAATTTCTGGAAAATAATAAAGTAGATAAAATCATTGAAATTGGACCTGGAAAAGTCCTTACGGGAATTATAAAAAGAATATCAAAAGATTTTAAACTCTTTAACTTAAATGATTTAAAAGATATAAATATAATAGAGAATGAATTATAATTTACAAAATAAAAAAGTTCTTATAACAGGTGCCTCAGGTGGTATAGGTAAATCTCTTTGTGATAAATTTGTTAATAATGGTTGTACTTTAATTTGCACTTCATCTAATGAAATTAAAATAGAGGAATTAAAAAAAATATATGGATCCAATCATTTCTATTATAAAATTGATTTATCCAACACTTCTGAAACTTCTAAAGTTTTGAAAAAAATATCTGTTGATCATAATGATATTGATATTCTAATTAATAATGCTGGAACTACAAAAGACAATTTATTACTGAGAATGAATTCAGATCAGTGGCAAGAAGTAATAAACATAAATTTGAATTCAAATTTTTATATTATTAAATCAATATTGCCATCTATGATTAAAAATAAAAAAGGTTGTATAATTGGAATTTCATCAGTAGTAGCACTTTCAGGCAATCCAGGTCAGTCAAATTATACTGCTTCTAAAGGAGGATTAATTTCAATGTATAAGTCAATTGCTTTAGAAGTAGCTCAAAGAAATATTAGAATTAATATAATAGCACCTGGATTTATAAAAACTTCAATGACTAAAAAACTTAATGAACAACAGGTAGAAGCAATTTTAAATAGAATACCTATGAAAAAACTTGGTTCAGTCGAAGATATTTCTTCATTAGCTTTATTTCTATCAACTGAAAATGCCCAATATATTACAGGTCAAACTTTTCATGTAAATGGGGGTATGTTAATGGTTTAGGTTGACATAATCTTTTAAAATAATTTATTAATTATATTTTATGCTAGTAAGTTTTTAAAATAGGAGAAAATATGAGTGAAATAGAGGAACAAGTTAAGCAAATAATAATAGACCATTTAGGTATTGATGGATCCAAAGTTAAGCCAGAATCGAAATTTATTGATGATTTGGGTGCGGATAGTTTAGATACTGTTGAATTAGTTATGGCTTTTGAGGAAAAATTTAATATTGAAATTCCTGATGATGCTGCTGAAACGATAAAAACTGTTCAAGATGCTATAACTTTTATTGAAAATAAAAAATAATTTTAAAATGAGAAGAGTTGTTGTCACTGGGATGGGTCTGGTGACTTCTATTGGCAACAATGTAAAAGATACATGGGAAAACTTACTAGCTTGTAAATCAGGTATTAAAAAAATTGTAAATTTTGAAACTAGTGATTTATCTTGTAAAATAGCAGGATACTTAAGTCATGACCCTGCTGATAAAATATATTTTGATTTAAATAAATTTTTTGAAAATAAAGAAATAAAAAGAAATGATAGATTTATTCTTTATGGCCTTATAGCTGCTAAAGAAGCAATAGATCAATCCGGAATTCTTAATCTTAATGATGAAAGTAGAGATATGATTGGTGTTTCAGTTGGATCTGGAATAGGAGGTCTTGAAACTATTTATAACAATTCAAATATTCTTGATAATAGAGGACCAAGAAAAATTTCTCCATTTTTTGTACCTGCTTCACTTATTAACTTACTCTCAGGTCAAATATCAATAAAATATAATTTTAAAGGTCCAAATCATTCTGTAGTAACAGCTTGTGCAACGGGATCTCATTCTATAGGTGATGCTTCTGAAATTATAAAAAGAGGTGTTGCTAATGTGATGATTTCAGGAGGCGCAGAAGCAGCTGTATGCAGATTAGGTTTGGCAGGATTTTGTGCAGCAAGAAGTTTATCTACTAATTTTAATAACTTACCTCAAGAAGCCTCAAGACCTTGGGATAGAGATAGAGATGGATTTGTTATGGGAGAAGGAGGAGGGGTATTAGTTTTAGAAGAGTTGGAACATGCAAAAAAAAGAGGAGCTGAAATTTTGGCAGAAGTTGTAGGTTACGGAATGTCAGGCGATGCTTTTCATATTACTTCACCCTCTGAGGATGGATCAGGAGGCCTAAGAGCAATGAAATCTGCATTAAAAATGGCTTCTATATCCTCAGATCAGATAGATTACATTAATGCTCATGGCACTTCTACACAATTGGGTGATGATATAGAATTAAATGCAATCAAAAAATTAATAGATGAAAATAAGAAAATTAAAATAAGTTCTACTAAATCATCGATAGGACATCTTTTGGGAGCTGCTGGAAGTGTTGAAGCTGTTTTTAGTATTTTATCTATTAAAAATAATATTGTTCCTGCTACTTTGAATTTACATAACCCTTCTAATAGTTATAATTTAGATTTAGTACCTCATAAACCCAAAGAACATAATACTAAAATAGCTTTAAGTAATTCCTTTGGTTTTGGAGGAACAAATACTTCAGTTATATTTAAATCTTTTGATTAAATTATTTAAATTTTTTATTATAATTATAGGATTATTTTCTTTCTATTTAATTCATACTATATTCCACAAAACAATTCTAGAAAACGAAAGAATAGTCATAGTAGATAAAGGATCCAATTTAAGTTTAATTATTGATAATATTATGCCTTATGAGAGTGAATTTAATAAAAAAATTTATTATTTTTATTTAATATTTTATGACCATTACTTCAAATCAATAAAATATGGTGAATACCAACTTAAAAGTAGCATAAATTTTCATGAAATAACAAAAATTATTTCAAATAAAAGTAATTATTATAGAAATTTTACAATTATAGGTGGTTGGCAACAATATCAAATAAAACAATATATATTTGAAGAATTTAAAAAAGACTATCAAATTGATTATAATTTAATTTTGGCAGACACATATAATTATTTCTTAAATGATGATTTTTTAAAATTAAAGAATTTAATGAAAAAATATAAAGAAAATTATTTTGAAAATAAAAACAACAATATTTTATTAAAAAAGTATAGTCAAAAAGAAATATTAATTATTGCATCATTAGTAGAAAAAGAAGGAAAAACAGATAAAGATAAAAGGCTAATTTCTTCAGTAATTTTAAATAGATTGGATAAAAAAATGAAATTAGAAATAGATGCAACAACTATTTATGCAATTACTAAAGGGAAGTATAAATTAGAAAGAAAATTAAATTATTCTGATTTAAAAATTGTAGATGAATATAATACTTATTATATTAAAGGATTACCGCCAAATCCTATATGTTTTGTTAGTAGAAAAACAATTGAAATAGTTTTAGAAAATTATAAAAGTGATTATTTATTTTATTTTTATAATGAAAAAATAGGTGAACATATTTTTACTAAAACATTTGATGAACATAAAAAAAAGTTAAGAGAATATAGGACAAGTGAATAAAGGAAAAATAATTATTATATCATCACCTTCTGGTGCGGGAAAAACAACTATTTGTAAAAGAATATTAAAATTAAAAAGAAATATTAAATTATCTATTTCTTATACTACAAGACCAAAAAGAGTAGGAGAAAGAAATGGAATTGATTATCATTTTGTATCACAAAAAAAATTTAATTATTTAAAAAAGAAAAACTATTTTATAGAATCAGCAAAAGTATTCGGTTACTATTATGGCTCTCCCTATGGAAGAGTAAGTAAGATTATAACTAATAATGAACACATTTTATTTGATATAGATTGGCAAGGAGCCACTAAATTAAGAAAAAAATTTAATAAAACTGATATAATTGATTTCTTTATATTACCACCCAATAAAAAGGAATTAAAAAATAGACTTATTAAAAGAGCAAGAGAAAATAAATTAGAAATTAAAAAAAGACTTTCATTGGCTGTTAAAGAAATTAAACATTTAAATGAATATAAATATTTAATTATAAATGATAAAATTAATCTAACTATTAATAATATAATTAAAATTATTAAACATGAGGAGTTTATATCATCTTTAAATAAAGATCTTAGATTCTGGAAAAAATTTTAAAGATTATTTTTATCTCATTAATATTTAAATCTTCTGCTCTTAAATTAATTAATTTATCATATTTTAATTTTTGACTTTTTTTAATTTCTTCTATTATGTTTTTAGGTAATACATTCATAATTTTTTTTCTTTTCTTTTGGAATAAAATTCTTGTAAATATTTCCAATTTATCAAAGTTTTTAATTAAATTTTTTTTATATGTTAACTTAATAACAGAAGATTGTATTTTAGGTTTTGGATAAAATACATTATTTGATACATTAAATAATATTTCATAATTTGTAAGTAGATCTGTTAGAGTATTTAATCTATTTTTTTTTTGTAATTTATAATTTAATTTATTAGCTACTTCTTTTTGAATCATGCATATTATTTCTGAATAATCTTTAATTTCTTTTATCCAGTTTACAATTAATTTTATACTAACATTATAGGGTAAATTTGAAATAATTGTTTTAGGTTTACTAATTTTATTATAATTAAATTTTAATGCATCACAATTATATATTTTCACAAATTTAAAATTTTTATATTTATTTTTTAAATTTAAAAATAAATATTTATCTTTTTCAATAAGTATAAGTTTTGTTGGTTTTTTACTTATTATAAAATCTGTTAAAGCTCCATTTCCAGGGCCTATTTCTATAACATTATTTTTTTTAATGTTTGATGATGAATTAACTATTTTATTTGAAATATTTTTATCAATAAGAAAATTTTGACCTAATGATTTTTTAGGTTTTTGCAATTTGATATCTCTTTCTGTTTAAATAAATTTTTTTTGCTAAAATAAAAGAATTAAGCAAACTATCTTTTTTTGCGTCTTTGATATTTAATTTATATGCTGTACCATGATCTGGAGAAGTTCTAATAATGTCAAGAGATCCTGTATAATTAACCCCCTTAAAATCACTTATGAGTTTAAATGGTATAAGTGCTTGGTCATGGTAAAGACATATAAAACAATTATATTTATTTATATTTTTTTTAATAAATAAACTATCTGCTGAATGAGGACCGTCTATCAAAACTTTTCTTTTTCTAAGTTCTTTAATTATTGGAATAATTATTTTTTTTTCTTCCTTTCCAATTAATGAATTTTCACCAGCATGTGGGTTCAGACCAGAAATTAATATTTTAGGTGATTTAATATTAAAATCTATTTTTAAAGTATTTTTTAATAATAATATTTTTTTTATAATATGTTTTTTGTATTTTAGTTTTTCATTTATTAATTTAAAGGGAATATGATTAGTTAATGTTGTGACAATAATTTTTTTATAGTAAAAGATCATATTAGATATATCTTTATTATCTTTTTTTTGAAAAAACTCTGTTTGGCCAACAAATTTTTTATTTACAAATTTAGATATTTTTTCCTTGTTTACTGGTAAAGTTATTATTGATGAGCAAATATTTTTTTTACATAATTCATGTGAATAAATTAATGATTCATAAGAATTAGTATAATTATTCTTAGTATTAAAATCATAAATATTTATACAATTTGATTTAATTTTTAAAATATTTTGTAGATAATTGATTTTATTAATTTTAATTTTATATTTATTTTTTTTTAAAAATTTATTTATTATTTGAATATTAGTTACTAATATAAAACTCCCTAAAATTTTATTATTTTTTTTCCATATATCTAATAAAATTTTAATTCCAATTCCATTAATGTCTCCAATTGTGACTGCATGAATATGTTTAGACATATGTTACTTTAATAGTTAATTTCTACGTTATATTCAATTTTTTTATTCTTAATAAATTCAGCTTCTATTTGTTTACTTAATTTATTAATTTTCTCGTCAAAAACTATATTTTCAGCAAGTTTCTGATTATAGTTAATAGTACATAAAAGTACTAAATATTCATTATCATTAGTTTTTATTTCAATAATGTCATTTTTTTTATTTAAATTAGAAAAAACATTTAAATTAAGTTTTTGAACATCAACACTTTCAAAAATTTTAACTTTATATTGACTTGATTTAATTATTGTTTCAATATTGTTACAATTTATCAAGCTCATTTGTTGTTTTAAATTAATTGATTTATCATTTGAAATAATTTGATAAAAACTAAATTTTAAGTCTATATCTTTTTTTAAAATTTTTTGGATTTTTCCAATTAATATATAATTATTTTTTTCAATAACAAACTGATTCTTATTATTTAATATTTTTTCTTTAATATCACCATCTATTGTATTTAGTTCAATTAATTTTTTTTTATATAAATCATATGAAATTTTATTTTTATCTAAATTTATAATAATTTCATTTATATCCATATTATTAAAATCATTTTTCTTTAGTAAAATTTTATCTTTGAAATTAGGAGGGCTAATTATATAAGTAAATTCTAAATCGTATATATCCAAAATATCATATTTATTCATAGAATTTATTTCTTCTAATTTTTCTCTTATATAAATTTCTACTATTTTTTTTCTTTGAAAATCATAATATATATTTTTTTTAAAAATGTTTTCTGAAATATCATTTATGTTTAATATTTTAGTAAATTCTAAATTGTATTTTTTTTCTAAAATTTTAATGTTATTTTTATAAAAGTTATTAAATTGATCATCAGGAGGATTAAATTTCTTTTTCTTTGCAAATTCATCAAATAATTTAATTGAAAGTAAATCATTAATAAAAATTTTATTATCTATGTTTGATGGGTCGATGTTATTTATTGTTTTAAGATAGGTTATCCTTTGATTTAAATCAATTGAAGTTGATGGAATATTATTAATTGTAAATAATAATTCTTCATTGGAATATAATGAATTACATATTATTAAATTAATAAATATAATAATTTTACTTAAATTTGCTTGCATCTTTTTTGGTATAATCCCAATATATTTTTTCTTCTAATACATTACTTGATGAATATGATCCTAAATGTTTAAATGAGAACATTAGAGTAATGGTATCGCTAGGTTTTAAATCTCTATCTTCATAAAAATTTCTTGAGAAATCTAAATTTACTCCAAAACATTCATCAAAATATTCATATCCTAATGAATAATTAGTAGGATCGTCTGTTATTAAATTAAATTCTGAAGAAGCTTTTATATTAGAATATTTTAAAAATTCAGCACTATTTAAAGTTAATTTTAAATTTTCATTTTCATCTTTGAGAATTTTATTCACTTCTTGTCTTTCCTGACTATATAATAATTCAAATTTGCCAATAATACTTTCATTAATGTATTTGAGATTGTGTGATTTCATTAGACCTTGGTCTACATTAAATCTAAAATTATAATACAAATCATTCTTAATATTATCAATTGATGCTGAACCTAATAAATCAGACATATAATCGTTTTGACCGACATTTTTAGTAAAATCATTTCTATTTATATCAAATTCATATGATTGACCTAATCCAAAGGAGTAATTATTTTTTAGAAAATCAATACCGTAACTTAATCTTTTGCTATTATCAAGTTTATCAGAACCTTTAAATCTATTTAAATCAGCAAAATTTAATAAACTATATGAGTAATCTGTAGAGTCTTCATTTGAAATTTTATTAGAGTTTGATTGACTACTATTTAATACACCAAATAATTTTGGAATTATATAAAAGTCATTTTTTTTATTATATAAGGGAGTTTCTATATACAAGCCAGTCATAGGAAATATTCTTTCATATGTTCCAGAATAATCCTTATTATCTATTTTCATATTTTCTGTATTATAAAATTGAGTGTGTATCTCAGTTTTAAAATTTAATTTGCTATTAAATCTATAAAATTCATTATTAGCCTTTAACGCATATGATACTTTTTGTTGTTGTTGAGCATGTTCATTAGTAGCTTTATCCCTAAAAATATTATAATAATTATAGTGATTTTTATAACTATAGTTTTGATAAGATTTATTGTTGGAAGTGTATTTTATATAAGGAAATGAAGTAGGTGTAGTTTTATTATCTTCATTGTTTCTAACAACCTGATATCCTGAAATATTAAATTCTAAGTAATCATTCTTGTTAATGATATCATATCCAAATATATTTAGAGTACTATTTAAGGAATTTTTTCTATTTAAGATATTATTTTGATCTGTTCTTCTTAAATACGTAGGAGATGTTTGAAAAGCTGAAGATAATTCCATTCTATAATTCTTATTTATATTCTGTTTTAAATTTGTTTGGATACTCCCATCCCTTAACCAACTTTCATTATTTTCATTTTCTAAATTTGTTTGTGTTGAAGCATCTATACCTAAAGTTCCTCCTGATAATACTTGTTTATATTGATAATTAATTTTTTGTGATGCATCTACTCCACCACCATAATTAATTGTTGGAGTCAATAACAGTTCTTTATCTTCATCAATAGCAAAGTAGTAAGGAAGAGAAATTGATTGAGTAATTTTAGTATCTAAAAAATTAAAATTAATTGAAGGATTTAAAAATCCTGATTTGCGTTTTACTCTTAATGGTGAAGGTTGAACTATATAGGGAAAATAATATACTGGAGTGTTAATTATTCTCATTTTAGCATGTTTTGTATGAATAAATAGATTATCTCTGTCATGTAATATTTGTTCTCCATCAATTTGCCAGATAGGACACATAAAATTTCTTATTTTAATTTTTGATGTACAAGGTGAAAAAACACCTTTAGTAATTAAATCTTGATTATTCTCCTTTAAACCTAAATTACCAACTATTCTAGAACCATCTTTAAGCATAATTCTAATATCGTGAACTTTACCAATAGTAAAATCAGTAGTAAATTGTCCACTTGATCCTTGGTAATAAGTATTTTGTTCATCTTTAAATTGAAATACTTCTGGTAAGATAATTTTTTTATTAACTTGATCTATGATCACTTTATTAGATGTTAAAACTTGATCATCTTTAATTATTTTGACCTTACCTGTAGCAATTATTCTATCATTTGAATCATACTCAATATTATCTGCATAAACTTCAGTTTCATTTGCTAAATTATTAGATGTGTATGAAAAAGATATAGATAGCAAAAATATAATAATATAAAAAAATTTTTTCATGATTTATTTAATCTCAATATTAATTGATTGATATAATCCAATTATCAAAGAAAAAATAATTAAAATTGTATAAGAAAACCAAAAAGGTATGATTTTCGCTATAGTTATGCCAGATAAAACTTCGTTGAAAATAAAAAATATAAAGCCAAAGGATATTGAAATAAATAATATTTTAAAAAAACTCTCATTTCTTTTAAATTTACTCGCAAAGCCCATCACAATAAAACTTAAAATTAAAAGAAATATTGGTTTAAATATTTCGCTTATATAATGAAATGAAACAGTTTCAGAATATAAATTAAATTTTTGAAGGGATTTAATGTGACTATTATATTTATAGAAAGGTATGTGCTTGTAATTCGATATACTATTAATTATATCATTTTGTCTAAAATTAACATTTAAATTATAATTAGATATTTTTTGAGAGCTTTCATCTACGATATCAAAATATGTTAGTTCTTTCAATGAAAGAATATTGTCTTTTAAAGCACCTTTATTAGCTATATAGAATCTTTTTTTTCCATTTTCTATTTCAATAATTTTAATTTTTTCAGCATTTAAATTTTTTAAATCAAAATTTGAAAATTGTATAAAATTAATCTTTTTGTCTTGTTTATTTTTAATCCAAATTTCATTATTTTTAATTTTAATAGAATAAAATGAAGAAGATTCTTTAGAAGTTTTAGCTTCAAATAATTTTTCAGAAAATGAAGATAGAGGATTAATAAAGATCAAAAAAAATAAACCCACTGTTATTATAGCTAATCCTACTGGCTTAAATATATCTATTATTGAGTAACCAACATTTCTTATAGAGATGAACTCATTATTAGAAATTAAATACCTATAAAAAAAAGCAGTTGAGATAATTATTACAAAAGGGGTAATTTGTTGAGAGCTTGAAGGTAATTTTAGAATAGATAAATATATAACTTGAATAATATCAAAATTTTTAGATTCTGAAATTCTTGCTACTTCTATTAAATTTATGATTTGAATAAAAAGAGATAAAAAAAATAATGTAATTATTATAAATTTTATTTTTAAAGTGTATAAATATAATGATATTTTATTTTTCATCTATTAATCTAAATGTTGAAGCAATGTTTGGAATAAAAAAAACGAAAAATAAATTTACAAATAGTATCAAAACAAATACGTTGTTATTGATAATATATTTTTCAAATAAATTATCTATCAAAAGACAGTAAATAGCAGTAATTATAAAAAAAAGTTGATTAAATAAATTAAATTTGTTTTTTTTGATATTATTTTTATAGTAGAAAGAGCAAAGAACTATTATTATTAATACATCAATTATTCTTAATAAAAGAATATATTGATTATTTTCTCTGTCATTTAATATTTCAAAAAAATCTAGAGTATTTATATCATTTTTTTTGTAAACGTTTTTATCACTTATAGGAAAGCTTGCAATATACGAGTCAAAATTTAAATTTTCAATAGAATCATTCTTTATTTGTGTTTTAAACCCATTAATTAATTTAAATCTTAAATTACTATCTAATTGTTCAATTTCTCCTTTTTCTCCATATATAATTGTTTCATACTCATCTTTTGTACTAATGAGTATATTACTAAATGCTCCATTATTATTTTCAAAATCAATTGTTAAATTATCACTAAATTTAATAAAGTTAGAAAAATCGATTTTATCAAATTGAATTGTATTTCTTAAATTAAATTCTTTTTCTTTGTAAATAGCATATGTTTGGGGAGAAATAAAAAAACTTATTAATAAAGAAAATATCACCATAAGAATAGATAAATAAAATATTGGTTTTTTTATTTCATCAATTGATATACCTAAACTGTAAATTGCAATTATTTCTTTATCTCTTGAAAGTTTTATGAATGCTAATACTAGTCCAAAAATTAATAAAAAAGGCAAAATTACATTAATTAAATTTGGAATCATAAAAATTGATAATGTTAAAATATCCAAAGTATTTATTTTAAGGTGATTAAGAATATTATAAAGTCTTGATAGTTGCATTAGCCATGCTATTGATATAAATATAAAAAAAACTAGTATACAAGACTTAATAATTTGACTAAAAACGTATAAATTAATTTTATTCATAAAAAATGTCCATAACTCTCAAATATCCAAAACAATTTATCAAGGAATTTAAGGAATTTACAATAGTTTTATCAAAATTTAGTGAATTAAAAAATATTAAAAATCTGCCAATTGATACTATTTTACTATCTAAAAGTCTAGAAATTGAAAAAATTTTAAAAGATAAATATTATTATGAGTCTTATTTAAGATCTCATTCATCAAATTCATTATATAAAGTTAGAATTATACTATTAGAAAAACTCAATCAAGATAGCGCAATAAGAGAAGGCGGTAAATTATTTGCTAAATTTAGTGAAAATTCAGGTAAAAATTTAAATTTTATTTTTAGTGAGAAATTATTAAAATCTAATAATGATATTTGTGGATATTTATTATTTGGATTACTCTTAAAATCTTATTCATTCATAAAATACAAAAGTCAACATAAGCATTTTACATTTGAAAATATAAATGTTTTATGTTCAAAAAATTTTAAAATTAAAAATTTTGCATATGTTGAAAATCTTATATATGCTATCAATTTTACGAAAGATTTAGTTTCAGAACCTGCAAACATAATTAATCCAGTATCTTACGCTAATAGATGCTCTAAATTAAATATTCCAGGCTTAAAAGTTAAAATTTTAAATTTAAAACAAATTAAAAAAATTGGTATGAGAGCTTTACTAGGCGTGTCTCAAGGAAGTGTAAATGAACCTAGAGTTGTAGTATTTGAATGGAATTTGAAAAAAAATATTAAACCTACTGTTTTGATCGGCAAAGGTGTAACTTTTGACACTGGAGGTATTTCATTAAAACCTTCTGGTGGAATGGAAGATATGATTTATGATATGGCTGGTTCTGCAGTTGTAGTTGGCTCAATGATAAATGCTGCTTTAAATAAAATAAAGAAACCTTTAATTGGAATTGTAGGACTTGTAGAAAATATGCCAGACGGAAAAGCTCAAAGACCAGGAGATATAGTTAAAAGTTTATCTGGACAAACAATTGAAGTATTAAACACTGATGCAGAAGGTCGCTTAGTTTTAGCAGATATAATAACTTATGCTCAGCAAAATTATAAACCAAAAGAAATAATTGATTTTGCAACTCTAACTGGCGCTATAATGATAGCTTTAGGAACTTATAAAGCTGGATTATTCAGTAACAACGACAATTTATCTAAAAGAATTTATAAATCAGGTGAAATTACAAACGAAAATGTATGGAGACTTCCTTTAGGGCCAGAATATGATGCTGATATTAATTCATCTCGTGCTGATGTGCAGAATATAGGAATTAGATGGGGAGGATCAATAACAGCAGCTCAATTTATACAAAGGTTTGTAAATAAAGATATTCCCTGGGCTCATTTAGATATCGCAGGCGTTACTTGGAGTAAAAAAAGTAGTGGAATAGGGTATGCAGGATATCACTCCGCTGGAGCAACAGCTTTTGGAGTAAGATTAATAGATCAATTTCTTAAAATTAAATAAATGAAAAACACTCTTTCTATTATTAAGCCTGACGCAACAAAAAGAAATTTAGTTGATCAAATAAATAAACTTATAACTACAAAAGATTTAAAAATAGTAGCTCAAAAAAGAATTAAATTAGAACCAGATGAAGCAAAAGCTTTTTATATTGTGCATAAAGATAAACCATTTTTTAATGATTTGATAAAATATATGACATCTAATGAAATAGTAGTTCAAGTACTAGAAGGAGTTAATGCAATTGAAGATTATAGAAAAATTATGGGAGCAACAAATCCAGAAAAAGCAGAAGATGGAACAATAAGAAAAAATTTTGCTATAAATATTCAAGAAAATTCTGTTCATGGATCAGATTCGGAAGAAAATGCTAAAATTGAAATTGATTTTTTCTTCAAAAATAATGAAGTTTCTTAAATTATTAATAAATAACAATAAAAACACAATTTTAATATAAATTCATATCTTATGAAATTATTTATTATTTTAATTTTTGTATTAATTTCTCCTATAAATCTAAATGGGTTTGAATTTTTTACTAGTAAATATTATCATTATAATATTGAAACTTTTAACGCAGATTTAACAAAAAAGAATTTAATAAAGGTTTCAACAGATAAAACAATTGAATCATTTTTAAATAAGTTTTTAGATACTAATAATCGTTTAAAATTTAATAATATTTTTAATAGAAAATATAAATCTGAAGAATTAATAAAAAGTATAAATATAGAAAATGAATTTATAAGAGAAAATAAATATATTGCAGATATTAAAATTAATCTAAATATTAGGAAAATAATTAATATATTTAGAAACGAAAAAATTAATTATACTTTTTTAAATTCAAAACCATTTTTAGTGATTTCCACATACAATTTTGGATTCAATTCATATGGATTAAATCAAAAAAATAAATTTAATTCTATATTTAAAGATAAAATTACTAGAAATGATTTATTAATTAAATTTAATTTTCCAAATTTAGATTTTAATGATCGCTATATTTTACCTTTAGAAAAAATAAAAATATTTGATATTAATTCTTTTAATAGAATTTTAGATAAATATAAATTAAAAAATTTAATTTATTTTCAAATTGAAAAATCAGCAAATTTAGAAAACTATCAAATAAATATTTTCACTTATTCTCTAGAAAATAATTTAAAAAAAATTGTATCATTAGATTCTATAAATACAAAAAACCTAGATTCTTTTTTTAATCATTCAACTAATTTAACTATAAATTATTTAGATGATTGGTGGAAAAAAAATAATAATATAAATAATAAGATAATTAATTCTAAAATTTGTATTATTAAAGCTAATAATTATAATGATTTGTTAACAATTAGAAATTCTATAAGTTCAATCAGTGAACTTAAAAGTATAAATATTAAAGAATTATCATTTAATTCAAATTTAATTATTATTAATTATTATGGGGATGAAAGAATTTTTAAGCAAAATTTAATAATGAAAAATTTATTATTTGAATTTAATGATAAATGTATAATTTATAAATAATTATGTATAAACAAGAAATATTTAATTTTAATTATAAAGATAATTTTGATCATGATAATTTTTTCATTTCTAAATCTAATGAAATAGCTTATAAAACTATTATTAATAACAATAACAATCATCAGTATATTTATTTAAAAGGTCCTCCAAAATCAGGCAAAACACATCTAGCCAATATATGGAAAAAACATAATGATGCTATATTATTTGATTATAACAAATATGATAAAATTCTTACTAATAATAAAAACAGTATCTTAATAGAAAATATTTATCAAAATATTAATGAGGAGAAATTATTTTATCTTATTAATCATTGTTATAATAATAAAACAAAAATTTTAATTACTAGTAATTTATATCCATCAGAATTTGATTATAAATTTCAGGATCTATCTTCAAGAATTAAATCCTTTATTTTATCAGAGATTTTTAACCCTGATGATGAGCTTATTATGAATTATCTTTTAAAGCTTTTATATGATAGACAGCTTTTTTTGAAAAATGATGATGTTCTTTTTTATATTTTAAAAAGAGTAGATAGAACTTATTTAAATTTCTATAATTTAGTCACAGAAATTGATAAAATATCGTTATCAACTAATAGACAAATAACAATTCCATTAATCAAAGAATTAATATAATAAAATTATATATGAATATTTATCGGTCACATCTTTGTTCAGAATTAAATATTAAATTTTTAGATCAAGAAGTTATTTTATCTGGTTGGATTAATAAAAAAAGAGATCATGGAAATTTATTGTTTATTGATCTTCGTGATAACTATGGAATAACACAATGTGTTATAGACTCTTCACATAAAGATTTTATAGATATTAGTAATATATCAAATGAGTCAGTAATTAAAATATCTGGTAAAGTTAAAAAAAGAACTGATGAAACTATTAACAAAAAAATATCTACAGGTGAAATAGAAGTAATAATTGAAACTTATGAAGTTTTATCAAAAGCTGAAACTTTACCTATGCCAGTGAATTCAAATATTGATTATGGTGAAGATGTTAGATTGAAATATAGATACCTAGATTTAAGAAGAGATAAGTTGCACAAAAACATTTTATTAAGAAACAAAGTTATATCTTCAATTAGAAAAGAAATGATTAAACGAGATTTTATTGAATTTCAAACGCCTATTTTGACTTCTGCTTCTCCTGAAGGTGCAAGAGATTATTTGGTACCTTCAAGAATTCATCCTGGAAAATTTTATGCTTTACCTCAAGCCCCTCAGCAATTCAAACAATTACTAATGGTCGCTGGATTTGATAAGTATTTTCAAATAGCCCCATGTTTTCGTGATGAAGATAGTAGAGCTGATCGTTCTCCTGGTGAATTTTATCAACTTGATTTTGAAATGAGTTTTGTTACTCAAGATGATATATTCAATGTTCTTGAACCAGTTTTATATAATGTTTTTAATGAAAACTTAAAATCAAAACAATGGAAAATAAAAGATTATCCTTTCCCAAGAATTCCATATATTGAAGCATTAGAAAAATATGGAACTGATAAGCCAGATCTTAGAAACCCATTAATAATAAAAAATTATACACAAATTTTTGAAAAATCTAATTTTAAAATTTTTTCTGAACAAATTTTAAAAGGAGCACATGTTAAAGGAATAAAAGTTGCTAATATTGCGGGTAATCCAAGAAGCTTTTTTGATAAACTTAATAATTGGGCTATTGATGAAGGTGCTCCTGGGTTAGGTTATATTAATTATCATGAAGGATCCTTTAAAGGTCCTATTGCTAAAAATTTATCAATTAATAATTTAAAAATGTTTGAAATGAAAGAAAATGACTCGATTTTTTTTATTTGTGATCAAATAAAAAAAGCTCAATTATTTTCTGGCAAAGTAAGAGAAAAGCTGTCTGAAGAATTAAATCTATTAGATAAAGAGTCATTTGAATTTTGTTGGATTGTTGATTTTCCGATGTATGAAATTGATGAAAAAACAAACAAAATTCAATTTAGTCATAATCCTTTTTCAATGCCACAAGGAGAAATGCAATCTTTATCTGAAAAAAACCCTCTTGATATTCTTGCTTTTCAATATGATATAGTTTGTAATGGCGTTGAACTTTCTTCCGGCGCTATAAGAAATCATAAACCAGAAATAATGTACAAAGCTTTTGAAATTGCAGGATATGATAAAAGTCATGTTGAAAAAAATTTTTCAGGGATGTTAAATGCTCTTAAATATGGAGCACCACCTCACGGTGGATGTGCTCCAGGCATTGATAGAATAGTTATGCTTTTAGCAAATGAACCAAATATACGTGAAGTTATTGCTTTTCCAATGAATCAACAAGCAATGGATCTAATGATGGATGCTCCTGCAGAAGTAGAAGCTAAAAGATTAAAAGAATTAAGCATTAAATTTAATTTAAAAAACTAATTTTTTTTTGTTTTAATTTTCTTTTTTCTGTTTGAAATTAAAATAATAGCTTCTTCTTTTGACAAATTTTCTATGGTGTGATCACCTAGTAAGGATGCATTAATTCTTCCACATTTTACATAAGGGCCATATTTACCGTCATGAAGTGTAATATCTTTGTCTTCTTCTGGATGTTTGCCAAAATTTTTTATTGTTGCATTCCCTCTAATAGTTGGTTTTGCAATTAATTCAATAGCTCTGTTTAATTCTATATCTAAAATATTATCAGTTTTTTCTAATCCCTTATATTTTTTATCATGTAAAATATAAGGCCCATAAATACCTATGCCTGCGCTTACAGTTTTGTTTGTTTCAGGATGAAATCCTAATTTTCTTGGCAGACCCATAAGTTGTATTGCAGTATTTAAACCTATATCATCTGGTTCAAAATTTTTTGGAATAGATACTCTTTTTGGTTTTTTTTCTTTTGTGCCTTCACCTAATTGAATATACGATCCATACGGACCTTTTCTAAGAGTAATCATTTCATTTGTTTCAGGATAGACCCCTATCTCTTTAGGGCCCACTAATTTTCCATTTTTGCTTTCATTTAACTGACTAAATTGAATAGTATATTTACAATCTGGATAATTTGAGCAACCTACAAAGCCTCCAAATTTTCCAACTTTTAAACCTAATCTTCCATTATTACATGTAGGACATTTTCTATTTTCATCTTTACCATGAGGTGGAAAAAGATGCGGTCCCAAAGCATTATCAATCACATCAATAATTTCTCTATTTGATTTTCCAACTGTGTCTTTACAAAGTATTTTAAAAGTATCCCAAAAATTTTTAATTACATCTCGCCAATCTAATTTACCATCAGAAATTTCATCTAATTGATTCTCTAGGTCTGCAGTAAAGTCATATTCTACATATTTGTTAAAATAATTTTCTAAGAAAATAGAAACAACCCTTCCTCTATCATGAGGGTTAAATCTTTTATTCTCTAAAGTTACATAATTTCTATCTTGTAAAACTTTAATAATGGAAGCATATGTTGAAGGTCTTCCAATACCTAATTCTTCAAGCTTCTTTACTAGACTAGCTTCTGTATACCTTGGTGGTGGAAGAGTAAAATGTTGTTTTTCATTTAATTTAACTAGCACAAGTTTGTCATTTTCTTTTAAATCAGGTATATTTTTGTTATTATCATCGCTCTTTTCTTCATCATCATCTTTAGCATCTTCATAAACAGCTAGCATACCATTAAATTTTATAGAAGATCCATTTGCTCTGAAGCTAATTTCTTTATTTTCATTATCTATATTAATTGCAACTTGATTAATTATTGCACTTTCCATTTGCGATGAAACTGCTCTTTGCCAAATTATTTCATAAAGCTTAAATTCATCAATATTTAATAATTTCTTTATTTTATTTGGAGTTAAATATATATTTGTTGGTCTTATGCATTCATGAGCTTCTTGAGCATTTTTTGCTTTAGATTTATATAATCTTTTTTCATTAGGAAGATAACTTTTCCCTAAATTTTTTGTCACGTAATCTCTAATCTTATCTATAGCATCCTGCGACATTGTAACACTATCAGTTCTCATATAAGTTATAAGTCCAGTAGGCTCTCCTTCTATTTCTGTTCCTTCATACAATTTTTGAGCCAATCTCATTGTTTGATTTGCAGAAAAATTCAGTTTTCTGCTTGATTCAATTTGTAATGATGAAGTTGTAAATGCAGGATATGGATTTCTTTTTAATTCCTTGTTTTTTATACTAGAAACATAAAAATTATTATTTTTTATGTTATCTAACATTTCTTTAGCTTTTTTTTCTGTTTTAATTGTTAATTTTTCAATTTTTGTATTTTGATACTTTATTAATCTTGATTCAAATTCATTTGAATTATTATTATTAAAAAAAGCTTTTATTGACCAATATTCTTTAGGTTCAAATTTTTCAATTTCAATTTCTCTTTCTGTTATGATTTTTAAAGCTACAGATTGAACTCTTCCTGCTGATTTACTTCCTGGTAATTTTCTCCAAAGAACTGGTGATAAATTGAAACCTACTAAAAAATCTAATGCTCTTCTTGCTAAATAAGCATTAACTAAATTTTCATCTATTTGTCTAGGTTCTTTTAATGCTTCTAAAACAGCGCCTTTTGTAATCTCATTAAATGTTATTCTTTTAATATTAACTTTTTCTAGTTTAGGATTTTCCTTCAACATGTTTTTGACGTGCCAAGCAATAGCTTCTCCTTCTCTATCTGGATCTGTAGCTAAGTATAAATTTTCTGAATTTTTAGCTGCAGCTGTTATTTCGCTTATTACTTTTTTCCCTCTATCACTTGTTTCCCATTTCATTTTGAAATTATTTTCTGTATCAATTGCATCATTTTTTGGTGAAAGATCTCTCACATGACCTATACTAGCTAAAAGTTTAAATGAATTTCCTAAATATTTATTTA
>PTKV01000001.1 GCA_002937895.1 Alphaproteobacteria bacterium MarineAlpha5_Bin9 | reverse complement strand
TTTTCAATACTAACAATTTTACCAGAAATTTCTGAAGATAATATTTGAGAATTAGTTGGTGTTATTTTTCCAGTAGCTGACACGATTTTTTTAATATTACCTTTTTCTATTTTTACAAACTCATAAGAGGTTGTGCTTACTTCACCATTATCTTGATAAAAATAATAGTAACCTCCAGCAAAAAAAACAGCTATTAAAATAAGAAATAATATCTTTTTCATAGGAATAATTTTAGTTGTTAATTATATAAGCGTAACTATATACTTTCATTTTGTTTAGCAAATATAATTAATATGTCCAGTGAGATTCAAACTTACAGACTCCGAATTAGTAGTCTTGAATTTCCCTTAAAACAATGATTTTTTGCCTGTCAATTGTTAAAATTATCTAAAAACACATAGTCAGCTAGGAACTAAAGCGCTTAAAAAATTTCCTTCTTAACGTTTATGATAATTTTGTTATAATTTATTTTATGTTAATTAACTCGAAAAGATTCTTAAGAAGAATAGAAAAAATTAATAATTTAAAAAGTAATTATAAAAAAGCAGGCATTAATAGAATAGCACTTACTAATGAAGATAAAAGGGCTAGGGATATAATTATCAATTGGATGAAATCTCTAAAATTAACAATTAAAATTGATAATATAGGAAATATTTTTGGTTTATATAATTACAATAACAAAACCAAACCCATCTTGTTAGGCTCACATATTGACTCTGTAAAAAATGGGGGCAAATATGATGGTGCTTTAGGTGTGGTGGGTGCCTTAGAAGTAATACAAACTTTGATAGAAAAAAATAAAATTGAAGAATCAATTGGTTTAGCGGTTTTTACTAATGAGGAAGGGGTTAGATTTGCACCAGATATGATGGGCAGTTGGTCTTTTACAAAAAAAGAAAATATAAAAAAAATCCATAAAATAAAAGATATTAATAGCATTACAATTAAAGAGGCTTTAAAAAAAATTAATTACTTGGGGAAAGAAAAACAGTTATTTTTTAGACCCAAAAGATTTTTAGAATTACATATAGAACAAGGACCCATCTTACATAATAATAATAAAGATATTGGTATTGTTAAAGGAGTACAGGCAATTACTTGGTTAAAAATTTCTTTATTTGGAAAATCAAATCATGCTGGAACAACACCATTAAAAAATAGACATGATCCAATGATGGTTTTTGGTAAGATACACAACTATATTAATTCATTATCAACTAAAAAAAACAATCAACTAATTACTATAGGTTCAGTTAGTGTTCAACCTAATCAAATAAACGTTATTGCAAATAAAATTGAATTTTCTGTTGATATGCGCAACCCCAAAGATGATAAGTTAAATGTTGTTGAAAAAAAAATAAAAAAGGAAATTAAAAAATTATGCTTACAAAAAAATATTAAATTTAAAATAAAAAAATTAGTTAAATTTACTTCTGTAAAATTTGATCATAAATTAAATAGCATAATAAAATATCATTCGGAAAAACTTAAATATTCTAATATGGACTTATTTAGTGGCGCTGGCCATGATGCACAAATGTTAGCGAAAATTTGTCCTACTTCAATGATTTTTGTACCGAGCATCAAAGGTATAAGCCATGATAAAAGAGAGCACACAAAATATAAAAATTTAATCAAAGGTGTTAATTTGCTTTATAGTGTTACAAAAAATCTATTAAGAAATTAAGCAAATTGTTCATTTTACCCAATAAATGTATAGAATCTTTGATTTTAATTTTAAAATATAAATTGTTCAATTAAATTACTTTTTAAAATTATTTTAATGATGATATGGTGATGATAATTTAAGGAGGCAATAAATGAACTTAAAATTATTATGTAGAATTAATGGGGTGTGGATAGGGCTAAACGGAATCTCAGCAATTCTTATGCCTGATATGTGGTTTAATATGGCAGGACTTGAATCAAGCTCTGCGGCTTATGCTGCAGCAGGCGGATTAGGAGTTGCTGTTATAGGGCTTGCACTAATATCATGGAGAACAGCCGATATTGCTGGAGATGCCATTCAATCATATGGAATGTTATTCGGTATTATTCATGGTTTATTTCTTTTACTTACTCTTTATCAAATGACTGTTGGTCTGTTTGGAGGACCTCCAGCATATATGAATGTAGCTGTAAGTATAATCTTTGGAGCTGCATTTTTTTATTATAGCAGAAGCACAGATTAGTATTTTTTTAGAAAAACTAAAAGGGCACTTTACGTGCCCTTTATTAATTATAATATTAAATTTTAATTTTTTTTGAAAGAGCGTTCTAAACAAATTGCAGCAAAATAAATTGATGTTAAAATCCATAATAAAAAAATTATGGCACTATCAACCATAAATATTTTTGATGTAGGAGTTATAACTAACTTCAATGTTGTTGCTGACCATATAATTGTAAAAAAAATAGTTAAGTTTCGTAACTCTTTAACACGTAACGGGTGAACAAATTTTATAGGTATATATGTTATAATTATACAAATTAAAATAATCGAAGTGTTAATGTATTCATTTGTTCCTAAGATAAAGAAATATAAAACAACTATATTCCACACAGCAGGAAAGCCTCTAAAGTAATAATCTTCAGTTTTCATTTTTAAATTTGCAAATGTATAAAGCGATGATAACATAATTGCAGAAGGGATAATTAATTCAAATCCAGCCGGAACCATTTGAAACCAGTAAATCATTAGACTAGGTATAATCACATAGTTTAAATAATCTACTACACTGTCTAGAATTGTGCCGTCAATATTTGGAGTTAGTTTACTCACATCTACTTTTCTTGCCAAGGTACCATCTATCCCATCAATTAATAATGCTAATCCAAGCCATAAAAAAGCACCTACAGCATCATTATTAATGATTGCTATAATTGCGAGAAGACCAAGTACTGCTCCTGAGCCAGTAACCCCATGAACGGCCCAGGCAGCAATTTTTTCTTTATTTATATTAAATTTCATTATTTTCTCAATATATCCTCTGCTTTAAGATGTGTGTAGTGAAAAAGCATTCTAATATCTTTATGCCCGGAAATTAAGGCGGCTTAGACGTTAATTTAGCAAAATAAATTGTTTATCATTCAAATTTGTAAGATATCTTGCGTATATTAGTTCCTTTTAATTTAGTTTATTTATTTGTAATTTGATCATATATTATTTTTATGAGAGCAATTTTAATAATTGGTGCTATTTTAATACTTATACCTATTGTGTTTTTAATATTACTTGCTGGAGGATGGATATCTTTCTAAGTTTTCAAAATTTTTTATAGATAAATCACAATATTTTTTTTCTTTTTCAATTCCTATATATCTTCTATTTTTTAAAGCTGAAACAACCCCTGTTGTTCCACTTCCATTAAAAGGATCAAGAATATAATCACCTTCTGATGTAGAAGTGTTTAAAATTATATCAAGCAACTTATATGGTTTTTGTGTAGGGTGTTTTCCAAATTGTTTTTCTATTTTTTTTGGTGATGAGATTGTCCAAACATCTTTCATTTGTTTGTTTTTATTTATGTTTTTTGTATAATTATAGTTAAATTGATGTTTTGATTTTTTATTTTTGGCTAACCAAAGTATGGTTTCTGTCGAGTGAGTAAAATAACGACAGCTTAAATTTGGAGGCGGGTTGGGTTTTTGCCATACTATATTATTTAAAAACTTCATATCTAATTTTTCGGCAATATAAGCTATAGAATAAATTATATGAAATGTTCCGCTTATCCAAATTGTACCATTATTTGTTAATAATTTTTGACATTTTGACAACCATTTCAAATTAAAATTAAAATTTTTTTCAATTCCTTTGCTTTTATCCCAGTATCCTTTGTTTACACTTACTCTTTTACCATTTTTTACTGACACTCCACCATTGCTTAAAAAATATGGTGGATCAGCAAATATACAATCAAATTTTATTTTTTTAGATTTTATTAACTCGTCTAAAATTTTTATACTATCTCCTTGATAAAGTTTAATTTTATTTTTTGAATTTTTATAATATTCCTTTTTCATTATTAATCTTCTAACTATTTTAATTTAATTCTTAAAGTTTATATTTTTAATTGATTTAAAAGCATTAAGAGCCAAATCTCTAGCAATTTTATGGTTAACTATTGGAAACGGATAATCCCTTCCTAGTTTTATGTTATAATATCTTTGACTATTTTCATCCATTTCCCAAGGTTTAAACAGCAACTTATTTGGAATATTTTTTAATTCTGGAACCCATTTTTTGGTATAAAGCCCATTTTTATCAAATTTTTCTCCCTGGAGAACGGGATTAAAAATCCTAAAGTAAGGTGCTGCATCTGCCCCACATCCAGCTACCCATTGCCATTGGGCAATATTGCTAGCCTCGTTAAAGTCTAATAAACAGTTTCTAAAATATCTTTCTCCTTCCATCCAATGCACTCTTAAATGTTTTACCAAAAAAGAAGCAACAACCATTCTGATTCTATTATGCATCCAACCAGTTTCATATAATTCTCTCATACCAGCATCTACTATAGGGTAGCCGGTCATGCCCATTTTCCAAAGATCAAAAAATTTTTTATTTTTTTCCCAAGGAAAATTATCAAATTCTTTTCTTAAGTTTCCTTTGAGCATTTCTGGAAAAGAATTAATTAGATTATATGAAAATTCTCTCCACCCTAATTCATTTATAAATTTTCTAAAACCACCTTCTTTTGCTTCTTGACATTTATCCCAAAGAATTTCTATACTTACTTGCCCATGTTTTAAGTAAGGAGACAATTTTGAAGTTCCTTCTATTCCAGGTAAATCTCTATAATAGTTATATTTTTTAATTTTGTTTTTTAACAAACTCTTAATAATCTCACTTCCTTTTTTTTCAGACGGTATCCAATACTTTTCAAACTTTTTATACCATTTCTTTTTAGGAAGAATATCTTTTGTAGAAATAGTATTTTTTAATAGATTAACTTTTTTTAATAATTTTTTATTTTTAATAATTTTCTTTCTTTCTTTTTTTAAAAAAACTGTTTCTGCACTTTTCCAAAAAGGTGTAAAAACCTTAAAATGAGTTCCATCATTTTTTAATACTTCTGTATATTCATTTAAAACATTTCCTTTAAAATTTTTATAAAAAATACAATTCTTTTTAAAATGAACTATTATTTTTTTTTCTATTAGAATTTCATTAGGTTCATATATTTTGTTCCAATAAATAGAAATATCTCTTGATTTTTTAATATTATAAAAAAAATTCAGCTCCTCGTCCGATACGATTTCAAGATTTATATTAAATTGATCCAGGTTTCCTTTAAGATAATCTAGAGATTTTGAGATCCACCACTTTTGTGCCTCTCTTAATTTATTAAATTTTTTGCTATTATATATGTATACAGCGCTTACTGCTCTGTGATTGTTTGTTGCATATGACAATGCTTCATTGTTTTCACATCTAAAATCCTCTCTTATCCAAACAATTGAATTTTTAGTCATCTTTTTAAAAATTTTCTATTTATTATTTATTTGTTAGATATACATAGTTCATGAATTTCTTTTTTACAGCTATAAAAAATTTTTTTCCTAAAAAATTTATTAAATTTGATCCAAAACTTTTATTTTATGGTTTTTCAATAATTTTTTTTGCAAGCTATGGGCAAACTTTTTTTATTTCTATATTTAATCAAGAAATTAGAATTTTTTATAATTTATCAGATGGACAATTTGGTTTAATTTATGCGTTAGGCACTCTTTTTAGCTCTTTATGTTTGGTGTTTTTTGCTAAGTTAATTGATACTGTAGACTTAAGAATTTATTCATTTTCTATTTCACTTGGTCTGGCTTTAACTTGTTTAAGTTTTTATATTTTAAATAATTCTCTTTTTTTTCTTTTTATAATAATATTTTTATTACGTTTTTTTGGACAAGGAGCAATGGCCCATGCTGGTGAAACAACCATGGCAAGATATTTTGAAGAGAATAGAGGAAAGGCTATATCCTTTGCAACCTTTGGCGGTCAAATCGGTGTTATGATTTTACCAATACTAACAGTAACTTTATTAAAAGTTTTTACTTGGAGTTTAGTATGGATTATAGCAGGGACTACAATTTTGTTTATTTTCTTACCACTTCTTTTCTTTTTGCTAAATGATCAAAAAGAAAGGCATTTTTTATTTTTAAAAAAAAATAAAATATCAGAAAATAATAAAAAATTAAAAATTTTAGATATTTTATCAGATAAAAAATTTTATTTATATTTACCAACATCAATAGCAGCACCATTTATAAGCACAGGTCTTATGTTTCATCAGGTTTTTATAATTAACCAAAAAGGATGGACAATGTCGCTGTTAGCAACTGGATTTGTTTTTTTGGGAATATTTTCTATAGCGGGATTGTTTGTTGGAGGACCGATTATTGACAAATTTAATACAAAAAAAATTGTAATTTTAACTCACATTCCTTTATTTTTTGGAATATTAATATTGTTAACTTTTAATGATTATGTATTTTTATTTTTTTATCTTTCTTTATTTGGTTTTCATATGGGAATAAGTTTTCCAATAATTGGATCACTCTGGGCAGAATTATATGATTTAGAAAGTTTGGGAACAATAAAGGGAATTTTACACGCCAGCGCTGTTTTTGCTAGTGCATTATCTCCTTTGATATTTGGATTTTCTATAGATCTTGGTTTCGGGGTTTTTACTTTATGCTTAATAAGTTTGTTAATTATCATTTTTTCAACATTTCTTGCATATATTGCAATAAAATAAAAGAAGATGATTAAAAAGAATTCTCTTGTTGATGGGATTGGTAATAAAAAAATTACAGAAAATTATTATGATAATTGGTCTGGTTATTATGAAAAAACATTAAACAGGTGGAATTATCAAGCTCCTAAAAAATGTGTAAATATTTTAGCGCAGAAAATAAAATTAAAGCCGGAAAGAATACTAGATTTGGCATGTGGCACAGGTTTTTTTGGTGAGGAAATGATCAAACGTTTTTCTAGTGTAAAAATTGATGGCTCAGATATATCTATAAAAAGTTTAAATTTGGCGAGAAAAAAAAATATTTATCGAAAGCTTATAAAAAAAAGTTTTGAAAGTAACCACAACTCAAAAAATTATTATGATATTGTTTCCATGATTGGTTCAATGACATATTGCAAAAAACATGATAGACTATTTGAATTAGTGTTTTCTTATTTAACTCATAACGGCTACTTTATTTTTACTCAAAGAATAGATTTATGGAATAAATTCAAACTTTATACAGTTCTAGAAAATTTTTCTGAGAAGTTTAAAATTATTTATAAATCCAAACCTATAAATTATTTACCAAATAATAAAGATTTTTCAAAAAAAATTAAAATTTATATTGTTTTATTAAAAAAATTTAAATAATTTAAATTATAATTATTTAAATGAAAAAAAATAAAACTTCAAAAATTGCAAGGTGTTTATGTGGAGGAATCAAGTTATTAATAAATGGTAAACTCCGACATGTTAATAATTGCCACTGTTCTCAGTGTATGAAAACTCATGGAAATTTTGCTTCTTATACTTCATGTTTAAAAGCTAATATTAAATTTATTAATAAAAATACCCTTAAATGGTATAAATCATCTAAAATTGCGAAAAGAGGCTTTTGTAATAAATGTGGGGCAAGTATTTTTTATTTAAGAAAAGGCAGTAAAACTATTAGTATCTCTGCAGGAATGTTTAATAATCCTACTAAGCTTAAAACCTATTGCAATATTTTTACTATTGGCAAGCTTGATTACTATAGGCTTGATCCAAAATTGCCGCGATTTTCAAGATATTCTAAATAATGTTAATTAATTATTATTTAACAAAAATATTTTTAAATAATATAATCTCATTATTATGATTAATATCGAATTCTGGTTTTCTATCGGCAGTACTTATACATATTTATCTGTAGAGAGAATATTGAATATTGAAAGAGATCATAATGTTAAATTTATCTGGAATCCGTTTAGTGTTAGACAAATTATGATAGAGATGGAAAATATTCCTTTTACCCCCCCACTAAAAAAGAACAAATCAGATTATATGTGGAGAGATATTGAAAGAAGAGCCCAATTCTATGGATTCAATGCAAAAGTTCCAGCACCCTATCCTTTAAAAGATTTTGATTTAGCTAACAAAATTGCAGTTTTAGGAATGGAAGAAGAATGGGGCATTGAATATGTTAGAAAAACATATTCTAAGTGGTTTACAGAAGGAAAAGAACCAGCCATGGAGCCAAATCTTTCTGAAACTTTATCAGAATTAAACTTAAATACTGAAGAAATTATAAATTTAGCTAATACAAAAAAAAATTCTGAAAAATATTATTCACAAACTGAAGCAGCTAAAAGTAAAAAAATATTTGGAAGTCCAACATTTATTTATGAAGGGGAAGTTTTTTGGGGTGATGATAGATTAGAAGATTGCATTAAGTGGGTTAAAAAATAGTCCAATAATTGTATACTTTTGATATAATAAAACATGATGGAAAATGCAAATTTGAAGATAATACACTCCCTACCAATTTGGAAAGGAAAAATAAATATTAATAGCCTTGAAGGTGGTATGACCAATTTTAATTATCTAGTAAAAGATCTAGAAAAAAAAGTTGTTGTAAGGTTAGGAAAAGATATTCCAGAACATTTTATTCAAAGATCAAATGAAATTATTTCAAGTAAAGTTGCAAACTCTTTAAATATTAGTCCAAATGTTGTTTATTCATCTGAGGGAGTTTTAGTTTTAGAATATATAGAAGGTAAAGTTTTAACACCCGATACCATTAAAACCAACATAGATGAAATTATTAAGATAATTCGATCAACCCATGAATTAATTCCCAAAAAATTAAACGGTATTGCATTTATGTTTTGGGTTTTTCATATAATAAGAAATTATTCGAAATATTTATCAAGTAATAATAGCAAATATTTAAGTTTGCAAAATGACCTACTTAAAGATTGTGATAAACTAGAAAAAATTACTTCTCCCCATAAAATAATTTTTGGACATAATGATTTGTTATCAGGCAATTTTATTTATGATGGAAAAAAAATTTGGTTAATTGATTGGGAATATGCTGGATATAATTGTGCATTGTTTGATTTGGGTGGCCTTGCCTCAAACAATAATTTTGATCACAAACAAGAAATCTATTTATTAGAAAATTATTTTCAAGAAAAAATAAATTCTCAACTTTTAAATCAATTTTATGGAATGAAATGTGCTTCTCTTTTAAGAGAGACTATGTGGAGTATGGTTTCAGAAATATACTCAAAAATCAATGTTGACTATTCTAGTTATACTCAAGAAAACTTAAAAAAATTTAATGATTCTAAAAAAAAATTATTCTAGTTTCAGAATTTAAAAGCAAGAGATTATTTTATTAATTTTTTTTATTGTGATTAATAATTTTAAAGGTCTTTTTTAAATTTCCAATTTGCATCCTCGGGCTTTTTTTTATTTTCTTTAATTTTTAATCTGTGAATTAAATTAGGGTTAAGATCTACCCACTCAATAATTTTTTCTAAAGAAGGCAAGTTTGATTGAAAATGTTTATAGATTTCATTTACACATAAATGATCTTCAGGATAATCAATTGTAAATGAAAGCTCAGGACGAGAAATCTTATTATTTGGATGTTTAATAATTTCAGTTTTAAAATAATCAGGCCTATTTAACATCCATGTCATGTATTCAGAAGAGTTTCTATCTTGAATAAGCTCATAACATTTAGAGAGCATGTTTGTGTCTATAATTTCTGATCGTGTTCCAATAGGTATATTATCACAGTAAGTGTATTCATTTTTATTTTTATTATGAATATTTATTAAATAATCTATTACTTCTGGGTCAGTTAATGGATTATCTCCAGTTACTCTAACAATGTTTTTTGCACCTAATTCCTTTCCAACTTTTATGAATCTAGACATGACATCATTTTCTGATCCTCTAAAAATCTTAATTTTATTTTCATTCGCTAATTTTTCTATTTGATCATCCTCATGGCTTGTTGAGGTGCATAAAACTAAATCTGTAGCAAGTTTAGATTTTTTAACTCTATCTGAAAGTTGTATTAGAAGTGGTTTATTGCCCAGATCTATTAAAGCTTTTTTATTTAATCTATTGGATTTTAATCTAACAGCAACAAGTATAACTGTTTTTATCATTAAGATTTTAATTCTTTAGGTAAAATAATTTCATCAAACTTTTTATTCTTTTTAAGTTTTTTCCCAATAATTTTATTAATATTGTTTTCTGTTACTCCAATCAAATTAGTTCTTTTAAAACATATATTTTTTTTGCTAATTAAACTGTTTGATTTTAAGTCAAATTTAGCAACCGCATATCTTTTATTAAATTTATTATATTTTTTTTCAGCATCATTTAAATTCCATGATTTTGTATTGCCAATAGATGATTTAGTTTTTTTAAGAGTTTTAACAAAATTAATAAATTCATTAGGATTTAAAGCTGAATAATAGTCACTACCTTGCCTTTTTCTGTTTAAAGTTACATGTTTTTCAATAATTGAAGCTCCTAATCCTACTGCTAAAACTGGTAAACAAATAGACATATTAAAGTCATTAGAACTAGTGTGATCCGCATATCCTACATCACATTTAAAGTATTTTTTTAAATAAACTAATTGACTAAGTTTCATGTCGCTTATTTTAGTTGGAAAGTTCTGGAAGCCACACATTAGTACAAGGTTTTGTGAGTGTTTGTTTAATATTCTATAAGCAAATTTAATTTCATTAAAATAAGCACCTCCAACAGACAGTATAAGAGGCTTCTTAGTTTTTCTTATCAATTTTAAGTATTTTAAATCATGAATGCATGTGGCAGGGATTTTAAATGCTTTAATTTTTTTTAATTTTAAAGAAAATTTAAGACTTTCAATATCAAAAGCCTCTACGATAAAATCTTTGTTAATTGATTTTGTTTCTTTAAATACTTTTTCCCAATCCTCATACTTTATTTCTAATTTTTTGAAATTTTTAAAATTAGAATTTTTTTTTGAGATTAATTTTTCAGTATTGAATATTTGAAATTTAACTGCATCTGCTTTGCTTTTATTAATTGATCTAACTAATTTTATTGCAGAGCTTACTCTTCCTTGATGTGCTGAAGCTATTTCAGCAATTACATAAGGAAGGTGTTTAGAAAAAAAATTCATTCAATTTTTATTATTTTTCAATCCAATCATACACATCTTTAAAGGAGCAATGTTTGCATATTGAAACTTTTTCTCCTTCATTTTTAATATGCATATTTCTAACTTTGTTTATCTCATTTCCATACCAAATTTCCTTTAGTGTGCTTACAGTTTTTTCGGGATCATTGTGTATTTTTGGCATTTTAATATTTGATAAAAGTTCAAAACCTTTTTTATTTTCTTTTACTTTATTCATAACATCTTCGTAGTCTTTTGTACTTTTGTATGCAGTTTCGTCCATATATCCAACTGGGTATGTTGCTCCCCAGTCATAGCAACACATAGCAACTCGACCCTCATATGTTATCAAAATTCTTTGAAAAGGTTGCTCACATGGTTTTCGGCCCCTAGATATTTTTAAATTTCCAAAAGCGTCTCGCATGTAGGGAGTTCCAGGATTTAAATTATTTATTTTTAATTCATGGTAGTATTGCGATAGTCCATCTTCATCTAAATCTGAAAGTTTTCCACCTCTCTCAGTATATTGACTTAAACTAACATCATCTACATAATCAGTAAATAAATCAAAAAAACTTTCTTGTTCACCAAAAGTATCCTTAGTTAGTATCATTTGGATTTTTGTATAAGGTAGTTTTGAGCCAATTTTATCTCTAATAATTTTAAAATTTTTTATATTTTCATATACGTGGTCAAAAGTATTTTTTTTAAACCTTCCTGGACGCATTTTTTCATACGTTTCTTTTGAGCCGCCATCAAAAGAATAAATAATGAAATCAAGGCCTGCTTTTATTAATTTTTCTGAAGTTTTTGTATTTAAATTAGTTGCATTAGTATTAATAATTGTTTCTAAAATTCCTTTTTCTTTTGCATATTTAATAAAGTTAGGAAGTTTTGGGTGTAAAAGAGGCTCACCCCTCCAATTAAATTTTATGCTTGGAATTTTTAAATCAGCAACTTGATCTATAATATTATAACAGAATTCCTCATTAATAATTTTATCAGGTGTTGTTGTAAACTCTCTAAAGCAAAAAGGGCAGGCTAAATCACATATAGCAGCAGTTTCAATGTCAACACATAAGGGCCTAATATCTTCTTCAATTAATTTTGTAAAATTATATTTATTACCAATGCAGTTTGAAGGTTGGCTTTCCCAATCAATTCTATATTTTTTGTATTTTTTTTTAAAATCATCTAGGCAATCTTTTTTAATTTTATTATTTTTTTCTTTATAATTTATATATGCTTTATTATGATGCATATTATCTAGCATATATTGAACTCTGTCAGGAAACTTTGATTTTGATTTTTTTAATAATGCAGATCCTACTAAAACCTCACCTTTAACAACGTCATATTTTTTTTCTTTCATTTTCATTATTATGTTTTTAAATCATCCCAGTTTAAAATATCATCTATATCTAGATTCTTATTAACTTTTTTATTTAAAATATCATTCCAATGTATAGGGCTTATTCCAGAACCAGGTCTTTTACAAGTTATATTAGAAGAAGATATTTTTTCTCCTTTTAGGATTTTTTTTGAAACAATTATACTTCTTCTTGCATTGAGACGGGATATTTCTTCAGTCGGAAGGCAATCCTTTTTTTTGTATCCTTGAATATTTATAATATTACGTAAATTTGAAAAAAATTTTTTTAAATCTTCATAATCCATTGCGTGATAGTGATCATTGCCTTTTAAAGTTTTATCATCAGTAAAATGTTTCTCTATTATTTTTGCTCCCATTAAATATGCAGTTGTTAAAATAAACATTTTTTCATCAGGAATTGTGTGATCTGAATATCCTATAGTGCTTCGAGGAAAGGTTTCTGAAAGATCTCTTATCATTAATAAATTAGCGTTTTCATTTAGTGTTGGATAATTTAAAACACAATGCAAAATAGATACATCTGGACAGCCATTTTTTTTCAATAAATCATGAGCAAATTTTATTTCAGACATTTTTGATGCTCCTGTTGAAATTACGATAGGTTTTTTTTTATTTGCAATTGCTGTCAACAAAGGAACATTAGTTATATCAGCTGATGCAATTTTATAAAATTTTAATACAGGATCTAGGTATTCTACTGATTCAATATCAAAAGGAGTTGATAAAAAGTCAATATCTTTTCTTTTGCAATGATTGTGTAATTCGTAATATTCATTCTTATTAAATGCATCATACTTCTTAAATAATTCGTTTTGATTTGTACTTTTTTCCTTATTTGTATCCCAATAAGCAGGACTATTTATAGAAGCTAAATTATTAGCTTTATATGTTTGAAATTTTGCTGCATGTGCTCCACCCAATGCAGCAAGATCAATAAGCTCTTTAGCTTTAGTAAGAGATCCCTCATGGTTTACACCGATTTCAGCAATAACATATGGAAAATTTTTATTAATAATTTCATCATTTTTTAAAAAAACTTTATGCATCACTTGATTTTGTGTTTTTTTGATAACTTATTTTTAAATTCTTTCATTTGTTTTTTATTATTTGTTAGATTTTTTTCATGCTTTCTATACCTATATAAAGGTAGCTGCACTCGAGTTACTGAATGTTTTTTTTTAAATCTTATAAGTAAGTCTTCCTCTTCTCTTGCTAAAAAATCTTCATCATATAAGCCAAGCTCAATTAAATGTTCTAATTTAAACATAATTCCGCATCCTATCGGATCTTTTTCACAATTTTTATATTCTAATATATCCTGATTATTATCTACCAGTAAATAATCACAAGCTATTGCTTCTATAGAATGATTTAATTGTAAGTGCATTGATAAAATTTTTAAGTAATCCCAGTGAACATAATCATCTGCATCAACCCTAACAATGAACTGTCCTTTAGCATGTTTTATTCCGGTATTTAAAGTTGCAGGCAAGCCCAACCTTTTTTGATTTTCAAAGTATTTAATATCACCAATAAATGTCTCTAAAACATTTTTGGTTTGATCATTGCTAGCATCATTTACTACAATTATTTCGTAATCATCTTGATTCATTGTTTGTTTCAACAAAGATCTTATACATCTGCCAATATATAAACCTCCGTTAAAAACTGGGACAATCACTGAAACTTGAACAGATCTCATATTATATAGATCTATACATTTTTTATTAATTAATTGAAATAGTTTACTTTTATTAAACCTTATCTTTATTTATCTCTAGTTATAAAATAAAGGTAATTTTTGTATTGTAACAAATAATTTTTACTAAAAAAAAATTTTTCTTTAGGTAGTTTATTGTATGCTCTCGCTAGAAGTATGTTTTTTAAAATTCGTTTATAATGCTTACTATAGTTCTTTCTTCCAGATTTAATTTCAGGAAATTTTTTAAATAAATCATTTAAATATCTCTGATCATTTTTTTTAATTTTAATTTTCATATTTAATGTCGAAAAAATCTATATTTTGAAAAATATATAGCTATTTTTCTTTTATTTGCGTATTTAATAATCTTATTATCATTTTTTGATCCTCCAGGTTGAACTATTCCTTTACATTTTTTATTAGCTAGAACCTTAACATTATCATGAAATGGAAAAAATGCATCAGAAGCTGCAACAAAGTTTGTAATGTTTTTAATTTTAGACAAAGCTAGTTTTGTTGCATCAATTCTACTAGTTTGTCCAGAGCCTATTCCTATAGTTGTTTTGTTTTTTACGAGAACTATTGAGTTTGATTTTGTATATTTACATATTTTCAATCCAAAAATTAGATCTTTAATCTCATTATTAGATAATTTTTTGGTGGTTAAACATTTTATATTTTTTTTTGATATATCTACTAGATTTTTTTCTTGAACTAAAAGACCTTCATTTATAGATCTTATTTCCTTTTCGTTTTTATTGTCTAAAAAATTATTTGATTCTAATAATATTAATTTTTTATTTTTTAGAAATAATTTTGCTTTTTTGGTTAATTTTTTTGCGACAATTATTGTAAAAAAATATCTTTTTAAAGATAGCGCAAGTTTTAAATTCAAAGTTCTGTTAAATAATACCACACCTCCAAAAGCACTAACAGGATCAGTTTTTATAGCATTTTTAAACGATTGATGAATATTTATATCGCTTGATGCACAACATGGGTTATTATGTTTAATGATTATACATGTAGGGCCATTAAATTCCCTTATGCATTGAAGGCCAGATTCAATGTCTAGAATATTGTTATAACTTATTTCTCTATTTTTTAGTAAATTATCAAAAATATTTTTCTTTTTCTTTTTATATAAAAATGAAACTTGATGCGGATTCTCACCATATCTTAATTTTGTTTTATCATAATCCAAAAAAAATGGGTCTTTCTTGGTTTTATTAATTTTACTTAGTATTTTTAGATCATAATTAGATGTTTTTTCAAAAACTTTAGATGCTTGATTTTTTCTATAATCTATAGAAGTTTTACCATTATTATTGTTAATATTTTGAATAAACGCATTATATTGATTAACATCACTTACAGCAGTTATATATTTATAGTTTTTAGCTGCTGATCTTAATAAAGTGGGCCCACCTATGTCTACTAAATCCATTTTATTATTTTTTAAATTTTTCTTTTCTATATTGTAAAAATTAACAATTACAAAATCAATTATTGGCACTTTTAGATCTATAACTTTTTTAAGCTGCTTTTTATTTTGTCTATCAAATAGAATTGAGGCGTAAATTAACGGATGAAGCGTTTTTACCTTGCCATCCAAAATTTCTTTAAACTTAGTAATTTGACTCACTGAAATGGATTTATAACCTATACTATTTATATAGCTTGCTGTTGTATTTGTAGCAATAATATTTATCCCATGCTTACTTAAAGTCTGACAGATTTTATCTAAATTTGTTTTATTGTTTACAGAAATTAAAGCGTGTTTTTTGTAAATCATTTATTTAACCTTTGTTAATGACCATCTTTCTATTTTTTTTTGATTTGACACAAAACCAACAATAACAATTTGTAAAGATTTATTAATTCTTTTACCATCGGTTATATTGATACTTTCTTCCAGACTTAAATCACTTTCTGAATTAAAAATCCATGATTGTTTTAATTTAGTTTTAATTATTACTGATTTTTTGCTATTTGTAAGTAAACACTGGCAATTAGGGGTTAGATGAAATCTAATATGATATATTGTGTTTTTACCTTTAATTATTATTGGAATAATTTGATCAACCCCTTCTATTTTAGGTGTTTTTTTTGATATAATTAATTTTCTCTTAATAATTGAGTTATAATTTTTTTTATATCCATCATGAGAGCATTCCCAGATTATATTTTTGTCATTATCCAGACTATCAAAAAATATTTTTTTAGGTATTCTTTTATAAGATTTATTTTTTATCAATTCACTAATATTTGTGTTATCTAATATTATTGTGGAGTGGGCAGCACTGTATCTTAAATATTCAGGTTTTTCACCAATTCTTTTTTCAACTGAGCCACAATTTGTTATTAATTTTTCACTATCATAACTTAATTCAAAACTTAATGTGCCCGCATGAAGATTCTTATTTAAAATCTTACTTGAGGGCTTTGTTATATCAAAAAAAATTTTTAAGTTTTTGTTTGAATATACTGCTAATCCACTTCTTACAGCAGATAGATTTTTTGTTTTAAGGTTTTTTTGTGAGTTATTTATTCGAATAATATTTTTTATATTTGAATTATTAGAGCCATTAAATAAAGCTATAGTGTTGTCCTTATGAAATAGATTTTTTAAAACAGAAGACATTAGTGTTATACAATTTTCTAATTGTGAAGGAATGTTCTGATTAAAGAATAATAAAATATTTTTTACCTCGTATAAATCATTAATATATTCAGCTTGTATTGATGGATTTATGCTTTTATGAAAGCCCTCAGTATTTATTTGGGTGGTAATATTATTTAAAATATTTTTAATAATTTTTGATATTTTTAAATTATGAATTAGCTTGAATAATAAAATTGCTTTTAATGTTTCTAGGGAAATTTCATCTTTATTTTTTTTTAGAGAAATTTTTAGATCCAACAAATAATAATGTTTAGAAATAATTTTATGAATAATTTTTTTTTCACTAGAGTTCGCTGAAATAGCATAAAAATCAAAATTATAAATAAGGTTTATTAATCTTTTAGATATTAGTTCTTCATTCCATATAAAAGAAAAAATATTGTATTTTTTATTTTGCCAATCGAATATATGCTTTTTACAATTAGTTACAGTTTGAATTCCACCAAGTTTTTTTGCTGAGACGAGCCACGAAAAACTATGATAGTTTATGCTTTCATTGTTAAAAGATTTTGTATTTAAATATTTTTTAGAAAAAAAGACTCTATTAAGATCTTCACTATTTTCGAAAAAGCAATTTAAAAAATCATATTTATATTCCGAATTTTTTAACCTCAGAATTTTTATACTAAGAAATATTCTATTATTTATTATAAGGCTTATAAGTATAAAAAAAATTTTATTTATCATTATTTATAATCTTAGCTGCAAAAAAACCATCTATTAAAACTCCATTGCTAAGTTTTTTTGGTTGAGTATAAAAATATCCATTTTTATCTATTAAATTGTTTAAGTCCTTAAAATTATTGGTTATTTTAAATTTTTCTATTCTAAAGTTTTTATTTTTTTTTAAAAAGTTTTTAATTTGAATTTCTCCTTCTTCTTTTAAAAAAGAGCACACCATATAAATTATTTCCCCTTTTTTATTTACAAGTTTTTTTGCTTTCTCCAAAAGTTTGGATTGGATTAAAGTTAATTTATTAAAATTTGGGAAAATTTTTCTATAAAAAATCTCAGGGTGTCTTCTTATAGTTCCAATAGATGAACAAGGCGCATCTAAAATCACTATATCATATTTATTTTTTTCATTAATTTTTAAAGCATCCGAGTTAAGAATATTACAATTAAAATTTAATCTTAATAGATTATCTTTTAATTGATTTATTCTTTCATTATCTTTTTCTACGGCTGTAACTTTTGCACCTTTATTAACTAAAACAAATGTTTTTCCTCCTGGCGCAGAGCAGAGGTCAATTACTTTTTTATTTTTAATTTTATCTAAAAGCATTATCGGTGTCATAGCCGAATAATCTTGAACCCACCATTTCCCAAATTTATAATCTGGGATCTCAATTAAACTTTCATGCTTTTTTAAGACCCCAGAGTTATTTGATGTTTTGATTATTTCTCTATTGATCTTATTTAAGTCTTCTTTTTTTTTGAAAACTAAATGAATATTAGGTTCTTCAGATATTGTTTTTATAAATTTTAATTTATCAATTACTGTCCATTTTTTTGTTTTATTTTTAAACCAATTAGGTAATTTTGTATAATTACCTGACACATGCAACAGTTTTTTTTTATCTTTATCAATTTTTCTTAAAATGGCATTTATAAAATTTTTTGGAGCTCTAATTTTAGGATGTTTTGCAAGTTCTACTGAAGAATTTATAACTGCGTATGGTTTAAAGTTTAAATAAATTAATTGAGTTATAGCACCAAGTAATAAAAAATATGAATTATTATCTATTTCAAATTTTTTAATATAAATTTTTAAAATTTCTTCAATATTGATTTTATTTCTCATTGAGTTTAAAACTATATTTTGAATCATTTTTTTGTCACTATTATCTAAATCATATTTCTTAATATATTGTGAAAAAACACCCTTAAAACTCAAAGCTTTATTTCTAAGCTTCTTAAGAATGTTATAAGCTATATATCTTGTTAATAACCCTTGATGCACAGTTTTTTTTTAAATTAAAATGATATATATATAAAGAAAATTTATCAAAATGAGAGGATATTTAGAAACAATTGTGGGTGCTATGTTTGCAGGTAAAACCAGTGAATTATTGAAAAGAATTCTCTGGGCCGAACATCAAGGAAAAAAATTACTTGTAATTAAACCAAAAATTGATGATAGATATTCAGAAGCGTTAATCTCTACGCATAATAACCTTACCCATAATTGTTATCCTATGGAAAATTGGAATCAAATAGAAGATAAATTTGATATAACAAAAAAAAATTATGATATTTTGTTTTTAGATGAAATTCAATTTATGAATTCTGATGAGACAATTAGAAATGTTGATTCTTTTTTAGATAAAGGTGTAGACGTTGTGTGCGCTGGTTTGGATCAAGATTCGCGAGGCAAACCATGGGAAACGTCATCATTACTTTTGGGACTTGCTGATAAAATTACCAAAATTTACGGTTTTTGCAATGTATGTGGAATAGAAGCAACAAAAACCTATAGAAAAATACAAGGTGGAGAGAGAACTCAGGTTGGTGCATCGGATATATATGAACCACGTTGTTTAAAGCATTGGGAGCCAAGATAAATTATTTATTCAACCTATTTTTAATTAAATCTTCTACAATAGTAGGATCAGCTAAAGTAGTAATATCGCCAAGTTCATTATGTTGGTTGGACGCAATCTTCCTTAAAATACGTCTCATAATTTTTCCTGATCTTGTTTTTGGAAGATTATTTGCAAATTGAATTAAGTCTGGAGATGCTAAAGCTCCAATTTTTTTTCTTACCCATTCCCTTAATTCTTTTTTCAATTCATCTGAAGAAGTAGAATTTGAGTTTAGAGTAACATAACAATAAAGACCATTTCCTTTTATTTTATGAGGATAACCTACTACAGCTGCTTCAGCAACTTTATGATGAGAGACAAAAGCACTTTCTATTTCAGCTGTACCTAAATTATGTCCGGAAACAATAATGACATCATCGACTCTTCCAGTTATCCAATAGTATCCATCTTTATCTCTTTTACAACCATCTCCGGTGAAGTATTTTCCATCAAATTGTGAAAAATATGTATCTATAAATCTTTGATGATCACCATAAACACTTCTCATTTGTCCAGGCCAAGAATCTAAAATACATAACCTGCCTTCGGCTTCACCTTTTATTTCATTTCCATTTTCATCAACAATTAAAGGCTGTATTCCAAAAAATGGTTTTGTAGCTGATCCTGGTTTTAAATCGATCGCGCCTGTTTGTGGGGAAATTAATATACCTCCCGTTTCTGTTTGCCACCATGTATCCACAATAGGGCATTTCCCATTTCCAACAATATTAAAATACCAAAGCCATGCTTCTGGGTTTATTGGTTCACCAACAGTTCCTAGAATTTTTAGAGATTTTCTATTTGTTCTATTAACTGGATCATCCCCTTCTTTCATTAATGCTCTAATTGCAGTAGGAGCTGTATAAAATATATTTACATTATGTTTATCAACAACATTCCAAAATCTTGAAGCATCTGGATAATTAGGCACCCCTTCAAACATAACTGTTGTTGCTCCGTTTGTTAGAGGGCCATAGACTATATAACTGTGTCCTGTAACCCAACCTATATCAGCAGTGCACCAGTAAATATCACCTTCTCTATAATTAAAAATGTATTCATGTGTCATAGAAGCATAAACCAAGTAGCCGCCAGTTGTATGAAGAACCCCTTTTGGTTTTCCAGTTGAACCAGATGTATAAAGAATAAAAAGAGGGTCTTCAGACGACATTTCTTCAGCTGGGCATTCAGAACTACAATCTTTTATGAGGTCTTCATAGTAAATATCACGGGCATTATTAATACTTACTGTATTTCCTGTTTTTTTAATAACTATACATTTTTTTACATTTTCACATAAATTTAGCGCCTCATCGACAATTTTTTTAAGAGGTATGATTTTACTTCCTCTTATTCCTTCATCTGCCGTGATAATATATTCAGAATTACAATCTTTTATTCTGCCAGCAATTGACTCGGCAGAGAAACCTCCAAAAATTATAGAATGAATTGCACCTATTCTTGCACATGCTAACATAAAAAATGTTAACTCTGGTATCATGGTTAAATAAATAGTAACTCTATCACCTTTTTTTACACCAATTTTTTTTAAAGCATTTGCAGTTTTAGAAACTTCTATTAATAATTCTTTATAAGAATATTTAATAGATTTATTAGGATCATCAGATTCCCATATAATTGCAGTCTTATTAGGATTCTTGTTTGCATGTCTATCAACACAATTATAACAAGCGTTTAAAGTTCCATCGTAATACCATTTAATGAAAACTTCATTTCTAGAATATTTAATATCTTTAATTTTTGTGAATCTTTTAATCCAATCGACTCTACTTCCGTGTTTTTTCCAAAAATTTATATTATCTTTAATTGATTCTAAATAAAGTTTTTCATATTGTTCTTTGTTAACTTTCGCATTTTTAATCCACTCACCTCTTACTTTATATATCTCATTCATTTTTTATTCATACCTAATTGACAAATTACTAGACTAATAAATTTATAAACAATATTTACAAGTAGTTTAAATCTTTCATAGTATTAATAAAAGTACTTTCTATTTTATTTTTTTGAGCTAAAGTAAGAGATTTTAACCATTGCCCTTTTTTACCTTGATTAAAAAATAAATTATGTTCAGCCTCAATAAATCCATATTTTTTTTCATTTTCCTGTAATTTTTCAAAATTAGTAGTTAATAAAATATTTTTAATTTTTTTCTCTACATTATAAAACTTGTAATTATAGTTTTCTTCAAAAAAGCAGATAATTTTTTTAATAATTTTTTCATTATTGTCTAGCATATCCTCATATTTTATGAATAATTTAGGAATCTTAATATTCTTCCAGGAAAGGTAGTTATAATCCCATCTAGATATAAATGATGGATATCCATCTGAAGTTCTAATAATAGAACTCTCATCAATCATAAAATCTATAATTTGATCTAGATCCTTACCAAGATGTTTTGAATATGACAAAGCTATATCTCTTGGATCTCTTAATATGTATATTAATCCTTTTGCATTATTTGTATTAGTAAAATTATTTTCATTATAAGATATATTAGCACTGTGTGTTTTAAAAAAATTGAATTCAATATTGTTGTCTAATTTATTTTGTGCTTCTAACCAATATTTAGATATTATATTCAATTTGTTTAATTTCATATAATCTTCAAAATTTAATGATTTTACAAATTCATAGTTTTTTTTTATTTCAAAATTAGAAATATGTTTCAAAATTTCAAAAAAAAATTTGCCATCATTAGTAAAAAACAAGCTCGTAATAATAGCTCGAAGCCATGTATTGCCGCTTTTAGGATAAGAAGATATCCAAAAAATTTTTTTATTTGCCTGCCCCATTTATTAAACGATTATTTTTTAAACCTCTCCTAATTTACATATTATTTTCCAAGATTTGAGATCTATTTTCATAACAGATAGTCTAGGTTGTTTAATTAGAGGTAGGTGATTTAAATTTTTGTTAATTTTGATATTAGCTAAACTTACTTCTTTTTTTAAATTTTTATATATTTGTACAGTTACAGCAACAAATTTTTTTGTTTTATCTGTTGGGTCAGGATACGCTTCTTTAATTACCTTGACTATTCCTAGTATTTTTTTTTCTTTAACTGAGTGATAAAAAAAACAAAGATCATTTTTTTTCATTTTTATTAAATTATTTCTTGCTTGATAATTTCTCACCCCATCCCAAACAGTTTTTTTAGCCTTTTTTTGATCATCCCAAGACCATGTACTAGGTTCAGATTTAATTAACCAATAGTTCATAAAGCTTTTATTTTAACTGCCATCTTGGATCTACTTTAAAATTTAATTTTGGTTTTATTTTATTTTTATAGTGTTGTAAGCACGTCCAAGCTATCATAGCTGCATTATCACTACAAAATTGATTAAGTGGATACAATAAATTTAATTTATTTTTTTTGCAAAATTTTTTTAACGAATATCTAATTTTTTTATTTGATGCTACACCACCTACGATTACAACATCTGAAATATTTATTTTTCTTTGATTAATAAAATTTAAAGTTTTATCTAATTTTTTAACTAGAATATCAATAATTTTATTTTGAAATGATGCGGACATATTGTTTACAACATTTTCACTTATAATAGATTTTTTTATTATTATGTTTACGGAAGTTTTAATTCCTGAAAAAGAAAAATTTAAAGTTTTGTCTTTTTCAAGCGGATGAGGTAAATTATATTTTTTTGAATTACCCAGTTTCGCTCTTTTTTCTATAAGAGCACCCCCGGGATAGCTTAAACCTAGAATTTTTGCTACTTTGTCAAAAACCTCTCCAACAGCATCATCTACACTTTCTCCTATAAGTTCATAACTATTTATATTATTCACTATATAAGTTTGGGTGTGTCCACCAGTTAATAACAGCGCCAAATATGGAAAACTTATTTTTTTGTTATTAATTAGTGGTGATAATAAGTGACCCTCTAAATGATTTATAGGATAGAAAGTTTTTTTACAGCCTATTGCCATACTTCTAGCAAAATTTGATCCAACTAGCAAACCGCCTACCAAACCCGGCCCACATGTAGCTGAAAATAATTTGATATTATTTAGAGAAATATTTGCTTTTTCTAGCGCTCTTGGAATTATTAATTGAAGTATTTGTAAATGCTCTCTAGAGGCAATTTCTGGGACTACACCTCCAAATTTCTTGTGGTTTTTTTGATTAATTGTAATATGACTTAACAAAAAACCTTTAAAATTCATTATTGCAACAGAAGTTTCGTCACAAGAAGTTTCAATAGCTAAAATCATAATCAATCAGCAAAATTTTATCTGTGAATCACAAAATTTAAAATATAAAATAAACATTAAATGCATGCATTTTTTAATCGTTTTTATTTTTTTTCAAAATTAATAACATCATTAATTTTATTATTAATACTATTGATATTAATTTATTTATTTGTCAAAGCTTATTTAGATCCAAATAATATAGAAAAATCAAATTTAAAAATAAATGATCTTTCTAATAAAATTGACATGTTTTCTAACAATATAGCTAAAAATAGTGAAAATATTAATTTAATAAAAGATTTATTAGCTGAAAATAAAAAATTAAATGCAGAATTAATAAATGAACTAAATATTATAAAAGAAAAAGAAATTAACACTGAAATCATAACTACAATAGAAAATTTATCTGAAGAAAACAAACAACTAAGAGATAAATTAAGTAAAATAAATAGTGACCTATTTATAGAACAAAAAAATAAAAATTTTCAAAATAATTTTCCCATTACAAACCTTTTAAATTTTATTGAATTAAAACTAGATAATGGCCAAGATTATTCAAATGAATTGAGTTTGTTAAAAAAAGCTCTTCATAGTAATCAAGATAGTAGTCAAGATGCAAATATTGAAAAATTGGAATCTTTATCTTTCCGAGAATTTATAGGAGTAGATTTAATTTTTAAGGATTTTGAAAAAATATCATCAAAATATTTAAATGATTATTATATAAGGAACAATAATTTTTTAAAATATTTTGCAAATTTTATTCTTTTCCAACCTAATTTAAAAGAACAAATAAAAGATAAAAATATTAGAATATTATCTGAAATTCAAAACAGTTTAACTAATAAAGACTATGGATTATCATTGAAGCTTGTATATTCTTTAGATAGATATGAAGAATATTTTGTTGAATGGATTGAAGAGGTTAATAAATATTATCAAATTAAAAGTTTAATTAAAGATATAAATAATATTAATGATTAAGATTATTAAAATTTTTTTTCAGTTAGTTTTTTTAACAGCAGTTGTTTTTTTAACTATAGAATATTCTCGACCCATCTCTTTATTATTTAACGATGTCGTAATAACTTTTTCAAGTAGTATAGTAATATTTGCTATAGTTTTAATTATAATTATAGCTTTATTTTTTCAAAGAATTATTTTTTTCTTAAAAACATCTACTTTAAAATTTCAACAAAATAGAGAATTATCATTTCACAAAAAAGGCTATGATTCTTTTGTTAAGGGCATGGTGGCTATTGCTAATAAAGATTTTAAAACTGCTATAAAAGAATCTACCAGTGTAAATAAGTTCTTAAGAGAAGAGCCCCTTAGTTATTTATTACGATCGGAGGCTCTTAAAATTGAAAAAAAATATACGGAATTAACTAGTGTATATGAAAAGATGATAAGTAACAAAAAAACTAATTTACTTGGCTTAAGAGGTTTAATGGAACAAAACTTAAGAAATCAAGATTATCATCATGCTTTCATATATGGAGAAAAATTATTTAATATTAATCCAAGATTAGAGAAATTATATGAAACATTAATCAATATAATTGGCAAAACAAAAAATTGGAATAAGTTAATACAATTGTCTAATGATTCTTATAAACACAGATTGATTGACAGAAAGCATAAGGACCTAAACATATCAATTAGTTATTTTGAAATTGCTAAAATTAAATATCAGTCAGATAATGATGAGGCAGCAGAATTAATGGAAAAGGCAATAAAGCTTAGAGGGTTTTTTTCACCTTATATATGCTTTTATCTAGATATTTTAATAAAACAAAGCAGACTAGAAAAGGCAAAAAAAATACTAAAAAAAGCATGGACAAACAATCCCCACCCAGATTTAAAAGGCTATATAGAAGTTTTATCCAAAGTTCTTGGAATTAGTGCTATTCAGTTATCAAAATTTGTTACCTCTGGAAATTTAAATAATTATTATTCAACAATTTTACTAACTGAATCACAAATAAAAGATGAAAAATGGAAAGAGGCAAAAGAATATCTTAAACCTCTAATTAATCAAAGACCCTTTAAAGAAGTTTGTCTTTTAATGGCTAAAATTGAAGAAGGTGAAACTGGTGATATTCAAAAAATTAATTCTTGGATTAATAGAGGTAATGTTGGAAAATTAAGCAAAATATGGATTTGTAAAGTAACAGGATTAACACAACAGCATTGGTCATCAACTTCAGAAGGTGGTTTTTTTAATTCTCTAAATTGGGATTACCCCAAGAATCAATTTCAATTTAACAGTTCAGATATTGAAAAGAGTTCAATTGAATATATAAACAATTAATAATATGGATAAAAAAAAACCATCATTTTTTATTGGATATGATCCGAAAGAAGATATAGCTTATAGGGTGTGCAAACAATCTTTAATTAAAAATTCAAGCTTAGAGATAAATGTAATGGCTTTAAAGCTTTACGAACTTATCAGTAGAGGTTTTTATAAAAGATCTATTGATCCACTTGCTTCAACAGAATTTACTTATTCCAGATTTTTTGTACCTTTTCTTATGGATTACAATGGATGGGCAGTATTTTGTGACTGTGATTTTTTATTTTTTCAAGATGTAGAGAAATTGTTTAAAGAATTATCTAATGATAAAGCTATCTATTGTGTTAAACATGAATATACACCAAAAGAAAAACATAAAATGGACGGAAAAACGCAAACAATATATCCTAGGAAAAATTGGTCTAGTTTTATTGTTTTTAATTGCTCCCATCCTAGTAATAAAAAATTAAATATTGAAGAATTAAATTCTCAAACAGGTTCTTACTTACATCAATTTAAATGGTTAGATGATTCTGAAATAGGAAGTTTAGATGAAAAATGGAATTGGTTAGAAGGTTGGACTTCTCAACATAATAAAGGAAAACCGTATGCAGTTCATTATACACGAGGAGGCCCATGGTTTACAGAATGGCAAGATGTTGAATACGCACAAGAATGGATCAAAGAAAGAGATGAATATTTAGAAAACAAATATAATAATATCAAATAAATTTTATTAATTCCTTTTTTATACTGCTTATTGTTTTGCTCCACCCTTTATTAGATTCAAATAATTTAACACTTGAATACCATGGTGTAGAGTTTTTTGGCTGATTCCAATAATGAAAAACAGCATGATTCATTGGCTTAATTATCCACGTTTTTATACCTAAAGCAGCAGCTAAGTGTGCAGTACTATTACTTGCTCCTATATATAGGTCTAGGTTTTTTAATACTGCAGCAATTGATTCAAAATCATTAAAAAGATCTAATTCATCAAAATTTATAATTTTATTTTTAGAATTATTATTAAATTCTTTAATTTCATTTTTTGTATCACCGTATTGCAGGTTTATGAAAGAAAATTTTTCTAATTCTATAATTGGTCTTAGATTATTAAGCATAAAAGATTTTGCTTCTTGATAATTTTCATTTTTACTTCTCCAAGATATGCCAATTTTTTTTCTTGAATTCAAATCATTAAATTTTTTCTTATAAATAGAAATTTTATTTTGATGTGCTTTTAAAAAACTTTTTTTTGGAAAATCATTTATATTATTTCTAAACAATCTTCCTAAACTTCCAGCATAAATAACTGTATCAAACTGAGCTAAATTTTTTTTATTTTTTGAAAAAAATGAATATGGAAAAAAAATATTTTTTGAACCAAAAGATCTTTCGAAAATTGAGATTAACCTACTTTCACTTTCAATTTTTATATTTGGGAAAAATTTAATTAAGTCAGGGTACATTGAGCTAAATAATATTTCGTCCCCAATTCCTTGTTCTTTAATTACAAGTATTTTTTTGTTTTTGTCTATTTTAGATCCATTCCAAATTTTATTTTTTGTATTATGAATATAGTCATTCTTAAACTTAAAACTTTCTAATTTTAATCTGCTATCATAAATTTCCCATGCTTTTTTATATTTTTGGAGTGCTAATAAAAGAATTGAATAGTTATTTTTTAAATTTTCATCAAGAGGTGTTATTTTTAGAGATTTTTTATAATAATTTTCAGCAGTAACAAAGTCTTTCAAGTAAGAGTATGCCACTGCAATATTATATAATATTTCAGGATCAGAAACGTTTATTTTAAGGGCAGACTGGTAATATTTAATTGCTTTTTTATATTCGCCTTTTTCATTGTAATAATTTCCAATATTGTTAATGGATTCTTTGAAGCTCGGATTTATTTCTAGGGCCTTTTTAAATAACTTATAGGCATCTTCTTTTTTGTGTTGAAGATATTTTAGTCTTCCAAGATTATTGTAACTTGGAGCATAATTAGGCTTATAATTTATTACGTTATTAAATACTTTATTTGCATCTTTGTATTTTTCTAATTTCATATAAATCAAGCCTTGAGTGTTTGATGCTATATAATCTAAGGGATTTAACTCCACTGATTTATTAATAAATTTTAATCCTTTATGTGGTTGATTTAAAAAAAATAAAACCAGACCTTTATCTCTTAATGCGGGTTGATAATCTGGTTTAATTATTAATACTTGATTAACCAATTCAAGAGCATCTTCATATTTTTTTAGTTTAATATAAATTAAATAAAGATTAAATTTTGCTCGCCAATTTTTGTTATTTATACTTATAACTTTAATATATTCTTTTATTGCGGTATGAACATCTCCGAATACTTCACACATATATCCAAAATTATATCTAGCTAATTCATTTTTTGGATTCTTTTTTATAAATTCTTGTAATTGAATATATGCTTGTTTTTTATTTCCTTTTTGAAAATCAGAAATAATTTTATTTAGTAAAGTTGATTCATAATCTATCCTCATAAAAAAACCCGGCTTTTGCCGGGTATTTTATATTTATTGACTAACGATTAAAAGATTTATCTTCGCTGTCCAAATAATTGTAGTAGTAAAATAAATAGATTTATAAAGTCTAAATACAACTTTAATGCGCCCATTAGTGCTTTTTTGCCACCAACAGTTTCTGAATCTCCTTCGTAATACATATTTTTAATATTTTGAGTATCATAGGCAGTAAGCCCTACAAAAACTAATACTCCGATTACTGAAATTGCAAATTGTAATGCACTACTACCAACGAACAAATTAACTAAACTGGCAATAATTATGCCTATTAAGCCCATAAACAAAAAGCCACCAATTTTAGTAAGATCTCTTTTTGTTGTATAGCCATAAATGCTCATAGAAGCAAAAGTTGCAGCGCTAATAAAAAAAACTCTCGCAATTGATGCTTGGGTAAATACTATAAAAATAGAAGCAAGAGAGAGCCCCATAATTGATGCAAAAATCCAAAAAGTTATCTGAGCGCTTGAAATGCTCATTCTATTTATTCTCGCACTAAAATAAAAAACAAATCCAAGAGGGGCAAGCATCACAATCCACTGAAGTGGTGAGTTAAACAATGCATTTCCCAAAGAGGTTAGTCCTTCTATTTGCCCATAATCATTTGTTTTAATTGAGGCCTTTCCAAAAAAATAAGCTACCAAACCAGTCAGAAGCAAGCCAGTTGTCATATAGTTGTATACTTTAAGCATGTATGATCTAAGTCCTTGATCAACTAAAGACTGCTCTTCAGCCGATTTTGAATAAGATCTAGGTTTTGTGGCCATAAAAAACTCCTTTTAATATTATCAATATCATTATAAAAAAAGAAATTTCAAGGTTAAATATTAAAAATTATATAATAAATATATATGAAATACAGAAAACTAGGTAAAACAGACGTAGATGTTAGTGTAATTTGTTTAGGCACAATGACTTGGGGGGAACAAAACTCTCAAGCTGAAGCATTTGATCAAATGAATTATTCTTTTGAACAAGGAGTTAATTTTTTCGATACTGCTGAATTGTATCCTATTATGCCAAAAAGTGAAACATATGGAAAAACAGAAGAAATAATTGGCGATTGGTTTGTTGAAAAAGGAAATAGAAATAAAATTATTTTAGCAACGAAAATTGCATCAAAATCTACAGGCCTTGAATGGATTAGAAAAGGTAAAGAGAGTTTGGGTTTTGATAAGAAAAATGTAAATGAAGCAATAGACTCGAGCTTAAAAAGACTTAAAACTGACTATATAGATTTGTATCAATTACATTGGCCTGAAAGAAAAACACCTAGATTTGGCACATTAGATTTTGACTATGATCCACATGATGTGAATTGGACTATGTTTGAAGAAGTTTTATTTAATTTAAATAATTTAATTAAGTCAGGTAAAATAAGATTTATAGGTATTTCTAACGAGACCCCTTGGGGAATGATGAAATTTAATGAAATTTCTAAAGAAAAAAATTTACCTAGAATGGAATCAATTCAGAATGTTTATAGTTTAGTTAACAGAGTTTTTGATACCGCAAATTCAGAAGTAGCAATTAAAGAAAAATGTGGCTTGCTGGCATATTCTCCAATTGCTGGAGGTAGACTCAGTGGAAAATATTTAAATAATTCTAAACCGATTAATTCTCGATATACTTTATGGCCTAGTAGATTTTCAAGACATGCAACTGCTAGAGGAGATAGAGCTATTGAAAAATATGTAAAATTAGCAAAAAAACATAATCTCACACCTTCAAAAATGGCTAATGCTTTTGTTAATGATAGACCTTTTGTAACAAGCAATATTATTGGAGCAACTAATATGGATCAACTTAGAGAAAATATTGATAGTATAAATATTAATTTATCTGACGATTTACTTAAAGAAATAGAAGAGATTCATTCATTTGATCCAAATCCTTGTGTTTAAGAAAGGAAATTAAAATTATTTTTCATATCTATATTTTTTAAATTAATATTATTTGAATCTTTTTTTCTTTTCTCAAAACCTGCTATTAATAAATGATGCTGAATTATTGACCAAATTTGTTGAATTTTATTTATTCTTTTTTCATTGTTATTAAAATCATTTAATATTTTTTTTCCATCCCATAAAGAATTAATTTTAAAATCATTTTGGTTTATTATTTCTTGAATAAATTTTAAGTTGATTTCATTAATCTCAAAATTTTTTAATGGTAATCCTTGTTTTGATTTACCTCTATTAATAGATTTTGTTAAATATTTTTTAAATGCTTCTCTTAATATAAATTTGGTTTTTCCAAATTTAATTTTGAATTCAGTAGGCAAAGCTAAGCAATATTGAAAAAATCTCCAATCTAAATATGGAGATCTAATTTCAATTGAGCTGTTCATAGAAGCTTTATCCCATTTATTAAGTAACCATTGCATATGTCCATATGTTGAATTTAAATACATAATTTGAAAAGGAAAGTTGAAATTATCTAATTCATTTAAATCTTCTTGTAAATATTCAGAGTTTAATTCAATTATTTCTGAATCCACATAATCATTTCCAACTTTATTATTTCTAAATAAATTATTCAGATCTATTTTAAAGCCATTAATTTTAGAAACTAAACCAAGACGCTCAACTGAATGATTTAATCCTTCTTTTCCAAAGTTATTTATTATTGTTTGATATAAATCAACTATTTGATTTTGATAAAATAATCCAAATTGCTCTATATCTTTTAAATAACCCCCCAAACATTCATCAGCTCCATGACCATCAATACTAACTTTGAAACCAAGATCTTTTTGCTTTTTGTATAATTCTAGTTGGCTAAAATATGGATCAGTTATTTCTATAGCAGAAAGCTTGCTCGAAATTTTATTGATATCTCTGTCTTGATAATTAATTAGTATAGGTTCTTTTTTATAATGTTGAGAGAGTTCTATTGCATCATCAAAAGTTCTGTTCCCTTTATAGTTTAATATAAAAGGGTTTAAATCAATTTGATTATTATTATTTTTTATTTTTAATTTATTTAATATTGAAAAAATAATTGATGAGTCTATTCCACCACTTAATGAGGTAGCTATTTTTACATCAGAAATCATTCTGAGATTTGTTGCATCAAATAACGAATTTTGTAATTCTATTTTTGATTTATTAAAATTAATATTTATATCAGGAATATTTTCTAATGACTTCCACCATCTATTTTGTTTAATTTTAAAATTATTTAAATTTATCTCAAATAATATCCCGGGAGGAATTATATTTATATTTTTGAATTTGGTAGTAAAAGATCCTTCTATGATTTTAGAAGACAAAAAAATTTTATTTTTATCTAATTCAATATCTGAATTACTAGCAAATATTCCTTTGATTTCAGATGAAAAAATAAATTTATCATTCTTATTCATATAATAACATGGTTTAACGCCATATCTATCTCTAGATATTATAAGTTTATTTAGTTTCTTATCTAAAATTGCTAAAGACCACATTCCATTAAATTTTTTAAATGCCTCATCTTTCCATTCTTTATAAGCATTTAAAATTACTTCTGTATCAGTATTTGAAAAAAATTTATGTCCTAAATCCATTAAAATTTTTTTTAATTCAATAAAATTATATATTTCACCATTAAATATAATCCAGAATCTTCCATCGTTTGACATGGGTTGTTTTCCTTTTTTTGACAAATCTAAAACTGACAATCTTACATGCCCTAACAATGTTTTTTTAAAATTTAAAAAACCTTCGTCATCAGGACCCCTATGTTTTATTGATTTATTCATCTGAAAGATTTCAGATAAATTTGGATCACTATTTTTGTATATTATTCCGTTAATTCCACACATATTTTATAATTCCATTAAGTAATTAATATAGAATCTTTATGTTTAGCAATATTTATTAACAAGAAACATAGCATTATCTATATATTTTCTGCTCCATAAATGAATATTCAATAGACAATAATATAATTCATAGATTTCTGAATATTCAAAAAATTCTTTGTTAATAGGTATAATATCTGAATAATAATTGTAAAAATTTTCTGATATATAATTAAACCATTTAAGATAGGCAATTTCCATTTCATTGTGTGCATAATGAACGCCGGGATCAATTAAACCAACAAGTTTTCCATCATCAAAAAGAATATTTCCTTCCCACAGATCTCCGTGTATTAGAGAAGCTTTTGGTTTATTAGGAATAATATCAGCTATTTTATTAAATATTTTTTCTATTTTTTTATTTAATTCTAAGGGCATTGGATTGTTATAGTTGATAATTTCAAAGATTATATTCAATCTTTTTTTTAGAAAAAAATTTACCCAGTTGTCTTCTAATTCATTTGGTTGCCTTAATCCTCCAATAGGACTATCAAATATAAAACCAAATTTGCTATTTTTAATTAAATGGATATTTGCTAATTTAATTGCAAGTTCTTTTTCTGAATTTGATTTTTTTTTATTATTATGATCAATATATTCAATTATAATTAAACCAGGCTTAATTTTAAAAACTTTTGGAAATAGATCTGGAAATCTATAGTTCAAAAAATCTAATGATTTTCCTTCAAAATATACTGAATCAAAGTCATCTATAAGTTTATTAGTAATTTTTACAACATATTTTTTGTTATTATCAAGAGTTATTTTTTTACATATTGAACCAAAAGAACTTGAAAGCATTTGTTCACTGATAATAATATTATTTTTTAAAAATTTATTTAAATTTTGATTTATTAATATTTGCATTTAAAATTTCTTTTAATCAATTTTAGCGCTAATCTTCCCAGTTAAAGTTTTAGAAAAATTATGAATTTTTTCATTATTCCATTTTTGCATCATTTTTTTTTCTTTATTTGAAAGTAATTTTAATTTAATTAAAATTTTCATAGCTATTGAAGGTATTGCTCTTCCATTTCCATCAATAATTTTTATTACGCCTCCAATTTTTTTTGAAAGATCTGCAAATAGTAAAACTCCTTCAGCTCCTATTTTTGCGTAAATTCTTCCATTAGTATTTTTTAAAAGATCACTATCAAATCTGTTTATTCCTCCTGTTAACATCGGATATTTTTTTATTGAGGTAATTAGCTTTTTTAATTCATTAGAATATTTTGCATTATGATTATAACTATGAATTAAGTTGATCATAGAATTAGCAATATTATTTAGTGGAAGAGCGTATTGGGGAGCATTACATCCATCAATTGCTGAATATTTTTTTGTAATCTTTTTTTCCATAAAATGTTCAATACATTCTTTTATTTGTATTTGATAAGGATGATTTATATCTAAATAGTTTGTATAATCAAAATTGCTTGCTATGCATCCACTTATCATAGCTAGATGCTTGCCAGCACAATTGTTGTGAAGCTCTGATGGTTTATTACCACTTGAATAAAGTTTGTTAGATGCATTTAAATTCATTGGGTTGTGGATACCACACTGCAATTTATTTACATTTAATCTAATTTTACTGACCCATTCTTTAAGAGTTTTTATATGATAAGATTCTCCTGAATGAGAAGAACAAGATATAGATATATGTTTTTTATTTAAGCCATATAAAATATCAGCTTTAGATTTTATAAAAGGGATAGCCTGAAAGATTTTTATAGCAGATCTCGGATATATATATTGATGATTATTGTCTGAGGAGAATATTATTTTTTTAGATGAGTTTTTTATTAAAATCGCTGCTTTATGCCTGCTTTCTACCAAATCACCTCGATATATATATGAATATGCAGAATTCATTATAATTATATTATCATAGTAATTTCAATATAAACTATTTTTTTTTAAACGTATTTGAAAAGATTTAAAAACGTATGTATATCAGATACTATAAATAATGAAAAATATAGTTTTAGTATTTTTTTTGGTTTCTTTTTTATTTACAAATATCTCCTATGCTATTGAAAAAGGTGTTTGGAAATTTTTTGTTGAAGAAGAATACTGCTATATAGGAAGCGCTCCAATAGATATAGAAATGAAAAAAGGCTTAAACAGAGATCCTGCTTATATTCTTGTATACAGAATTAACAAATCTCAGGATAAAATTGTTCAAATTACAGCCGGCTATCTTTATGATGAAGAAAAAAGAGTATTAGTAACTATTGATCAGTCTAGTTTTGATTTTTTTTCACAAGGAGATACTTCTTGGACAAAAAATAAAGATGAAGAAGTGATTTTTGCTATGAAAAAAGGAAACATTCTCACAGTTGAAGGTTATTCATCAAGAGGAAATTTAACAAAAGATAAATACACTTTAAAAGGATTTACTGCAGCATTCAATAAACTTTCTAAAGATTGTTAATTATGCATTCAAAAATTGTATTAGCTTACTCCGGGGGGCTAGATACAAGCATAATTCTTAAATGGCTAAAAATAAATTATAAATGTCCAATTGTGACTTTCACTGCAGATATTGGTCAAGGTAATGAAATTGTGTCTATAAAAAAGAAAGCTTCTGATTTAGGTGTAGAAGAAATATTTATTGAAGATTTGAAAGAAGAATTTGTTAGAGACTATGTTTTTCCAATGTTTAGAGCTAATGCCTTATACGAAGGTGCTTATTTGTTGGGAACAGCAATTGCAAGACCTTTGATAGCAAAAAGACAAATCGAAATTGCTAAACAAGTCGGAGCCGATGCTGTTGCTCATGGCTCTACAGGCAAAGGAAATGATCAAGTGAGGTTTGAATTAGGGTATTATGCTAACAATCCCAAAATTAAAGTTATTGCACCCTGGAGAAAGTGGGAATTTAAATCAAGAAAAGATCTTATTGATTTTGCTAATTTAAATCAAATCTCCATTAACAAAGATAAATTAGGTGAGCCGCCTTTTAGCACTGATGCTAACATACTACATACTTCCTCTGAAGGAAAAATTTTAGAAGATCCTTGGATTGCCGCCCCTGAACATGTTTTTTCAAGAACTAAAAATATTAAAGATACTCCAAATAACCCAGATCAAATTGTTATAAATTTCAAAAACGGAGATCCTATATCATTAAATAATAAAAGATTAAAACCACATGAATTATTAAATGAATTAAATAACTTAGGATGTAAACACGGTATAGGTAGAATAGATATTGTAGAAAATAGATTTATAGGGATCAAATCCAGAGGAGTTTATGAAACACCTGGTGGAACAATCTTATTAATAGCTCATAGAGCGATTGAAAGTATTACACTTGATAAAGGTGAGGCTCATTTAAAAGATGAATTAATGCCGAAATATGCCGAGATCATTTATAATGGTTTTTGGTTTTCTTCTGAGAGAATTGCATTACAAAAAATTATTGATCACAGTCAAAAGAATGTAAATGGAGATGTTAAAATTAATTTATTTAAGGGCAATGTAATAATTCTAGGAAGAAAATCTGAAAACAGCTTATACAAAAAAGAATTAGCTTCATTTGATAATGAAGGAGATTATGATCAAGTAGATGCAGAAGGGTTTATAAAAATAAATTCTTTACGAATGAAAAACATTAAATAAATTTAAAATGGGTTATGGAGATGAAATTATGACCACAGGCTTTGTGAAATTAGCAAAACAAAAATATCCTGAAGCTCAAATTATTATTGGAGATAAAAAAAGTGGGTATGTGTATGATCATTTAATTTTTAATAATAATCCTAAAATAACAAAATCAAATTTTATTGATCCTGAAAAACAACAAATATGGCTGGAGAGTTTTCCAGGGAAAAGACCATATATTAAATCATATGACTCAAAAAAAATTATATGGAATGATAAATTTAGAGCTATTAAGGGTGAAATATATTTTGATAATAACGAATTAAGTTTTGCAAAAAATGAATTATTAAAAATTAGAAATAAAAGTTCAAAAAAAATTATTTTTATTGAACCATCTCCAAAGAAAAACACAGACTTTAAAAAACAATCGGATAATAATATAGGAAAAATAAACAAAAGATGGGATAAAAATAAGTGGCAAGAGCTTATTTATGAATTAAAAAATAAATTTGTATTTATACAAAACTTTCATGAGCAAAGTATCAAATATCATAATTGTAATCCTTTAAAATCTAGTTTTAGAGAGGCCTGTTCTGTATTAAATTTATGCGATGGATTTGTAGGATGGGAGGGTGGACTGTCTCATGCAGCAGCAGCATTAAATAAAAAAGCAGTAGTTTTGTTTGGTGGATTTATTAGTCCAAAATTAACTGGCTATGAATTACATGAAAATATTTATGTTGATATAAAAGGCTCTCCTTGTGGAAAAAGAGATTATTGTAATCATTGTGAAAAATGCAGAAACATTATAACTGTTGAAGAAGTTAAAAAAAGATTGAATAAAATTTTTTTATAAATTTATAATGAATTTTTAAAAGCTGTAGTAGTATTTCTTAACAAACATGCAATTGTCATAGGGCCAACACCGCCTGGGACAGGGCTTATAGCTCTTGCTTTTTTTTGAGCTTCTTTATAGTTTACATCTCCAACAATTTTATTTTTAATCTCATTATTGATTTTTTTTTGAATTCTATTTATCCCTACATCAATAACTATAGCATTTTTTTTAATCCATTTTCCTTTTACTTTTTCTGGCTTGCCAATTGCAGCAATAACAATATCAGCGTTCTGACAAATTATAGGCAAGTTTTTTGTTTTAGAATGTGCAATTGTGACTGTGCAAGATTCTTTTATTAATAATTGAGCCATAGGCTTTCCAACAATATTAGATCTACCTAAAATAATGGCATTTTTGCCAGCTAAATTTTCTTTTACACTTTTTAACATAAGCAAGCACCCATAAGGAGTGCAAGGGATTAATAAATTATTATTTATTTTGTTTGAAATAGATAATTTTCCTACATTTATAGGATGAAATCCATCAGCATCTTTTTCAGGATTAATATAATTTAAAATTTTTTGCTCATCAATTTGTTTAGGTAGAGGCAGTTGAACCAATATTCCATCAATTTTTTTATTTTTATTTAATTTGGAAATAATATTTAATAATTTTTTTTCTGATATATTTTTTTTTAAATGACTATCAAAAATTCTTATCCCAACCTCTCTAGCACTCTTAGTTTTTGCTTTAACGTAAATACTACTTGCAGCTATATTTCCTACCTGAACTACAGCAAGACCGGGACTTCTTTTATATTTTTTTTTGAGATTTGTAATTTCGTTTTTTATAGATTCTTTTAATTTTATTGCTAATTTTTTTCCATTAATTATTTTTGTCATAAATTTAAATTGGCCAGTAATAGATTAGTAGACGTTGAATAAATATTAAAGCTATAAAAACTATTATTGGAGCAATGTCAATATTTCCCATTGTTGGTATATAATTTCTTACTATTCTTAGTGATGGTTCACTTAATTTATAGAGTATTTGCATCAGACTAAAAATAAATCTATTGGATGTATTAAATATATTAAAAGTGATTAACCAAGTCATAATTATATAAGCTATTAAGATGATCTTATATAAGTCAATTATTTCTAAAATAATCCATAAAAAAGGATTTATTGTTTGCATAAACTAAAACTATAAAATTTATATTTTATCTTCAATTTTTTTGAATAAAAAAAGCGGCATATGCCGCTTTTTTCTATATAATTTATAGAGAAATATCTCTACCAAACCATTTTTCAGTTATTTTAGCAGTAGTTCCGTCAGCGCTCATATCAGCAATAACTTTATTCCACATATCTAATATATCGGTATCTTCTTTTCTAACTGCTCCACCTACTCCTTCTCCAAAAACTCCTCCAGAGAAAGTTGGTCCAGTAAATGAAACGTTGACACCTCCATCACTTTCCATAAAATCAATAATTGAACCAACATCTGCTAGTATAGCATCGCATCTACCAGCAGCAAGATCTAAGTTATGATCATCTACTGTTTGATAAAGTTTCATGGTTACATTTGACATATATTGATCAACAAAATTTTGATGAATTGTCGAAGATTGAACACAAACAGTCTTTCCATCAAAAGCAGCAATTAATTGTCCAACAGCAGCTTTTTCTTTTCCTGAAGGATCAGTAAGATTAACTTTTGTAGTATCGCCAATTGTTAAATTTGCAAGTCCACTATCACTTAAGGTAGCAAATCTTGCACCATCCGTCATATATCCATCAGTAAAATTTACTTTTTGTTTTCTTTCCTCAGTAATTGACATTCCAGCAATAATAATGTCATATTTACCATTAAGCAAAGCAGGAATAATACCGTCCCAATCTTGTGTAACCCACTCACATTCAACTTGCATTCTTTCGCATGCTTCTTTTCCAAAATCTATTTCAGCTCCTTCTAATTCACCAGCAGAGTTTAAATTGTTCCACGGAGGATATGCCCCCTCAGTTCCAATTCTAATTTTTTTTGCATTGGCAATAGAAGTAAAGCTAATTAACAAAAAACATGTAAATAATAAAATAATTTTTTTCACAATTCCTCCTTAACAACCTTTTTAATTATAGTTTGTTTTTATCAATAAAAATTAAATATTTACTATATTAATATTAAATTGAAGGAAACAACAACTACTTTTATCTATTTCGTTTAAGATTAATAAACAATATAAAACCTGATAAAATAAGAATAAAAAATGGTGATACCCATAAAAATAAATTTTTATAATTAAACATAGGCTCAAATAATATGTATTCTCCATATCTTTGGACTAAGAAATCTTCTATATCTTCTTTACTTTCACCTTGCTTTAATTTGTCTTTAACAATTTTTTTTATCACTAGAGAAAATTCTGCATCTGATTCATGAATTGATTGATTCTGACATGTCATACATCTTAAATTTTTTGTCAATTCTATAAAAGTTTGATGATTACTTTTCTCAGCAAATAAACTTAAAGATAATAAAATGATAATTAAAGATATTAAAATTTTCATATTATAGATTTAAATAAGGAAGAATATTTGTTTTTATTGTTTTTTTATCTAGGGGACCAATGTGTTTAAATATTATCTTTCCATTTTTGTCTGTCATAAAAGTTTCTGGTAAGCCAAAAACCCCAAACTCCAAACCTATAGAACCATCATCTATGCCAATAAAAGTATATGGATTTCCATTTTCCTCTAAAAATTTTATTGCATCTTTTTTAGAATCTTTATGATTAAACCCAACAATGATTAAATTTGGAAATTTTTTTTGTAAATCTTCTAATAATGGATGTTCTTGTTTACATGGAATACACCATGAAGCAAAAAAATTAATTAATGTAACTTTATCTTCAATATCTTTTTTAAATAATTTTTTGTTCTCATCAAATAAATTAACTGTAGAAAAATTAGGAATATTTTTATTTAATAAAGCACTTGGAGGTTTGTTAGCATCCCTGTCTGATAATAAATAAGATACCAGTATACCAAATAAAAATATTGTTATTATAATTGGTAAAAATAAAACAAATTTTTTTAAAAACGCCATAAACTCATTATACCCGATAAAAACATAATTCCTGCACCTAACCAAATTAAAATAACCAGTGGATTAACATAAAACTTAATATTCCAACCCTCTTTGTTTCTATCTCCAATAACGAGATAAAAATCTTCAATTATATTATTGTAAATACCCGCTTCTGTTGTTATCATACTATTTGATTTGTAAAATCTTTTTTCTGGTTTTATTTCTCCTACAAATTTATTTTTTTCATAAAGTAAAAATATACCAACTAAACCTTGATAATTATCTTTATCAACTACATCAATTTTTTTCAATTGAAGCGAATATTTATCAAAATTTAATTTTTCATTTAATTTAATAGAGTTACTATATTCTTTTTGAAAAACACTAGACGATGTTATTCCCAGAATAAGGAGACCTACACCAAAATGAGCTATTAAAGAATTATTAGTTCTTAAGAAAAAAAGATATTTTTTTCCTTTATATTTTCTTAGGTTTTGAAAAATATTAAACAAAGTTCCTAAAATAATCCATGTTGCAAGTAACAAACCAAGAATTCCAAAAACACTAAAGGTTGAAAAAAATGATAATATTATCAAAATTAAACTTAATAAAATCAGCGCATAAATATATATAAGTTTATTTTTGAACTTATTTGATTCCCATGATAAAATAGGAGCAATACTCATCAATAATAAGCCCGGAAGAACAATAGGTATAACTGTTTTATTAAAATATGGAGCCCCAATAGATACTCTTTGATTTAGGCTTAATTCAATTATAATTGGATAAATTGTTCCTAAAAAAACAGTAAAACATGCAAGCAACATTACTATATTATTAATAATTAATGCAGTAGGTTTATTGATAAACAATAAATTAAGATTATTTTTTTCTTTTGGAGATTTAACTAAAAACAATAAAAAAGAAAAAGTTGTTACAACAAAAAAAATAATTAATATAAATAGCCCTCTTGTTGTGTCAGAAGCAAATGAATGAACGCTTGTAAGAATCCCAGATCTTACTAAAAAAGTTCCTATTAAGCTTAAAGAAAAACATAATATTGATAAGAATATAGCCCAACGTTTGAGAAAATGATTGTGATTAGTTATCGAAAGAGTGTGAACTAAAGCAAGACCTGCTAACCAAGGCATCAAAGAAACATTTTCAACCGGATCCCAAAACCACCATCCCCCCCATCCTAACTCATAATATGCCCAGTATGAACCCATTGCAATTCCTGCAGTAAGAAGAGACCAGCTAAATAAAGACCATATTTTTGTTACCTTAATCCAGCTTTCTTCAATGTCATTAGTTATTAAACCAGCCAAGGCAATACTCATTATTAATGAAAAACCTACATAACCTAAATACAATAAAGGAGGGTGGATAACTAACAAAGGATCTTGAAGAATTGGATTCAACCCAAGCCCTTCATTTACATTAATTGGATTTAATAAAAAAGGACTTGATGTTAACAAAACATATAAACAGAATAAAAAAATTAATATTGATTGAAAAAAAATAGCCCAGCGTTTTATTTTGAATTTTAATGTTTTGTTAAATGAAAATAAAAAAATATATAAATTCATAACAAAAATCCAAAGTAGCATTGAACCTTCGTGACTTCCCCAAGCACCAGCAATTTTATACATAATTGGCATAGAAGAATGGGAATTTTGAAAAACATTTAAGTTATTGAAATCAGAAATTATAAAACTTATAATTAATGAAATAAAAGAAATTGAAATAAACATAAAAGAAAGTCTACAAAAAAATATTATTATTTTTTTAAAACCTGTAAAATTTGAGAAAATAGAAATGCCATTAACTAGTAAAGTTAGTAACAAAGTATAGAATCCAAAATTAGTAAACATCAATAATCTTTTTGCCAAAAATCATTATTTTTCAATTGTTTTTTTATAGACTTTGGAATGTAATTTTCATCATGTTTTGCAAAAACTTTATCAGCCTTTATTGTAAATTTATTAATTAATTTGCCCTCAGTAACTACACCTTGTTTTTCTCTAAATAAATCTGGCAAAATGCCTTCAAAGTTTACATTAATTTCATTTTTATTGTCTGTAACAATAAATTTTATTATATTTTTTTTCTTATTAATCGAATTTTCTTTTACGATGCCCCCTATTCTAACTTTTTCTCCAATGTTTAGATCAACATCGATTAGTTCACTGGGTGTATAAAAAAAAATTATATTATTTCTTGAATTGTATAATATTAATGTAATCGCGATTGAAATTAATATTATCGAAACAATTATGATAAAAATTCTTTGAAATCGGATTGACAAAGTTAATAATTTTTAATTTTCTTTAATTTAAAATAAGCATCAATAGATAATAAAGATACCATAAAAAATGCAAAAAAGTATGAACAAAATATATACCAAAAATACATGCTAATATTAATTATCCTGTTAATATTAATAAATATATTATTAAATTTAATAATCAATATTTTATATTTGTCTTTTTCTATTAATAATTTCGTATCTAATACTTATTAGGGCTATATTTAATGTAATGCTCATAAATGCAACTGTCATAATTAGTAAAGGTATCAACATAGTAATATCTATAGAGGGAGAGGAAAGTTTGCTTATGCTAGCTGGTTGATGAAGTGTATTCCACCAGTCAACTGAAAATTTAATAATTGGTAAGTTTATTGAGCCTAATATTACAAAAACTGCAGAAATTTTTTCTCCTATTTCAATGTTTGTAAAAGATTGTCTTATTAAGATCACTAAAATATATGTAATAAAAAGTATAAAAACTGAAGTTAATCTAGCATCCCATACCCACCAAGTTCCCCACATTGGCTTTCCCCAAAGTGAACCAGATACAATACAAATCAAAGTGAACACAGCTCCTATAGGTGCTAAAGCTTTGTTAATTATAAAACCAAAAGGCATTTTAAATGCGAGTGATATAATACTATAAATAGCCATTATTGCAAAAGTCATTAAGGAAATATATGCGGCTGGTACATGAATGTACATTATTTTAACAGTAGATCCTTGTTGATAGTCATCTGGTGAAAAATAAAAAATAATTATTAAGCCGGTTATCATACTAACACAGCTTAAAATTAGAATAGGTAGATTAAGCTTTGAAGCTAATTTTTCAAAAGAGCCAGGATTAAAAAAAGTTTTAAACATTAACTATTTCTTAGTCCTATTTTTATACAACTTGCACTTATCCAAGGAGTGATCGCAATAAATAGTAATAATATTCCCAATAAGATATTTAGTTGTGGATTAATTATTTCAGGCGAAGCATTAATTATTCCTACACCGAATATTATAACAGGTATACTTAAGATTATTACAATTAGATTTCCAATAACTGTATTTTTGTCATTAAGTAAATTCATAGAGCTAGAAATAGAAGATAGCATTGTTAAAATAGGAGATCCAATTAGAAATGATAATAACAAAAGTTTTAGTTTTATTATATTAATATCCAAAAATAATGAAATAATAGGAATAACAATAAAAAAAGGTAATTGCCAAAAAAACCAAGATATAATAATCTTTATAATAACATAGAATTCTAATGATATTGAACTAATATAAAAAACAATAATGCTACCATCATTAAAATCATCTTGGTAAAATTTATCTATAGAAATAGCAGAACTAAAAAGAAGTAAAGTCCATATAATTCCTATAATTATTTCTTTATATTCTTTAATATCTGGTCCAGTTGCAAAAACAAAAATGAATATACCTAGAATAAAAAAAATCACTATTGTTAATATATTAAAAAAATTTCTATAAGTAATTATAAACTCTCTTTTTATTATTGCTCCTATAATAATTAAAAAATTAACTATTTTATTAAATAAATTTATTTTAAAAAAACTAGCTAATTTAACAAAGATTGACATTTTAATTTTCTAAATCAATAAGGTTTAAATTCGGCACTTCTATATTATGATGAGAGGCAAATATTATCATTCCATTATCTTTAAGGTGGTTTTTTATTGTTTCAATAAAAATATCCATTGAATTTTTATCTAAGCCCAAAAAAGGTTCATCAAAAATCCAAAGAGTTTTTCTTTCAATAACCAGTCTTGAAATTTCCAATTTTCTTTTTTCTCCGAAAGATAAGTATTTTACTTTAGTATTTTTTAAATATTGCAAATTTAATAAATCTAAAATTGAATCGATTTCTTTTTCTGTAATAGAAGATGAAAAAAGGCTTTTCCAAAAATTTATATTTTCAATAATAGTTAAATCTTTTTTACCTGTATTTAAATCCATAATTACAGATAAGTCATAAAAAAATTTATCTAAATTTTTGTGAATATTTTTTCCTTTCCAAAATATTTCTCCTGTACTAGGATATAGTATGGATGATAGAATTTTTATCAAAGTAGTTTTCCCAATCCCATTTCTTCCTATAATTTGAATTCCATTACCAGGTGACAAAGATATATTTAAATTTTCGAAGATTATTCGATTGGATCTTTTGAATGACAGATTACTTGCTAATAACATAAATTTTAAAAAAAAACGGGGCAATTATACCCCGTTTTTGAGATTTCTAAATCTCTTTTTTTGTAGAAAAAAAAGAATACTTAAAAAGAATTAAAAAAAAGATATTAAATTATCTTCTTCTTTTTTTAGCTTTTTTCTTAGCTGCTTTTCTTTTTTTCTTTTTAGGTGCTGCTTTTTTAGCAGCTTTTCTTCTTTTCTTTGGAGCAGCTTTTTTCTTAGCTGCTTTTCTTCTTTTCTTAGCCATTAAATGCTCCTTGTAGCAAATTATCATGGAGGAACCACCTCCAAGCCACATTATGTGACTAACAATAAAGGCTAATGATTTTTCCCAAAAGTTTCGTTTAAAGTCAATACTATTAAAAAAATAGTCATTAATATTATTTTTATAGAAAAATTTTTTATTTATAATATTTAATTAAATCATTGTTTAATGCTAATTTTATCGCAGAAAACTTATAAGTTTAATAATATTTAAAAAAATTATAAATATCGATTTATATTTGATTTATAGTAATAATATCAAAAATATGAGCTCAAAAAATACATTTAAAACACAAAATAATCTAAAAATTAATCAAAATAATTTTATTTTTTATGATTTAAACTTAATTGAGAACAAGTTTGACCTAAATTTAGACATAACACCCCTAACATTGAAAATTTTACTAGAAAACTTGCTTAGAAATGAAGATGGAAAATCAACAACTAGATTATCAATTATTAATTTTATAAAACACTTGAATAATAATAATAATAAAACTGAAATAAATTTTTCCCCAGCTAGGGTTTTAATGCAAGATTTTACTGGAGTGCCAGCAATAGCAGACCTTGCAGCAATGAGAGATAAACTTAAACAAACCAAAATTGATCCAAAAATTATCAATCCAAAATCTAGAGTAGATTTAGTAATTGATCATTCAGTAAGCGTAGATAACTCTGGGAATATAAATTCTATAAATAAAAATATAGATCTAGAATTCAAAAGAAATAAGGAAAGATATGAGTTTCTTAAATGGGGTCAAAATGCTTTTGATAATTTTAACTTAGTTCCACCTGGTTTGGGAATTTGCCATCAAGTTAATTTAGAGAGTATTGCTAAAACTGTATGGATTGAAGAATTAGATGGGCATAAATATGTTTACCCAGATAGCGTTGTTGGAACTGATAGTCACACCACAATGGTAAATTCATTAGGAGTTCTTGGATGGGGGGTAGGAGGTATTGAAGCAGAAGCAGTTATGTTAGGAGAACCTCTCTCGCTAAATGTTCCAGAAGTTATTGGTTTTGAATTAAATGGAAAAATGAGAGAAGGAGTTACTTCAACTGATCTTGTTTTGGCTATAACAAATAAATTAAGAAAACATGGTGTTGTAGGAAAGTTTGTTGAATTTTTTGGAGATGGAATTAAAAAATTATCTCTTGCAGACAGGGCAACAATATCAAACATGTCACCAGAGTATGGAGCAACTTGTGGTTTTTTTCCTGTAGATCAAGAGACACTAAATTATTTAAACACAACAGGCAAAACAGATGAACATATAAAATTGGTAGAAATATATTCAAAAAAACAAGGATTGTGGGCAAATAAAAATAAAGTTAATTATAATTATATCATTAAATTTGATATGGGTTCGGTAGAGTTATCTATTGCTGGACCTAAGAGGCCCCAAGATAAAATATCATTATCTAATGTTTCACATTCATTTAAAAATAATTATAGCAATCAATTTTCTAAAAAAGAAAATAGTAATCATTTAAAAAATGGAGATATAGTAATTGCTGCTATAACAAGTTGTACAAACACATCAAATCCAAATGTAATGATTGCAGCTGGACTAGTTGCAAAAAAAGCTGTTGAATTAGGACTGTCAATAAAACCTCATGTGAAAACAAGTTTGGCTCCAGGAAGCAAGGTCGTTAAAGATTATTTAGATAAATCAGGTTTGACAAAATATTTAGATATTTTAGGTTTTAACATTGTAGGATATGGATGCACGACATGTATAGGTAATTCAGGGCCTTTGGATCCAAAATTATCAAAAGAAATACAAAAAAATAATTTAATTGTTTGTTCTGTTCTTTCAGGAAACAGAAATTTTGAAGGCAGAATTCATCAAGAAGTAAAGGCAAATTATCTTGCCTCCCCTCCCTTAGTAGTTGCATTTGCTCTTGCTGGAAACATACAAATTAATTTAACTAATGATCCAATAGCAATAAATAAAAATGGAAAAAAAATTTATTTAGAAGATCTATGGCCAAGTATTAAAGAAATAAAAAATTTGATAGATTCCAGTCTTGATACCAATATGTTTAAATTAAGATATAATGAAATTTATGATGGAGATAAAAACTGGTCTAAAATTAAAATAAATAAAAATTCAACATTTAATTGGCAGTTGGAAAGCACATACATAAAGAAACCTCCTTTTTTTGATATAGAAAATTTAAGCAATAAAGATATAATTGATGCAAGAATACTTGCAATTTTAGGAGATACCATAACAACAGATCATATATCTCCAGCCGGAGCAATACACGTTTCAAGTCCTGCAGGAGAGTACTTAACTAAAAGACAAATAAGAATTAATGAATTTAATTCATATGGTTCTCGAAGAGGTAATCATGAAATTATGTTAAGAGGCACTTTTGCAAATATAAGGATTAAAAATGAAATATTACATAATATCGAGGGAGGTATAACAAAATGTTTTCTAGATCATGAGAATAAATCTATTTTTGAAGCAGCCTCGCAATATAATAAAACAAAGGTTCCGCTTATAATTATAGCTGGAAAGGAATATGGCACAGGGTCTTCCAGAGACTGGGCAGCTAAAGGTACAAAATTATTAGGTGTTAGAGCAATAATAGCCGAGTCTTTTGAAAGAATTCACAGAAGTAATTTAGTCGGGATGGGTGTTTTACCTTTAGAATTTATGGATAAACAAAACCGACACGAACTTAAATTGCTTGGTGAAGAAAAAATTACAATCAAAAATATAAATTTAATAACTCCTTCAAAAATATTAGATTGTGAAATTTCTTCTGAAAATCAAATTAGAAAAATTAAATTAAAATGTAGAGTTGATACAGAAAAAGAATTACAATATTATAAATCAGGTGGAATTCTTAATTATATTCTTGAAAGAATTGTTAATAAAGTTGCTTAATTTAAATGTTTCATGAATATAATAAAGCAAAAATTACTGCTATATTGGGGCCAACAAATACAGGTAAAACATATTTAGCATTAGATCGTTTACTTTCTTACAAATCAGGTGTTTTTGGTTTTCCATTAAGATTACTTGCAAGGGAAAATTATGATAAAGCAGTTTTTAAAGTTGGAAGCAATAAAGTTGCTTTAATAACTGGTGAAGAAAAAATAATACCCAGTAATCCCAAATATTTTTTTTGTACAGTTGAATCCATGCCATATAATATTAATTCAGAATGTGTTGCTATTGATGAAGTTCAATTAGCATCTGATTTTGAAAGAGGCCATATTTTTACCGATAGAATTTTAAATTTTAGAGGAAAATATGAAACAATTTTATTAGGTTCAAAGACAATAAAAAATATTTTAATTAAAATTATTAAAGATATTAAAATCGAAACCAGGGAAAGATTTTCAAAGCTGACATTTAGTAAAAAATATAATATTTCTAAAGTTAAACCTCGTTCAGCAATAATAGCTTTTAATGTAAATAAAGTTTATGAATTAGCAGAAATGGTTAGATCTTTAAAAGGTGGCGCCGCAGTTGTGCTTGGTTCTTTAAGTCCTAGAACTAGAAATGCACAAGTAGAGATTTATGAAAATAATGAAGTAGATTATTTGATAGCAACTGATGCAATTGGAATGGGTTTGAATTTAAATATTAATCATGTAATTTTTTCATCATTAAAAAAATTTGATGGAAGATATACGCGTAAGTTATTTACTTCAGAAATTGCTCAAATTGCTGGAAGAGCTGGTAGATATATGAATGATGGAACTTTTGGCTTTACTAAAGATATTTATAATGTTGACCCTATAGTAATAAAAAATGTTGAGGAACATAATTTTGAAGATATACAAAAAGTTTATTGGAGAAATAATAATTTAGATTTTAGTTCAATATCTTCTTTTTTAGATTCTTTGAATAAAGATCCTTTTGAAAAATTTTATATCAAAAAAAGAAATGCACAAGATGAGTTATCTTTTAGGCAATTAAAAAATGATAGTGATATAAAAAAATATTTAAATAATCCTGAAAATTTAAAAATTTTATGGGAAGTTTGTAGAATACCTGATTTTCCTAAAATTTTAAATGATAGTTATATAGAACTGCTTAAAGATATTTTTTTAAAACTTATTAAAAATAATTTAACATTACCTGAGAGTTTAATTTATGAGCATGTTTATAAAATTGAAAATTTTAAAGGTGATATTGAGGCATTGGCAAAAAAAATTGCATATATAAGAACCTGGACATATATTTCCAATCAACACAATTGGTTAAAAAATAAAAATTACTGGCAAGAAAAAACACGAAACATAGAAAATAATTTATCTGATCAACTTCATGAAAAATTAACTAACAGATTTATTGATAATTCAGCAATATATTTTTCAAAAAATAACAAAGTGAATTTAAAACCAATTATAGAAATAGAAAAACAAAATACTGTAAAATTAAACACTGATATTTATGGGAGAATTAAGGGTTTTAGACTGATTATTGAAAATAAAATAAAATCTTTATCAAATTTTTCTCATGAACATGTTAAAAAAAGTGTTAAATTAATGATATTAGAAAAAATTAAAATTTTTTTAGAGGCACCTGAAGATTCAATAAGTTTAGAAGACTTAAATTCATATCAAATCAAAGAAAAAATTAAAATTTTTTGGGGAGAGGATTCAATTGCTTATTTAAAAAAAGGTCAAAATATTTATTCTCCTAAAATTGAAATTAGAGAATCCGAAAGCATTGATTCTGAAAATAAAAAGCTAATAATTAATAAATTGGAAAAATGGATTACTAACAAAATTTCTGAAGATTTGAATTCAATCAATATTATTAAAAAGGAAGATTTATTAAATGCTAATATAAGATCAATTACATTTAATCTTTTTGATAATCTTGGATCAATGCCTATATATAATTATTATAATCAAATAAAAAAACTCACAAAAGATGAAAAGTTAATAATTTCTAAATTAGGTATTCGTATAGGGGCTAAATTTTTTTTTATGCCTAATCTTTTAAAAAAAAGTGCCATAGAATTAAAAGCTATTTTATGGAATATTTATAACAATCCAAGTTTAGATGGAAAACTTCCAATACCTCAAAATGGTAGAGTTTCATTTAAATATGAACTAAATATGCCTCAAAGTTATTGGATGGCATTAGGATATTTATCTATAAATAATTTTGCAATTAGAATTGATAGTTTCGAAAAAATATTTTTTTTAGCGAGACAAAAAATTAAAACTGGACCTTTTTTAGAAAGTTCAGAACTTATGAATCCTTTAGGGTGTAATTCTCAGCAATTGTCTGAAATAATGGAATTTTGTGGATTTCAAAGTATTCTTATGGGCAATGAAAAAAGATTGTTTTCTCATAAAAATAAAAAGGCAAATCAGAATAAAAATCATAAAATCAAAAAAAATTTTAAAAAAATTGTTAAACCAAAAATTGATAAAAAAAGAGCTGATCCAAATTCTCCTTTTGCGGTTTTACAAAAACTACTTTAATATAAAAAAACAGGTGATATTTTGTTAAATTCTTTTTTTAATATTTTTCAGAATGAAAATTCAGATGAAAAATTCAAAAACAACGACTCAGAATTAACAGTTGTTGCAGGATTATTGATAGAAGCAGCTTCAATTGATGGAGTTGTTGATAAAAGTGAAATAATGAATATTGAAAATTCAATATCAGATTTCTTTAATATTGATTTAAAAAAATCTAATAATATAGTTAAAAATTGTCTTGAAAATATAAATAATTCCAATTCTTTTCACTTTTATACCTCGCAAATTAATAGTTTTTTTGAATATGAAAAAAAAATTAAAATTATTGAAATATTGTGGGAGGTTGTGTTAGCGGATGGAAAAATTCATGATTATGAATCTAGTTTAATTAGAAGATTGACAGGATTGCTATATATAAAAGATTTTGATAGTGGAAATGCAAAGAAAAAGGTTTTGGAAAAAATAAATAAAAATTTATGACTTATGTAGTTGATGAAAAATGTATTAAATGTAAACTTATGGATTGTGTAGAAGTATGTCCAGTTGATTGTTTTTATGAAGGAGAGAATATGCTGGTCATTCATCCAGATGAATGTATAGATTGTGGAGTATGTGAACCAGAATGCCCTATTGAAGCGATACATCCTGATACAGAAGAAAATATGGAAAAATGGGCAGAAATTAATAGAGTATACTCAGAAAAATGGCCTAATATTAAAGAAAAAAAAGAACCCCCAGCCGATTCTAAGGATTGGGAAAATGTTGAAAATAAGTTTGAAAATTATTTTAGTGAAAAGGCAGGATAACTGATGAAAAAAAAGAAAATAACTTTATTTAAAATAGGTGAAATTGTTGTTTATCCAGAACATGGTGTGGGAGAAATAAAATCTATAGAAACAATGGAAATTAGCAAAATTAAAACAAGATTTTACGTAATTGAAATGGAGCAAAGTAAATTGACAATTAGAGTTCCTGTAGAAAAACAAGATCACGTAGGTCTTAGAAAAATATCTTCTCGAAAAAAAATTGATGATGTTTTTGTAGTTCTCAAGCAAAAACCAAAAGTAAGAAGAATGATGTGGAGCAGAAGAGCTCAGGAATATGATAGTAAAATTCATTCTGGTGATCCTGTAAAAATAGGTGAAGTAATAAGAGATTTATATAGAAAAAATAGCCAACCAGAACAATCATATAGTGAAAGGCAAATGTTTCAAATGGCTCTTGAGAGATTAGCTAGAGAAGTTGCTGCTATAGAAAAAACAGATTATTTTAATGCTACTGATAAAATAGAAAATATTTTATACAATAAATAATTTATGAGTAATAATTCTAAGTTCGTAGAATTTAAATCTTGTAATCATATTTGGGCAGTTGGATCTATCCATTCTAACTTTAAATCTTTTGAAAGTGTTAAAAAATATATATTAGAAAATTTTTCTACAAACGATAAAATTATTTTTCTTGGCAATGTTATAGGAGTTGGCGAAAGCACAAAAGAAACTCTTAGTAGCGTTATTGATTTAAGGTTTCAATTAATGGCTAAATTTTCATTATTGCCTGAAGATGTTGTATTTTTAAGAGGCGCTCAAGAAGAAATGTTTTTAAAATTACTTCAACTTCATACTGCCCCCAATCCAATTGAAATCCTTCGATGGATGTATGATCATGGAGTTGATAAAACCATAGATTCATACGGTTTTGATTCAAAAGAACTAATTTCTGTTTCATCCCAAGGAACTATTTCTATAAATAAATGGATTTCAAATCTAAAAAATATTGTTGATAAAAATGTGGGGCATAGAGAATATTTTTCAAACCTTAGCCATGCTGCTTTTCCAAAATCAAAATTAATTCTTTTTGTTAATAGAGGTGTAGATATTACTCGCCCATTATCAGCACAAAGTGATTGTTTTTGGTGGGGATATTATAATTTTTCAAAATTAGATCGTCCTTATAGAACTTTTAAAAAAATTATTAGGGGGTATGAATCTTCTTTATTGAAAGATAATAATTTAGAAAATAAAACGGTTTTTTCTTTATATAAAGGGCCTCTTGATCGAAAAAAAATAATCGCAGCATCTTTTAGTGAATCAGGAAAATTAATAGATATTATAGAATCACTTTAAAGAAAGCCTATGAATTAATTTGCTTATATTTTAAATATATGATTAAATTGCTACTTCTATGAGAAAATTTATATTTATAGCAATTTTTTTATTTTCAGGATCAGTTTTTGCTGGGGGTTATAATGTTTTTGGCTTGGGTGTTTATGATATTAAGTTTGATGGAAGTGAAACAAATCAAGCCTTGGATTTAAGATTTGAAAAGAGATTAGATTATTCTCTTTTGACAATTGGTCCAGAAAGTTATGATTTTTTTGAATTAAAACCTCTTTTCGGAATTGAGGCAACTTCAGATTCTGCATCATACATATTAGCAGGCATATATTTAGAAGATGATGCTGGAGATATGCTTACAGGTAAATCATCTAACTTTATTTTTACCCCAAGCTTTTCTATAGGTTACTATGATGAAGGTGATGGAAAAAAACTAGGTAATGATATAGAATTTAGAACAAGTTTAGAATTTACTTACCAACTTAAAAATAAAAGCAGAATTGGAATTTCTTTTAGTCATATTTCAAATGCTAATTTGGGAGATAAAAACCCAGGAGTAGAAATTATTAATTTTGTATATCAAATTCCTTATTAATCAATTTTAATAAACTAAATACTATTTAAAATAAATTTTTCTAGTTGATCAATTTTATTGTCTTTAATTGCATTATGAATTTCTGACTTAATTTTTTTTCCAAAAGGTTTTGCAAAGAAAACCCCCATTAATGGACTAAGAAGTTTATAAATTGATTCATTTTTAAGTTGTTTTTTTATATATAAAAAATATTCACTTACAATGTTATTTAAGTTGATTGTATTTTTTTGATGATCAAAAAACATATTATCAACATTTGAAAGACAAAAAGGATCAGTTTGTATTAATCTTCCAATCATAACTCCATCAAAACTATTGCTTAAAGTTTTGGCTTCTTCTAAATTTTTTATACCACCATTTAAAATAAAGTTTATTTGTGGAAAATCTTTTTTTATTTTTGAAACATATTTATAATTGAGTGGAGGCACACTCCTATTTTTTTTTGGATTCAATCCTTTTAAAATTGCTTTTCTTGCATGTACATAAACAATATTAACACCGCTTGAAGTGGTTGTTCCAATAAAATCACTGAAAAAATCATATGAATCAAAACTATCTACACCCAATCTACACTTAAATGAAACTTCTATATCAGCACTATCCTTCATTGATTTAAGACAATCCAAAACCAAGTCTTTATTTTTCATCAAGCAAGCACCGAACTTGCCATTTTGTACAGCCTTACTAGGGCATCCAAGATTTAAATTTATTTCATTAAATTTATGTTTTGCCGCTAGTTTGCAACATTTGATTAAATCTTCAATATCACAACCACCTACTTGTAGAGCAACTGGATTTTGATTCTTATTTTCTAAAAAATAATCCGTTTTTTTAGAATGTATAAGAGTTTTGCAAGTTATCATTTCAGAGAATAAATATGCTTTTTTTGATAAAATTCTATATAAATTCCTGGCATGTTGAGTGGTGTATCCCATCATTGGAGCGACACAAAATTTTCGCAATTCTTTATCTAAGATATTCATTTAAACAATCCCAATAATAATGTTTATATAAAAAAAATAAATAAAATATATAAAAATAGTTTTAAAAAAACCATGAAAAAAATATTAATTTTACTATCAATATCAATTCTTTTTTCCAATATAGTTTTAGCAAGAAATTATTTAATTCTTCAATCTACTACAAGCACTGATAATTCAGGTTTGTTACAAATATTAAAAAATGAATTTGAAAAAGAATATAATATAGAATTAAGAGTGGTAGCTGTGGGAACTGGACAAGCAATTAAAAATGCCAAAAATGGCGATGCAGATTTATTACTTATACATTCTCCAAAACAAGAAATTAGTTTTGTTGCAGAAGGATATGGACTTAAAAGGATTCAATTCATGTATAATGACTATGTAATTATTGGACCTGAAAATGATCCTTTAGGAATAAAATCTATTAAAAATATTAATGATGTTATGAAAAAAATTTATAAAGGTAAAAATTTTTTTTTATCAAGGGATGATAATTCTGGTACTCATTTAAAAGAAAAACAATTGTGGAAAAAAGCTGGTGTTAATATAGATAAAGAAAATAGCTGGTATTTGAAAAATGGACAAGGTATGGGATCAACTTTAAATATGGCTTATGAAATGCAAGCATATACATTAACAGACAGGGGAACATGGCTATCCTTTAATAATAAAAAAAATTTGAGTATTCTTTTCGAAGATGATCCAGAATTAATCAATCCATATAGTTTAATTATAGTAAATCCAGAGATATTCCCACATGTTCAGTATGATAATGCAAATTTATTTATTAATTGGATTTTAAGCAATAAAGGAATGGATGTAATTAATAAATTTAATATAAATGGAGAACAACTCTTTTTTAATTTAAAATAATATGACTCTTAATATTTTTGATGCAATATTTATATCTTTATATGTAAGTATTATATCTTCTATAATATCATTAATCTTAAGTCTTGTTATTGGATTTTATATAGCAATAAAAAAATTTTTTTTTAAAAATATGGTTATTTCAATAATTAATGCTTTTACTTCAATTCCACCTGTATGTGCAGGTTTAATCTGCTATTTAATAGTAAGTCGCTCTGGTCCTTTGGGTTGGTTGGGGTTGTTATATACTCCTTCAGCAATGATAATTGCACAAACTATTATTATTATGCCAATAATGATTTCACTAATTATAAGGAATATTCAAGAAGAGTATCCTTTATTTGAAGAAGAATTATATGCTTATGGCGCAAATTTTCTTAATATATTTAGTCTATTATTAATAAACAAATATAGAATATATTTAACAATTTTTATAATTGGTTTTGGAAGAGCAATAAGTGAATATGGTGCAGCAGCAATAGTAGGTGGTTCAATCGATCAAGTTACTCGCAATATGACAACTTCTATTAGTTTAGAAACTGCAAAGGGGAATATTGGTTTTGCTATTCAGCTAGGAATAGTTTTAATTATTATTTCTTTTATAATTTCTATATTTAGTAATATAAAGTTTAATAAATGAAGCTATGTAAAATTACAAATCTGGATATTAAATTAACTGATAAATATATTTTAAAAAATGTATCTACTGAAATAAAAAAAAATATAACTACTGTTATTTCTGGAAAAAATGGATCTGGTAAAAGTACTTTATTAAGAACAATCAACGATCTAATAAAACCAATTTCAGGAGAATTAGTTAGAAATTTTAATAGTCCCATTCCAATGTTATTTCAAAATCCAGTTCTTTTTGACAATACAGTAAAATATAACTTTGAAATACTTAGTAAAATAAAAAATACTAAACCAAACTTAAGTTGGTATAATAAATTTAATCTTAACAAAATTAAATATAATTCAATAAAAAAAATTTCCAAAGGAGAAAGACAAAAATTATCATTATCTAGATTAATGAGTTTTGATCAAGAAGTTATATTTATGGATGAACCTAATCAGAATCTTGATATTGAAAGTGATAAAAAATTTATAGATTTAATTCTTGAAGAGAAAAAAAATAATAAAACAATAATTTGTATTCTTCATGATTTAAAATTAGCAAAATATATAGCTGATGATTTTATTTTATTAGACAATGGAAAAATAGTATACGACGGTAGTTTTAATAATTATATTTAATGGCAGTCTCGCTAGGATTTGAACCTAGAATCTTAGTTCCGAAGACTAATGTGATATCCATTTCACCACGAGACCACATTTTTAATAAAAATTAATGTTAGTTACATCAAAAGTATTCTTTCTCTAATTTAATATATATAAAAGAATATTTTTCAAATATTTTATAAATACTTTATTTTAAAGAATAATTTTCGGTATTATTTTTAATTTATAAAATATTATACCGAATTTTATCAAAAAAACAAAATTTCCTATTTTTTTTTAAATAAATTTTTATTAATAAAGCAATAATAATTAAAAAATTTAGAGAAATACAATGATAATAGAGTCTGCCCTTGGGATGTATGTAAGAGAGCCTGAGATAATTATAAAAAAACTATATACCTATCTTCGATTTAAAGATCTAGATAAAGTTTTATCTTACTATGATGATAATGCTAAACTAAAAAAAAATAAAAAAACTACAATGGGTCACAAAAAAATAAAAGAAAATATACTTCAAATTGCTCTGCATATACATCTTCAAGAGATTTATTGTTCTGGTGATACAGTTTTTGTTAAAGGAAGAGATAGGTCAGATCAAATTGAAGGTGATTTTTTACACATGCACAAGATTAAAAATGGTAAAATCATTTATTCTCAAATTTTTAATAATTTCTGAAAAAACATCTTAAATATATTTATTATAGTCTTCAATAACTAGCTCTGCTATTTGTACTGCATTTAAAGCAGCACCTTTTCTTAGATTATCAGAAACTACCCATAAATTTAAACCGTTAATTGTACTTTTATCTTCTCTTATTCTGCTCACGTAGACTTTATCTTCACCAGCTGCTTCTACAGGAGTTACATAACCTTCATCTTTCCTATAATCTATTACTGAAACACCTTGAAATTTAGATAGAACTTTTACAACTTCTTTTTCTGACAATTTATTTTTTAATTGTAGGTTTACTGATTCTGAATGACCAATAAAAATGGGAACTCTCACACATGTAGCACTAATTTCTATATTTGATTCCAATATTTTTTTAGTTTCATCGATCATTTTTTGTTCTTCTTTAGTGTTACCATTATCTAAAAAATCGTCAATGTGAGGAATAACATTAAATGCTATTTGTTTTGTAAATTTTTTTTTATTTATATTTTTATTTGCATAAATGTTTTTTGTTTGTTCAAATAATTCGTCCATTCCTTCTTTGCCGGCTCCTGAAACTGATTGATAAGTAGAAACTACTATTCTTTTTATCATTGCTTTATCATGAATAGGTTTCAAAGCCATTACCATTTGTATGGTAGAGCAGTTTGGATTAGAAATAATATTATTTCTTTTTTCGTTTTTAAAAAAATCATCTAAATCTTTTCCATTAACTTCAGGAACTATTAAAGGAACATCATTATTCATTCTAAAAAAAGAGGTATTATCTATTACTATACAACCTTTTTTAGCTGCAATAGGGGCATAAATTGAAGAAATTTTAGATCCTGGGGAGAACAAAGCTATATTTATATTATCAAAATTAAATTCTTTTAAATCTTGTACAAATATTGATTTTTTATTAAATTCTATTTTTTTTCCTTTAGATTTAGATGATGCAAGACAATGTAATTTATCTATCGGAAAATTTCTTTCTTCAAGTATGCTTAATATTTCCCTTCCTACATTCCCTGTCGCACCGACTACAGCTATATTATATTTATTAACCATACTAGCTTTCTAATATTTTATTTAACTCTTCTATTAACAACATTCCCATTGAGCTTGTAGAAATATAGTTTTCTGATTTTTCTGCGATATCTTTAGTTCTATTTCCTTTGGCTAAGACAGATTGGACTGCTTTATCAATCATTGAGCTTTCTTCAATCATATTAAAGCTATAATTTAACATCATTGAAAAACTTAAAATCATTGCTAAAGGATTCGCAATATCTTTTCCAGCTATATCTGGAGCACTACCATGAACTGGTTCATACATTCCTAAACGTTTTCCTTCTATATTTATAGCACCTAGGGAAGCTGAAGGGAGCATTCCTAATGAACCTGTTAACATTGCAGCACAATCACTTAATATATCACCAAATAAATTATCAGTGATAATTACATCGAATTGTTTTGGGTTTCTTACAAGTTGCATAGCACAATTATCTGCATACATATGACTTAAATCTATATCATTGTACTTTTCTGCATGTACTTCATTTACTATATTTCTCCATAATAAACCTGTTTCCATAACATTTGCTTTGTCAACAGAGGTTACTACTTTATTTCGTTTTTTTGACAAATCAAAACCAATTTCGGCAATTCTTTTAATTTCTGAAGTTGAATAACTTTGAGTATCAACAGCTTTTTTTTCATTATTTTTTAACGTTTCTATGCCTTTGGGTTTTCCAAAATATACACCACTTGTTAACTCTCTAACAATAAGAATATCTAATCCCTTAATCAAATTTTCTTTGAGAGATGAGCTTTTAGTTAAAGCATCGAATGCAATAGCAGGCCTAAGATTTGCAAATAAATCCATTTCTTTTCTTAGACGAAGTAGTGCTGCTTCCGGTCTTTTTTCTCTTTTAACATCATTCCACTTATCCCCACCTACTGCTCCAAAAAGAACTGCGTCTGAATTTAATGCTTCCTCTATTGTAGCATCACTAATTGAGTCTCCTTCAGCATCATAAGCAGCACCACCGACTAATCTTTCAGATATTTCAAAGTTAGTTTTAAAATTTTTATCTAACCATTTATTTATTAAAAGAACTTCTTTCATCACCTCCGGACCTATTCCATCTCCTGCTAAAACTAAAATTTTTCTATTTTTATTCATAAAAAATTTAAGTTAGCCATGGAAAATTATGATGATGCTTATCCTCGTAAATATCAATGTTTTTTATTTTTTCTAATGTTAAACCTATGTCATCAAGACCTTCTATAAGGCATTTTTTTCTAAATTGATCTATATCAAATTTAATATCATTATTATTTGATCTTAAAATTTTTTGATTTTTTAGATCTATTTCAATCTCTATCTTTTTTTCAGCATCAGAAGTGAGTTTATCTATAGAATCTGATTTTAAAACAATTGGAAGAATTCCATTTTTAAAACAGTTATTAAAAAAAATGTCTGCAAAACTAGTTGAAATAATACATCTTATACCAAAATCTAATAAAGACCAAGGGGCATGCTCTCTACTAGAGCCACACCCAAAATTATCTCCAGCAATTAAAATTTTAGAAGATTTATATGGATCCCAATTTAATACGAAATCATTTTTAATATTGCCTTGAAGATCGTATCTAAGTTCATAAAAAAGATTTTTACCTAATCCTGATCTTTTAATAGTTTTTAAAAATTGTTTAGGGATTATCATGTCTGTATCAACATTAATCATAGGAAGAGATGCAGGAATACTTTTAAGATTTATAAATTTTTTCATATTATAATTCATCCACTCCTGAAATTTTACCTATCAACGCTGAAGCAGCAGCAATTGAAGGACTAACTAAGTGAGTTCTACCCTCTCGTCCTTGTCTACCTTCAAAATTTCTGTTTGACGTAGAAGCACATCTTTCTTTAGGTTTCAATTGATCTGGATTCATACCTAGGCACATTGAGCAACCTGGCTCTCTCCAGTCAAAACCAGCTTCAATTAAAATTTTATCCAATCCTTCCTCTTCTGCTTGAATTTTTACTAGTCCTGATCCAGGAACTATTAAAGCATGGACATCAGAATGTACTTTCTTACCTTTTACTATATTTGCAACCTCTCTTAAATCTTCAATTCTACCATTAGTACATGAACCTATAAAAACTTTATCTAACTTTAAAGAATTTATTTTTTGGTTAGGTTCTAAACCCATGTATTCTAAAGATCTTTCTACAGATTTTCTTTTTAGTGGATCTTGTATTTTTTTAGGATCCGGAACTTTACCATTAACAGAAGTGACATCTTGTGGACTTGTGCCCCAGGTAACTTGAGGTAAAATATTAGTTCCATTAATACTGATTTCTTTTGCATATACTGCATTTTCATCAGATGGCAAAGTTTTCCAATATGCAAGAGCCTTTTCCCAGTTTTGTCCTTTTGGGGCATGTTCTCTTCCTTTTATATAATTAAAGGTTTTTTCATCTGGAGCTATTAATCCTGCTCTAGCTCCAGCTTCAATACTCATATTGCAAATTGTCATTCTTGATTCCATACTCAGTTTTGATATTATATCTCCAGAATATTCAATAACATAACCTGTTCCTCCAGCTGTTCCAATATTTCCAATAATATTGAGAATTATGTCTTTTGAAGTTACACCTTTATTTAGTTCGCCAACTACATTAATTCTCATATTTTTTGCAGGTTTTTGAATAAGTGTTTGGGTGGCCAAAACATGCTCTACCTCGCTAGTCCCTATTCCAAATGCTAATGCTCCAAAAGCTCCATGAGTTGAAGTGTGACTATCTCCACAAACTATTGTCATTCCAGGTTGAGTGATACCTTGTTCGGGGCCAATTATGTGAACAATTCCTTGCCTTTTGTCATTTAGAGGAAAAAACGTAATGTTAAAATCTTTACAATTTTTTTCAAGCACTTCAACTTGAATTCTACTTTCTTCATCTTCAATAATTTTATCTCTATTTGTTGTTGGAACATTATGGTCAGCAACTGCAAAAGTTTGATTTGGCCTTCTAACATTTCTTTTATTGTTTTTTAAACCTTCAAAAGCTTGCGGACTTGTTACTTCATGAATTAAATGTCTATCTATATATAGAAGACATGTGCCATCTTCTTGTTGATCAATAAGATGGTTATTCCAAATCTTATCAAATAAAGTTAAAGGATTATGATTTTGTTTCATTTTCTGATTTATCTATTTTTTTAGAAGATAATTCAGATTGTTCTTCTTTAGTTGTATTATTCTCATCTTTTTGCTGAGGTTTATCTTCTTTTATTTCAATTTTCTTTTCAACATTTGAGCTATCTTTAGTTTCTATGTTTTTTTCAGGAGATTGGTCTTTCACTATTTCTTCTTTTAGTTCGTATTGATCTTTTTCATTGCCTCTATCTCTATCATTGATACGTGCACTTTTCCCTTTTCTTTTTCTTAAATAATATAATTTTGATCTTTTTACATCTCCTTTTCTTAGAACTTCAATTTTATCAATTGAAGGACTAAATAAAGGAATTATTCTTTCAACACCTTCACCATGAGATAGCTTTCTTACAGTTATGTTTGAATTTAAACCATTATTTTTTCTAGCTATACAAACCCCCTCAAAAGATTGTAATCGTGATCTTTCTCCTTCTACAATTTTTATTGTTACTTTAAGAGTGTCACCTGAACGAAATGTGGGAATTCTTTTATTAGCAACTAGTTTTTCAATTTGCTTTTTTTCATATATTTCTATTAAATTTTTCATTTCTTTATTAAATCTGATCTAATTTTTTTAGTTATTTCTTCAGACTTTTTTTTTCTCCATTGTTTTATATCTTCATGATGTCCTGAAATTAATACTTCAGGGACACTATGAACTTTCCCATCATTATCAAGCCAATTTTTAGGTCTTGTATAATGAGGATGTTCTAGAAGATTGTTTGAAAAACTTTCCTCTAAAATACTATCAGAATGTCCTAATACTCCAGGAATTAGTCTAATACAACCTTCAACTAGAGCTTGAGCGGCAACTTCACCTCCATTTAGTATATAATCACCCATACTTATTGAATTAAATTGATATTTTTCAATTACTCTTGCATCAACTCCTTCAAATCTACCACAGAGTATGACGAGACCCTGTTTTTTTGAGAATAGTTCAAGATTATGTTGTTTTAGAGGATTACCTGAGGGTGATAAATAAATAAATGTATATTTTTCATTAAATAAGTTTTTATTTAGAGTTAAAGCTTTTTCAATTACATCGGGTCTAATAACCATTCCAGGTCCACCTCCAAAAGGCTTATCGTCAATACTTTTTCTTGCGTTATATCCATAATCATGAAGATTAATAATATTTAGTTTCCATTTTCCATCACTTAAAGCTTTTCCAATTATTGAGTGACTTAATACCCCGGGAAACATTTTTGGATATGCTGTAATTATTACAACTGATAACATTAGTCTAATAGTCCACTTAAAGGTGTAACTACAACCTTTTTTTTTAATAAATCTACATATGAAATATTATCTTTATTAAAAGGTATTAAAAAACTTTTCTTATTTTTCTTTATTATATTTAATAATTCACCAGCCCCAAAATTTTCAACACTTTTTATTTTTCCTAGAACTATGTTTTTATGATCTTTTACAGAGCAATTTAGAAGATCAACAGCGTAAAATTCATTTTTATTCATTTTTTGATTAATGAAATTTTTTCTATCAACATAAATTTTTTTATTTTTAAAAAAATCTGCTTCTTTTCTATCTAGAATATCTTTTAGCTGTACAATAAAAATATTTTTTTTCTCTTCAATAATTTTTAAAATTGAATTGATTTGTTTATTTTCATAGATTAAACATCCCTTTTTATTAAAATATCGAAAATTTTTTGTATAGCTTATTATTCTTAAAAGGCCTTTAACCCCTTTGGGATCTTTAAAGTCAGCAATGTGAATCTTGTTATTTGTGTTCATAAATTATTTTGAAATTGTTTATTTTCTAATTTCTTCTTTCTTTGCTTCTGGTTTTACCTCAGCTTTCTCTTCTTTCTTTGCTTCTGGTTTTGCCTCAGCTTTCTCTTCTTTCTTTGCTTCTGGTTTTGCCTCAGCTTTCTCTTCTTTCTTTGCTTCTGGTTTTGCCTCAGCTTTCTCTTCTTTCTTTGCTTCTGGTTTTGCCTCAGCTTTCTCTTCTTTCTTTGCTTCTGGTTTTGCCTCAGCTTTCTCTTCTTTCTTTTTTGGCAAATGTTTTTTTGTTTTTTCAGTAATAATTGGCTTGTCTAAAAGACCAATCTTACTTAAAAAAATATGGATTCTGTCACTTGGTTTAGCTCCTTTTTTTATCCATTCTTTAGCTTTTTCTAGATCTATTTTTACTCTATCAGGATGATCTTTTGGAAGCATTGGGTTATAGGTTCCTATCCTTTCAATAAACTGACCGTCTCTTGCTCTTCTTGAATCAGCAACTACAATCCTAAAAAAAGGCCTTTTTTTAGCTCCTCCACGAGACATTCTTATTCTAACTGGCATGTTTTTTTCCTTTCATATCTAATTAAAGTTAGGGGGTAAATTTTTTAATTGATTCATCAAATCTTTAGGGTTTCCTTGATTCCCCATAGATTTCATTTTTTTCATCATTTTTACTGAGGTGAAAAACTGTTTTAGTAATTTATTTACATCTTGCACTTTTGTTCCGGATCCATTTGAGATTCTTATTTTTCTTGAAGCTTTTATAATTTCAGGATCTCTCCTTTCTTTCTTTGTCATGGATGAAATTATTGCTAATTGTTTTTGAACAATTTCATCTGAAATATTATTTTCTGCAGCTTGTTTTTGTATTTTTGAAATGCCTGGTAGCAAAGATAGCATACTGCTAACACCACCAATTTTTGACATTTGCTTAAGTTGTTTTGAAAAATCCTCAAGATCAAAACTTCCTTTGGAAATTTTATTAACAAGTTTTTCTGCTTCATTTTTATTTATATTTTCTGAAGCTTTTTCTACAAGAGAAACTATATCACCCATGCCCAGAATTCTACTAGCTATTCTTTCAGGATGAAATGCCTCAAAGTCATCTATTTTTTCACCCAAGCCAATGAATTTTATTGGAGAGCCAGTAATTGATTTAATTGATAAAGCTGCACCACCTCTAGAGTCCCCATCTATTCTGGTTAAAATATTTGATGTTATTCCAATTTCATCGTTAAATTTTTTGGCTATATTTGCAGCATCTTGACCAGATAAAGAATCTGCAATTAAAATACTTTCTTGTGGCATAATAATTGATTTAATTTCTTTTAATTCAATCATCATTTTTGAGTCTATAACTTGTCTTCCCGCTGTATCTACTAATAAAACATCATACATGTTTTTTTTACAGTAAGTCATAATCTTATTAGATAATTCATTAATTGATAAATCTAAATTTGCTTCTAAAAAATCAATATTTATTTTATTACATAAAATTTTTAATTGTTCTTGTGCTGCTGGACGATAAATATCAGTTGATGAAATCAAAATTTTTTTCTTAGATTTTTTTGAAATAAAGTTTGCTAATTTTGCTACTGTAGTAGTTTTCCCTGATCCTTGCAAACCACAGAAAATAATTTTAGTTATATTATTTTTGTCAAAATTTAATTCTTGGTTTTCAGAACCAAGTATTCTAGTAATTTCATCATTTACTAATTTGATAATCATTTGATCTGGCTTTATTTTTTTCAAAACCTCCTGACCAATTATTTTTTTATTTAGATTTTCTATTAGATCTTTAACCACATTGAGAGCCACATCTGCTTCTAATAGAGCTATTCTAATTTCTCTTAGAGTAGTTTTTAAATCATCATCTGATATAAGGGCCTTTCCCTTAATTGATGATATTATTTTTTCAAATTTGTTACTTAGTGTATTAAACATTTCTCCATCACAAAAATCACCAGGGCACGAAACTCGTGGACGGGTGTGCCTACTTTATTTAGTTAAAGTAGTTTAAAAAAATCATTAATGAAATTTTTAGAGTCGATTATTAAATTAAGACAACAAAGTCAAGCTTGCCTTGAATTATTAACATTTTTCTTGGAATTCTTGAAAAAAAGTTCATATATAAAAATATGGATAAAATTGAATTTATCAAAATGCATGGTTTGGGTAATGATTTTGTTATTATAGATAGAAGAAGAAATATTATAGAAATAAACAGAAAAATAACTAATAAATTGAGTGACAGAAGATCTGGTCCAGGATGCGATCAAATAATAACAATTGATAAACCTGACTCAAATAATTATGATGCAAACATTAAAATTTTTAACCCTGAGGGTGATGAAGCAGAGGCTTGTGGTAATGGCACAAGGTGTGTCGCAAAAATTCTTTCAGAAGAATTAAATAAGAGTAAAATAAATTTAAAATCTAAGGCCGGTATTTTAGAAGCAAATATATTAACTAATAACTTAATTAGTGTTAATTTGGGAAAAATATCAAACGAATGGAATAAAATTCCTCTATCAAAAAAAATGGATACTTTAAATGTGCCTATTAATTTAGGATTATTAGATAAGGGTGTAGCAGTAAATATAGGTAATCCTCATATTGTTTTTATTTTACAAGATATAGATAAATGTGATTTAAAAAAATATGGACCTAAAATTGAAAATCATAATTTTTTTCCTGAAAAAATTAACTTAGAAATTATTCAAATAATAGATGAGAACAAAATTAAAATGAAAGTGTGGGAAAGAGGGGTAGGTATCACACCTGCTTGTGGAAGTGGCGCTTGTGCAGCTGCATATGCAAGCTCAATAAAAAAATATACAAATAAAGATGTAGAGGTTATTCTGGACAGAGGCAGTTTAAGTATTGAAATAAAAAACGATGAAGCAATTATGACGGGGCCAGCTGAAATTAGTTACAAAGGCTTTATAGAAAAAGAAAAAAATGCATAAAAAAAAATCAAATTTAATTAATCTAGGTTGTAGACTCAATATATATGAGGGCGAAGTTATAAAATCTATTTTAAATAAAAATAATATCGATAATTATACTGTAATAAACTCATGCGCAGTTACCAATGAAGCAGAAAAAAACCTAAAATATCAGATAAGAAGAGCTAAAAGAAAGTATCCAAATAAAAAAATAGTTTTAACAGGTTGTGCAGCTCAAATTAATTATAAAAAATATTTAGAAATGAAAGAGATTGATTTTGTAATGGGCAATAATGAAAAAATGAATGAAAAAGCATGGAAAAATTTAAGTAGTGAAAATGCTATTCAGGTAGGGAATATTTTTCAAGATTATATGCATAATTCAAACAATATTGATAGCTTTGAGGGAAAAGCTAGGGCATATATCGAAATACAACAGGGTTGTGATCACAGATGTACATTTTGCATTATTCCTTATGGCAGAGGAAACAATAGAAGTGTTCCTGTTGGTTTGGTAGTAGAAAGAATAAAAAAATTAGTAGAAAATAATTATAATGAAATCGTTTTAACAGGAGTTGATATAACCGACTACGGAAAGGATTTACCTGGATCACCTAATTTATTTCAATTATGTATAAGAATATTAAATTTGATACCCAATTTAAAAAGATTAAGACTGTCTTCTATTGATTGTGCTGAAATTAATGAAGATTTTTGGGATTTACTGGAAAATAAAAGATTGATGCCACATTTTCACTTGAGTTTACAATCAGGAAGTAATTTAATTTTAAAAAGAATGAAAAGAAGACATAACAGGGAACAAGTAATTAATTTTTGCAATAATGTTAAAAAGATAAGAAAAGATGTTGTTTTTGGAGCAGATCTTATTGCAGGTTTTCCAACAGAAAATGATCAAATGTTTAAAGATACACTAAATTTAGTTAACGAGTGTAATTTAATTCACCTTCATGTATTCCCTTTTTCACCTAAAGAAAATACCCCAGCTGCTCGTATGCCACAAGTATCCAGAGAAGTGATAAAAAAAAGAGCTAGTATTCTGAGGCAAAAAGGTAAAGATAATTTAAAAAAATACTTAAAAAACCAAATTGGAAATAAAAACGAAGTTTTAATTGAAAAAGTTGAAAATTCTTTTTCTTATGGAAAATCAGAATATTTTACTAAAATAAAACTACCTTATTCCATTAAAGAAGGGATGATTGTTGATTGCCAAATTATAAAAAGTGATGCAAATATTGCTGAAGCAAATATCATATAGAATTTATGAACTTAATTAAAAAGTTTAAAAATGGACTTAAAAAATCGTCACATTTTTTAACCTCAAATATTTTGAATATAAATAGCTTAAGTAAAGAATCTATTGAGGATTTAGAAAATGTTTTAATCTCTTCAGATATTGGGGTTGAAACAACTACAGAATTAATTAATAATTTAAAAAAAAATAATTTAGATTTTTCTGATAAAAAATATGATTTGCTGGTAAATTTAGCAAAAGCAATCGATTTAATTCTTAAAAAAAGAGAAAAAAAAATAATTAGTGAAACTGATTTGTTCCCTAAAATATTTATGTTTATAGGTGTAAATGGAAGTGGTAAAACTACTTCAATAGGTAAAATCATTCACTATTTAAATTTAAGTGGTAAAAATAAAATTCTTGTTATCGCATGTGATACGTATAGAGCTGCAGCAGTAGAACAATTAAAAAAATGGACAGAAATAGACAATATAGAATTTATGCATGGTGTAGATAATCAAGATCCTGCGAGTTTAGCATATCAGGGGTGTGAGAAGGCAATAAAAGAAAACATACAATATGTTTTGATTGATACAGCAGGAAGATTATCAAATAATTCCAATCTATTAAACCAACTTTTAAAAATAAATAATGTTATATTAAAATTAGTAAAATATGATCAATTATCAAATATTTTGGTTCTAGATGGAACCAGTGGTTCAAATATGCTGAATCAAGTAAGTAAATTTGATGAAATAGTTAAAATAAATGGTTTGATAATAACTAAATTAGATGGAACTGCCAAAGGTGGCGCAATTATTTCAATTGCAAAAAAATTTGAAATACCTATATATTTTGTAGGTATGGGAGAAAAAGAGGACGATTTAATTGAATTTAATTCCAAATCTTTTTCTTACTCATTGTTAGATTTAGAAACTTATTGAAATGAAAAGTATAACAAAGCTATTGGTTGATATAGGCCCCCTAGCGATTTTTTTTATTTTTTATACAAGAAGCGATCTTCAATCAGCTATCCTTCCATTTATGATTGCAACTATCATTGCTGTAGTTTTTTCATATATTGTTGAAAAAAAAATACCCCTTATGCCTACTTTTGGAGCATTCATAATTCTTGTATTTGGAGGTTTATCTTTATATTTTGATAATGAAATTTTCTTTAAAATGAAACCAACAATTATTAATTTACTTTTTGCATTAAGCTTAATCGTTGGACAATTTCTTAATAGACCTCTTTTAAAATATTTTTTAGGCGGATCATTGCAATTAACAGATGAAGGTTGGCAAATTATTACTAGAAGATGGATTGGTTTTTTTATTGCTTTAGCTGTCATAAATGAGTTTGTTTGGAGAACACAGACAACAGATTTGTGGGTAAATTTTAAAGTATTTGGTATTTTACCGATTACATTTATATTTACCTTAACTCAATTTCCAGTTATAAAAAAATATCAGAAACCAAGCTAATTTAAATTATTTTTTTTTAGAGATAGTATCCCTGGGAGTTCTTTTCCTTCAAGCCACTCCAAGAAAGCACCACCCGAAGTTGAAACGTAATTAAAATATTTTTTAGCTTTTAATTTATTTATTGCTGCCACAGTATCACCTCCACCAGCTATAGAAAATATTTTTTTATTATGTAAATTACTTTTGAATATTTCAGCAATAGAAATAGTTCCTTTGTCAAATGGCTTTTTTTCAAAAACTCCAAGTGGACCATTCCATATAATAGTTTTAGAATTTAATAAGCTAGATTTTATTTTTTTTATAGTTTTTGGTCCAATATCTAAAATCGTTTGGTTTTTAGGAATTTTATTAATTTTATATATATTTATTTTGTCTTTATGATTTATATTTTTTGCACAAACAACATCTATTGGAAGAATAATATTTATATTTTTTTTATCTGCTTTATCTAATATTTTTTTTGCAGTAGATATTAAATTCTTTTCTATTAAAGATTTTCCCACTTCAAAGCCTGCACATAATAAAAAAGTATTAGCCATTGCACCTCCAATTATAATATTATTACATTTTTTAATAATATTATTAATTAAAACTAATTTTGTAGAAATTTTTGCTCCACCTATAATTGCTGTTATAGGTTTTTTTGGTTTTTTAGATAGTTTTTCTAAATGCTTTATCTCATTAAGTAATGTATAACCAGCTACAGATGGTAAATATTTTGGAATTCCAACAATTGATGAATGATTTCTATGTGAACAAGAGAATGCATCGTTGACATATACATCATAGTGCTTTGAAATTTTTTTTGAAAAAGACTTATCATTATCTTCTTCTTCTTTGTAAAATCTTATATTTTCTAATATACAGATATCACCATTTTTCATTTTCTTTTTAATTATTTCTATTTCATTGCCAAAAGGTTTGTTTGAAAAAAAAATGTTATTTTTATAGTTTTTTTCAAAATATTTTTTTATAATTTTAAGTGATAATTTTTTATTATTTTCACCGTTAGGTCTTCCTAAATGTGATAATAAAAATATTTTATTATAGTTATTAGAAAGATTTTTTATTGTAGGCTCTATAGAAATTATTCGACTAAAATCTGATATTTTCCCGTTTACTATAGGCACATTTAAATCTACTCTAAGTAGAACATTCTTCTTGAAAATTTTAAATTTATTAAGTGTTTTCATAAGAAAATCTTAATATACTTAGAAAAACATTAAATTTGTTAATAAAATACAAAAAAACCTTAATTTTTTATTTAAATTTTAAAATATATAGTATATTTAGCTATAAATTATATACTATATATAGACTATATGCCTTGGGATGAAAATAACGTAAATAAACTAAAAGAACTATGGGATCAGGGTTTGCCTACCGCACAAATTGGTAAATTATTAGGATTTACTAAAAATGCAGTAGTTGGTAAGGCTCATAGAATAGGTCTTGAAAGAAGACCCTCTCCTATTAGAAGAACTGCTGTTAAGCCTGATAGAAAAAAAGCCAGATCTCCTATTATGCCAGTCCTAAATTTTGAAAACAACACCTCTTCAGAAACAACAAATATTAATAAAACTTTTCAACCTATAATGGGCAATCCTTTCAAATCTCCTAATAAAAACGGATGTGAATGGCCAATAGGTCATCCAGATGAGCAGAATTTTCATTTTTGTGATAAGAAAAAATTTAATGATAAGCCATATTGTCTTGAGCATTGTGCTGTAGCCTATGTTCTTCCTGAAAAGGAAGAAGAATTAAATGTTATTAATCAACTCGTATAATTATAATAAAAAATATTAAATCGAGAAGCTTTAAAATTTTTTCTGATTCTTAATTGACGGCATCTTTTTTCTTATTTGATTTATTTCTTCTATATTTATAGTTGCATTAATAATTGTTTGAAATTTTGATCCTTTCTTTATTATTTTTCCCCATGGATTGATTATCATAGAATGACCATAAGTTTTTCTTCCACCGTGATGATTGCCACACTGTGCAGCTGAAACTATAAAGCTTGTATTTTCTATTGCCCTGCTTCTTAAAAGTATTTCCCAGTGATCTTTTCCAGTAGGAACTGTAAATGCAGCTGGAACTAAAATAATTTTAGCACCTTTTTTTGTTAATTTTTGAAAAATATTTGGGAATCTTAAGTCATAACATATAGTTAAGCCTATTTTACCAAAATAAGTTTTTACATAAGCTATTTTATTACCACTATAAAACAAATCTGATTCTTTATGTATTTCATTTTTATTTATTTTAACATCAAATAAATGTATTTTATCATAATATTTAATAACTTTTCCTGATCTGTTTATAAAAAATGAACGATTAAGTAATTTAGAATTACCTTCTTTTTTTAAAAGTAATGAACCAATATTTATATATACTTTATTTTTTTTTGAAAAATCGATACATTCTTTTAGAACAGGACAATCTTTTTGAAAGGTAGTATTGTGATAAAGAAATTCTTTATCTTTCGTTATGATGTTTGAACATTCAGGTAAGCATATTAAATTGGGCTTAAATTTTAAGGAATTATTAAGTAATTTTTTTATTAATTTAGCATTGTATATAGGGAGTTTTTTCCCTTCAATTTGTAAAAGCGATATTTTTATTTTTTTCATATTTAAATTATACTAAAATATAAATTATCGTGTATATCACAACTTTATAGAAGATGAAGAGATGAAAACTAGTAAAATTATTGAAGAAATAGGAGCTAAATCAAAAAAAGCTTCAATGGAAATAGCTAATGCAAGCAGTGAATTGAAAAACAAAGCTTTAGAAAATTTAAAAAAAAACCTCAAAAATTATTCTTCTGCAATTATAGAAACAAATAAGAAAGATATTGAAAATGCATATAAAATGAAATTATCCTCTGCATTGATTGATCGTTTGGCTCTTAATAAAGATAGAATAGATGGTATGATTTTCAGTTTGGATGAGATTATAAAAATAAAAGACCCTGTTGGAAATATTTTATCAGAATGGGAAAGACCAAATGGATTAAAAATTAAAAAAATTAGTGTGCCTATAGGGGTTATAGGAATTATTTATGAATCTAGACCAAATGTTACTGTTGATGCTTCTGCTATAGCTATTAAAGCTGGTAATACAGTAATTCTTAGAGGGGGCAAAGATAGTTTTCATTCTTCTCAAAAACTTAACGAGATTATTAATAAATCATTTTTAGATTCTGGCCTTCCTAAAAATGTTGTTCAAATGATTCCCACAAGTGATAGAGAAGCTGTAGATCAACTTTTAAAACTTGAATCTTACATAGATATAATTATTCCAAGAGGAGGAAAGAATTTAATTAAGAATATAAAGCAAAAAAGCTCTATACCTTTAATAAAACACCTTGATGGCATATGTCATTTATATGTTGATAAAGATGCGGATATATCTTTGGCTAAAAAAGTTATTTTGAATAGTAAAATGAGAAGGACAGGGATATGTGGAGCTGCAGAAACACTTCTTATAGATAGATCAATTGAAAAATATTCTAGTGAAATCTTGCAGGGATTAGTAGATTCTAATTGTGAAATTCGAGGTGATAAATATATAAAATCGCTAAACAAAAATTTTAAATTAGCCAATGAAAATGATTGGGAAACAGAATATTTAGATAAAATTATTTCAGTAAAAATTGTAGAAGATATTGAAGATGCTATAAATCATATAAACAAGTATTCTTCTGGTCATACAGAATCAATAATTACTAATAATAAAAAAACATTTAAAAGTTTTTACAATAAAATTAATAGTGCTATAATTTTACAAAATGCATCCACTCAATTTGCTGATGGAGGTGAATTTGGTTTTGGTGCTGAAATTGGAATTTCAACAGATAAAATTCATGTAAGAGGACCAGTAGGATCAGAACACCTTACAAGTTTCAAATACGTTATCTACGGCGATGGTCAAATTAGACCTTAACTATTAATATTTTATCTTATAGTCATTAAATTAAAACAATATTAGTAATTAGAAAAAATTAATTATTTAATTCTAATATACCAATAGATCCAGAAGACTCCAAAAATAAAAATATTTTATTTAATTCTTCTATGTAAATCATATCTCTTACTCTTTCATTTACTGGCATAATATTATGTTCTTCAACATTTAATGCTTCATTTAATATTAATTGATGAACTGATAAATCTCCCTCTTCAACATGCCATCCCAAAGTACCGATATACAATATAGTTTTTCCTGGTATTTTGATAAATTTCTCTGTTTTGATTATTTGTGTTGGAGCAATAGAAGGAGTAAAATATTTAATGGGTTCTACAAATCCATACTCTGAATGTGATTTTTTTAAAGGTGCTATTTTATATAATTTAGAATTATCTCTTTCAGGATATCCATAATGTTCTCCGTATGATGAAAACCCCCAACCATAATTTTTTATTTCACCATCTGGAGAAGTATTTATGTTTATTTCATCTCCGCCTTGAGGTCCATGATCTGTTGAAAAAATGATATTATCTTTTGCATCATAATATAATCCTTGAGAATTGCGATGTCCCATAGATAATATTTCATACTTTCCTGTATTTTCATCAATTGAAATAATTTTTCCAATTAGACTATTTAAATTTTGGGGATTGTTATTTGCCTGACGCGGGTCTTCATAAGAATGATGATCTCCTATTGACATTAAAATTTTATCATTTTTATAATCTGACAAATTTCCACCAGTTTGGCCATCATAAAAAGGCTGACACTCTTTAGTATCAAAAAACTCTTTAAACACAATATTTTCTAAATTAAGATTTGCTACTAAAACAGCGTTTGTAAAACAGTTTTCTTTTATTTTTTTTACATAAGATAAATAGACTTTATTATTTTTGATAAACAAATTTTTTACTAAACTTTTTGCCCACTCTACATAATCTTTGCCCGCTATATCTTCAAAGTTATTGTCTATTTTTTTAAAAACAATATTTTTTTCTTTCAAGGTATCAAATGAAGTATACATCAAAATTCCTGTTCCCGTAGTCAAAAATAAATTTTGATTATAATAGCTAATATAAGAACGTAACCCTGCTAATTTTAGAAAAGGTGATGTAAATGTTTTAAATTGTAATTTTACTTCACCAAGAGTTTTAAGTTGTAATTCATTGTTTTTAAATTGAAATTCATCATAATTTACTATTTTTTCAGAGATAATTTCTTTTATAAAACTTTTTATATTGTTAGGAATTAGTTTTTTTAGTTGTTGTGTAAAATTATTATCTTGAGCAAGTCTTTCAAATCTTTCATAATATTTATCAATAGAATTATAAATAAATATACATACAATAACTAAAAAAATTGCAATAATTGTTAAAATAATTTTTTTATTCATAACTTAAGATAATTTAGAATTTATACTTAATTTTTCCAGATAGGTTTTCTTTTATTCAAAAAAGCTGAAATTCCTTCTTTTGAATCATTATTCAGCATATTTTTAGTCATTACAGTACAAGTATATTCATAAGCTGATTCTAGAGACATTTCTCGTTGTTTATAAAAAGTTTCTTTACCAATCTGTAGAGTTTTCATAGATTTGCCTGCAATTTTTTTAGCAACCTTAGTAACATTTCGCATAAGAACAGCTGAATTAAATATTTCATTAATAAGTCCTATTTCTTTAGCCTTATTTGAATCAATTAAATCTCCAGTTAATAACATTTCCATAGCTGACTTTTTATTAATATTTCTAGAAAGTGCTACCATTGGTGTAGAGCAAAATAGTCCTATATTTACTCCAGGGGTAGCAAATCTAGCTTTTTCACTCGAATAAGCAAGATCACAGCTTGCAATTAATTGACAACCTGCAGCTGTTGCAACACCATCTATAGCAGCAATGATAGGTTTATGATTTTTTGTAATGTTAATCATTAGCATAGAGCATTTTTTAAAAATTTTATCGTAATAACTTTTTCCATTATCTGATTCTGATCTTTTAGAATTTAAATCTTTCAAATTATGTCCTGCACAAAAAACTGAACCAATAGATGATAAAATAATTACTTTAACTTTTGCATTTTGAGATCCTAGTTTTAATTTTTGATCAAGAGAATTAATCATTTGTTCACTAAGAGTATTCTGATGTTTTGGATTGTTTAGTGTTAGATATAAAATGTTATTATTTATTTTAGATTTAACTAAATCAGTGCTCATATTAATTTATTATTATTTTTACTTCTTCAGATAAAGAATTAGCAATAAAACAATATCGATGTGATCGTTGTTTCATTTGATCCATTTCTAAATCTGAAACTGAAAAATTTTTTTCAAATTTAATTATAGGATTTAATTCAATTTTATTTACGTACATTTTTTCTTTTGAATTTTTACCGAGAAAAGCTATTGCTTTATCATAATAATTTAAAACTGGCCATTTTAACTTTGCGGCTAGAGCTAGAAATGTCATCATTTGACAACTACTAACAGCAGCAGCGAGCGCTTGTTCTGGATTTAAATTATTTTGATTCCCTCCATACTCTGGTGCAGATCCTCCATTTATAGTAATTTTATCATTTATCTTAATTTTATGATCTGTCAGATATTTGCCATAGGCTAGTTTATGGTTACCTAATTCCCAAATTAATTCTATAGTTAAATTACTCATACAAGTTTAAATTTATATTAATACAAATATTTATTTTTGTAATTAACTTTTTACTATAGATTCATTTTTATATAATGACTAATACAGATAATAACCCAAGGGCTATAATACTTATCATAGTTGGGATTACTGTATTAGCATTCCAAGATGCTTTAATCAAATTTATATCTCAAGAAACGAATATTTTTTTAATTTATTTTACAAGATCAATCATAGCGTTTTTACTCCTAGCAATTTTTTTATATTTAAAAAAAGAATCTATTATTTTAAAAACTTATTATCCAAAATTGACAATCTTAAGATGTATATTATTTTTTTTATCTTTTTCTTTGTATTATTATTCTTTATCTAAACTTTCTTTAGCAAAAGTTACCACTCTTTTTTTTGTTAGCCCTTTTTTTGTAACAATTATTTCAATTATTATTCTTAATGAAGTAATTGGAATAAGAAGGTGGTGTGCTCTTTTAATAGGTTTTATTGGTGTGTATCTTGTGATGGAGCCTGATTTTAACAACTTTGATATTTATTCAACTTTCCCAGTTATTTGTGCTTTTGGTTATTCTCTTACAATGATAATTCAAAAAATAACATCTGATAAAGATAATTTATATTCTCAAACTTTTCATCTTTATTTAGCAGCAATAATTTTTTCCTTGATTATCTTTTTTATTCTAGGTGATGGTAAATATTACAATCCTCTTGAAAAAGATTTGATATTTTTATTTATTCCATGGTCAATAAATAGTTATTCTACCTTTGCTATACTTATAATTTTAGGTTTAATTTCTGTATTGGGTTTTCTATGTATTTTCCAAGCATATAGAATTGGCTCACCTCCTAGTGTTGCTCCTTTAGAATATATTATAATTGTTTGGGCGCTCATATTCAGTTGGGTTATTTGGGGAGAAACTCTAAATCTAAGGGGGTATATTGGTTTATTATTTATTGTGTTTGCGGGGTTATATACTTATCTTAGAGAAATAAGAAAAAATATCAAAGTTAGTATAGATAAACCAAAAAGGTAGTTTTGACAAAAATATAATTCAATCAAAGAATTCAACTTACATAACAAAGTAAAGACAGAATAATTATTTAATGGTTAAATAAAATTAAAAAAATTTCTTTTAGTAGCTTGGGTAAAAACAGGATAGATTATGTACTAATAGAATAATACTTAAAGTAAAATAAATGTTTTTGATGATAAAAAAATGATAAAATGATAAAATTTATTAATGAAAAAAGTTTTTTTAGTATATGGTCATTATGATGATGCCTCTTTCAACTTTGCAATAAAAAATACTTTTATTGAAACTGCGATGAAAAATGGACATGAAGTTGATTGTGTTGATTTATATAAGGAAAAGTTTGATCCGGTTTATGCTGGTGAAGAACCGACCCAGGATGTTTTAAATCATAGAGCTAGAATTGAAAAATGCGATATTATTGCTCTTATAGCACCTATTTGGAACTTTAGAATGCCCGCGATAGTTGAGGGTTGGATTGATAAAGTTTTAGCACCTCCCTGGGCATTTTCTTTTAAAAAACTTGTTGGTAATTATGGTTATCCTTTAGGAAAATTAAAAGATAAAAAAGCTATAATTTTTTGTACTTATGGTTCGCCAAGATTAGCCATAACAACATTTTTTTTAAATTTACCTATAAGAAGATTAAAAAGAGGAGTTTTTCATATTTGTGGTATAAGAAAAATAAAATACAGAAGATATTTTGCAGTGCCTTTTGTAACTGAAAATCAAAGAAAAAATTATTTAGAAGATGTAAAGAAAACAGCAGGAAACATTAAATAAATTTGAATAAAATAAATTTTTTAAAAAAACTCTTAAGTATTTATTATATTTATAATATTATTTTAATATGTACTATATTATTAAAACCTTAATAAGTGCGCTAATAATAGTCATTGTTTCTGAAGTCGCGAAAAGATCTTCATGGGCGGCTGCATTAATAATATCTATTCCATTAACATCTTTATTAGCTTTTATATGGTTATATGTTGATACTAAAAGTTATGACAAAGTAATCGATCTATCTTACAGTACAATTGTAATGACAATTCCATCATTTGTATTTTTTATTATTTTACCGATATTATTAAAATTAAAACAAAATTTTGTTTTATCAATAATTATATCATTAATTTGTACATCGATTTCTTATATAATCTTTTTATATTTAATTAAAAAAATAAATATAAATTTTTAATAATTGTTTAATAGTTGGAATATTAATATTATAACTTTTATTAAAATATCTAAATAGTAGAAAGGAAATATATGTCAATTTTAGTAAGATATAATAAGGCAGTAGAAGAAAAAGATGAAAATGCACTAAACGGTATTTTACATGATGATTTTAAATTTACCCTACATTCTTCAGGTAAAGTAATATTAAAAAGTGAATTAATAAATTGGGCAATGACCGATGATATTAATAGAGAAAAAGTTCGAATAATTTATGAAAATGATGAAATTGGAGTTGAGCATTCTATAGTTAATTTTAAAGATGGAAATAAACAAGCTGTTATGGCTATATGTAAGTATCAAGATGGAAAAATAATTTCATTAGAAACTGGCGCTACTAATATGTCTAAATAAATAATGACTTTCTATTTATCAAAAGTTTTATGGGGAATAATTAACCCATTTAATATTTTATTGTTTTTTATTGTCCTAACATTTTTTTTAAGCTTTTTAAAAAATAAAATAACTTACAAATTTTTTTTTGGTGTGACTTTAGCAATTTTTATTCTTATAGCGGTGTTACCAACAGGAAAATATTTATCTTATTTATTAGAAAAAAAATATCACACCCCTCCCTTTCTACCAGATAAAATTGATGGAATAATAATAATTTCAGGAGCAACAAGTCCAATATTATCAAATGAGCATAATACAATTATATTAAATGGAGCAGTTGAGCGCTTAATAGAATCTATAGAATTAATGAAAAAATATAATGATGCGAAAATAGTTTTTACTGGTGGTTCAGGCTCTCTAAAGTATAAAAGTTTAACCCACGCTAAAGTTGCTAAAGATTTTTTTATTCAACAAAATATTAATATTAATAGAATTATTTTTGAAGATAAGTCAAGAAACACATATGAAAATATATTATTTTCTAAAGAAATAATTCAACCTTTAAATCATGAAAAATGGATTGTAGTTACATCGGCTTTTCATATGAATAGAGTTATAAATATATCTGAAAAACTTAATTGGAAATTAATTCCTTATCCAGTAGATTATAGAAGAAATAAAAAATTTTCATGGAGGCCATCATTCAATTTTTTTGGAAATATTCAATCATTAGAATCTTCATCCCATGAATGGGTTGGCTTGATATCATATTACTTTTTAGGAAGATCAAGTAAAATATATTAAAAAAAAGAATTTAGTTAAAAGAAAAAATAGTTTCTTATAATTTAATTATATCTGATATTATAAATTATATGATATTTAAAAATTTTAATCAATTAAACAAAAGTATAATAAAGTGTAATAAATGCAAAAGATTAGTTAAATTTAGAACTAAAATTGCTTTAGAAAAAAGAAAACAATATTTAGATGAAACTTACTGGGGAAAGCCAGTTCATGGATATGGTGATTTAGATGCTAAATTACTAATCATTGGTTTAGCTCCTGCAGCTCATGGTGCCAATAGGACCGGAAGAGTATTTACAGGTGATAAATCTGCAAATTTTCTTTTTAAGTGTCTTTATAAAGCAAGATTTTCAAATCAAAATAACTCCGATCATGGTAATGATGGATTAAATTTATATAATACATATTTAACTCTAGCTCTAAAATGTGTACCACCAGGGGATAAACCAACAAGTTATGAATTAAAAACTTGTTTTACTTATTTAAAATCAGAGTTTGATCTTTTAAAAAAATCAATAGTTATTTTAGCTTTAGGTAAAATTGCTTTTGATGCATGTGTTAATTTTTATAAAGAAAGATATGATATAAAGAATAAAGATTATTTTTTCTCTCATGGTGGAAAATTTTTAATGCCAGATGGTAAATTACTAATAGGAAGCTATCATCCTAGTCCAAGAAATGTGAATACTAAAAGAATAGATCAAAAAAAAATGCTTTTATTACTTAACAATATTAAAAAAATTTTAGATAAAAATAAAATTTTATGAAAAAATTTTATAAACTTATTTTTTTTGTAATATTCTCACTAATATTTTTATATTTTGGATTGAGTTTTTATCTAGCTAATACAATATTAAAAATGAATCATACTTGTGGTGATTCTTCTGGATTTTCACCTAACACTTGGAAAGTTTTAGCAGATCACAATATGAAAAGTGAATCAAGAATTAATCTTAGGAATAATTTTGAAGAATCTAAATATTATTTAGATAAATGGGAGAGTGTTAATTTTAAATCACGAGGAGAGGATATTAATATAAGTGGATGGCTATTTAATTATCATATTAACCAGCCAGTAGTTATTGTCGTTCATGGTATTTTTCCTAATGGAAAATGTAAATTTGAATCAAACTTGATAGCAAGTTTGTTAATTAAAAATAGTATTAATGTTTTAACAATTGATTTAAGAAATTATGGTGAAAGTGATATAGTTAGTAATTACGAGAATCTTGGATTGACCTCATACAGAGATGTTTTAGGTGCCTATGATTATTTAAGAGAAAATGGATATAGTCAAAATCAAATAGGTTTAATAGGATTATCTCTTGGTGCAAGCACAGTAATTATTGCATCAAAATACGAAGATTCTATTAAAGCTATTTGGTCAGAAAGTTCTTTAGCTAAATTTAATATGATTTTAACTGAAGAAATTGGACGATATGGTTTTCCTAATATTTTTGGTTTTGGAGTAAAAATTGTAGGTTCATTACTTTCAGGTGTAGATCCAAATAATTTAAATCCCGTATATTATCTCAATGCAAATTCTAATTATTTTTTTACTCATGGAGATGATGATGAAAGAGTATATGTAAACCATTTTTATTATTTTAAAAAATATGCAGAAAGTAAAAATATTAGTGCTGAATTTTGGTTAATTAAAAATTCTGGACACATTGATGGGTTGATAAAAAATCCTGAGTTATATGGAAAGAAAATGAAAGATTTTTTTAAAAAGAACTTAAAATAAAATTGCTGAGTAGATAAACTAGAACCTGTACCTTGGCAGACACTTCTCTAGCCTTGAAAACCCTAAATCACTCGGCGGAAGTGATTAAAATATTTTTATGCGTTCCTCCCAGAATGAATAAAAATAAGAGCTTAACTACTCAGCAAATAGCTAAATTAATGCTAAATAATAAATATTTCAATTGTTTAATTATTTCAAAAAATAACTTAAATTATGTAGTATCAAGTTATAAACTATGGTTTAATTTTAACATTTATTCAGTTTTCAAAAAATATTCACATATTTATCCACAGTTTATAGTCAAAAATACAACAATCAAAAGACATGAAAAATTTTGAAATTCCCTGTAAAATCACTAATTAATAAATGTAAACAAAAAAAATATAATTTTTTATGAACAATATAAGACCTTTATCTCCACACATTACTATCCATAAATGGATTTTGACTCAAATAATGTCAATTAGCCATAGAGCCACTGGTATAGGCTTTTCTATAGGTCTTTTGTTTATTGCTTTGTGGATGACTTCTTTTGTTTTAGGTCCAAACTATTATGAATTTTTTAAATTAATTTTTTATAACATTTTTGGAAAAATAATTTTTATAGTTATAGTATTTTGTTTTATTTTTCATTTTATTGATGAATTTCGTAAGATATTTTGGGCATTTGGTTTAGGCTTAAGTTTAATTTCTATAAAGATATCTAGCTATATAATTATTTTGATTTCTTTAATTTTAACTTTTTTAGTTTTTATCTTTTTGCTATGACTTTTGAAACAATAAAATGGGTATATCAGCGTATTTCTACATCACTGATCATTATATTATCTATTTGGCTTGCTAATGAAGCTTATAAGATAGATAATTATGATTATGAAACAATTGATATTTTTTTTAAAAATTTTAAAAATTTATTTTTATTTTCTTTTTTAATTATTTTTTCAATTTTGCATACTTCTATTGAAGTTTTTCATGCAATTAATGATTATTTTGGTGATACTAAAATTGAAAAAAATATTAAATTTATAATTAAATCATTATATTTTTTAGTTTTTACAATTATTTTAATATTTATAAACAATTTTAATTATTAGTTATGGTTAGTAGTTATAAAATAGTGAATCACCAATATGATGTTTTAGTTATTGGAGCAGGTGGTTCAGGACTTCGCGCTACTTTAGGATGTGCAGAATTAGGACTTAAAACTGCATGTATTACAAAAGTTTATCCTACAAGGAGTCATACAGTAGCAGCTCAAGGGGGTATAGGTGCTGCTTTGGGAAACATGGGAGATGACAATTGGGAATGGCATATGTATGATACTGTTAAAGGTTCAGATTGGCTGGGTGATCAGGATGCTATTGAATATTTAACTTCAAATGCTCCTCAAGCTGTTATTGAACTCGAACATTATGGAATGCCCTTTACTCGTACTGCAGAGGGAAAAATATATCAAAGACCTTTTGGTGGCCACATTAAACAAAAAGGAGAAGGTGATCCAGCTATGCGTGCTTGTGCCGCTGCCGATAGAACTGGTCATGCATTATTGCATACACTTTTTCAACAATCTCTAAAACATAAAGTTAATTTTTTTGTTGAATATTTTGTAATAGATTTATTAAAAGATAATGAAGGAAAATGTTGTGGCGTTATTGCTTGGTGTCTTGAAGATGGAAGCTTACACGTTTTTCAATCTCATATTACTATTATAGCTACAGGGGGTTATGGCAAAACATTTTATTCATCAACAAGTGCACATATATGTACAGGAGATGGAAATGCTATGGCTTTAAGAAGTGGCTTACCCTTATCTGACATGGAATTTATCCAATTTCACCCAACTGGTTTATATGGAATAGGAGTTCTAATTACGGAAGGTGCTAGAGGAGAGGGCGGCTATTTAACCAACAAGTATGGTGATAAGTTTATGGAAAATTATGCACCAAGGGTAAAAGATCTTGCATCAAGAGATGTTGTTAGTAGAGCTATAACAATAGAAGTGAATAAAGGAAGAGGGTGTGGAGAAGAACAAGATCATGTACTACTACATTTAGAACATATAGACTCTCAAATTTTACATAAGAGATTGCCTGGAGTAATAGAGCATGCAAAAATATTTACTGACATAGATGCCTCAAATCAGCCTATTCCTGTAATACCTACAGTTCATTATAATATGGGGGGAATTCCAACAAATTATAGAACTGAAGTCTTATCACCTTCTATAAATGATAAAGAAAAAATATATGAGGGTCTTTTAGCTATAGGCGAAGCAGCATGTGTGTCAGTTCATGGAGCTAATAGACTTGGAACTAATTCATTAATTGATCTTGTTGTTTTTGGCAAAAGAGCAAGCATTACCGCTAAAGAAAAAATAAAATCATATAAATCATATTCAAAAATTGAAAAAGATTACATAGATAAAATTATTAGTCGTTTTGATAATCTCAGAAATTCAAAAGGTGAAAATAAAGTTGGTAAAATTAGATTAAAAATGCAAAAAATAATGCAAAAACACTGCGGAGTATTTAGAAACAAGGAAACTTTATCTAAAGGCATTGAAAAAATTAATGATGTTTTTGACATGTTTAATGATGTTTCTATCACAGACAAGTCAACAATATTTAATACTGATTTAGTTGAGGCTTTAGAATTAGATAATTTGATAGCTCAATCAAAAGTAACTCTTGCATCTGCAATTAATAGAAATGAAAGTCGAGGAGCTCATGCTCGTGAAGATTTTCCAAATAGAGATGATGATAAATGGCTAGTTCATTCATTAACTTGGCTTAGGGAAGATGGAAATACAGAGTTTAATACTAGACCAGTTCATTTAAACACTTTAACTAATCATACACAAAGTATTCCTCCAAAAAAAAGAGTTTATTAGTGCTTGTTCTTATAATATAAGTTAAATAAATGGCTCAAATTAGTCTACCTAATAACTCAATATATAAAAAAGGAAACTATTATAAAATTGATAATCCTAAAAGATTAAAAAAAATAAATGTTTATAGGTGGAATCCTGAAAATAATAAAAATCCAAAAATAGATACATTTGAAATTGATTTAGACAATTGTGGTCAAATGGTTTTAGATGCGCTGATATTAATAAAAGATGACATAGATTCATCTTTAACTTTTAGAAGATCATGCAGAGAAGGTGTTTGTGGTTCATGTGCTATGAATATAGATGGCAGAAATACTTTAGCTTGTCAAAAAAATATTAATGAAATTAAAAAAGATATCAATATTTTCCCCCTTACTCACTTACCAGTAATTAAAGATTTAGTCGTTGATCTTAGTCATGCTTTTAATCAACTAAAATTTATAGAACCATGGCTTCAAAATAATTTTGGAAAAATTTCTGATCAAGAACAAAATCAATCATTAAAAGATCGATCTAAAATTGATGGTTTATGGGAATGTATTTTGTGTTTTTGCTGCACTACTTCATGTGTAAGTTATTGGTGGAATGGAGATAAATATTTAGGACCCGCAGCACTATTACAAGCTTCTAGATGGGTAAATGATAGTAGAGATCAAGAAAAGAAAAAAAGATTGAAATATATCGAAAAAAATTCAAATATTCATAATTGTCATTCTATTATGAATTGTGCAAGCTCATGTCCTAAAGGGCTTAATCCAGGAAAAGCCATTGCAAAACTAAAAAAACAAATTGTGACAAATCTTTAAAAAAATGAAAAAAATATCGCTTATAGGAGCTGGAAATATTGGAGGAACTTTAGCACATTTAATCGCTTTAAAGGATCTTGCAAATATAACTTTAATTGATGTTGCCAAAGGAATTCCACAAGGAAAAGCTCTTGATATTTCTCAATCTTCATCAGTAGAATTATTTGATTTAAAAATACAAGGTTCTAATAACTATTCTGCAATGAAGGATTCAGATGTAGTTATTATCACCGCAGGCATTCCTAGATTACCAGGAATGACAAGAGACGACTTATTAGAAACTAATACTAAAATTATATCTGATGTAGGTAAGGCAATAAAGAAATTTTGTCCCAAAGCTTTTTTGATTTGTATAACTAATCCTCTTGATGCTATGGTAAGTGTTCTCCAATTTTCCTCAAAAGTAAAACCCAATATGTGTGTTGGTATGGCCGGAATACTTGATAGTTCTAGAATGAAATATTTTATAGCTCAAGAATTAAAAGTATCTATTCAAAATATTGAAACTTTTGTATTAGGGGGGCACGGAGATACCATGGTTCCAATGTTAAGATATACAAAAATTTCAGGAATTCCCATTGAAAAATTTATAAAAAATAAAATGATATCTCATTCAAAACTAAATAGTATTATTAAAAGAACTCAAGATGGTGGCGGTGAAATAAATAGACTTTTAAAAAAAGGAACTGCTTTTTATGCACCTGCATCATCAGCAGTGCAGATGGCAGAGTCTTATTTAAAAAATAAAAAAATGCTTTTGCCTTGTGCGGCTTATTTAAATGGAGAATATGGTGTTAAAGACTTTTATGTAGGGGTTCCAGTCATAATAGGGAAAAAAGGGGTAGAAAAGATAATCGAATTAAGTTTAAATGATCAAGAAAGAAAAAAATTTAATAAATCAATACAGGCTGTTAAACAACTAACTAAGAAAGCTTTAAAATTAGTTTGAAGTTATAATGAATCTTCATGAATATCAGGCAAAAGCAATTTTGAAGGATTTCAATTTACCTATTTTGAAAGGCAAATATTATATAAATGATTTATCAAGTGTCGAAAAGGATCTAGAAACATTAAAAGGACCTCCTTGGGTAGTAAAAGCTCAAATTCATGCAGGCGGAAGAGGAGCTGGATATTTCAAAAATAATTTTAATAAAAATGGGGGTGTTCAAGTAATTTCGAAAAAAAAAGATGTTTTAGAGATTGCTAAGATGATGCTGGGCAACACTTTAATAACAAAACAAACAGGAAAAGATGGAAAAAAAGTAAGTAGAATTTTTATTGAACAAGGATGCACAATATTAAAAGAATTTTATTTAAGTGTTTTAATAGATCGATCAAAATCAAAACCTATGATGATAATTTCAAGCGAAGGTGGAATAGATATAGAAGAGATAGCTTTAAAAAGTCCTGAAAAAATTGAAAAAATTCTTTTATCTATGTTGGATGAATTTGAATTACCTGCAAATCTAAAATCAAAACTCAGTTTAACAGAAAATCAATATGAAAAATTTGTTAATATTTGTATTAATTTAGTTAAAGCTTTTAAAAGTTTAGATGCTACTTCTATAGAAATAAATCCTCTAGTATTAGATAATAATAATGAATTTTTTTTGTTAGATTCAAAAATTTCAATTGATGATAATGCTTTATTTCGACATCCTGAAATTGAAAAACTAAAAGATATTTCTGAAGAAAATCCTTTTGAACTAGAGGCAACTAGAAATCAAATGAATTATGTTAAACTTAACGGCTCTATAGGATGTATTGTAAATGGTGCCGGACTTGCGATGGCTACTATGGATATAATTAAAAATTTTGGCGAAGAACCTGCTAACTTTTTAGATTTAGGAGGAACAGCAAACAAAGATCGAGTTGTTAAGGCTTTTAAAATAATTCAATCAGATGAAAAAGTAAAATCAGTTTTAATTAACATTTTTGGAGGAATTGTTCGTTGTGATATTATCGCGACTGGAATTGTTGAAGCAATTAAAGAACTAAATTTTAAATTACCTTTGGTTATACGCTTTCAAGGTACAAATGCCTCTAAAGGAAGAGATATAATCAATGAATCTTCTTTAAATATTTTTTCTATAGAGGATTTTTCAGAGGCAGCAAAAAAAGTTGTTGATTTAATAAAAAAATAAAATGTCTATAATTATAAATAAAAATACAAAAGTCTTATGTCAGGGATTTACAGGGTCACAAGGAACTTTTCATTCTCAACAAGCTATAGATTATGGAACGAATATGGTTGCTGGAGTCACACCTGGAAAAGGGGGCACATCTCATTTAGGTCTCCCGGTTTTTGATAAAGTGAAAGAAGCAGTAAATTATACTAAAGTAGATGCAACAGTAATTTATGTGCCAGCAAAATATGCTACAAAAGCAATTCATGAAGCTTTAGACTCAGATATAAAAATTATTGTTTGTATTACAGAAGGGATTCCAGTTTTAGATATGGTAGAAATAAAAAAAAGAATAGTAGATAAAAAAACATATTTTATTGGCCCTAATTGCCCAGGCTTGATAACTCCAGATGAATGTAAAATTGGAATAATGCCAGGATTTATTCATAAAAAAGGAAAAGTAGGAATAGTGAGTAGATCGGGCACATTAACTTATGAAGCAGTTTGGCAAACATCTCAAATTGGATTAGGTCAAACAACATGTATCGGAATAGGCGGGGATCCTATACATGGATTAAATTTTATTGATTGTATTCAAATGTTTTTAAGAGATGAGGCAACTAAAGGTATTTTAATAATAGGTGAAATTGGTGGAACTGCCGAAGAAGAAGCAGCCGAATTTATTAAAAATACTAAAATTAAAAAACCCATTTCAGCATTTATTGCAGGTCTTTCTGCTCCAAAAGGAAAACGTATGGGTCATGCAGGAGCTATAATTTCTGGCAATAAGGGTACGGCTGTATCAAAAATTGATGCATTAAAAAAAGCAGGTGTTTTAATAGCTCCATCTCCAGCTAAACTTGGGGAAACAATGCTTAAAGCAATGCAAGAATGGCATGATAGGATTAATTAGATTGTATAGTATCTTTTTTATAATTGGAATATAGAAAGATATGGAAACTAATTTTTTAAACAGCACAAATGCATTATATGTAGCTGAATTATTTTTCAAATATATCGAAGACTCAAATTCAATAGATAAGGAATGGGCAAGTTTTTTTGATTCCCTAAATGAAGATGAAATTTCAGTAATAAAAGATTTTAGAGGTCCAGAATGGAAAAAACGTCCATCTAAAGTTATTGAACATACAAAAAATTTGAATAAATCTAATTTTGACAAAAAATATAAAAAAGAATCATTTATTAATTCAACTTTAGATTCAATTAGAGCTTTAAGATTAATTAGAGCTTATAGAATTATAGGACATTTAATTGCTGATCTTGATCCACTTAAATTACAGCCAAATAATTACCACTCTGAACTAGATTATAAATTTTATGGATTTACGGAAAATGATTTAGATAAAGATATTTTTATAGATGGAAGTTTAGGTTTAGAGAATACATCATTAAGAAATATTTTAAAAATATTAAAAGACACCTATTCTGCTTCAATTGGAGTTGAATTTCAACATATTCAAGTTCCAGAACAAAAGCAATGGGTTCAAGAAAGAATAGAAGAAGTTAGAAATAAAACTTTATTTACTAATAAAGGCAAAATAGCTATATTTGATCGTTTGCTTCAATCAGAGTTATTTGAAAAATTTTTAGATAAAAAATTTGTAGGTTCAAAAAGATATGGCCTTATTGGTGGAGAGTCAATGATTCCAGGTATTGAACAAATAGTAAAACAAGCATGTTTAAATGGAGTTGAAAATATTTTTATAGGAACAGCTCATAGAGGAAGATTAACATTATTGGCTACTGTTTTAGGCATGTCTTATAAAAGTATTTTATCGAAATTTAGAGGAGACTTAAATGATCCCAATGAGTTTTTAGGATCTGGAGATGTCAAATATCATTTAGGTGCCTCTACAGATAGGGAGTTTAATGAAAATAAAATTCATTTATCACTCACTCCTAACCCTTCTCATTTAGAAGCTGTAAACCCAGTTGTTATGGGTAAGGTTCGAGCAAAGCAAACTGAACTTAAAGATAAAACCTGTGATAAAGTTTTTGGATTGTTAATTCATGGAGATGCAGCTATTGCAGGTCAAGGGGTTGTGGCAGAAACTTTTGCAATGTCTCAGTTAAGAGGCTTTAGAACAGGAGGCACTATTCATTTTGTTATAAATAATCAAATTGGATTTACAACAATGCCACTCTATGGTCGTTCAGCTCCTTATTGTACAGAAATCGCAAAAATGGTTCAAGCGCCTATTTTTCATGTAAATGGAGATAATCCCGAAGCAGTTGTTCATGTTTGTAGAATAGCTACAGAGTTTAGAAATAAATTTAAAGAAGATGTAGTGGTAGATATGTTTTGTTATCGTCGCTCAGGTCATAATGAATCTGATGAACCTTCATTTACACAGCCACTTATGTATCAGAAAATTAAAAAGCATCCAACGACTCTAGAAAAATATAAAAAACAATTAATCGATCAAAAAATATTAAATGATAATGAATGTGAAAATAAAAAAAATGAATTTGAAAATTTTTTAAATAATGAGTTTGAAAATGCTTCTTCCTTCAAATCTGATGTGGATTGGTTTGAGGGTAGCTGGTCAGGTTTATCTACAGCAACATTAGGATCTAGAAGAGGTTTAACATCAATAAAAGAAAAAGATCTAATTTCTATAAACTCTGCGATTCATAAAATACCTTTAGGTTTTAATGTTCACAAAAAAATTGAGAGAATATATAAACAGAGAAAAGAATCAGTTGAAGAGAGAAAAGCAATAGATTGGTCAACAGCTGAGTCTTTAGCTTTTGCATCTTTATTAAGTGAGGGTTATGGAGTTAGATTATCAGGACAGGATAGTGGAAGAGGTACTTTTAGTCAAAGACATGCAGTTTTATATGATCAAATTAATGAGAAAAGATATGTACCTTTAAGACATTTTTTACCAAAGCAAGGATATTTTGAAATAATTGATAGCTTCTTATCAGAGATGGGAGTTCTAGGTTTTGAATATGGTTATTCTCAAGCTGATCCTAATACTTTAGTGTTGTGGGAGGCTCAATTTGGAGATTTTGCAAATAATGCACAAACAATAATAGATCAATTTATTGCTACTGGAGAAAGAAAATGGTTAAAAATGTCAGGTTTAACTCTTTTATTACCACATGCGCATGAAGGACAAGGCCCGGAGCATAGCAGCAGCAGATTAGAAAGATTTTTGCAAATGTGTGCTGAAGATAATATGCAAATAATTAATTGCACTACCCCTGCAAACTATTTTCATGCTTTAAGAAGACAAATACATAGAAAATTTAGAAAACCTCTTGTAATTTTAACTCCTAAATCTACTTTAAGACATAAAAAGAATATTTCCCCAATTGAGCATTTTACAAATAATTCTACCTTTCATAGAATTATCTCCAATTATTCAGATAAAAAAAATGCAAAACGTTTACTATTATGTTCTGGAAAAATTTATTTTGAGTTGCAAGATTATTTGGAAGAATCAAAGATAAAAGACGTGTTTATTTTAAGATTAGAGCAACTATATCCATTTCCATATGAAGCTTTAAAATCTGAACTTAAAAATAATTTAAACTGTGAAATAATATGGGTTCAAGAAGAACCAAAAAATATGGGTGCTTGGGGATTTATTAGAAGTAGAGTTGAAAGTACTATGAAATCAATCAAATTTAATCAAAAGAATTTATTATTCATTGGCAGAAAGGCTGCTGCCTCTTCAGCAACAGGTATTTTCCAGAGACATTTACAAAATCAAAAAAACATCATAAGACTAGCTACACAAGCAAAAATAGATGAAATCAAAGAATCATGGGAAGGCGTATCTTTAATTAAATATGAACTGCCAATTGAATAATCATCACAAAATGTTAAATATATAAACATATGTCATTAAAAATTATTGTTCCTTCTCTAGGAGAATCTATAACTGAGGCTACAGTATCTAAGTGGTTAAAAAAAGTAGGAGATTCATTTGAAGTTGATGATCCTTTAGTTGAGATTGAAACAGATAAAATTACGGTTGAGGTTCCTGCACCAGCTGCTGGGATTTTATCCGAAATAAAAATCAAAGAAGGTAACGATGTAAATATTGGAGGAGTACTTGGAATAATAGAAAAATCAGATAATTTAAAATCTTCAAAAAAACAAGCCCCTCCAAAAGATTATAATCTTGAATCACAACATACATTACGTCAAAATGTTAATAAAAATGATAATGGAGTTAATAGTCCATTTAACAGTGCTAAACTATCACCATCAGCCGAAAAGCTTTTAGATGAAAAAAATATAGATGTTACTCAAATAAAATCCTCAAGGAAAGATGGTAGAATCAATAAATCTGATGTTGTTGAATATTTAAAAGATCCACTAAGTCAGGAATCGCAAAAAGATGAAAAAGAAGAAATAGTTCCAATGTCAAAAATTAGACAAACTATTGCTCTAAAATTAAAAAAGTCTCAAAATACTGCTGCAATTTTAACAACTTTTAACGAAGTAGATATGAGTGAAATAATAAAGGTAAGAAATTTAAAGAAAAATGAATTTTTTGAAAGATATGGGGTTAAATTAGGTTTAATGTCCTTCTTTATTAAGGCTTCAATTTTGGCACTTAAGGAGTATCCCGCAGTAAATTCTGAAATCAGAGATGAAAAAATTATTTATAAGAATCATTTTGATATTGGAATTGCTGTTGGAACTGAAAAAGGTTTGGTTGTGCCAGTTTTAAAATCTGCAAATAATATGACTTTTGGTGAAATTGAAAAAAAAATTATTGAATTAAGCGATAAAGCAAAAAGTGGTCAATTAACAATGAAAGATCTTTCAGGTGGGACTTTTACTATTACTAATGGAGGGGTTTATGGTTCAATGCTTAGCACCCCTATTATTAATAGCCCTCAATCTGGAATACTAGGAATGCATAATATTGTTAAAAGACCTTTTGTTGTTTCCGATGAAATAGTAATTAGACCAATAATGTATTTAGCTTTAAGCTATGATCATCGAATTGTTGATGGCAAAGAAAGTGTTGGTTTTCTTATAAAAATCAAGGAATTGTTAGAACATCCATCATCTTTAATTCTTGGAATATAATGTTTGATTATGATCTAGTTGTAATTGGTTCTGGCCCTGGTGGTTATGTAGCATCAATAAGAGCAGCTCAATTAGGGATGAAAGTAGCTTGTATTGAAAAGAACAATACTTTAGGGGGAACTTGTTTAAATATAGGCTGTATTCCTTCAAAAGCATTGTTAAATTCCTCTGAAAAGTATTTAGATGTATTAAATCATTATAATGAACATGGAATTAAGATTGATAAAGTTGATTTGAATCTTTCCGAATTAATGAATAGAAAAAATCAAATTGTAAAAAAATTAACTTCTGGAATTGAATTCTTATTTAAAAAAAATAAAATTACTTTTTTAAAAGGAGAAACTTCATTTGTTGATAAAAGAACTATTAAAATTGAATCAAATAAAAAAATAAACATCACTGCAAAAAAATATATTATTGCTACAGGATCTAATTCGATTTCAATACCAAATATTATCATTGATGAAAAACAAATTATAACATCAACTGGAGCCTTGTCTCTAAAAACAATTCCTAATAAAATGTTAGTAATTGGAGGAGGTTATATTGGTTTAGAAATGGGATCTGTTTGGTCAAGATTAGGTGCTGATGTTACTGTTGTTGAAGCATTAGATAGAATAGTACCTAATATGGATCTAGAAATATCTAATGAATTTTTAAAATGTTTAAAAAAACAAGGAATTAAATTTGTTTTTTCTCATAAGGTTTTATCTGCAAAAAAAACATCTAATCTTGTTGAAGTAACTTTAAATTCATTATCTAATCAAAAAAAAATTATAGAAAAGTATGATATAGTATTAGTTGCTGTCGGAAGACAACCCAATACTCAAAAATTGAATTTAGAAAAGATTGGGATTGATTTAGATCAAAATAATGCAATTAAAATTAATAAAGAATTTAAAACTAGTGTAGCAGATATATATGCCATAGGGGACGTAGTGTCGGGGCCTATGCTTGCACATAAAGCAGAGGAGGAAGGAGTTGCTTGTGTAGAAATGATTAATGGTCAAAAACCAAAAATTAATTATGATTCAATTCCAGCAATAATATATACTAGCCCTGAGGTAGCCTCAGTTGGGAAAACTGAGGAGGAATTAAAAAAATTAAATACTCAATATTTTTCTGGTAAATTTCCCTTTAATGCAAATGGACGTGCCTTGACGACTTCAAACACAGAAGGCTTTGTTAAAATTTTAGCAGATAAAAAAAATGATACTATTCTAGGAGCTCATATTATTGGACATGATGCAGGCCAACTAATATCAGAAATAGTAACTGTTATAGAGTTTGGAGGAAGTTCTGAAGATATAGCCAGAATTTGTCATGCTCACCCAACCACTAGTGAGGCTGTCAAAGAAGCTGCTCTTAATGTTAGTGGTAGAGCTATACATATTTAAAAACATTATTTTTTTTCAAGATCACTGAATTTTATTTCTAATACCTTGATTAGATAATTAATCAGATCAACTTTATGAGATTTTTCGAATTTGTTTTCTTTTTTAGATCCCATAGCAATAATTAGATAACTATTATTTAATTTTATTTTTATTAAAATATATGAATTTATAAACTTATAATTTTTTTCGAAAAAAGTAATTAAACCTTTTGGACTCTGATCTAAATTTGTTTGCAAATTGCCTTTAAAAAATTTTGATGATATTTTATCACTCAAACATATTATTTTATTATTTTTTAAATTATTGTTATTAGAAAATAAACTTACGAAATCACAATCTAGTAAATATTTAAAATCATCAATTATTAAATCAAGTAATTTATTTGTTGATTGTATTTTGATTATTTTTAATGTAGACTTTAGTATTCTGTTTCGTGAAATTATATTTAAATTATCTATTTTAATTATTTCGGTTAATTTCTTTTTAACTAAATCATATTTTTCTTTAAACTTTTTGGATCTATAAGCATTTAAATCTATTATTTTATTTGATAATTCAATACTATTTGGAATTTTTAATTCATTCAATAAATTTGGATATTTAATAAAAAAATTTGTATTTTTTTTAAGATAATTTATAATAGATTCTTCGTAAGAGTTTTTAACCATTTATTTTGGTAAAATAGATTGACCAGTCTTATGCCAGTCTTCTAAAAAAGCTTTTAGGCCTTTATCTGTAAGTTGATGTTTGTATAGTTCATTTAGTACTTTTGGAGGAATTGTAGCAACATCAGCTCCAATCAATGCTGATTCAATTATATGCTCTTGATTTCTAATTGAGGCAACTAAGACTTGAGTTTCAAAACCATAATTTTCATAAATAACTACAATTTCTTCTATAAGATTCATTCCTTTTTGCCCTATATCATCTAATCTTCCAACAAAAGGAGATATAAAAGTTGCACCAGCTTTAGCAGCTAAAAGTGCTTGAGCAGCAGAAAAACATAAAGTTACATTAACCATAATACCTTCATTACGAAGTTTTTTGCAAGTTTTAAGCCCATCAACGGTGAGTGGAACTTTTACAGCAACATTTTTTGCAATTGAAGATAAAAATTTTCCTTCTTCAAACATTTTATTATGCTCAGTTGCTGTAACTTCAGCACTTACAGGACCCTCAACTATTGAACAAATACTTTTTATGGTTTGTTTAATATCCCCACCTTGTTTAGCTATTAATGATGGGTTTGTTGTTACTCCATCAACAAAGCCTGTTGGGACAAGGTTTTCTATCTCATTTATATTTGCAGTATCCACAAAAAATTTCATTGTTTCCTGTATAACATAAAAGGATTAATTAAAATAATAATATAAGTTAATATTAATTTAAAATGTATTGCAATATTCTATTAACAAAGCCTTTTAATCAGCTTTTTACTTATAAAAGTAAGATAGGACAACAAGTAAAACCAGGAAGTGTTGTGATAGTTCCATTTGGTGCTAAAAAATTAGAAGTTGGTCTCGTATATTCTGTTTTAGAAAACAAGCCAAAAAATGATAAAGTTTTTAAAATTAAATACATTCATTCAATAATAAACCATGTTGTTATTAATCATAAAATAATAGAATTTGTAAATTGGATATCAGATTTTACATTATCACCCAAAGGAAGTGTTTTAAAATTATTTTTAGTTAATAAAAATATAATTGATTATGAATCAAAAGATCAAATAAATAATTTAAATAATTTTAAAGAAATTAAATTTAATTTTGAACAACAAAAAGTATTTAATCAAATAAATAAATTTTTATATAAAAAATTTCAAACTATTGTTTTACAAGGCGTTACTGGTTCTGGAAAAACAGAGGTCTATTTTAATGCAATTCAAAAAATTTTAGTTAAGAAAAACCAAATATTAATTATGCTTCCCGAGATATCTCTTACTCCTCAGCTTGAAATCCGTTTTAAAGATCGTTTTGGCTTCACTCCTGAAATATGGCATTCTAAAATTTCTGAAGCAAAGAAAAAAAACATATGGCATAATTGCTTAAAAGGATCTTCAAGAATCATATTGGGAGCAAGATCTAGTCTCTTTTTACCATTTAAAAATTTGGGATTAATAATTGTTGATGAAGAGCATGACTCTTCTTTTAAGCAAGAAGAAAATATTAGGTATAATGCTAGAGATTTGGCAATTGTAAAAAGTAAAATAGAAAAAATACCTATTATATTATCTTCTGCTACGCCTTCTTTAGAAACTCACTATAATATTTTTAAAAAAAAATATTTTCACGTTTTTTTACCATCTCAATATTCTGGTCTCAGTTTACCTGCAATTGAAATTATTGACATGAAAAAAGAAAATTTAGATAAAAATAAATTTCTTTCTAAAAATTTAATTAACAATGTTAAAACTAATCTTGATAACAGACAACAAGTGTTATTATTTTTAAATAGAAGAGGTTATTCACCTTTAGTTGTGTGCAGAGGCTGTGGTTATAAATATCATTGTGAAAATTGTTCATCTTTTTTAGTTATGCATAAAAATAAAAAAAGATTAGTATGTCATCACTGCGGATTAATAAAAGAATTTAATAATATTTGTCATTCTTGTAGAAAAGATAATTTTTTAAAATTTATTGGTCCTGGTGTTGAAAAGTTAGAAGAAGAGGTTAAATTTAATTTTCCTAAAGCCACGATAAAAGTTATGTCTAGTGATACTGCCAACACCCCCGCTAAAGTAAAAAAAATAGTTTTTGATTTTGAAAAAAATAATATTAATATTTTAATTGCTACGCAATTAATGGCAAAAGGATATCATTTTTCTAATTTATCATTAGTCGGAATAATTGATGCAGATTCAGCTTTTATGGGTTCAGATATGCGAGCTATGGAAAAAACTTATAATCTGTTAGAGCAAGTAGGTGGCAGAGCTGGAAGAGAAAGAAGGACAGGCAAAGTTATTGTTCAATCGTATTTTGAAGATCATCCTATTATAAAAGCATTTGAAAAAAGGGATAGAAAAGATTTTATAAATAAGTCTCTTATAGAGAGAAAAAAATTTAGTTTGCCTCCATATGTATATCTAACATCAATAATTGTTTCTGGCTCATCTAAAAATCAGGTTCAATCATATTGTTACAAATTATCAAAAAATGTAAAAATTGATGACAAAGTTTTAATGTATGGGCCTGTAGAAGCCCCATTTTTTCTGCTTAGGGGAAAATATAGGTATAGATTTCTTTTTAAATCAAAAAAAAGAAAGCTTCTTAACAATTTTGTAAAAAACATGATAGACTTGACCCCTTTAGAAACTAATATAAAAGTATCTATAGATGTCGATCCACAATCTTTTAGTTAAGTTATTCACAATATGAAATATTTTTTGCATTTTTCTGATTTTATTAATAAACTCAAAGTTTGCGTTAATTAAATGATATGTTAGATAGCTTCATTCAATAATTTTATGGAATTTTAAAGTGTCTTCTAAAAATACATCAGTAAATTTAATAGCTAATAGATATGCTTCGGCTTTATACGATTTAGCCAGTGATTCTAAGTGTATAGAAGAAGTATTAAAGAATCTGGAATTTATAAATACAGTATTTGAAAACAATAAAGATTTTAAATTATTGATTAAGAGTCCACTTATTAACTCATCTGATAAGTTAATAATATTAGAAAAAATTACATCAAAAAATTCAATTCATAATCTTACTCTTAAATTTATTAAATTATTATCTACAAATAAAAGGATCAATATTCTTAATCTAATAATTTTAGAGTTTAATAAGATAAATTCTCAAAAAAGAGGTGATGTATTAGCTAATATAACATCAGCGGATGTATTGAATAACAATCAAAAAGATGAAATTAATAATAAGTTAAAGAAATTATTTGGAGATAAATTATCTTTAAACTTTAATACTGATAAAAATATTATTGGAGGATTAATAATTAAAGTTGGTTCAAAGATGATTGACACTTCAATTTCATCAAAGATAAATAATTTGGAAATTGCTATGAGGGGGAATTAATGGAAATTAAAGCAGCAGAGATTTCTTCAGTTATAAAAGATCAAATATCTAATTTTGATTCAAAGGCAGATGTAGCTGAAGTTGGTACGGTTTTGAGCATTGGAGATGGTATTGCTAGAGTATATGGATTAGATCAGGTGCAAGCAGGAGAAATGGTTGAATTTCCAGGTGGTGTAAAAGGAATGGCATTAAATCTAGAAATGGACAATGTGGGAGTAAGTATTTTTGGTGATGATACTGGTATTAAAGAAGGCGATACAGTTAAAAGAACAGGTGAGATTGTTGATGTGCCTGTTGGAAAAGAACTTTTAGGAAGAGTAGTTGATGGACTTGGAAATCCTATAGATGGCAAAGGTGCTATTAATTCAAAAAATAAAAGAAGAATCGAATTAAAAGCTCCAGGAATTATTCCTCGACAAAGTGTAAAAGAGCCAATGCAGACGGGGATAAAAGCTTTAGATGCATTAGTTCCCATAGGCAGGGGACAACGAGAATTAATAATAGGAGATAGACAAACTGGAAAAACTGCAGTTGCATTGGATACAATTTTAAATCAAAAAAAAGTAAATAAATCAAATAATGAAAAAGAAAAACTTTATTGTATTTATGTTGCTATTGGCCAAAAAAGATCCACGGTTGCTCAAATTGTAAAAACTTTAGAAGATAATGGTGCTTTAGAATATACGATTGTTGTTAGTGCTACTGCTTCTGAGCCAGCACCATTGCAGTTTTTGTCTGCATATACTGGCTGTACTATGGGAGAATATTTTAGAGATAATGGAATGCATGCGCTTATCATTTATGATGATTTATCAAAACAGGCAGTAGCTTATAGACAGATGTCACTTTTGCTCAGACGTCCTCCAGGAAGAGAAGCTTATCCGGGAGATGTATTTTATATTCATAGCAGATTGTTAGAAAGGGCAGCAAAAATGAGTGAAGAACATGGGGGTGGCAGTTTAACAGCTCTTCCAATTATTGAAACTCAAGCTGGAGATTTGTCTGCATATATCCCAACTAACGTTATATCAATAACTGATGGTCAAATTTTTCTTGAAACCAATTTATTTTTTGCAGGAATAAGACCTGCAATTAATGTTGGATTGTCTGTTAGTCGTGTAGGTTCTGCGGCTCAAACTAAAGCTATGAAAAAAATTGCTGGTTCAATAAAATTAGAACTTGCTCAATATAGAGAAATGGCAGCATTTGCTCAGTTTGCATCAGATTTAGATGCTTCAACAAGAAAGTTACTTGATAGGGGAGCTAGACTTACAGAACTACTAAAGCAGGGACAATATTCTCCACTAACTGTTCCAGAACAAGTTGTATCAATTTATAGTGGAGTTAATGGCTATCTCGACGATATTCCTATAAATGAAGTAGGTGAATTTGAAAAAGAATCCTTAATAGAAATAAGATCAAAACACCAAGATCTTTTAGATTCTATTGAGACAGAAAAAGAACTAACAAAAGAAAATTCAGAAATTCTAAAGTCTTTTTTTGATAATTTTTTAAATAATTTTAAGAAATAATATGCCAAGTTTAAAAGATCTTAAAATTCAAATTAATTCAGTTGGATCGACAAAAAAAATAACATCTGCTATGAAAATGGTAGCAGCAAGTAAACTGAGACGTTCTCAAGAAAAAGCTGAAGCTTCAAGGCCTTATTCTTCTAGGTTAGAAGAAATGCTTTTTTCTCTCTCAAAATCAAGTTTATCTGGTGAAGGAGTTATTAAGCTTTTGACAGGATCCGGAAAAAAAGAAAATTATTTAATCATTCCTGTTACTGCAGATAGGGGATTATGTGGAGGCTTTAACAGTAGTATTAATAGAGATACAGCAAAATATATTAGGCAACTCGAAAAAGATGGAAAAAGTGTAAAACTTATTACAATTGGAAAAAAAAGTAGAGATTTTTTTAATAGAATTATGAAAGATAAAATTGAAGAATCTTTTTTTGATTTAGGCTCAAAAGGAGTGAATTATGATATTGCATTAAAAATTTCAGATAAGATTCAAAATTTATTTTTTGAAAACAAGTTTGATGTTTGTATTTTAATCTATAACAAGTTTATATCTGCTATTACTCAAGAAGTTGCTCATCAACAAATTATACCTTTAGAATTTAAAGAAAATAAAAAAGATTTAAGTCAAGAGAGTAAAGATATTTCTATTTATACTTATGAACCTGATGAAGAAAGTATTCTAAAAAATTTACTCCCCAAGAATGTCTCTATTCAAATTTTTAAGATTTTATTAGAAAGTAATGCAGGTGAACAAGGTGCTCGTATGGCTGCTATGGATAATGCGACAAGAAATGCTGGTGAAATGATTGATAATTTAACTCTAAAGTATAATCGAACACGACAAGCATTTATTACAAAAGAATTAATAGAAATTATTTCTGGGGCTGAATCAGTTTAACAAGGAGGAACAATGGCAAATAATTTATCTGGAAAGATCTCACAAGTTTTAGGGGCAGTTGTAGATGTTGAATTTGAGGGAGAATTACCTTCAATTTTAAATGCATTAGAAGTTGATAATAATGGCAATAGACTTATATTAGAAGTAGCCCAACATCTTGGTGAAAATGCTGTAAGAACAATAGCAATGGATACAACAGATGGTTTAGTTAGAGGACAAACTGCTACAGATACTGGTTCACCTATTTCAATGCCAGTTGGTCCAGAAACTCTTGGTAGAATTATGAATGTTGTTGGAGAGCCAGTAGATGAAAGAGGAAAAATTGGTCACAAAAATACATATCCAATTCACAGACCAGCTCCAGAATTTGTTGATCAATCAACAGAAACAGAAGTTTTGGTTACAGGTATAAAAGTTGTAGATTTACTAGCTCCATATGCAAGAGGAGGAAAGATAGGTCTTTTCGGGGGAGCTGGGGTTGGAAAAACTGTTTTAATTATGGAGCTTATTAACAACATAGCAAAAGCTCATGGAGGTTATTCAGTTTTTGCAGGTGTAGGAGAAAGAACAAGAGAAGGTAATGATCTTTATCATGAGATGATTGAATCTGGAATTATTGATCTTAAGGGTGATAAATCTAAAGTTGCTTTGGTATATGGTCAAATGAACGAACCACCAGGCGCTCGTGCTAGAGTTGCTTTGTCTGGATTAACTCAAGCAGAATATTTTCGAGATGAAGAAGGTCAAGATGTTTTATTTTTTGTTGATAATATTTTTAGGTTTACACAGGCAGGCTCTGAAGTATCTGCTTTATTAGGAAGAATTCCTTCAGCTGTTGGGTATCAACCAACTTTAGCAACAGACATGGGAGCTCTTCAAGAGAGAATAACCACAACAAAAAAAGGATCAATTACATCTGTGCAAGCAATATATGTTCCAGCTGATGATTTAACAGATCCAGCTCCTGCAACATCTTTTTCTCATTTGGATGCGACAACAGTATTAAACAGAGCAATTTCTGAAAAAGGTATTTATCCAGCTGTTGATCCTTTAGACTCTACTTCAAGAATTTTGGATCCTCAAGTAGTTGGAGATGATCATTACAGAGTTGCAAGGGAAGTTCAAAAAGTACTACAAACTTATAAAAGTTTACAGGATATTATAGCAATATTAGGTATGGATGAATTATCCGAAGAAGATAAATTAACAGTTGCTAGAGCAAGAAAAATAGAAAAATTTTTATCACAACCTTTTTTTGTAGCAGAGGTTTTTACCGGTTCACCAGGTAAGTATGTTGAATTGGAAGATACTATAAAAAGTTTTGATGGATTAGTTAAAGGGGAATATGATCATATGCCAGAGGCCGCTTTTTATATGGTTGGGGGTATTGAAGAAGCAATAGAAAAAGCAAAAAAACTTGAAGCTGAAGCAGCATAAATGGAAAATTTTATCGCATTTGATTTAGTATCTCCAGAAACATTAATATTTTCTGACGAGGTTGGTTTAATTATTGTACCAGGAGAAGATGGAGATATAGGAGTGCTTCCAGGACACAGCAAGGTAATATCCTCTCTTCGTCCAGGACGTGTCTTAGTATATGGTAAAGATAAAAATCTCTTAAAATCCTTTTTTGTTTCTGGTGGATTTGTAGAAATTAATCCCAATAAATGTATAGTTTTAGGTGAAGAAGTTTTTGTTATTAGTGATTTGAATAAAGATAATCTAAAAAAACAATTAGATAATATTGAAAAAGATAAAAGCGAAAAGAAATTAGAAGAACATAATAAGATTAATTTAATGATAAAAGCTATTGATGCAGAATATTATCTTAAAATTTAAAATAAATCTCTAAATTCCTCTATAACGATAGAATAAGTTTTCTTTTTAAAAGGAACAATTTCGTCAATTATATCTTTGTAATCTGACCACTTCCAATCACTAAATTCAGGATTTTTAGTTTTTATATTTATATCTTTCTCTTCACCATCAAAATTAAATGCAAACCATTTTTGTGTTTGGCCTATATATTTTTTACCCCAAGGTAGAGTTTTAAGAGTTTCTTTTGGAATTTTATAATTTATCCATTTTTTAGAAATTTTTATTATAGAGGCTTTATTTGTTCCTATTTCTTCCATCATTTCTCTCCATACTGCTTGTTCTGCATTTTCCGTGTTATCTATACCGCCTTGTGGCATTTGCCAAAATCCAGAAGGGTGATCAATTCTTTTACCGACAAATATTTGTTTTTTGCTATTAATTAGCATTATGCCAACACATTTTCTAAGTTCACTCATTATTCAATCAAAGATTCTCCATAAATACTTAATCCTTTAATAAGGTTTATGGCTCTTGCTAATTGAAAATCATTTAACAACCTTTCTTCTTGGGGCGATAGTTCTTCACTGTCTTCTAGCTGTTCTTGATTTTTATCTAAAGAATTTTTTAAATCTGATTCAGATAATATTCTATAATTATTTGATTCAAACTTTCCTTGTTTAATAATTATATCTGGTTCAATTCCCTTACCTTGGATTGAAATGCCTGAGGGAGTATAATATCTAGCAGTAGTTAATCTAATTCCAGATTCAACTGGATTTTTAAAAGGAATAATGGTCTGGACAGATCCTTTGCCAAAAGTTTTAGTGCCTATAATTATTGCTCTTTTATGATCTTGTAAAGCTCCTGCAACAATTTCTGAAGCCGATGCTGAACCTCCATTAATAATTACTACTAAAGGCTTTTTGTTTATTAAATCTCCTTTTTTTGCTCTATATCTTGTTATATCATTTTTTTCTCTTCCTCTAGTAGAAACAATTTCTCCTTTCTCTAAAAAAACATCTGTCACTTTAACTGCTTGACTTAATAATCCGCCCGGATTTGAACGTACATCTAAGACATATCCTATAGCATTATTATCAAGTTTATCTTCAATTTTATTAATAGCTCTCCTAACACCAGAAAAAGTTTGTTCTGTAAAAGAGGTAATTCTAATATAACCTACATTATTAAACACATCTGATTTTACTGATTGTACTTTTATTATTGCTCTAGTAATATCAACATCAAAAGTATCTATACCTTCTCTTGCAATAGTTAATTTTACTGATGTTCCAATATTACCTCTCATTAATTCTACTGCTTCATTTATTGTCATTCCTAAAACAGGCACATCATCAATTTGAACGATAAAATCCCCTGCTATAATTCCTGCATTATATGCTGGAGTATCTTCTATAGGAGAAACGACTTTAACAAAACCTTCTTCCATTGTAATTTCAATTCCCAAACCTCCAAACTTTCCTTTAGTCTCCTCTTGCATTTCTTCCCAAGTTTCTGCATCTAAATACCCTGAATGAGGATCTAACCCTGTGAGCATGCCATCAATCGCTTTTTCTATCAACTCTTGATCAGTTACTTCTTCAACATAAGTTTCTCTTACTCTATCAAAAATTTGTCCAAACAAGTCAAGAAGTTCATAAGTGTCTATTTCTTTTTCCTTGGCATTGACTGCTAAATTTGATTTTAAAATTATTGCGATAGTAAAGAGCAAAAATAAAATTTTTTTCATTTTTTCAATATATTATTAAGCTGATTGGTTTTCAATTAAATCAAACCCAATATCCCACAATTTTTCAAGTTTATATTTTTCTCTGATTTCTGGCCTAAATAAATGGACAATTATTGACCCTGTATCAACTATTATCCAATCAGAAACTATTTTGCCTTCAGGAGGCGGACATTTTATACCTATATCTTTTAGTTTTTGAGTTAAAAGATTGGCTGTAGCAGCATTGTGACGACTAGATCTACATGAGGCGATAATAAATTTTTCTGCAATAGAAGATCTGCCGGCTATATTTATGATTTCTATCTCTTCTGCTTTATTATCCTCTAAAATTTTTATTATTTTTAAAGATAAATTTTTATTATTTAAAGAAATTATAGCCCCCTTAAAATTTTTCTTTGTGCCCTAATTTCAGTTGAAGAAATTCTTATTTCTTTATTCTTGATAAAAGTCCAAGAAGGCAGATTATTAAAATCTAGTTGATGCAAATCATTTGAATTTATTTGATAATTAGAAAATGTCTTTTTAGCTAAACTATTCAATGCGAGACTGTTATATCTATGTCTACGAAAAATAACAATAGAAATTTCAAAAAAAATATTTCTCCATTCTTGCCATTTATGAAAGTTAATCAAATTATCTGCTCCCATTAACCAATAAAATTTAATATTAGGATAATGACTTTTCAAATATTTTACTGTTTCAAAAGTATATTTCGAATTAATTTTTTTTTCAACTTCCTTTATCTTAATTGGATAATTTTTAACAATTTTATAACAATCTTCTAACCTATCTTCATAGCTTACGGGTTTAAATTTTTTTAGGGGATTCTTAGGTGAAACAATCCACCAAAGCTCATTGAGTTTCAGTATTTTTTTTGCCTCTAAAGAAATATATAAATGACCTCTATGAGGAGGGTCAAAAGAACCCCCAAGTAATCCAATATGAATCAAGTGTTTTACTCTCTTTTTTAGTCAGATTAGATATATTGTTTTCTTAAATTAGAAAAGATTTTTTTTTAATTCAGAAATTCCATAACCACTAAAACAGGAAAACAATATTGGTTTTTTTCCAGTTTTTTCAGAAGTTAATTTTATTAATTCATCGTAATTTTTGTTTAAAAGATCAATTTTGCTTATAGCAATTATTTCATTTTTTTTATTTAAATTACTACCGTATTTCTTAAGTTCATTTCTTACTTTAATATAATTATCTAAAAAGTTATCATTTGAACAATCTACAATATGAAGTAATGATTTGCACCTTTCTATATGTGCAAGAAATCTATCTCCTATACCTTTGCCTTCATGTGCACCCTCTATTAATCCTGGTATATCTGCTACTACAATTTCTTTATGATCTTTTTTTACGACTCCAAGTATTGGATGAAGTGTAGTAAACGGATAGTCAGCAATTTTAGGTTTAGCTGAAGAAATCAAAGAGAGTAAAGTAGATTTTCCTGCATTAGGCATGCCTATAATTCCTATATCAGCTAATAATTTAAGTGATAACCAAACCCATTGAGCTTCTACTTCTTCACCTTTAGTTGTTTTTCTAGGCGCTCTATTAGTTGAAGATTTAAAATTTGAATTACCATATCCACCTTTTCCACCTTCAGCTATTTTGAGTTCTCCTTCATTATTTATAAGATCACAAATTATAACACTTTTATCTTGATTTAATATTTGAGTTCCAGGAGGAACTTTTATAATTAAATTTTTTCCACTAGCCCCAGTTTTATTTTTACCTTTGCCGTTTTGCCCATTTTTTGCTTTGAAATGTTGTTTATATCTATAATCAATTAAAGTATTTAAATTTTTCTCAACTTTGATGATTATATCTCCTCCCTTACCACCATTTCCTCCATCAGGACCTCCAAATTCTATATATTTTTCCTTTCTAAAACTTAAACAACCTTTTCCTCCGTTACCAGGTTTAATATATATTTTTGCCTCATCTAGGAATTTCATTGTTAATTCTAAAATAATTATTTTTTTAGGATGGCGTAACTGAAACAAAGGTTTTTTTTCGAGTTTTTTTAAAGTTAACTTTACCTTTGGTTATAGCAAATAATGTGTGATCTTTTCCTATCCCAACATTATTTCCCGGATAAAACTTAGTACCTCTTTGGCGAACAATAATATTACCAGCTAAAACAGCTTCTCCACCATATTTTTTTACTCCCAACCTTCTTCCAGCCGAGTCTCTCCCATTTCTTGAGCTACCACCTGCTTTTTTTGTTGCCATGATTAACTATTTATCCTTTTTATTTTTATTTGCTACTTTTTTTTTTACTATTTTTTTCTTAGCTTTATTAGTTTTTGAATTATCTTTTAGCAAAACCTCTTTCTTTTGAATTTTTTTATCAGATGTAAGAGATTTTGAAGATTCAGTAGTTTTTTTCTTAGCTAATTTCTTAGAACCATCTGATATTGTTTCAATTTTTAATACTGTTAGATATTGTCTATGACCTTGGGTATGTCTATAATTTTGTCTTCTTCTTTTCTTAAATACAATTATTTTTTTATCCCTAATTTGATCTATGATTTGTGCTTGAATATAAGCACCTTCAACATTTGGTGTGCCTATGTTATTTGAATTTTTTTCACTAATTGCTAATATTTGATCAAATTTTAAGCTATCACCTTTTTTGCCTTCAATTTTCTCAACTTTCAATATTTGCCCTTCTTCGACACTATATTGTTTTCCACCAGTTTTAAATATTGCTATCATAATTTTTAAAGATAAAAGCGTTTATAATTTTAAACAAAAATAGTCAATTATTAATCTAATTTTTTTTAATAAAGGTCTTTTAAATCTCTTATATATTTAAAAAAACTTAAATTATTATAGTTATTTATAGATTTAAATTTTTCATAAATACTTCTTTTATTGCATAAATAAGGATTATATATTTTTTCATCACCCAATAAAAATGGCATTGTAGTTTCAGTATCTTTAAATTTAGTATTAATTTTCAAAGAATAATCATCTAATTCTTTTAGGTTCGGGAAAGTAGATTTTAAAAAATTTAAATTATTTAATGTATATTCGTGGCCACAAAATATCATAGTTTTATCTGGCATTTTATTAATTTTTTGTAAAGAGTTATACATATCTTTAATACTTCCTTCGAAAATTCTTCCACATCCCAATGAGAAAATAGTATCACCTGAAAATAAAATATTTTTTTCTTCACAATAAAATACTACATGATCATTTGTATGTCCTGGCAAAAAAATTGCTTTGAATTTTATAAAAAAAAGATCAATAATTTCATTATTATTAATTTTTATATTTGAGAATTCTATCTTTAAATTGGGTGAGTACACATTAACTTTTTTATTTTTATATATTTTATCTATACCAGAAGTATGATCTGAATGATGATGTGTAATCAAAACTGCTATTAAATCTAAATTATTTAATTCTAAAAATTTTAATATAGGATCTGCTTCTGATGGATCTATAACTATGGCTTTTTTAAATTTTTTTGAATATATTATGTATGAATAATTGTCTTTGAGCTGTTTGCAAATTTGAATTTTTATATTTTCATTCATTGATTATTTGCTAAAATTTTTTGACTCATAAAAACATTTTGTTTTGATTCAATTTTTATTGTTTCTATTTTATTTTTACTTAATAAAAAAATTGCTTCTTGTGTAATCAAATTTGATGTTATAGAATAATCTGTTATTTCAAATTGTTTACCTTTGTTTGTTAATCCAAAACTTTTTTCAATATTAATATTTAATTTTTTACATATATCTTGAAAATCTTTAAGGGTGAAGAAATGAATATTAGGAGTTTCATACCAAGAATATGGAAGACCTTTTGTTACTGGCATTTTACCATTAAACAAAAGTTGAAGTCTTATATACCAATGACCAAAATTTGGAAAAGATACTATTGCTTTTGAACCTATTCTTAATAATTCCTCTAAAACAATTTTCGGATTATACATAGCTTGCAGAGTTTGACTTAATATAACATAATCAAAACTTTGAGTTGAATAATACTCTAGATTTTTTTCAGCATTTCCGTGAATTACATTTAAGCCATTATTAATAGCTTTATTTACTAAGTCACCATCTATTTCCATGCCTCTTGTATTAGAATTTAAATTTTTCTCTAATTGAGACATTAGTTCTCCTTCACCACAACCAATATCTAAAACAGAAGAATCTATATCTATGAGAGATTGAATTAATTTCCAATCTTTGCGAATGCTAATATTTTGTGTCATTTTATTTATCATTTATATCCAATTTACTATTTAAAAATCCTTTTATAGCTTTATGAAACTCAGGCTCATTTAATAAAAAACTATCATGCCCTTTATCTGTATTAATTTCTATAAAACTAACTTTGCAATTATTTTTTATTAAAATTTTTGCTATTTCTAGGTTTTCATTAGTCGGAAAAAGCCAATCAGAATCAAAAGAAATAACTAAATAGTTTATATGTTTATTTATTGTATTATTAAATTCAATTATTTTAGGAAATTTTTCTGTTAAATCAAAATAATCCATTGCTCTTGTCATTAATAAATAACTATTCGCATCAAATCGATTTACAAATGACTTTCCCTGATGTCTTAGATAGCTTTCTACTTGGAAATCTGCATCAAATCCAAAAGAGATAATATCTCTTGATTGAAGTTTTCTCCCAAATTTTCTATGAAGAGCATCTTCAGATAAGTATGTAATGTGTGCTATCATTCTAGCAACAGCTAGACCTCTTTCTGGTTTTACATTATGATTAGAATAATCTCCCTTAAACCAATTTGGATCAGACATAACAGCCTGTCTTCCAACTTCATGAAAAGCGATATTTTGAGAAGAGTGTTTTAGTGCTCCTGCAATATGAATAGCATTACATATTTTTTCTGGAAAAGCAATTATCCATTGTAATACTTGCATAGCCCCCATAGAAGATCCTATAACAGCAAATAACTTATCTATATTTAAAGCATCAATTAAATATTTTTGTACATCAACCATATCTTTAATTGTAACTGTAGGAAAATCTAAATTAAATGGTTTATTTGTATCTGGGTTTATCTCTTTAGGTCCTGTTGTCCCTATACACCCCCCAAGTACATTAATTCCTATTATGAAAAATTTATTTGTATCTATAGGTTTGTTTTTTCCTACCATTTTAGACCACCATCCATCTTTATTTGTTATAGGATTATTTTCAGTTATGAATTGATCTCCAGTTAAAGCATGACAAATAAGAATAACATTAGATTTTTTAGAATTTATTTTTCCATAAGTTTTAAAAGCTACTTTAAAATTATTTAAAGTATTGCCTGACTCAAGTTTATGATTATAGTTTTTAAAAATAGCTATATCGCAAGGATAATCCTTACTTGGCTCAATTGTGACTTTTTTATTACTCATAATTATGACCAAAAATCTCTATAACTTGGGGTAAAAAACGCTTTAGCGATAATTTTAGCACCCGCAAGCTGTTTTCAAATCAGTGCTAATTAGGCTAGTAAATTAATCAACAATTTAAGTCAATCTATATATAATTAGACATAAAGCATGTTTTCTTTGATTTATTTGCTTATAATTTGTAAAGAACTATAGATTTATGACTTATAAAGATATTAGTAAACTTAGGAAAAAGATAAATTCTTTAGATGATAAAATATTAAATTTAATTGATGAAAGATCTAGAATAGTAAAAAAAATTGGCTCAAAAAAAGATAAATCAAAGGAAATTATTGATATAAATAGAGAAAACAATATTATTCAACGTCTTCTCAAAAAATCAAATGGATATTACTCTAAAGATAGTTTGATTAGAGTGTGGAGAGAATTTTTTCATGCCTCTTTAAAAATACAAAAGAATACCAAAGATGACTTTGAACCTAAAAGAGGTATTCAAAACATAAAAGTTTATAAAGGTGGTAAATCTTCTGCTGGAAAAATGAAAAAAATAATTAAATTATCCTCAAATGAAAATTCATTAAAAGCAAGTTCACAAGTAGTTAAAATTTTTAAAAATGATAATTTTTTACACCGCTATGGTGAGATAAGCGGCCAAACACTTCGCAAACAATTATCAAAAATGCATTTAATTGAAAAAGATCAAATAGTCTTAGGAAATGGATCTAATGAAATATTATTAATGAGTGCTATAGCTTTTTGTCATCCTGGAGATGAAATAATACATTCCCAATACGGTTTTGAAATGTATTCAATTATTACTAAAATAGCAGGAGCTCATTCGGTGATTGCAGAGCAAGAAAAATATGTTCTTAATCTTAATTCAATTCTAAAAAAAATTAATAATTCTACAAAATTAATTTTAATAGATAATCCAAATAATCCAACAGGTACTTATATTAAAAAGAAAAATTTAAGTAATTTCTTATCTAAAGTTCCAAAAAACATAGTAGTAGTTATTGATGGAGCTTATGCTGAATATGTAAACAACAAAGATTATGATTCTAAATTTAGTCTTGTTAAAAAATATGAAAATTTGATAATAACTAGAACCTTTTCAAAAGTATATGGTCTTGCAGGAATGCGAATAGGATGGTGTTATACAAGTAAAAAAATTGCCTCTATATTAAATAAAATTAAACCTCCATTTAATGTTAATAAAATGGCCTTAAGTATGGCTAGCGAAGCTCTAAAAGATAAAAAACATTTGCAAAGAAATATTTTAGTGAATAATAAAAATAGAACATGGTTTCAGAAGGAATTAAAAAAGTTACATTTAAAATCTATACCATCATCGACAAATTTTGCTTTTATAGAATGTAAAAAAAACTCAGATGAGGCAGACAAAATTTTTAGTATTTTATTTGATAGTGGTATAATCGTTCGTCAATTACATAGTTATGGTTTACCTCATTGTTTAAGAATAACTATTGGGAATAAAGAAGAAATGTTCAAGACAGTGAAAATATTAAAAAAAATAAATTTTAATGTCTAAGAAAATTTTTGACAATACATTAATAATAGGAATGGGCTTAATTGGTTCATCAGTTGCTAGATCTCTAAAAAAAAGCAAACTTTCTGCCAATATTTTAGGTTACGATATAAATCAGAATGTCATAAATAAATGTAAAAAATTAAAGATTGTAGATTTATTTGTATCTAACTTAAATAATTCAAAATATCAATTTGATTTAATAATCATATGTTCCCCACTTGGTACTTATAGCTCAATTTTTAAAAAACTTAATAAATTAATAAAACAAGATTGTATTATAACTGATGTAGGCTCAGTTAAAACAGAAGTTATAAATCAATATGAGAAACATTGTAACAATTCATACATTACATTTGTTCCAGGTCATCCAATAGCTGGTTTGGAAAAGAGTGGACCTGAATATGGATTTGCTGATTTGTTTAAAAATAGATATTGTATTATAACAACAAAAAATTCAAAAAATAAAAATGTAAAAAAAATTGAAAAAATGTGGAAATCATTTGGTATGAAAGTGGAATATATGAACTCTAAACATCATGACAAAGTTTTGGCTATGACCTCGCATATACCACAATTAATTGCTTACTCTATTGTTGCCACAACAACAGATCTTGAAAATAGAATGAAAGATGAAGTAATTAAATATTCAGCAGCAGGTTTCCGTGATTTTACTAGATTAGCAGGTAGTGATCCAATAATGTGGAGAGATGTTTATTCACAAAATAAGGAAGCAGTATTAGATATGCTAGGAAGATTTTCAGAGGATTTGGCCTCACTTCAAAAAGCAATTAGAAATAAAGATCTTAATAAAATGGAGAAAATATTTTCATCAACTAAAAAAATTAGAAAACTTATTGAAGATTATGGACAAGCAGGTTCATTTGATCCTAGAGAAAAGAAATAAAATTAATTTATTTTAGCAGATTCTTTTTCAATTTTTTTCTCCAAAATTTTTAAAAAATTACTTTTTTCTAATCCGGAAGGAATAACTTCTAAAAATTTTATAATTATTTTTCCTGGATTTTTTGTAATTTTTCCTTTTTGCCAAAAGCAACCAGAATTTAAAGCTACTGGAAGAACATTACATTTGCATTCATTGTATATTCCTGTGATTCCAGATTTATAATTTGTATTTTCATTAGGTTTTTTCCTAGTCCCCTCTGGAAAAATTATTATTGAATAACCATTTGAAATTTTATTTTTAACTTCTTTTAGCATTTTACGCATTGATGAAGTTCCCTGTTTGCGATTAATTGCAATCATATTACATTTTTTTAAATATAATCCAAAAATAGGAATATAAAGAAGCTCTTTTTTATGAATAAATAATGATTTTTTAAAATAATAAAATAAAGCTAACGTTTCAAAAGCCGATTGATGTTTAGATGCAATAATAACAGGCTCATTTGGAATATTTTCAATATTTCTAAATTCATAACTAATACTGCATATTTGTTTTAAAAATAATAATATGCCCTTTATCCAAAAATTTATTGGTTTTTTTAAATAATTATTAGGTAAAAATAAAAAAGGAAGAAAAATTATACCTAAGAATATTGTCCATAAATAAAGCAAAAAATAAAAAAAAAGAGATCTAACTAACATTTATTAATAATTTAAATTTATTTAATCATAATTACATTTTATATATATAGATATATTATGATATTGTCCTGTCCTGCATGTAATTCAAGGTATTTAGTTAATTCTGCTGAATTAAAGCCAAATGGAAGAATGGTTCACTGTTCAGTATGCAAAGAGCAATGGTTCCAAGAACCCAATAAATTTAATGATGAAGTTTTAAAACCTTCTATTTTAGAAGAAAATAATTCTTTAGAAAAAAGTACTAATTCAAATTTTTCTTCTAATTTACCTTCAAAATATGTTTTAGAAGAAAAACCTAAAATATTTAACTCAATCATAGCAGTTTTATTTATATCAATTTTAATTTTGTTGTTTTGGTTTCTTAGAAATACCGATGTAGGAACAATAAACTTAATATTATTTTTTTTGAATGAATTTTATTTTAATTTAAAATTAATCTTAAATGATTTAGCTGGATTAATATATAAGATAATAAATTAAATCCATTTAGGAATTTTATCTAGTTTTAATAGTGAATTAATATTTTGAGAATTTCTAATTATTACAAATTTGTTTTTATTTATTAGTACTTCCGCAGGAAGGCATTTGGAATTGTAGTTTGAGGCCATTACAGCTCCATAAGCGCCTGTATCACAAATAGCTAAATAATTACCAACTTCTTGTTTGGGTAATTTAATATTCTTTTTAATAATATCTGAACTTTCACAAATTGGTCCCGCTAAAGTATATTTCATTTTTTTGTGCGATTTGTTAAAAGAAATTATATTATGCGAAGCATTATACATAGAAGGACGTAAAAAAGTATTCATACCCGCATCAGCAATTATATAATTAATTTTAGAATTTTGTTTTGTAGTAATAATTTTAGTAATAATTATACCAGCTTGGGCAACTATAAATCTTCCTGGTTCAAATGATATTTTATAAGTTGAATTTTTAAATATTCTATTAACTAATTTTTTTACTTGAATAATATTTAATCTATTATTAGTTTTTGTATAAGGAACTCCAAAACCACCACCAAGATCAAGATTTTCAATGTAGATATCATATTTTTCAACTAAATTTGCAGCTTTTTTCATTTTAGTGAATAATTTTTCGAAAACTTTTATCTGAAAAATTTGACTGCCTACGTGACAAGAAATCCCTTTTAGAGAAATATTTTTTGAAGTTTTAATTATCTTGCAGGCTTTTTGAATATCATTGTAATCAATACCGAATTTATCATTTTTTTTACCTGTGGAAATTTTTTTGAAAGTTTTTGAATCAATATTTGGATTTATTCTTATGCCTATACTGGTAATTAATTTCAAAGATTTTGAAATTTTATTAATTGTTTCTAATTCCTGAATCGATTCTACATTTATTTGTCTAATTCTTTTTTTAATTGCAAACTTAATATCTTCTTCGCTTTTTCCCACCCCCTCAAATATTATTTTTTTTGCTGGAACTCCTGCTTTTAAAGATCTAATCAATTCTTCCTTTGAAACAACATCACATCCAGAGCCTATAGAGTTTAGTAAAGCAATTATAGCTTGATTAGAATTTGCTTTAACTGAATAAAAAATTTCTTTTTTTAAAATATTATAAAGATTAAGATATGAATCTATTATTTTTTTTTGAGAATATACATAAAAAGGAGTAGGAATTTTTTTTGCTAATTTAGATAGATTTACTCCTTCTATATAAGGAGTATTTTTTTTAAATTTTACAATCATTTAATTGAACTGCAGGGTTACAGATTGTTGGCGTTTTTTTTCTTCTTCAAATCTTTTTTCACATGCTTCATCACATGGATAAGTAATAACTGATTTGTCTAATTGGTCTTCAGGCAATGTTAAAGGACCTATTTTTCCGCATCCAAGTAAAGTAAAAAGAAAAAAAATTGTTAAAAATTTTATTAACATACTCATAAATATTTACTCACTGCTTGTTTTATAGCTTGTTTTACATTTTCTGGAGCTGTTCCTCCAACACTTTTTTTATTTTTAATGCTATTTTGTGGAGATAGGATGCTGATAATTTGTTTTGATAGGTTATTATCAAATTTTTTCAGCTCTCTTATGGATAATTCATGAAGAAATTTATTTTTTTTGTTAGCATAATTAACTATTTTTCCTGTTAGAGCATACGAATCTCTAAAAGAATAATTTAGTTCTTTTACTAATGCATCTGACAAATCAATAGCTGTAGCATTTGAATTATTTATGGCATTTAACATTTTTATTTTATTTATTTTCATTTTTTTTATAGTTTCTTGCAAAACTTTTAAAGAAATTAGAACATTATCAAAACTATCGAAAACTAGTTTTTTGTCCTCTTGCATATCCTTGTTATAAGATAATGGCATACTTTTGATTATATTCAAAATTGCTGATAAATTACTAATTATCAAACTTGATTTTCCTCTAACTAATTCAGCCCCATCTGGATTTTTTTTTTGAGGAAGAATTGAACTTCCTGTTGAAAGTTCATCTGGTAATTTAATAAATTGAAAGTGTTGACTAGACCATAACACAATTTCCTCAGCTAATCTTGAAAGATGCACACTAATTAAAGATAAGCAAAAAATGAATTCAATCACAAAGTCTCTATCAGATACGCTGTCAATAGAGTTTGCCGTTGCATTTTTAAAAAGAAGTAATTTAGTTGTTATTTTTCTATTTATATTAAAAGAAGTTCCTGCCAAAGCTCCAGATCCTAAAGGGTTTTCATTTAATCTAGTTAAGCAATTATTTAATCTACTTCTGTCCCTTCCAAACATTTCTACATAAGCCATCATATGATGAGCAAAAGAAACGGTTTGCGCAATTTGTAAATGAGTATATCCAGGCATTAAAGTATGAACATTTTTTTTAGCAGCAGTAATAAAAGTTTTTTGGAAGTTTTTAATTTCATTATCTATGATAGAAATTTTTTTTCTTATCCATAATTTTAAATCTGTGGCAACTTGATCATTTCTTGATCTTGCAGTATGCAATTTACCTGCAATAGGCCCAATTTTTTTGAATAACAGCGACTCTATATTCATGTGAATATCTTCTAATGAGTCTTCAAATTTAAATTTATTATTTTTTATTTCTTTATGAATTTGTTGCAGTCCCTTAATTATAGTTTTGCCATCAGAAGAGGAAATTATTTTACTTTTTATCATCATATAACAATGAGCTATTGAGCAAGCTATGTCTTCATTAAATAATCTTTGATCGATATCAATAGATTTATTTATTTTTTTTAATAAAGAAGAAGTCTCTTTTTTAAAATTTTCATTTCTACTGGGGTTTTTTTTCATAAGAGGAGCCTTTTAGAGATATTTATTGAAATTTCCACCCCAATACTTGTATTATTTTATATTCTTTATTTTTTTTCTTGTTATATATGGTTTTTTTAAAAAAATAAATCAAGTGGAAATTAGAAAAGTAGTTATAATTGGTTCAGGAACTATGGGCAGTGGTATTGCTGCTCAAGTTGCAAACGCTGGCTTACAAGTAAATCTGTTGGATCTCCCGTCAATTAATGGAAATAAAAATGAAATTAGTGAAAAAGCTAAGGAAAGAATTTTAAAATCACGCCCACCTTTGTTATTTGAAAAAAATAAAATTAATTTGATTTTTGCTGGCAATATTGATGATGATTTTAATTTAGTTAAAGATGCTGATTGGGTTGTTGAAGCAGTAGTAGAAAGAATTGATATTAAACATAATATATACAAAAAAATAGAAGAAGTGAGAAAGAAAGACTCTATAATTTCATCAAATACTTCAACAATACCTCTAAAGATTTTATCAAAAAAAATGTCAGAAGAAATGAAAAAAAATTTTTGTATTACTCACTTTTTTAATCCCGTACGCTATATGGGATTATTAGAAGTAGTCACTGAACCTATAACCAATAAAGAAAAAATAAATACTTTAAAATCTTTTTGTGATGAAAAGCTTGGTAAAGGGGTAATTATTTGTAAAGATACCCCGGGTTTTTTAGGTAATCGTGTGGGTGTTTATGCAATGCAAGTAGCAATGAAAGAGGCCATTAAGATGGGCTTAACAGTTGAGGAGGCAGATGCAATATTTGGAAGACCAATGGGAATTCCTAAAACAGGTGTTTTTGGATTATATGATTTAATTGGATTAGATCTTATGGCGGATGTTCTTAAAAGTTTTTTAAAAGAACTTCCCAAAGAAGATCCTTTTCATGAAGTAGCTCAAGAGAATCCTCTTGTAAATAAATTAATTCAAGAAGGTTACACAGGAAGAAAAGGTTTAGGTGGTTTTTATAGGATGAAAAAAATTAAAAATCAAAAAATATTAGAGGCTATTAATTTAAATTCAGGAAATTATAAATTAGCCAAGAAAGTTGATTTAGGTATAGGTGATCAAATGAATCTGATTAAATTAATTAATATTAAAGGAAAATTTGGTAGTTATGCTAGAACAGTAATCACTAAAATAACAGAATATGCTTCCTCATTGATACCTAATGTAACAGAAAATAAAAATAATATTGATGAGGCTATGAGATTGGGATTCAATTGGAGTATTGGCCCTTTCGAAATGCTTCAAATAATCAATAATGAAAAAAAATCTATAGAGATAAAGCAAAATTATTTGAATAAAAGTCTTACAACGCTTAGAAGAATTAAAAATAATTCAAACTTTTTAAGCAGAAAAAATTCTTCATCTAAATTATATTATAATAACGTAAAAAAATATAATATTGTCGAGTTTACAACAAAGGCAAATGTTTTAAATTCTGATTCGATGGAAATGTTAAAATTTGCCACAGATAATAATTTAATAATAATTAATGATGCTCTTCAATTTTCTGCTGGTGTTAATTTAAATTATGTTATGGAGTTTACCAAAAACAAAGAATGGAATAAAATTGAAAAATTTATCTATGATTTTCAATTGATTTGTAAAACTTTAAAATATTGTCCAAAACCAGTTATCTCAGCTCCATCTGGCTTGGCTATTGGGGGAGGATTTGAAGTAGTTGTTCAAAGTAACTTTGTAGTATCTCATACTAATGTTGTATTAGGTCTAGTTGAGACATTAGTTGGTTTGATTCCAGCAGGAGGAGGTTGTAAAGAAATGTTGTGGCGATGGATTCAATCAAAAGAAAGTATTAATGATCCCAATTTTGCACCTTTAAAAGTCTTTGATTTAATTGGATATGCTAAAACTGCTAATTCACCAAATGAAGCTTTGCCTCAAAAATTTTTATTAGAAAAAGATAAAATAGTCATTAATAGAGACAGATTGTTACATGAGTCTGAAAAATTACTAGAAGAAATCGGAGACAAATTTAAGATTCCAAAAGAGCCTGTGTTTAAATTGCCAGGAGAAAGTGTTAGGGATAAAATGTATGAAAAATTAGAAAATTTATATAAAAATAAAAAAATTCTAGATCATGGATTTGAAGTTGGAAAGCAATTAGCTTTTGTTTTGAGTGGAGGAAATACAAATATACACAAAGAGTTAAGTGAGGACGACTTATATGCTCTGGAATTAGAGGCTTTTATGAATCTTATACAAATGCCAAAAACTCAAGAGCGTATTAAGTATACTTTAGAAACAGGAAAACCATTAGTAAATTAGTTAGTTTTCTTGTAAAAGTTCTAATAATTTTAGTAGAGGAAAAATTGAATAGTTTTGATAAAGATCTTGATAAGAATGCTTCAAATTTTGTTCCCTTATCCCCAATAACTTTTTTAGAAAGAACAAAGGATGTCTTTCCAGATTATGAGGCTTTGGTTTATGAAGAGAGAAAATATACTTGGAAACAAGTCTATGATCGTTCAATACAATTTGCTAGTTCTCTTGAAAAGCAAGGAATTGGATTGGGTGACACTGTTTCTGTTTTAGCAGCCAATACACCAGAATTATTTGAAGCGCATTATTCTATCCCCATGACTGGTGCAGTAATTAATACAATTAATATACGCTTAGATCCTCAAACAATTGCTTATATTTTAGAACACAGTGATGCAAAATTATTTATTGCTGATACACAATTTTCTCCAATAATTAAAAAAGCTCTAGAGTTAGTAAAAAAAGAAATTCCTGTAATAGATATAGTTGATAGAAATGCACAGTTAAAAGATGATGAAGGTCAGAGACTTGGAAAATGGACTTATGAAGAATTTCTAAATTTAGGTGATAGAAATTATCAATGGAAAAGACCTAAGGATGAATGGCAAGCAATTTCTTTAAGTTATACTTCAGGAACTACTGGCCAACCAAAAGGAGTTGTTTATCATCATCGCGGATCTTATTTGATGTCAATGGGAAGTGTTGTTGCTTGGAATATGTCTAACAGATTAACTTACCTTTATACCGTTCCTATGTTTCATTGTAATGGTTGGGGGTATCCTTGGACACTTGCTTTATTAAATGCAAAAGTAATTTGTTGCAGATATATTATTGCTAAAAACATTTATAATTTGATTGAAAAACACAAAGTTACTCATTTTGGAGGAGCTCCAATTGTTTTAAGTATTATTGCTGATGCTAAAGAAGAAGATAAAAAACCTATAAATCATAAGGTATATGCAATGACAGCTGGGGCACCACCGACAAGTGCAATTCTTAGTAAAATGCAGAATTTAGGATTTGAAGTTTTGCATGTTTATGGTTTAACTGAAACTTACGGTCACATGCTTCATTGTGCATGGAATACATCATGGGATACTCTATCTAATGATGAAAAATCAGAAATCAAATCTCAACAAGGTGTCCGATATCCTAATACAGAAGAAGTGACAGTTATGAATCCTGAAACTTATGAACACGTTCCTTTAGATGGAAAAACTATAGGGGAAATTATGATTAGAGGAAATATAGTTATGAAGGGATATTATAAAAACAAAGAAGCCACAGAAAATGCGATGAAAAATGGTTGGTTTCATTCTGGAGATTTAGCTGTGATGCATCCTAATGGATATATTCAAATAAAAGATCGTTCCAAAGATATAATAATTTCAGGCGGTGAAAATATATCATCAGTAGAAGTTGAAAATATTATCGCAAAACATAAAGCGGTTTCACTAGTTGCTGTTGTTGCAAAACCTGATGAAAAATGGGGAGAAACCCCTTGTGCTTTTGTAGAATTAATCGAGGATAACAAAAATATAACTGAAGAAGATATTATTTCTTATTGTAAGCAAAATATGGCTGGATTTAAGAGGCCAAAACATGTTATCTTCTGTGAGTTACCAAAAACTTCAACAGGAAAAATACAGAAGTTTGAATTAAGAAAAAAAGCAAAGGAGATTTAAATGGACCCCAAAACTTACAAATTTGATACTTTAAGTTTGCACGCAGGATATATGCCTCAAAAAAATGCTGGATCTAGACAAGTTCCTATTTATCAAACAACCTCTTATCTATTTGATGATGTTGATCATGCGGCAGCTTTATTTAATTTAGAGCAAGGTGGCCATATTTATAGCAGAATATCTAACCCAACTGTTCAAGTTTTGGAGGAGAGAGTCTCAGCGTTAGAAGGGGGAACAGCAGCTTTAGCTACTGCTTCTGGAATGAGTGCAATTTTTCTTGCTATAATAAACTTATGTAGTTCTGGTGATCATGTAGTTGTATCATCACAAATATATGGAGGTACATTTAATCTTTTTCGTTTAACTTTTCCTAAATTTGGTATTAATGCTACTTTTGTAAAACCAAGAGATACAGAAGGTTTTAAAAAAGCTATTCAAAAAAATACTAAATGTATTTTTGGTGAATTAGTAGGAAATCCTGGAAATGAATTAATGAATATGCC